>NZ_DAVG01000050.1 GCF_002505485.1 Methanosarcina sp. UBA5 | reverse complement strand
CTTTCCATGAATTTGTACCAACCCTGGTTCTATACCGATCACTCGTTCCTATTGTATTCTTTTGCCAGGTTGTTAATGTTAAATTTTTGAGTACAATTCACAATTGTGAATACTCTGAATAGGATTGTATTAGTAAAAATACTTTTTCCTGAAACCAGCAGTTTGAAATTGTGGCACAATTACTGGAAGATCAGACATACCCTTTAGTAATTCTGAACGAAAAAATTAATAAAGTTCGACGCCGTTTAGTTCTTTAAATTTACAAGTAAGTTTCCAGTTACAGGCAAGCTGAGGAATACTCAACTAAATGAGTATGAGTGAAAAGCATGAAGTAACATAGTTATCTTAATAAAAATAAAAAGAAGGTTAGTAAATGGCACGAGTTATGATTGTAGAAAACGCCGAATTTATGAGAATGGCGATCCGGGATACGCTTTTTAAGCACGGGCATGAAGTGGTTGCTGAAGTGGCTGATGAGGATGAAGCCATTGAAAGATATATGGAAATAAAGCCGGACCTCGTGTTAATGGATATAATGACGCCGGATAACGTGCCAGACGATATAAATTGGAAAAGTTTGCTGAACAAGTTTCTTATTATAGACCAAGAAGCAAAAATGGCAATGTTTTCATCTCTTGGCCAGCAGGTTCTAATAACAGAGTCTTTAAAAATAGGCGCCATGGGCTTTATGGTAAACCCTCTTGAACCAGGAATGTTGAACGTGATTAGAATAATTGCCGAGCCAAATTAACTTAAAAATAAAATTAACTAACTTGAAAGTTGAACCATAATCGATTTCCATACTTTTGCCAGCTATTCGCCCTTTACATAGATTTCAAGTTCAAGCAAATACCCAAATAGCGTCATTGAGATTTCCAGACTCTTTACTGTGAGTTTTTCTTTAATTTTTAAGTGTCGTTTATTAGATATTTTGTTAGATAATTAGATATTTTGTTAAATATACAAATAGGAAATTCTGCAAAAATGTGATCCAGGTTCTCGTTCTCCAAATTTTTGCGGCAAAAACCAATATAGGAAGAAATCAAGAAATTCATTAAAATTCACTGACCCTAGAAGAAAGAAGTTAGCGGGAAAATAAAATGACCAGGATAACAGATGAATTAGTGATCCGTGGGAATCACATTAAAAACCGAATTGTGATGCCTCCTATGGTTACTTTTTCTTTTCATGGGGATAATGGATCTTATTATGGCGAGCAGCACATCGAACACTATACAAAGCGTGCAAAAGGCGGTGCCGGCCTTATTATTGTGCAGGCCACCAGCATTTTTGGGGCTGTAGATTCAACAGGCATGTGGTCAGCGGGTGACATTGCAGCTTTAAAGCAAATTGCTAGCAACTGCCATCAATATGGTGCAACAATAATGATGCAGCTTCATTGCGGCAATTTGAATATTAACGAGTTGTCAGCCGAAGAAATTCGTTCGATGCAGATGAATATGAAGCAGGCAGCCATTCGTGCGTGTGAAATGGTTTTTGACGGTGTTGAGTATCACTTCGCCCATGGGTTTACGTTATGCAAGTTTCTTGATGCTTCTTACAACCGTCGAACAGACCAGTACGGCGGCGACGCTCTAAACAGAGCAAGAGTTTTAACACAAATTCTGCCGGAGATTCGGAACAACACTCATAAAAGTTTCATTGTTGGCGTGCGCATGGGTGAGTATCTGCCAGAAAGCAAGGACAGCATAGAAGCAGCTAAAACCTTTGAGAAAGCCGGTATTGATTTACTCCATATTTCTTTTGGTATGCAGCCCCCAACAAATCCGGTTCCCGACGGTTTCATTTGCAGCCCTATAACCTATAGCGGTTGCAAGATCAAAAAAGAAGTAAAAATTCCCGTTATTGCAGTCAATGAAATCCGCACTGAAGAACAGGTGCGGTTCTTAATTGAAAATGATTATGTGGATCTTGTTGCTGTTGGCAGGGGCATGTTAGCTGACCCTGATTTTGCCAATCATGTGATAAATAGCGAGCCTGTAAACATGTGCGTGGGATGTGAGAGGTGTTTCTGGTTTACTGACCATACGCTTTGTCCGGCAGGAAAAGACAAATAAATTAAGGGTATGAGTCCTCACCGAATAAAAGAGAAATCAAAGGATTATAACCGAAGATTACAGGAAGAAGTTAAGAGTTCTTGGAGGAAGGAAAGTAACTAATGAGTTATCTAGTATGATGAACCAGGCTGTGAGTTATGGGGATAAACAGACAACTTGGAGATCTGTTTTACTCTTAAAAACCAGGGAGTTAAGCCATTATTTAACAGAAAAAACCAAAAAATTGTCTCTGTAGAAATCCTTAATTTAATCCAAATTGTTTCTACAACTTTTTTATTTATGTTGTACACTATCAGTTTAATTTCATTTCTTTTACCTGGTTATAGAATTTTCTTGCCCTTAGTACTTCTCCAAACTTCCTTTTTAAGGTTGCATTTATTTGCTTATTCCATTTTAGATTCAAACTTTGTTTATTGAAAAAGTACCAAACACATATTTAATATGTTTTTTAAGACTTAATAACCCTTGAAAAAACACTCTTCGATTTTTCTTTATAAATAGCGTATTTATAGAAAGGAATATTATATGACTAATTAAATAAAAACGTGGTTAAAAGTCTAAACTGTACATATGGGGGTAGAAGAAACGCCACTTGTTGATATCAAACTCATTGAAGGTGTACTCTCCGAGGAAGAAATCAAGAAGCTTATCAAGGACGTGACAGACGTTGTAGTCTCGTTCATGGGAGAAGATCTCCGTAGCTATACATTGGTAGTAGTCCAGGAAGTAAAGAGCGGAAGCTGGGGGGTAGGTGGACAGGCAATTGGATTGGAGGAAGTAAGGGCCATGCAAACGCGTACTTCAGAGAGACCCTAAGCCACACACAAGAAAAACCAGAAATTAGCTGGCAGGATTTGATATCTGCCAGCGATTTCATTGTTCCTATGCACAATTACTGTCAATATCCTCAGAGAATAAAACGCTTTAGAAAGCGGAGTGGAAGTATTGTCTAATATTGTTATGAGCATTGGTAGGCGACTTTATCGACTATTTAATCTCTTACAACTCACACGCAGTTTCTATATTTGATTGAAATCGTCTCCTTACATTCTACCCTGGACAAGCAGATAAGCCCTTAAGTAGAAATCCTCAAACAGCTAATCTCTGTTTATTTGAACTGAATGACAAGATCTCTTTTTACGTATTTAATTTCAGATCCTTGAAATTGGTTTAGATAGGATTTCTACAAAGCCAGTTTCTCTGTATTATCACAAGAGATGTATCTAACGTATAAAGCGCCATCATCACCAATTTAATTACAATTCGCAAGATTTTTGTCGAAAATTAAAAAATGAGAAATATTTTTATCTCCCACTTAGCTGAAAAACATCTACTTTGTACGCCGTCCTAAAAAGAAAAGAGGCTTTTGCCTTAGAATTTCAAGCTGAAAGATTATACAAATATATATAATCATCTTCTTGGTCTTTGGTATCATTGCCTGAACGAATGTATACTATTTTATCGTCGTAAATTGCAGGATAACTTGCAGATGTAATACGAATTGTCTCATTAGTTGAGATATTGTACATATAAATGTCATTTGACAAGTTATTTCCTACCCAGTATTGTTTTTCCCAAATTATTCTATCACCATATATATCTGGAATGGTCGAATTGCCATCAAAAGTGATTTGACGTGTTTCATGCTTGGCGATATCTCGCATGTAGACATCCGTTGATTCATTTTTGTGTTCTACCCACACGACAATGTTTCCGTAGATTTTACCGCCACCTGCCCTACCAGTTCTGCTGATGTCACTTACTCTTTTTGTGGATATGTCGTATATGGAAATGTTTGTACTCCATTCGCTTGAATTTACCTGATTTGCCCGTCCCCATACAATCTTATTCCCATAAATAGAAGCACTGTAGGTTGCATGCTCATATGGAGTTAGCTGAGTTTCTTCATTGGTGCTGAGATTGTATAAATACAAACTGTTATACTCAGCATTTTGGTTAAAGGCAGGCTGACCGTCAGCATATTTTGATTTTATATACACAACATTATCACCATAGATCGCTGGTGTGCTTGCGTTAACGATTTTAATCTCTTTGCCAGTGGAAACGTTATACACAATTACGTTTTCTTCATCCCACCATGTAACTTTATTTCCCTGGATAGATGGGCTATCTCCCGCATGTCCTAACCCGGTTATGTTTCCAGTAGTCAAGTTATACATGGTAGCTCCGTTACCAAAAGTATCAGCCCATGTAACAATGTTGCCATAGATTGATGGACTCAATGTTAGCCTCGAACCCACGATCATAGTCTCTTTGCCAGCATTTGCTATTGATGCAAAGCTTATAATAAAAATAAAAACAAGCCCTATATATATTATTTTATTTCCCATATTAACTCCCATAAAGGATATAATAATGGAAAGATACATTAATATTACTATTCATTGTCAATATTTATAAAATATCGGGATAAATCAGTATTACTATTTGTATTAAAAAAAGAACATTGGTCTTAAAATAGATAATAATGGATATTTTGTGGCAAGTTTTCTATATAAATTTGTAGATCGGGAATGAAAAGAGACAAAACAGAAAAACCGTTAGGTTGAGGGCTATAGGAGACTGAAACCTTTTTATTACTCCATCAAACGTGAACGGTAAATAAATCTTTGACAATTTTCGTAGTCGCCTTTGCAGTACTTCGATATCACTCCGGCAGGTAATTTACCCTTTTTTGGGGAAACGTCGCATGTATAGGTTTCATTATCGGAATTGGGATTCACCGTTATAAGAAAAGAGCAACACATTCAAAACACCTCTAATATATTACTATTTGAATGATCCATAAAACATAAAATAATATCTTTTCAGGAAACATAAAATACAGTTGTTGGCTTTTCTGAAGGGTTTTTACTTGAATGTCGATTTTTTCCAGCGTTTTTGGTGCTGATAGGGTCAGCCTTCTGCGCGAGCACATAAACGCGAGCAAAAGCCATGTTGAAGACTTCCCTCTTTTTTGGAACACAGCATTTTTTGGAACACAGTGAGCCTGTAAATACGTATTTCGGATGAATGAACCCCGGAGAAAGGAAGGTTTCTTCCTAGAATAGTAATATTTATTTTTATGGAACACCAATTATTACATATGAATATTATCGAGAGAAAAAACTATCGAGGAGTTAACCTTCTAGGTGCTCATCTTGAAAAAACTAACCTTATATGGGCTACTTTTCAAGGAGCTAACCTTCAGGAAGCTTATCTCATAAAAGCTAACCTTACACAGGCTGATCTTCAAGGGGCTAACCTTTATAGAGCTGACCTGCGTGGGGCTNNGGCTAACCTTCAAGAGGCTAACCTTCAAGGAGCCGACCTTTCAAATTCTTACCTTTTAGGAGGTATAGGAGCTAATCTTCAAGGGGCCAATCTGCAAGGAGCAAATCTGCAAGGAGTTAACCTTATAAAGGCTAACCTTAAGGGAGCTAACCTTCAAGGAGCAAATCTTCAGTTATCCAACCTCCACTTAGCTAACCTTCAAGGAGCTAATCTTCAAGGGGCTAACTTCCAAGGAGCTAATCTTTATGGAGCTGACCTTCACGGGGCTGACCTGCGGGCAGCTGATCTTTATGTAGCTGATCTTCAAAAGTCTAACCTTCAAGAAGCTAACCTTCAAGAAGCAAACCTTCAAGAAGCAAACCTTCAAGAAGCTAAGCTAAACAAAGTGAAAAACTTATCATGTGACCAGCTTTCTAAAGTAAAAACCCTTCACAACGCAAAATTAGACGAAGAAAATTATACGCTATTTAATGAGCAATATATTACCGCTTGAAAATCAGTTAAAAATAAATTGAGAATAATACTGAAACTTTCAAGTGGTCAAATCAATTTTTTGTTTATTTCCTCCAGATTTAACGGTTTTAATGTTTTTACTTCTGATCATACTTCTGATCATACTTCTGATCATATTTGTAAGATATAGTAAATTGACGAAATTATTTCATTCGAATACCCGCTAGCTTGCTGGGGATGGAAAACTTCCCCGGGAACCATTGATGATATTATGATTTTTCAATCCCATCTTTAGGTTGTTAACTTCTGCTCAAACGTTTTAACGCTAATTTGGAAGGGCCCTAAAAAATAGGAAACGGCTCATAAATAATTTTAAAAATAAATTCTAAATGATACTTTTACATTGATATAACTTCCAAGCTCGTCTAGCTTATAGAACTCCGTTATACCAGTAATATAATCGTTAAAGCAATGAACTAAAGTTTACTATATTTCACTAACAATTATGCTAGTAAAGTAACATTATACGTTAAAAATATTATATAAGATAGGTTCATGGTATAACTTGCGTTTCCATCTATCTAAACAAACTCCACTAGCAACATCTACTCCACAAAGATCTGCGGCATACAAGCAAAGGGATTAAAATTCAGGACTGTATCTCAATTTTAATCCAAACCTCTTTTAAGACTAAGAAGCGAGAACTTTTAATGTCTTTCAGTAAATCCGGGCTTTCAGGTGGGAACGTAATCTTCCTTTAAACAAAATTTTCTCTCCGTTTTTTCTTTACTTATCGTCACTTTTTTCTGTTCACTTCAATCTTTTCATCTCTTTTTTCTTTCATTCCAGTTTTTTCTTCATTCTTACTCGTTTTTAGTTTACTCTCCTGCTCATGTCGCTCTCTTGCTCCTGCCTTTGCTCCTTCCTCCCCTTTGACCATTTTCATTATTCCTTCGGCTGCCATAATTCCGGTAGCAGCGGCATTGACTATATCCCTTGAAAGCCCTGCTCCGTCTCCGGCTGCAAAGAGATTTTTGATACTGGTTTCCATTTGCCTGTCAACTTCAAGATGCATTGCATAAAATTTGACTTCAGGGGCATATAACAAGGTTGAATCTGAGGTGACGCCTGGAATAATCTCGTTTAAGGTCTCAAGACCTTCGATTATATCCATAACTATCCTGTGGGGCAGAGCCATTGAAATATCACCTGGAGTAACATCTTTGAGAGTATTTACAACAAGGTTTTTTGCAAGGCGCTCTTTTGTAGAGCGTCGGCCCCTTCTCAGGTCGCCCATGCGTTGCAGGACTGGCTTCCCTCCCCCTATCGTGGTTGCAAGTTTTGCGATTGAACGAGCGTATTTTGTGGTATTTTCAATGGGTTCGGTAAGCTCGACTCGGACAAGAAAGGCGAAATTAGTGTTTTCGGACTCTTCATTTGCCAGGGAGTGACCGTTAGTTGCGATAAAGCCCTCATATTCTTCCTTTACGACAAACCCGCGCATGTTTGTGCAGAAAGTCCGGACAAAATCATCGTAACGGCGGCTCTGGATATGGAATTTTGGATCGCGGTTGATTTTCGTCACAGGATCCATAACGATTGCAGGGACTTCTACCCTTACTCCTATGTCAATCCCGCCATATCTGGCTTCGATTCCGTGTTTCTCAATCATCTCCGAAACCCAGTTGCAGCCCCGCCTTCCAGGTGATAAAAGCACGTAACTGGCCCTGAGTTCTTGCCCGTCAGAAAGTATAATGCCTCTGCAGGTCCCTTCCTCAATCAGTAGATCTTTTACCTCGGTTTCAAGCAGGAAATTTACTCCTTTGTTAACAAGATCCTGTTTAAAGCGCCCTATGACAGCAGGGGCATTATCTGAACCTATATGCCGCTGTTTTATCTCTATAAACCGGGCTCCTACCGAGGCAGCTCTGCGTTTAAGCTCCTCAATTTCCGGCCCTTCGGTCAGTAGAGCTCCCTGAGGCGCCCCAAATTTCAAAAAAACTCTATCCACTTTTTCTACGAGCTGCCAGGCTTCGGTCTGGTCACCTGTTAGAGCTGCGAGGTCTCCCCCTACATCAGGCCTCAGGTTTAAGGTTCCATCCGAAAAAGTCCCGCAGCCCCCTACCCCGCACATAATATCGCAGGGTGTGCAGTGCATGCAGTAAGTCTGGGTTTTCATAGGGCAGAAGCGTTCATCTATATCCCTGCCCATATCCACAATAAGAATTTTTAACGATTTCAACTCCGCAAGCTCGTAAGCTGCAAACATTCCAGCAGGCCCTGCCCCTATGATTATTACATCGTAGTTCGAACTTTCTTCCCCTCTCTCCAAAAGTATATTATTATCCATGCGTAGCACCCTTTATGATTTATTTGAGCATTTGAATAGTCCAAAGTTCCAGGTTTCAAAAATTCCCAGTTTCACAAATATAAATATCTAAAATCTGTGAACAAATTTACTTTAAGATATATTTGTTCAAAACCGCTGTAAATTTCCGAATTCCAAATAATAACCAAATAATATTTTTAAACCGCTTTTCACGATGTTTTTTGTTGCAAGCGTATTCTAACATTCAAAAACACTTTAAATTCTATTATATGTGTATAGATGTGCCTAATCAAAGGAAACTGGAAAATGCAAGCTATGAAAGATAAAAACGTCTACTAAAGAGGAAATCTTCTCAAGCAAATCTTCCCTTAGGAAATCATTCCCCTATATACCCTATATTATAGATAGTATGAAACTGTCCGTATAAAAAACTTCCATTTCGCTTGAAATCTAACTCTAATATCTGTATGTCTAAACCAAATACCAGATTAATGAACTTAAGAAATGAAATGCATTAAACACAAAATTTAAGGATTTATATAGTCTTTTAAATTGAATATAACTCTAAAACCTGTTGTATTTTTATTAAGAAGGTAAAAAGTATTATATAATGCCAAAAATAAGTTCTTTTAGTTCTCAAATTATGTATCTTGAGGACCTTAGGTCTTGTTAGTGTTGTATTTCTGGTTTAAAGGGGGAAACGCAGGTGTGGGTAAATAAATTAACCATTTTCTTAGCAGTTGCTATCCTTTTCATGACTATGGCTTATAACCCTGCATCCGCAAGGGAGATTACAGTAGATGCCAACAGTTCAGGTGCAGATTTCCGATCGATTCAGGAAGCAGTAAACAATTCGTCTTCAGGAGATACAGTTATTGTCATGCCTGGGACTTATATGGAAAATATAATTGTTAATGTTACCTCGCTGACTATCAGGTCGGAGTCAAAAAACCTTGGGGCACTGGTAAAATCTCCAGAAGGAAACAAAAGTGTTTTTCTTATAAAAGCCAACAATGTAACTCTCACTGGTTTCAATATAACAGGGACTGAGGGAGAATATATGACTTACGGAGAAGATGATGTTAAATATTTAGCCGGAATTTGCCTTGAAAATGTTAGCAACTGCAGAATTACAGGCAACACTCTATTTGAAAACCATGTTGGGGTTTGCCTAATTAAGGCTTATAATAATACAATTTCAGGAAATTTTCTCTTCAACGATTCTATTTCTTTGGGTGAAGGAAGTAGTTGGAATAATTTGACAGATAATACTATTGAGAGAGGTTACATTAGTCTGTCAGCATGGTCATCAAGCAATTTAATATCTAAAAATAAAATCTTAAACGGTATAGGAATAAGTTTTGCCTGTTGTGGGGGAGGCGATATTGTGTCTGACAATACGATTTTTAATTGCTCCACTGGAGTCGATACGTATGATCGTGGTATATATATTAGAAATAATACGATCATGGACTGTTTTCACGGGATAGATATTGATCAGTCAAGTGGAACTGGAGTTTATAATAATACGATATTGAGTTGCAGTGTCGGAATTAGTATAGATACCTCTTATGGAGTTGAAATATTAAACAATATAATAACCTCTAGTGCAGAATGTGGGATCTCTATTCCAGACCAGAAAAGTAGTGAACGAATCTGTAATAATTACTTTAATAACACAATAAACATAATGTTGGGAAATAATAGCGGATGTACCTGGAACAATTCGCGTGCTTAAGGTATTAATATTGTAGGAGGCCCATACCTGGGCGGCAATTATTGGGCAAACCCTAATGGAACCGGCTTTTCCCATACCTGCACGGATTCAGATGGAGATTGGATTTGCGACTCCCCCTATAATGTCAATGGAAGCGATTTTGATTTCCTTCCTCTCGCATCTATGTCCAGAACACAGAAACCACCTGTTGCAGATTTTTTTGCATCACCTACTTCCGGGACAGCTCCGTTAAAAGTATTGTTTACCGACAATAGCACCGGTGAACCAACTTTCTGGATCTGGGACTTTGGAGACGGTATTAATTCAAAACATGCTTTGAATGCAACTCACACATTTACTGAACCAGGAAAGTATAATGTAAACCTTATAGTGACGAATGAAAACGGTAGCAGCACTAAAATCATACCTGAACATATCACTGTATTCAAATAAGGATGAACATTTTAATCAATAATGAAAAAAATGCCGGAAATTGAAGGATAAAGAGTAATTGAGATATAGAACTTGACAAAACAAATCCTCTCGCCTTATTATAGTAACTTCGACAGCCAATGCTGTTTCCTTTCTCTTTATTTATTTACCTAATAGGCAGTTCTATTCCCTTTTTTCAGTTCACTTTCCTGATAATCAGTTTCTTCACGATCTTTTTTCCGTCATCTGTGCTAAGAGCTTTGTTTCCTTCATTTTCAGAAATCTCAATCCATAGCCAGAAGTTATAATCATTGCCTACCCCAAGGTTTCTGATGCAGATTTTGAGAGGCTCCTCCTTTGTAGGTTCTTTTTTTCCTCTGAACTTCTGGTGAAATGTTTTTGCGGCGGCCTTTTCGGGAGCAGGGGCAGAGATTACTCCTATCATTCCTCCGTTTTCGTCCGTAGAAATGAATGTTTTTTCTTTTTTCTCCTGCGCTGATGAAGTTTCCTGTTTTATGGTTTCCCGCCTGAGCTGGCGCCTGACCCTGCTCAGAGCATCTTCTGTGTTCCTTTTTTCAGGAGATGGTCTCGATGCTCTAATAACTTCAGAGAGGTGCTTTTCTTTTCTCTCCGGCGGAATATAAGGAGCTTTTCCAAGGAGTTCGTGAAGAAGCATAATTGCAGCATGTTTATCCAGTGGCTCGTTATTGTTTCCGCATTTTGGGGACTGAATACAACTCGGGCAGCCGCTTTCACATGGACAGCTTTCAATTGCTTTTAAGGTGCCATCAAGCACCTGTTCAATCAGGTCATAGCCTTTTTCAGCGTATCCTACTCCTCCCCTGTGCCCGTCATAAATGAATATCCCGCTTTTGCCTCCGAGGTCAGGGTGGGAAGGTGTTGAAATTCCGCCTACGTCGCTCCTGTCCACAAGCAGGTGAAGAGGGTACATTGAAATCATCGCGTGCTCAATAGCATGGATCCCGCCTGCAAAATCCAGTTTGTGCTCTCCTACCAGCTCCTGCAGCCTGTCCGGAAGTTTGAGCCAGAGAGCCATTGTCTGAAGACTGACCGGAGGCATCTCAAGGGAATGGGCGCTCATTACATCATTGCTCTGGGTCTGGATTTTCCTGTACCCTATAACCCTGTCCGTTACTTCGACTTCCCCAAGCCCGACTTCGACCTCCGACGCATGCAAAAGCGGCTTTACCGCATAAGTCTCATGCACAAGCACAGACGAGTCAATCATAGGTTTCGTATAATAGGTATCATGCGTCTTTACGGCCTGGATTTCCTTCTTTTCATGGTCGATCCTGTTTATGTAATAGGATTCTCCTCTGTGCATATAAACCGCCCCTGGATGGCATTCCCTGAAGGCGAGGGTTTCCTCAATGTCTTTTTCTATAGGAAAGCGCTTTTCTCCTTCGGAAGCAAGAAGAGAGTAAGTATTATTATCGATTCCCCTAAGTGAAACGTGTTTGTACGGAAACGGGTCTGTCGAATACCTCAAGTCGCTACCTGCAAGCAGGCCTTCGGTTTCCAGAAGTTCCACAACTCTTGAATATCCTTTTCCGAAGTACTTCTCATCGGACGCCTGCAGAGGAATCTCTTTTGCGGCACAGAGCAGGTGCCCTGCAAGGATATACGGGTTTTTGGGGTTGAGCACTGCATTTTCACTGTTTCTGGTAAAAAAGTCGGCAGGGTTTCTCATATAATACTGGTCAAGAGCGTTTGTGCCTGCTACAAGGATAACAAGGCTTTCGTTTCCACTCCTGCCTGCCCTGCCTGCCTGTTGCCTGGCACTCATTACTGTTC
Organism: Methanosarcina sp. UBA5; assembly: GCF_002505485.1. GTDB lineage: Archaea > Halobacteriota > Methanosarcinia > Methanosarcinales > Methanosarcinaceae > Methanosarcina. The sequence continues at coordinate 5,394 of NZ_DAVG01000050.1, read as the reverse complement.
CTGGATAGCCGTCCAGAATACAGGCATCAAGCCCTCCTATATCTATACCGAGTTCGAGCGCATTTGTGGAAATAACCCCTCGAAGTTCCCCTGAATTCATTTTCTTTTCAATTTCTTCCCTTTCCCTGTCAAAATAGCCACTTCTATATGAGCAAATAGCAGGGAAGATATTTCTACTCCTCAATAGCTCCCTGCAGCTTTTATACATCCTCTCAACTCCCTGCCTGGACCGGGTAAAAGCAAGAGTCTGAAGTCCTGCCTGTACAGCCTTTGAAAAAAGCGAGGAAGCCTCGGAAAAGCTGCTTCTCCGGAGCGTAGTTTCCTTATTGTTCAGATAAAGCGGGGGATTCCAGAAAACGAATTGCTGGCTGCCCTGAAAGGAACCGTTATTCTCAACTACGGTAGCTTTTCGCCCGATAAGAGTTTCCGTATGGTCTTCTGGATTTCCGATGGTTGCAGAACAGCAGATAAACTGTGGCGAGGCTCCGTAGTATTCAGCCACGCGTAAAAGCCGCCTTAGCAGGTTTGCCATGTTACTTCCTATAACTCCCCGATAGTAATGGCTCTCGTCAACGACTATGAACTTTAGGTTTGAGAAAAAGCGTCTCCAGAGATGATGCCAGGCAAGAAAACTCATGTGAATCATTTCAGGGTTTGTTAAAACCACATTGGTCTGCCCTTCTCTCACCTTCCTTTTCTCAGCCTCTGAAAGGGCACCTGTATAACGGGCTATGCCTGCGCCTGATTTCAGTGTCTCTTCAAATTCCAGAAAGGACTTTAACTGGTCATTTACAAGCGCATTTAAAGGGGAGATATAAAGGGCAGTTGCTTCAGGTTCATTGAGAATAGTTTCAAAAACAGGAATCATGTAAGTAAGGGACTTTCCGCTTGCCGTGGTTGTGCAGAGTACGATATCCTTTCCTTCCCGAATTTTTCCTATGGCCTCGGCCTGGTGCACATACAGATCTTCGATACCGATGCCTGAAAGGGCTGCTTTTACCTGCGGTTTAAGGGGAAGAGAAGCATACTGAGCTTCCCTTGCAGGAATTTTCTCGTTGTGAACAATCTGGTTTTCATATCGGCTGGAGGCTTTTATCTTGTCAAGAAAGTGAGAAATGTCCATTTTTTCGGCACCGTTTTATATTATCCGGGAAATGTTATTTTTATAGTATTTTGCTTTTTTCTTTCTACTTTTTTCGGCTTTCTTTTTTAGCTTCCTATTTTCAGCTTTTTACCACTCTGAAATCCCCAGGGCCGAAAAACGAGAAACTTTTGGCACAACTTTTCACAGCCTTCTCACAGCTTTTCCATGCCTTATTCACGCCTTTCTCTGTGATCAGACAGTCTACTATTTTTTATTCAAAGTTCTTATTCGGCACCGTCTCTTCCTCCAGAGCCGCTACTGATATTGTCTTCTCTATTTATATTTTCAGAACAGGATGAAGAGGAGGCATTCCCATAAATGCATTCAGATCGATTAACCAGATAAGTATCTCTGGTCAGATAGAGCAAGACTTTCTCACCGGGCTTGAAATTCAGGCCTTTGTCTGATTTACTCGATCGTGTATGATGCAAATTTACTCTTTATCTGAAGTCTCTTTTTTCGAGGCAGCTTTTTTAAAATCCTGTATTTTTCTATTTTCTGCTTCAGTTTCTTCGGATTTGATTTCTTTGGCCTCAAATTCTTCAGCTTCGTAACTTTCGGTCTCAAATTTCTCGGCCTCAAAGTCTTCTTCCTGAAAAATATCCTCTTCAATATCCTCTTCAAAGCCTTTTTCCAGGGCTTCCTCTTCAAAGCCTTCTTCAAGGGCTTCTTCAAGCTCCCATTCTTTTACAGTACCTTTGTCAGCCCTGCTTTCTGTGCCTTCTTCTATATCCTCTGAGCTTTTGCCTGTCTGGCTCTTAATTTCGCGGATTGTTTCATCAAGCTCCCTTTTAATTCCGTATTTTCGGAAAAAATGAGTCAGGACGTTTGAAACGTCCCTTTCAAGAATTTCGTCAGCGTGAGGATGTTCAGGAGTGACATACTGGGGCCAGTCAATTAGCTGGACGCCGTCTTCGGAAGCAAAAATATTGTACTCACTTAGATCGGCGTGGATGACTCCCAGTGAATAGGTAATTTTCACCTGTTTGAGAATCTCATCGAGATACCATTCGGGGTCAATAAGTTTTGTTTTTGCAAGAAGGCTGCCTTTTGCAAGCTCCATAACTATTGCATGCCTGTTATGGTCAAAGGGCTTTGGGATTGAGACCTCTGGATACAGGGTGGTCATGATGTTGTACTCCCGCTGGGCGGCAAGCCTGGCTGCATAGATCCAAGAAAAGTGTTCTCTTTCCCCCAGATGCTCACGCACTCGCTTTATTTGCTTGAAACTGGTCCTCCCTTCTCTGTGAAACTTGATTACAACCGGAACAGGCTCACCAATTGCAAGCTCAGGCGGCAGGATCGCTTCGTATATAACCGACTCTTTTCCTACCCCTATTTCATCTCCTATTGCACTGATGCTCTTTCGCTTGACAAAAGCATTGAGGGCAAGAGCATCGTATCCCTCGAAGTAAATCTGAAAACCCTCGTAAAGCTGGGTGTTCCTGACCACAAGCTTATCCTTTACAAGTTTTTTTAACCTGTATTCAAGTTTCTCAAAGGGCATCCTGGTGTATTTATTCAGTTCTTCCATTGGCACCCATTCAAAATGCTTCATCCCATTTTCAATGCCAGTCAGGATCCTGAAATCCTTTGAGTCAAGGTCTTTAAAAACCCTCAGCGCTTCGTCGATCATCTTAATATTACATATAGCCCTCGATATTTAAATAAAACTCCCACATCTTTTAGAATCTTGATTGAACTTTTTCCGTGCCCATTATGATACGAACAGTGAGACAGTTTAGAGGTCCTGATAGTACTTGCAACCCGAAAAAAGAAGCTAAAAAATATATACTGGAAGGCGAGTTTAGATTCCATCACAGAGGCAGTTCTACCCTCTTAGCAAGGAGAGCAAAGTAGTGAATTCAAGTTTTTGATAATTCCTCGTTTTTCTTTGATATTCAAGGTCGTTCTTTCTTTCGTTAATGATATCTATTCAGGTACTGTATCTGGAAAGATCCTTATCTATAGCTACTGCTAGATTTCTTCTTTAAAAGCCAGTTTCCTGGGTTTTTATGCCCTGGACGATAAACACACACTCGTAGCGGGCTTTAAAGAACAGAATGGGAAGAGAAGTTTTCTGCTATTTTGCTCAACGATTGAAGCAAAACAAAACAGCAATTTTAGAAGAGTATATAAGGGAGTTAATATAAGATATATGAAAAAAATATGGGGGACTCAAGAGAGAACCCTAACATTGAAAAACGTTTTTCGTTTATCTAGGAACTTGAGGAAAATATAAAAATTATTTTCGAAGGAACTATGGATAAAAAAACTGTCTTGGATAAAATAGATGAATTGTCTTTAATTTATGAAAATGGGATTTTATCACATCCCTACTGGTATATTCCGCCGAATAAAAGATATTTAATTGCGATCCATGATGAATTATTTCAGGGAAAGTCAGAACTTAAATTGACATTAAATGAGGTCGCAGCCTTATTATTGACCCATAATTTAATCGAATTAGATTAATTATAGGAAGAAATTAGCTAGTAAGAGCCACTAAGAATTGAACTAGTGCACGTATTGGGGGAATCCGTGATAAATATTTTTGTACTATAATCTGATGTATGTTCCACATACCTAACCACGAATATATACCTGGAAGCCACTTATAATGGCAAGGACTATCGCTTAGGATAAGGATAGGTACTTAGGACATCCGGCATGAAGGTCTTGCTTGTTGAAGGATCAGCTGTACATTAAAGATGAGAGATAAGATGAGAGATCGAAAAGTTAAATGAAGTTACACACAAGCAAGCTGTCAATATTAAGTTTTTTCCACTCCATAATCGTGAATTCCAAAAAAGGATTGTCAGCCATTATGGAGTTAATCCTGTTTGAAATCCTTCACTTTGAGGGAGTAAAAGACACTTTTTTGCTCATTGCTTTCAGTTTTTTGATTGATGAGGTAGTTGCCTGAGATTCTTTGTAAATCTTGTCTTCGTAATAACTTATGATCTCGTCAACCGGAACAGCAAGAGAATAAATTTTCATCGGTCGTCCTTTTCCAGACTTTTTTTCCGAGCGCATATTAACCCAGGACTTGTTACACATTAACCTCATTGCAAGACTGACTTCGGGTTGCCTTAATCCAGTACTTATTTCAATTTCCCGGGATGAAGCTTTTGTCTACATTCATAAGATATGCTATGGTTGTAGCGGCATTTCTTGACATCCCAAGATTATTTAATGCTTTAATAAAAATATGGTCGTTTTCGTCCAGCACTTTTACTTCAGAGTCTTTCATGATACCTCTTGACATTTCGAGTTTATGGGTAGTTTATCAGCTTAAAGAAATTCTTTTATAATTGATATAGAAATTGGATAATGGCTTATAAACATTCTTAAAATATATACATTTGCATAGTAAATAATGCATTGACATTTTGAAGATAAATTTGCATGGTAAATAATGTATTGACATTTTGAAGATAATAAACAGCGTTTTTCTTTATTCACTGGTTATTTCGGGATAACTGTGACAGCGAACTCAATCGTGTTATAGCCACCCAGCCAGTAACCATATGCAAAAGCCAGGGCTATTGCTCGAACCAGATGGACTAAATATATCTAGGAAGACTCTCTAAAAACAAGTAGCAAGTAAAATTTTTTATTTACTTGCTACTTGCTATTACATTAAGAGATTCGAAACTAGATCAATGCGATTGGTTAGATTGTGAGTCAGTAAATATAACGGTTACAGGAATTTTAAAAAAGAAAAGTATTCGTTTATTGGTATGTTAGTTTATTTTTTGGCTTTGTAGAAATCCTCAATTTCATCCAAAACAAATTTATAATATTTTTATTTATGTTATACACTAAGATTTTTACTTTTATTTCTTTTACTTGATTGTAACATTTTCTTGCTTTAACTATTTCTCCAAACTTTCTTTTTATTACTGAAAATACTGTTTCAACAATGCTTCTTCTGTCATACACTTTTTTGTCGAAGTTTTTATGCAGTTGTTGTCTATATTCTCCAATTATCCTTGTCCTTTTTCTTTTTTTCATTGAAATTACTGAATTCGCCTTAATTTCTTCTCTAATAAAGGAATGGAGCTTTTCTGAATCATATCCTTTATCCATCACATAATATTTTGCTTTCTTTTCCCTTTGAACTTGTTTTATCAAAGCATTTGCGTGTTTTATTTCGTGATCAGTTTTCTTACTTATTTTAAAGCCAATAATTACTTTTTTTTCAGTATCGATTGAAATTAGAGTCTTAAGGAAGCTTTTTCTTCGTT
>NZ_DAVG01000103.1 GCF_002505485.1 Methanosarcina sp. UBA5 | reverse complement strand
TCACTTATTTTAGGTGCTCCTATGTTTTTGTGGTAAAAAGTGGAAGAAGCACTTTATTTAAAACCTTTTATATAATAACTGGTCAATTTAGGATTTCTACAAAGCCAATTTTTCTACTCCAAAATATTGGTCTAGAAGGGATTGGAGGTAGTTTTGAAATAAGCTCAGTAGATGGTAAGCAACTAATATCACAGGTCCGGTCCTGCCTGTAATTAGGACTACTGGATATATGGTTGCTTTTTTTCAGGTTTTTATTTATAATATTCCGTGAGGTAAGGAAGATCAGGATAAGTCACTTTTTCCTCTAAGCTCGTTTGCTCTCCTTTCTGCTTCTTCTTTTGTCTGGAAGATTTCATTGGTGCAGGTACATTTTCGCATGTTATGGTCACAGTGGTAAATAACATACAGAATGTCAGACAGGCTGTCAGTGGGCACATAACTTAACTCGGTTAATCCCCGGCCTATACGGGTATAATTTTGCCCGTCGATCTCGAGTTCTCCTGCGTCCTTCATCGGATCATATTCAAAATATATCTCGCTGTCCAGTGCAGCCTGCCATTCTTCAACAAAATAATTAGGCTGGCCCTGAATGTAGTCTTTCTCGCAATCCGAAGTGCCGGAGCTTTTTACATACTCAAACATACTTTCATATACATCCACCGGTTTTACTTTTCCATAGTACAGGATGTTTATGTTTCTCATTTTCGTTTCATCTCCATTTCAAATTCGTATTACTCTTTATGCACGTTAAAGTATTAAAGGAAAAAGCAAAGGAAAAAGCTAAAAAAAATTATTTTTTTCAGTTTAAAAAGTTTAAATAATACACATCTAAAATAATTATACTGAAACGTTACTCCTCTTCTTCTCTATCCCATAATTTCGTCTTTTTACTATCCTGTACATATCTAAACTACAAATATCCAGGTACAGACAAATGTAGCAAATCCGATCAAAAGAGCTATCAAACATAAACTAATCCCCAGTGCAGCAAGTATCGCAAATCCTCGAAGAGGATAACCTGTGTAAACCTGACCAAACCCTAGAATTGCGCAGGATAAGAGCACTGCAATTGAAGGGCTTTTTTCTTGTTTTTTATTTTCTCTGTATCGCAATCAGGATAAATTTTAACTTCTTTCTTTTAGTTGCTTATCCAATAATTTTTGTTAGCTCATATCTTTAGATTTTTTGTATGTTTCTCATTTCTTCTCTATACTCTCTGACAAACTCCACATATTCTACAGCGTTTTCTGCTATGGCTTTAATTTCGGATTTTTCAATTTCTCTCTTAACCTTCCCCGGAACTCCGATAATTAGGCTGTTCTCAGAAAATTTCTTCCCCTCAGGAATCAGCGCATTTGCACCTACAATAGAATTTCTTCCTATTTCAGCCCCGTTCAATATTGTAGAATTCATCCCTATAAGCACATTGTTTTCAATTCTGCACCCGTGAAGTACAGCTCCGTGTCCCACACTTACATCATTCCCAATCTGAACTCCATTCTCAGGATTTACGTGAATAACCACGTTATCCTGAATACTTGTCCGGCTCCCGATTTTTATTTTGTTCCTGTCTCCGCGAAGCACGGCGTTAAACCATACACTTGAAAAGTCCCCGATTTCAATATCCCCTATCACGTCTGCAGAATCCGCAATAAAAACCGTTTCCGAGATCTTCGGGCTTTTGCCTTTAAAATTCATTATCATAAATATGTCTCCGTTCTTTCAAACGCAGTTTTTTATTATCCGAGAATTGATCATGTCATTTTTCAGTTTTAATTTCTGTCATACAGGAAACTTTGCCCTTCATAAGCCTCAAAAGTTTCATTTAGGCTTTTTATATCGAAAACAGGCCTATTGCTTTTGTAATTGTCTCATGAGTCAATTGGTTTAAATTCTTACTTAGACTGCATAATGGTAAATAAGGTATGCAACGATCAGTAATGTCAAAATAGAACGGAAGTTGTACCCGGATTCTATATGTATGCTGTTTCTCCTTTCAGGTTTTTTTGGTTGAAATACATGGTCTATTATTGAAGAGATTGAAGGATCTGTTAACTGCTCTTTCCTTCTGTATCTGACCATGAGTGCGAAATGAATTGATGTTATTATGAAGGCCAGGATAAAAGTTGCAATACCTTCTACCGATATGTATCCCATAGCATTCAGGGCTCCCACGATCAAAAAAGATACAAAATATACTGCAACTGAGCGCCATAGTTCCTGTTCCACAATTGGATCTCGGTTCATACCTCGACTTCCTTCCTATTTTCAGTAAATATCCTGCTCGATAGATTTACCTGGGATACTTCCATAAGATCATTGTATTTTCTGTGACTACCCTGTTCTTAAAATCTTCTCAACTTATTTTATCATTATATTACGAATTTCTATAAGATAATTTACTTTTAAACATTATTTATTACTAGTGGCTGAGAAATCTCAAAAATGTAAGCTGGAAAACATAGACTGAATAGAGATTGAAAACGAAAAAATAAAAAATAGAGAATGAAAATAGAGAATGAAAATAGAGGATGAAAAACAGATAATGAAAAATAGAGAATTAAAAGAGAAATTAAAAAGAGAAATGAAAAGTAAATCCAATTAAACGAGAGGAAACAACTTTACTTCTAAACTCAATTCCAATATATTTTAATCAACCTCAGCTGGTGCCTGGCGATTTTTAGCATACTCTGGGAATCGGATCTCCAGCAGGTACATCTACAAAGCGCATGCCGCCGAAACGGTTTCTCAGTATTACTTCTCTCTTATCTGGAGTAACTTCTCCTATGACAGCGGCATCCCTGCCGTAAGGATGCTGCCTTAGAATCGAAAGCACTTCTTCTTCAAAGCCGGATTTGACTCCTATAACTGCTTTTCCTTCATTTGCAACCTCAAGAGGATCAAGGCCCAGCATCTCACAGGCCGCGGAAACGGCTGGTTTGAAAGGAATCCAGTCTTCTTCAATAAGAATGCCTGCTCCGGATTTTGCTGCCATCTCATTCAGAGCATTTGCAAGCCCTCCGCGAGTTGGGTCTTTCATTGCCGTAATTACGGGTTCGCCCTCCGGGGTTCTGAGTTTCAGGAGGGGTTCTATGAGTTTCCAGAGTGGGGCTGAATCCGAGGCAAGGTCGGTATCAAAGTCAAAACCTTCCCTGTGAGCCATAAGCGAGATTCCGTGATCGCCAATAGTTCCTGTAACCAGTATTTTGTCTCCCGGCTGAAGCCCTGAGTCCCTGACAGGACTATCCGTGATCCCCAGGCCTGCAGTGTTCAGGATAATTGAATCGAGCGCGGTTTTCTCCATAGTTTTCGTATCGCCCGTTATTATGGGCACGCCAACCTCTGCAGCCGTTTCATCCATTGTTTTAATTATTTCCTCAAACTCACTGAGTGGAAAACCTTCAGGAACTATGACTGCACAGGTAAGGGCAAGGGGCTTTGCACCCATAACCGTAAGATCATTAACAGTTCCTGCAACTGCAAGCCTTCCTATATTGGTATTTGGGAAAAAGGCAGGTGTTATCACATGACTATCAGTAGTCAATACGAGTTCGCATCCCTTATTGAAGCCCTCAAGCCTGACCGTGGACCCATCATCAAGACATTCAAGCCCTATCGAGCCTGCACTTTTATTACGAAAGTTTTTAAGAATTATTTCTCCTATAAGTGCCTGCATGACCTCTCCGCCTGCACCGTGCTCAAGAGAAATGGTATTGGATTTCATATAAGTCTCCTTTTTTTCGCCTTTTAAACCCACTGGATCTTTTCAATCTACTTTAAATCTTCTTAACCCTAGCTTCGAGTTAATTCTCTTTAATCTGGTTTCTACCTTGATTTCTTTAATCTTGCCTTTTATCTATTCTGAGCTTCTTTAACTCCAAGCTCGATAAAGCTAATCCAGGTTTCCAGGCTTTCCCAGTCGTGCTTTGAAGTCAGGATAACCGGCACCTTCGGGTTTAAGGAAAGAATGTCGTCTCTCATTTTTTCAGCATCGACGTCAACCGCGTGTGCAATGTCAACTTTATTTATAACTGCAAGCTCTGCAGTCTTGAATATCATGGGGTGCTTGAGTATAATATCGTCTCCTTCAGTCACGCTCACGATTACGACCCTCAGGTGTTCCCCTAGCTTGAAATCCACAGGGCAAATCAGGTTGCCTACGTTCTCAATTAACAGTAGATCCGTGTTATTAAGATCTATTTCATCCAGGGCTTTTTCCACCAGTTTTGCATCAAGGTGGCACTCTTTCCCAGTATTTACAGGAATAGTAGGGACATCGAGTTTTCTGAAACGGGAAGAATCCATCTCTGCAATTACATCTCCTGCGATCACAGCTATTCTATACTTATCCTTAAGTTGCCTGATAGCCTCTTCAATCAGAGTGGTCTTTCCTGACCCGATTGCACCCATAACATTTACCGAGAAAACCTGATGCTTGTCAAGTTTCTTTCTGTTTTTTTCAGCAACTTTGTCATTTGCTTTGTAGACATCGTGTCCCATATCAATTACGTGCATTAACATAAACATCACTTGGGAAATTTTTTTCTCATTTTTACTTGTTTGCGGTTTAATCCTGGTCTTCAGTTTCAATCTCTATACTTTTAATTATCAGCTCTCTGCCACCTGTAATCTGGGCAGGCTTTCCGCAGGCTGGGCATTCCATGACTGCAGCGTAAGCAAGAAGTTCGCTTTCGAATTCACAGTTTTTTCGTATCTTTTTTTCATCTACTTTTCCCGTGTATCCACAGTCGCATTCAAGGGAGGGAGGGATCATTTCTACAATAAAATCCGCATCTTTGGCAATACTTTCCTCTGCAAGAACTTTAAAACAGAAATTAAGCTGTTCCGGATTAGTATGAGATAGCCTTCCCATCTGAAGGGTTACGTGCTTAACTTCCGTGGCTCCGTGCTCTTTGGCAGTAGCCATCACCTGCTCGTAAATTTCACACGCAATGGAAAATTCATGCAACCCTGTTGCCTCCTTCTCTTGAGTACCTGAACCAGTTATAACACATACCTTCCTGGCTTACCATACAGGGGCCTGCAGGGCTTTTCGGGGTACAGTCCTTCCCGAAATTTGGGCATTGGGAAGGTTTTGCTTTCCCAGTAAGGATAGCTGCGCAGATACAGCGTTTTTTGTCTTTTCTTCCGGTTTTCTTTCGGACATCTTCAAGGGCAGAAGCATATAAGTCTTCATGCTTTTTTGCGGCGTCTTTTTCCTCAAACTCTTTCCTGAGTGCAAGTCCAGAATTCTCTATTCTTCCTATGCCTCGCCACTCAGAATCCGAGGTTTCAAATACTTCCTTCATTATTTTGAGGGCAATCTGGTTTCCCTCAGGTTTTACAGCTCTCGGATAACCGTTATCTACCCTTGAGATCCCTTCCTCTGCCTGCAGTTGTAACAGGTTTATTCCAAGGAGAATGTCTGCGGGTTCAAACCCACTTACGACAACAGGAAATCCTTTTTCTGCAAGAGATTCAAAGGGTTTTGAGCCTATTATGGTTGCCACATGCCCTGGAGCTATAAAGGCATCAACGTCTGCATCCCTTGCAAGGAATTCGACTGCGGGAGGAGTTCGCTTCTGCGAGGCAAGGAGGCTGAAATTTTCGGGGGTATTTCTTAAAAGGGCAGCCGCATTTGCAGGAACGGTGGTCTCAAAGCCTATTCCAAAAAAGACTACCTCAAGTTCTGGCTTTTTTTCCGCAAGGGCAACTGCATCATCGATACTATAGACCATTTTTACATTTGCCCCTTCAGACTTCGCATCCAGTAAACTTTCGGCCGAACCTGGAACCCGCATCATGTCTCCAAAAGTGACAACGGTTGCCCCACTTTTCGCAAGGGCTATTGCAATATTAACGTCTTCTTCAGGAGTCACACAAACAGGGCATCCAGGGCCGCTTATTACCTCAATATTTTTCGGAAGGACACTCCTTAACCCATATTTTGCTATAGTCCGCTCGTGAGTTCCGCAGACATGCATTATGCGAAGCGGTTTATCCGAGCTTCTTATTCTTTCCAGAAGCTTTCTTTCAAGTTCAGGAACTTCTGGCTTTGAGAGGGAATTCCCGTTTTCCATTTTTCATCAGCGTCCGCTTTCAGATAGATTCGCTTTCTGGGGTATCTATCTCCTCAAGTCCCGCAATCTGTCTGAGAAGGTGCATTGTTTCTTCACTTTCTTCTTCCGAGATTTCGGCTATTGCATATCCAACATGGACAAGAAAGTGTTTTCCTATTTGGGATTCATTGGCGCCTCCCATAAGGTCCATATTTACATCTCTGCAGATCCCGCCCATGTCAATCGTTGCAGTATTCTCATTTACAATGGATTTTACTTTTCCAGGAATAGCTATACACATGTTTCCTCGAACTCTTTTCTTTTAAAATCCTATTAATTTATATAAATTCATTTTTTATGAGGTAAATTCCTGTATTAAGAGTTTTGTAAGATATATATTAAGGGTTTTACTAAGGGTTTTACAAGAATTATTTTACAAGAGATATATATTTGTGGGGTATATATATTTACAGGTCTCAACTTAGCAAAAACCCTCCAGTTTTATTTCCTTAACTGGTTAAACAGTTTTTATCCCCTACTTGTTTTTATTTCTCTACTGCTGCTTTTAAATGCTCGTTTTTCCTTTCTCCACTTGCCGCAGATAGAAAAATGGAGGTATCATGAACAAGAACCTGATTTTACGTTTTAAATAAATCTATTGTCGAAAATTATTTTTTAAAATTCTATGGTTCTATTTTATATTCTTTTTGTTTTTTCATTTCGCTTGCATAATTTAAAGATGTTTTTTGTTTTGATCTTGAACTTGCTTTAGATATGTTTTAGAAAGGGTTCTAAAATCGCTCTATTTGAGTCTGAATACCTCTAATTCTAAAAGATATGAATAATTGAGGTTTGAGTAGTATTTATTCTGCAGCTTCACATAATAAGATGAGCTTTTTAGCACTTCTTTTCCGTTTTAAGTTCCTATTGAGAGTGTTTTTCAGAACACTGAAGATCATAGTTAATAGAGAAAAACCCGGGTTAAAAACTGAAAAGCTTTTAGTAGAACCGAAATTATCCGGATCCTTGAGACTTAAACAGGGTCAGTAGTGGTAATGTAGTTCCCTATCATGAAATTTTAGTTCTTTTTAGAAGCTCGATCTACTAAAATATTCCTTAAAAAATAAGTGATTTTTTCTTTGCTTTTCAAAACTTTTCTGCTTTTTATCTTATTTTATGCTTTTTGTCATAAATATAAGTAAATTTCTAAATATGAATCACGATTTCAGCATTAACTTTTAACTTTCAAAATTAAATTGATTTTTTTAATTCTTTTTTCTCCTTCAAGATACCCAAATTCCACTTTTATATACTATAACGCACATTTATGTGCATCAAATTGTGTTATTTATATTTGAAGGCCTATTATATTTATTATTGAATCATATACTCCCAATGCAGCCAATTAATATATTTATCGGAGCGTGTAAAAAACCTTAAATACTATTCCCACATTGAAAACATTAGTGGTAAATTTATGCATGAATTTATATAATTATTGTGGACAATTATTCAAAATTTTCTTTCGTATGTATAATTTGGGTAAAATCAAGATGTGGTAGAGATGAGTACTGGAATAAAAAATCTTGTCCGTACACTGGATAGTGTAGATTTCCTAAAAATGGATCGGCGCACTTTCATGAAAGCATTAGGTGCAATGGGTGCAGCTACATTCCTGAACACATACCAGGCTGAGATTGTAGGTGCGCTTGAATTTGCAGAGACCAAGCTTGTATGGTTGCACGGCTCTGAATGCACTGGCTGCTCCGAATCGGTCTTAAATGCCGGCAATCCTGACCTTGTACAGGCACTAGAAAAGCTCAACGTCAATCTTGTTTTCCATGAGACTATTTGTGCACAACAGGGAATCTGGAATGACGGTAAGCTTGTAAACAACTCCGAGCTTAACTCTGAGATTCTCCTTGAAGAGACTTACAAAGCAGGCAAGTATATCTTGGTTGTTGAAGGCTCAATTCCGAACGGTCCAAATGGTTCAGGACGCTACCTGGTTATTGGAAACAAAACTTTCAAGGATTCCCTTGCAGAAGCTGCAAAGAACGCAGTCGCCATCGTCGCAGTCGGTGCCTGTGCCGCATACGGAGGAATTACCTCTGCAGACAGCGATGTTGCTAAGGATACAGATTACAAAGGAGTAGCTTACTCAAAGGACGTAAAAGGAGGCATGCTGAAGGAGCTTGGCATAGATAAGCCAGTAATCAACATTCCTGGTTGCCCTGCCCACCCTGACTGGATTCTTCTGACCCTGGGCGCGGTGATTCTTGGAAAGATCAAGGTTCCTGACGATCTCAATACCCTCCTGGATGACTACGGCAGGCCAAAGGTCTTCTATCCCCCAGATCATGTTGTCCATGACAATTGTCCCCGCCGCGGATACTATGACCGCGGAGAGTTCGATGAGGAGGTTGGCGGGCCAGGTTGCCTGTGGAAATTGGGATGTAAAGCTCCCTATGCGCACGCAGACTGTGCGATTCGTAAGTGGAATGGTTCAGTAAGCATGTGTACCCAGGCAGGTGGTCCCTGTATTGCCTGTGTCGAGCCTGGCTTCCCAGACACATCAAGGCCACTGTATGTCGAACGTGAAGATATAGGAGTTGCCGGAACAAACATTGACACCGTAGCCAAAGTTGCAGTCGGAGCAGCTGCAGTTGCTGCAGGCGTACATGCTGTTAGGAGAATGGGAAAAGGAGAGTGAGTGAAAAATGGTAAACGTTACAGTTGATCCCTTAACCAGAATTGAAGGCCACCAACGCATATCCACCGAAGTAGGTGCTGACGGTGTTATTACTGATGCACAGTCATCTTCCCTTATATTCAGGGGTTTTGAACGCATTCTGCAGAAACAGGATCCAAGAGACGCAGCTTTTCTTACTCAGAGAATTTGTGGTGTCTGTCCTCTTGCTCATGGATTGACAGCCACAAATGCTCTTGACGATCTTTATGGTGTAGCTGGGAGTGTTCCAAAAGATGCTCTTATGATGAGGAACATTTTCCAGGGTCTGAACATGGTTGCAAGCCATGCAACTCATATATATGTTCTCTTCGGTCCTGACCTTGCAAACCCAGCGTACAAAAAAGTCCTTACAACACTGGGAGACACCGGAAACGCAGTCTGGAAAGAGATGGTTGGAAGGTTTGCTCCAATCAGCTACAAGATGGATGGAGTGGCTGTACCTGTAGGAAGTTCCTATCTTGCAGCAATTCCTGAAAAGAAACGCCTTCAAGAGGCTATTGCACTTATTGCAGGCAGAATGCCTGGTCCTTCATCCCTTTATCCAGGTGGATATACCTACCCGGCTACTGTCGCAGATGTAACCAAACTTGCCTCTTACTATTTGCAGGTAATGGACTTCGTATCCAAACATACTCTGAAAGTTCCATTCAATGACTGGATCAATAATACCTATAAGGCAAGCTCTCCTCAAAAAGCAGTAAGCTTTGTTACTGAACACCTCCAGGGACTTGTTGACAAGGCAACCACTTCCAACGATTTCTCCAAAGACGCAGGTTGGGGAGATGTGGAATTCTATGCAGCTTTTGGTTCCAAGCTTGTAGGAGAAGATATTCTTGGCCTTCCAGCAAGCCTTAAACATGATACAATCGGTGGGTACAAGGACCCCTCAAAGATCTGCTTCGTTGCATACGGTGGATACTACAAGTACAAAGACGGATACGACCCGAAGAGCCCAGCAGGCGACCGTATTTTCACCTCAGGTGTGGTATCAGGAAAGCTCGAATATCAGAAATTTGATCCGGAAAAGATTACGGAGAGCACTGCTCACTCCTTCTACCAGAACAGTGCCAATGACCTCGCACCAACAAAAGGTGAAACCGTTCCGTTTACGGATCCAAATAAAATCGCCTTCACAGGAGGTTCGAACAGCCAGTACAGCTGGGACAAGGCTCCGAGATACGACGGAATTCCAGGTGAAGTCGGGCCTCTTGCACGCATGCTAAATATAAAAGAGCCTCTTGTAACCGGCCTGGCTCAGACTTTCAATGAGAAAGGCTACTCTGCAGCTAATGTTTATACCAGAATGCTGGCTCGTATGCAGGAAATGGCAATTCTCGCATATGAACTTCTCAACTGGGTAACAGTCGACTATACACCAGGAGGCAAGATTTCCGTACCTATAGACCTTAATGCAGCTAAAAATAATACGGGAATGGGCCTATGGGAAGCACCTCGTGGAGCTCTTGGTCACTGGATATCTGCTGGCAGCGATGGAAAGGTTACCAACTATCAGGCCATAGTTCCAGGTAGCTGGTTAATGTCCCCAAGAGACAGCAAAGGCATCCCTGGTCCGCTCGAACAGTCTCTCATTGGTTCAAATATCAGCCCAGTAGGATCTGTTGATTATACCAATCCAGTTGGCATCTTCCATATGGGCAGGTCCTATGATCCTTGCATCTCATGTGCAGTCCACACCATTGACCTGACTGGGAAAAACGCTCCAAATACTCTAAGAATACTCTAAGTAAGTATAGTACAGGGAGATGACCCACAATGAAATCCAAAGACAACCGGTCAATGGTTGTTGAGCGCTATACCGCAACTGACAGGATAGCTCATACCGTCCATGCTGTTGCAATGTTAGTGCTCATCATCACCGGATTAAAGATCTATACGGGATGGGACTTTATGAGTTTCCATACCGCCCGCGGGCTTCACATGATAGCGGTCCCGTTCCTGCTTGCAGTGAACTGGATTCTTATCCCTTACAACATCTTTTCCGAAGGCCATGGGTTTATGGGAAAAATTTCACACTTTACGGACCATTATGTTTTTGGTCCTAAGGATGCAGCTCGCATGGGCGGTATAATTGGCAACTTCTTCAGGAAAGGCAGATACCCTGCATTTAGTATCTATGATGAGACTACTGGCCACTACAAGACCAAACTTCATCCCTTAATGAAGATCCTGATCGTGCTTGAAGGTACAGCTCTCTTCTTTATCGCGGTTTCAGGTGTTGTTCTTTACAAGCTCGACTGGTCGGTTTTCGGCCTCCCTATAGCCTCATGGATCCTGTATGTGGCAGGCCTTATTTCGCCTTTATTCAACCTGTCTGCTTTGGAGTTCCTCAGGATACTTCACCTGCTGCTGACCTACTGGTTTGTTTTTGAACTGGTAGTCCATGTGGGCATTCTGGAGTTTGATCCTCATGTCTTGAAGTACTACAAAGCTATCTTCCTGACAGGAAAAGAGGATCTCTCAGATACTCATTACTCTGAGGTTATCACAGCTAAAACAAAGTATTGTCCTACAGAGGAAAGGCCCTGAAAATTTCTTAAAGAAAAATATTAAATTTAAGGTAGTACAGGCATGTTTGAAAAGCTTGTATACCTTTTAAATCCTTTTTTGTTTGAGTGAAAATATGTCTATACTAAATGCTCCTGTCCGTATCCTTGGCTGCGGAAGCCCATTAATGGGAAACGATGGTGTTGGCCTCAAAGTCATTGAAGCCCTTAACAAAACCGAACTTAAAGATCTCAAAGATCTCGATATAGTGGATGCAGGGGTCTGCGGACTTGACCTTCTAAATCTTCTCGACGGTGCCAGAAAAGTCATTATAGTTGATGCAATTCTGGCTAACAGCCCCCCAGGTTCAATACACCGTATAGAAGGGAAAGACTTACTGGAAGGTACCGAATTTCACCCCCTGGTTTCAGTACATGACCTGACAATTACAGATGTATTGAAAATAGGAGAACAGGTCCAAGAGCTTCCGGAAATCGTGGTTATTGGGATTGAAATCGGATTGATTGTCACGGAAGCTACGCAGGAAATAAGTCCGGATGTCCTTAAGGGTGTGGACAAAGCCATAGGGATTATCAGGGAAGAGATTTCTTACTCACTTTAACCATTTTTATTAAGTTACTTTTTTTCGGTTTCGTTCTCTATTTTTATTCGTTTTTCTAATTAATCTATATCCTAAATTCAGCTAGACAAATAAGTTATGTTTCAAGACTCTACGAATAAAAAGCTTATTTTAAAATCTGCCAGACAGAACTCTAAAAAGGACTGAATATGCCTCTGAAAAGAAAAGAAGTTAGGTTTTTGTCTCTCAGGACATATCCTCATTTTAATATCTTTTAAGGTTAATACAGCTCTCCTTTTTCATCTAAACTTTCATTTGGAGCCTGCTTAATATAAAGGGCTCTTTCCTCTTAATAAGTTACTCTGATTTTCCCGGCACCCAGTTGCTATAGAGTTTCCACTCGATTAAAGAGTCTTCACTGTCAGTTTCGATGTAAAATCTCCATATAAAGGGCTCTTCTATTGCAGAGAATTCAAAATCTACAAGGGCTTCAGGTAAAAGTACGGATTCTTTTGCTTCTCCTGTATTTGTCTTTACCGTGACGCTTGACTCCTTGACATTGAGGTTACTTAACTCAAGACGTATAGATTTTCCAGCTTCAGCTTCAAAAGAAGAATTATTTCCACTCACGGTTCCTGCAGTATGGAATTTACGTCCTTTATCATCAACCGTCTCAGATAATCTGGTCACATGTGGAGTTATCGGTGGTCTGACTGTACGTGGAGTTGTCGGCCTGGTCTCATGTGAAGATCTTACGACTGTTGTAGTTGGAGGTCTAGGTACTTTTACTTCAGGCGCTTCTACTCGCGGAGCTCTGGGTACCTTTACTGGCGGTGCTCCTACCGGCCCCAATGGAGACGCCCTTGGTGATCGAACCGGAGATTCTGGGTATAAAGGAGTTGAAACTTCTGATAGCTGCGGCTCGATTGTTGGCGAAACCGAGGGTTCCGGAACGCCCGTGAAAAATTCGTTATCCAGGCTTCCTATGGTCTCTGACCCTACTACTCCGTCAACTTTCAATCCGCGTGATTCTTGGTAACTTCTGACCGCCAGTTCGGTTTCATCGCCAAAAATACCGTTGGCTCCAACCCCAGGCACAGGAAAGCCTAAAATTATTAGAGCCTGTTGAACTTTCTTTACTGCAGAGCCGCTATCTCCTCTCTGGAGAATTCTTTCTTTGTCATTGCAAGCCTCCAGAACCTCATCGCCTGCAAATCTCGGCGACCTTAAATCGTGACCATCCCCAATAGTCATATCCTATCCCCCTTATTTTGCTGCAAAATCTTTTCCCTTAAATATGCAGCATTATTACTAAATGTTACTAACCTTAAAATTTCAATAAATAGAGTAGCGATATTAAAATATATAAGTTTTTAGAAAAATTAAATTTATTCTAACTGTTATTTAATTATCTTTATATATTGAAAGTATGACAAATTTGTCAAGAATGTCTAAGATTTGTCAGGAATATATTTTTCTTGATCACTAACAGAAACCTGTCACTAACAGAAATACCAATAGAAAGAGCCTTTATCTTTTCTTTTTAAAAAGTTGAATCTTGAAATATCTTAATTTCCTGCTGCAACATAAAAACTTACTTGCGAAGCGGGTTTGAAGATGTGATAGCCTTTAATATATTGGATTCCATTTTTTATATATCTTTATATAAAATTATTTGCAACATGGGGGAAGTGGAACGGATAATGATGGCTTACTTGAAAAGTTTAAAAATCTCGATTTCATGAAGATGGATCGAAGGACTTTTATAAAAGCTGTTGGGGCGTTAGGAGCTTCGCTTTTTTTACAAACATATAAAAGCGATATAGCGAAAGCCCTTCAACTTTCGGAAACTAAAGTGGTGTGGCTTCATGGGGTAATGGACAGTGGTTGTACCATATCAATGCTGGATGGAGGATCACCTGATATCGTAGAGTTCCTTAGGGTTTACAATCTCAAACTTCTCTATCATGAAGTTCTAATGATGCAGCAGGGAATTTTCGTAGATGGGAAGCTTGCAAATACAAGTGATCTGAATTCGGAGATTCTGCTGGATGGGATCTTAGAAAAAGAAAAAGGCTACGTTCTAGTTTCTGAAGGAGCGGTCGCTAATGGACCACAAGGCTCCGGGAAATATCTTATGTTAGGGGGTAGACCCTATAAGGAGATTTACGCGAAAGCTGCTAAAAACGCTTTAGCAATTGTTGCAATTGGAAATTGTGCGACTAATAGTGGGGTGAACGCTGCTAAGAGTGATATAGTTGAACTTATGGATCCCCGTGGGATTGCCTTTACTATGGAAGATTCCTCAAAGGGGATTTTAGATCTTCTTGGCATCGAAAAGCCTGTAATTAATCTTACTGGTTGCCCTACTCATCCAGACTGGGTTTTTTTGACAATAGGCGCAGTTGTTTTGGGAAAGATAAAGATACCTGATGATTTACCTTATGTACTGGATCACTGGAAACGTCCAAAGGTTTTCTTCCCGCCTGACCATGTTATTCATGATAACTGTTCTCGTCGCGGATACTATGACCGTGGAGAGTTTGAGCTGACAGTAGGTGGACCTAAGTGCCTCTGGAAACTGGGATGTAAGGGGCCTTATACTCATGCAGATTGTGCCACTCGCAACTGGAACGGCCACCTCAATTACTGTCCTCAGGCAGGTTCTCCCTGTATTGGTTGCGTTCAGTCGGGTTTTCCGGACAGCACCAGGCCTTTTTTCGTGGAAGTTGAGAAAACAGGAATTGTAGGTACAAATATCAATACTATAGCAGGAGTGGCAATAGGAGGCGCGCTACTTGCTGCAGGGGCTCACGCTGTGAGAAGAACTGTTATGAAAAGACCTGAGGACGAGGGAGAGGTTGCCGAAGAAACAACTTCAGAAGAAACTGGGGGTGAGAAATAATGGTACAGGTCACTGTTGATCCTCTTACAAGAATTGAAGGACACTACAGGGTTAACACCGAAGTCAACGGGGAAGGTGTAATTACTGACGCCCAGAGTAATGGCTTGCAATTAAGGGGTTTTGAACGTCTCCTACAGCATCAGGATCCCAGGGATGCGGCACTTTTGGCACAGAGAATCTGTGGAGTCTGTCCTATTTGCCATAGCATATCTGCAGCAAATGCCCTAGATCAACTTTTTGGGGTTGCAGGTCAGGTTCCCAAAAATGCTCTTGTAATGCGAAACATTGAACAGGGGTTTAATTACATAGCCAGTCATGCGGCACATATCTATGTACTTTGGGGACCTGATCTTGCAAACCCGGCTTACCGTGATATTCTGGCAAAATATGGGGATGTTGGAAATGCAGTATGGAAAGAACTTTCCGGACGTTTTGCACCTTTGATTTATCAACTTAATGGGACCAGTTATCCGGCTGGCTCGTCCTATGTTGGTGCTATAGCGGAATTTCGTCGCTTGCACGAAGCCATTGCTCTAATAGCTGGCAAAATGCCTCATCAGGTTCTTCAGCATGTTGGAGGAGTTGTATATTCCCCAACTGTTGCAGATATTGGGCAACTTGTAGGCTACCTATCAAAGACGATGGAGTTTGTTGAAGCATTTACTCTTGGGGTCTCTCCTGATACATGGATTGCAAATACCTACAAAGCTTCTTCTCCTCAAAAGGCTGCTAATTTCGTTCTTAATCACTTGCAAGAACTTTTGAACAAATCCCTCACCAGCAAGGACTTCTCACACTCTGCTGGCTGGGGGGATGTTCCACTCTTTGCGGCTTTTGGCTCGGAGTTGATAGGAGAAAAGCTTCTTGGTCTGCCTATTAGTATGAAAATGGATCTTGCCGGGGCTTACAAAGACCCTAATAAAATCGGATTTCTTTCTTACGGAGCTTTCTTCAAGCCTGAGAAAGGAGATGGATACGATCCCACAAGTCCTGCAGACAGTAGGGTTATTCCTTCCGGCTACATGAATGGAAATTTCAAGCTTGAAAAATTCGATTACAAAAAGATCTCAGAAAGCACTCGTCATGCCTTTTACATTGACAATGTAGAAGACCGTCCTCCCTGGAACGGGGCTACGGTTCCAGAAGGGGATCCTGGGAAAATCGATTACACTAAAGGATCAGCGAGCCGTTATTCATGGTCAAAAGCTCCAAATTATAATGGTATCCCATGTGAGGTTGGCCCTCTTGCTCGTATGATAATTATGGGAGAACCCCTTGTCACTGGCTTGGTAAAAACTTTCCAAGACAACGGCTACTATCCTGTCAATAATTATACTCGCATGGTTGCAAGGATGCAGGAAATCCTTGTGTTATATTCAGAACTTATGAAATGGCTTACACAGGATCTTGAGGCCGGTGGAAAGGTTGCTGTGCATACTGAGCTTTCCATGGCAGCGAATTCCGCAGGTATGGGCTTGTGGGAAGCACCGCGAGGGGCATTGGGGCACTGGATTGCCACAGGGCCGGATTCTATGGTAACTCTTTACCAGGCTGTGGTTCCGAGTACCTGGAACCTTGCCCCCAGAAACTCACAGGATATTCCAAGCCCTGTTGAGCAGGCTCTCATAGGCACCAAAATTTCAGCTGCCGAAAATGCACTTGGAGTAGATTATTCGAATCCTCTTGGGATTCTACATACAGCCCGTTCTTACGATCCCTGCCTGGCATGTGCAGTTCACACAATTGATAAAACCGGAAAACACCCGGATTATACAATCAAGATACTTTGAAGGAGGTTGGAAGTATGGTACGATCTGCTCAAAGACCCGCCTTCAGAAGAGTAATTGTTGAACGCTATACCTGGCTTGAGAGGGTTACTCATTTAGTGCATCTTATTACCATGTTTATCCTGCTTATTACGGGATTCAAAATCTACTTTGGTTGGGATTTCATGGCTTTTCAGACAGCTCGAACTTGGCATATAATTGCTGTACCTTTTTTCCTGGCTGCAAACTGGATTTTGGTTCCATACAACCTTTTTTCATGCAAAGAAGAAAGATGCAGCGCCAGAGACAGAATAGTGCATTTTAAGGACTCTTACGTTTTCGGAAAAGCTGATGCAGAGCGCCTCATTGACATAATAAAGAACTTTTTTGGAAAAGGCAGGTATCCGGCATTTAGTATCTATGATGAAACTACTGGTCACTACGAGACTAAACTCCATCCTATGATGAAAATACTGATTGTCCTTGAGAGTATAGCAATTGTCATTGTAGCAATTACAGGAGTAGTGCTTTACAACCTTGACTGGTCTCCTTTTGGAATCCCTGTTTCGTCATGGATACTTTCCGTAACCTGGTATTTTGCGTCCTTTTTCAATGTCAATGCCTTGGGGTTACTTCGCTTATTGCATCTGCTTGCAGCTTACTGGTTTGTCTTTGAAATTGTGGTCCATGTAGGAATTATTGAACTTGATCCTGATGTCTGGAAATATCACAAGGCAATTTTTTGGTCAGGGAAAGAAGATCTTTCAGACAAACATTATTCCGAGGTTACCACAGCTAAAACAAAGTATTTCCCTACAGAGGAAAGGCCATGAACATCTCTTACAGAAAATTATTAAATTTAAGGTAGTATCGGAATATTTGAAAAGCCTGTACACCTTTTTAACTCCTTTTTTGAGTGGAAATATGTCTATACTAAATGCTCCTATACACATCCTTGGCTGCGGAAGCCCATTAATGGGAAATGATGTGTTGACCTTAAAGTCATTGATCTTCATAGAACCGAAATCCTTATTGTAAAGCCCGCGCTATGGCAGGACTATGGCAACACAAAGGGAAATCCAGGTAGTCTGCGGGAACGTAAATATCCCGAATCTTTCCGGCTTTCTGAAATCAATAGGTTCGATTGCTTCCGAAAATGACGTCATTATCCAGGGCTTGAACGCAGATCTTATTGCAGGTGAAAGGCACCTTCATTTCGCATTGGGAAAAGCTCTTCGGGCAATTGCCGTGGGCAGGAACATAGCAAACGATCCCGGTATCGAGATTATGCGGTATGCATCCGGAGAAAGGCAGATTGAAAGAAGTTTTTCTATAGGGCTGCGTAAAGGGGAAAACAATGCCGTATTCGTGCTTATTGGAAAAATGGACAATCTTGTGCTGGCTCTCACTGCATTGAAAGAACTGATCATCGAAAAGCCCTGTTCCGAGCTCCTTGCTTATTCCGATTCCAAAAGGCAGGGAATCCTTTCCATGTTCGGCATCACGGATGCTGAAATTGAGGCTTCAGGCGAAGAGCACATTCCTGAACTTGTGATTGAGAGGGTGGCGCTGGCAGATTTTTCAAAGTAAAAAAGGCAACCTGAAGCTGCATTCAAAGTTTCTCTTCAGCTTCTCTTTCGCACTTTACTCTCTTTCACATTTGACTTCTTTTTCACATTTTACTCTCTTTCACATTTGACTTCTTTTTCACATTTTATTCTCTTTCACATTTTACTTCTTTTTCACATTTGACTTCTTTTTCACACTCTGTTCGCTCTCACGTTAATTTTTTTCACTCCTTAGTTTCTTTGTCTACATTTTTCTTCAAACCAGTCCATGAGAGAAAAAGCCAGGTTTCTGGAACTTTCAAAAAAGCTTTCCTGTATGTATATCTCCTTTTCAGACTGGATATATTTTCCTTGCACGAGCTCGTGCCCCGAATCCCTTATCAGGTTTCTTACCCACTGCCGGTTTGCCTCAGGATGAAACTGCAGGCCGAGAACCTTTCCATTGTAGAGAAATCCCTGATTCGGGCAGGCTTCACTTTCAAAAAGTTTCACTGCACCGGCTGGAATCTCAAAAGTATCCCCATGCCACATGAAACCTGTAAATTCCGGAAACATGCAGGCTGGAAGTTTCGAACTTTCTATCTTGCTAGGGCTTTTCCCTTCCATAGACCGTACTGTGTGCCAACCAATTTCCTTATACCGATTCTTCGTAACTTTTCCGCCCAGCACTTCAGCAATCATCTGAGCTCCAAAACAGCTTCCAAGTACAGGTTTGCCTGCTTCTATCGTTTTTCTTACAAATTCTTTTTCAGGCTTTAACCAGGAATATTTGTCTTCTTGGTAAACGCTCATGGTGCCGCCCATTATCAGGAGCAAATCTAATTTCTCAGGGGCAGAAAAAAAAGCGTCTTCATAGAGTAGGGTTTTCGTAAGTTTATATCCTCTTTCGGCTATCCAGGTCCCTATATTTCCCAGGGTATCGTTTTTAAGGTGTTGTAAACAGTGAATTCTCACGGGTGTTTCCCCTTGAAGTAAATTGAGCAGAAACTGCTCTTTTTGAATCAAACTTGAAGTTATGCTTCAGACCAGGCTCAAATCAAGCTTTTTTAGCAGCTACTTTGTTTTATGAAGCGTTCTTAATTGAGCTTCAGGGGCTTTAGAGCCCAGGCTTTTGGAAGCTTTAAACCAGCTTTTTTAGCCATTTTTTTATACTTCTTATCTGTATGCTTTATTTTGAAGCCTGCTTGAAGGTCCTCTGTCTACAGGACTTTCTCTGATGAAAGCTTCATAAAATAAATACCTGACTCCGGTTCGGCCAATAGATTCATTAATATACTATTGTGTTATGAGACCAATTAAATATCGAGAGTAAATTGCCTTAAAAAGGTTTCATTACCAGGAAGCAGATTATCCAAAACAGAAAATGGGAGTTGATCCTTATATCTCATCCAAAAACCGTAGAGGAAATGATTGATTGTTCAGGGCCTATAGAATGTGAATTATTGCCCAGACTTATTCATGTGACCGAAGCGGCTGCCATTGCCGCAGCGTACCAGATGGGGCGCGGGAACAAAAGTTTTGCCGATCAGGTGGCAGTTGCCGCTATGCGAAGAATGCTGAACAAGCTTGACATGAAAGGCATAATCCAGATCGGGGAAGGAGAAAGGGATGAAGCTCCCATGCTTTACATCGGGGAGCAGGTAGGAACAGGAAAGGGAGACCTCGAAGTTGATATTGCAGTCGACCCGCTTGAGGGAACAAATCTTACTGCAGACGGCGGGCCTGGCTCGGTTGCAGTTATGGCAATGGCGGAAAGAGGCGGAATTTTCCATGGCCCGGATATCTACATGGACAAAATCGTTGTCGGGCCAGATGTGGTGCGCTACGAAGAGGAACACCCTGGTGAAAGGATTGATCTGGATGCCCCTGTCAAGCACAATCTTGAGATAGTCGCAAAGGCTCTCGACAGAAGTATTGAAGAACTTGTTGTCGTAATTCTTGACCGGCCAAGACACGTCCAGAAAATAACCGAGGTTCGGGAAGCAGGCGCTCGCGTAAAACTGATCAGTGACGGAGACCTTATGCCTGGAGTTTCAACTGCGATCCGCGGGTCAGGCGTTCATATGGTGATGGGCGCAGGCGGTTCAGGTGAAGCCGTGCTCACAGCGGCTGCAATTAAAATCCTTGGCGGAAAAATCCTTGCAAGGCTTGTGCTTCCAACAGTTGCAAATGGAAAGGGTCAGGATAAGATTGATGCAGAAATCGAAGAAAAAATGCCAAGGCTCGAAAAAATGGGGATTACCCTTGAAAACATCAACGATATCCTTGATACCGACAAGCTTGTGCCCGGGAACGACGTGATCTTTTCAGCATCAGCTGTAACTCCCGGTCATTTTCTGCGAGAAGTCAACCTGTTTGGCGGCGGAGATGCGAGGGTACACACGATTTCTATGGGTGCATCCGGAGCTGTCAGGTTTACAGATAGTATTTACATAAAGGATAAGCAGGAGACTCCTCTCTACCTGTAAATCCTTTTATTCTCTTTTTCCTCTTTTTTAAAACACGAACTTTGCGAAAATATAATTTGATTCCAGAATTTAATTACAGTACTTGATTACGAAATTAGCAAATGCAGTATTTAAAAGTGCAGAATTTAAAAGTACAAAATTTAAACATGAAGAATTCAAAAGTGCGGAACTAAAAAATGCAGAACTAAAAATTACAGAATTAAAATACATAGAATTTAGAGTTAAATCATGAAAGTCTATCTTGAAAGTTTTGGCTGTTCAGCAAGTCAGGCATCAGCTGAGATAATGAAGGCAAGTGTCGAAAGACTAGGGCATAAACTGCTGGGCCCTGAGGCTGCCGATCAGGCAGAGGTCTATATCTGCAACTCCTGTACGGTAAAATACACTACAGAACAGAAGATCCTGTATAAAATCCGCAGCATGGGCGAGAAGAATGTGGAAGTTATCGTTTCAGGTTGTATGCCTGAAGTCCAGCTTGAGGACATCCTGCATGCAAATCCCGAAGCCAATATCCTGGGAGTAAATGCGATTTCCCGGCTTGGTGAGCTTCTGTCCTCAATCGAGCAGAGAAAAATGAGAGGTCTGCCCGGAGGGGAACATCTGGAATTCCGGGCTTCCGAACCTGTGGGCTTTCTCAATGTTCCACGTGAGCGTTCCAACCCTAATATTCACATCTGCCAGATCTCGCAGGGCTGCAATTTTGCCTGTTCCTACTGCATTGTAAAATATGCAAGAGGCAAACTGCACTCTTTTCCGCCGGCTGAGATCGTCGAAGATATTCGTTCAGCGGTTGCAGACGGCTGCAGGGAAATCTGGCTCACTTCTCAGGACGACAGCCAGTATGGAATGGATACGGGTTTCAAACTTCCTGAACTCCTGCGAATGATCTCGGAAATTCCAGGGGACTTCAAAGTAAGGGTCGGAATGATGAATCCTTTTTCTGTCCTCCCCATTCTCGACGACCTGATAGATGCTTTTGATTCCGATAAGATCTTTAAACTTCTTCACCTGCCAATCCAGTCTGCTTCCCATTCGGTCCTGAAGAGAATGAACCGTCTGCACAAAATGAACGTAGTGGACACGATAATTACAAAATTCCGTGCTCGTTTCGAAGACTTCTCCCTCTTCACCGACATAATTGTTGGTTTCTGCGATGAAACCGATGCTGATTTCAAAGAAACTGTCGAGTGGGTACAGAAATATCGCCCCGAAAAGGTCAATATTTCAAGATATTCTCCCCGCCCGCACACGAAAGCCTTTTCCTTCCGAAACCTCGACTCCCGGATTCCCGCTCAGCGTTCCCATGAATTGCATAAGGTCTGTGAACAAATCAAGATCGAGTCCAAGCAGGCGATGATCGGCTGGAAAGGCCGGGTCTTTGTCTCAAAATATACGGAAATAGGGGATGTTCTCACTCGTACTGATGCTTACCGCCCGGTTGTTATAAGCGGCTCGAATCTAAAGCCCGGCCAGTATGCAGAAGTGGAAATCGTTGCTGCAAAGCCTGGATATTTCCTTGGGAAGCTTATCAAATGATAATACAGGTTTTTTGCTTTTTCAACTAGATTTTTTTATGTACTTTTTTATTACGTATATTCGTAATCTGAAATTTAATCTGAGATTTTTTCATGGGCTGCTTATTTATATAATGTTATTTTTATATAAACTCTGCAACTAATAATCTCTAATCAATTATCTCCACTATTAATTTTTGATAACTATCGGGCTTTTGCCTGCATTTCTTTGACTAAAAGCGATTAATCGCATATAGGGGGTTTAGTACTGAAAGATATTGCTGTTGGAACCTGTGTACATATTTTGTCCCGGATAGATGACGAAGCTCTTGACGAGTTCTGGAGAGAAACCTCTGCCGGAAAATCTCCAATAATCGATTCTCAGGGCAATCTGGGTTATTCCCTGTTGAGCGAGGAAGGTATACTATTCATCAGAAACGATTTTACGCCTGCGAATTACGAGTATTTTGAACTGGTTTTTGGGGACCTTTTCCTGCCAGACACGGTTCAGGAACTCCTTCTTAAAGACAAAGTGCTGCTTCTTATGGTGTGCAGGAAAGGCACGCAGGACTTTTTACTATCCGAGCTTCGTACAGATGTCAAGTTCATGCTTGACCTGCCGCGTGGGGAATACTTCTTTTTCGTATTTCTTCTAGACGCGGGCGCTTAATCCCTTTTAAGTTCCACAGTCCATGCCATAGGTTTTTCATCCAGAATGCATTTGAACAGCCCAGAACTTGAGACCTTTTATCTCAAACACCCTGTTGACATCTGGGAATTCGTAGACTCCTCACCTATAGAGATTAAACGCGGAGGGCCTTTTTATATCAATCTGATTATGGTAAACATCGAACATATTCCGGGCTGTTCCCTGCTTTTTTCCGAACTTCTGCAGGAAGATGAATCCACACCTTCTCTTTGAAACCTTCTCTCTTAAATGGGATTTGCATCTAAAGCCCTATTTTCTCTCGACTTCAGGTGCAGATTGAGGACTTTAGGTGAAAATGTAAAATTAGTATAGTTTTTCAGATTCGAAAAGTTCAAAAACAATAAAATTAAATCAAAAATATATTAAAAACGATATCCGATAAAAGCTCAATTTCTCACGTCATTATTTGATTAACTGCAAGGATATCAAATAATGTAATTACTCCAGCCACGAAGAAATTACTGAAGGTATTGTGGTATAAATAATCGAACCTCCTGTAGCTAATGAATATAAAAAATAAAGCACATATAATGGACTTAAAATTAAAATAGCCCACGTAACGTATGTGAATGCATCAGTACTCATATTTTTGCTAGTACTCATATTTTCGCTACTGATATCTGGTTTTTTATTTGGTTTCATATTTCATGCTCCGAGTATCATTATTCATCGAATTATCTTCTACTACTAATTAATAATGTATAACATATATAATAATTTGAGCCTGGGGCGGCTTTGCAAGAAAAGTTCCAGATAAGAGAGTTCAGGTGCAAAGTCTCTTGAATGGAAAAATAGTTATAATCGCGGTTTCCAGTAATTTACAATGCAGCTACTTACCAGATACGAAGAAGTAGAACCTTATATCACAAAAGATGGTTCAATTATCCGCGAACTCATGCATCCGTCGGTCCACGGCAACTCAAACCAGAGCCTTGCCGAAGCTACCGTGCCAGCCGGTGGAGAAACTCTTCTTCACAAGCACCGCCTGACCGAAGAAATCTATCACATTACCGATGGCAGCGGAATAATGACTCTTGGCTCTGAAGAATTCGAGGTCAAAAAAGGGGATACCGTTTGTATTTCGCCAGGAATCTCGCACAGGATTCAGAACACAGGAAATACACCGCTGAAGATTCTCTGCTGCTGTGCGCCGGCTTATTCGCATGAGGATACCGAATTGGTGGAATGAGTGAATAAAGTCATAAAATCAGGTTTTAAAGATTTTTTCGTCTTTAAATAAAACGACTCTCGATTTCTCTTCTTTTTCGATTTCATAGAGGATTTCGAATGCGGTATTAGCTGAAAATTCATGATCTGATTCCAGTAAATCTTCTAGTTGCTTTTTACTTTTGACAGTACAAATTTCTCTGAGTGACTCTGCCGCGCTCTCTGGCACAGACCAATCTTCATCTTTCAGTGCGTTGATTAGCGGCTGTACGGCTTTATCAGACTTAATTTCTCCAAGTGCCTCTGCCGCCTTCCTCCTGACATATGAATCTTCATCTTTCAGTNNGCTTTCTCCGATTTGATATATCTAAGTGACTCTATCACACTTTTTTGCACATCTTTATCTTCATCTTTCAGTGCGTTGATTAGCGGCTGCACTGCTTTCTCCGATTTGATATATCCAAGTGCTTCTGCTGCACTTTTCCTCACATCATCATTTTTATCTTTCAATGCATCTATTAGAGGTTGCACTGCTTTTTCAGGTTTGACATCACCAAGTGCCTCTGCCGCCTCTCGCCGGATATATGAATCTTCATCTTTCAGTNNTGATATATCCAAGTGACTCTATCACACTTTTCTGCACATCTTTATCTTTATCTTTCAGTGCATCAATTAGCGGCTGTACTGTTTTTTCCGATCCGATATCTCCAAGTGACTCTACTGCACTTTTCCTCACATCTTTATCTTTATCTTTCAGTGCATCAATTAGCGGCTGTACTACTGTTTCTGACTTAATATTTCTAAGTACTTTTGCCGCACTTTCCCTTACATCATCATTTTCATTTTTTAATGCATCGATTAGCGATTGCACTGCTCTCTCCGACTTGATATCTCCAAGTGCCCCTATCGCACTTATTCGCACATTTTTATCTTTATCTTTCAGTGCATCAATTAGCGGCTGTACTGTTTTTTCCGATCCGATATCTCCAAGTGCTCTTATCATGCTTTTCCGCACGTCATCATTTTCACCTTTCAGTGCACTGATTAGTGGTTGCACTGCTATTTCCAATCCTAGATATCCAAGTAAATATGCCGCACTTTTTCTCACATCTTTATCTTCGTCTTTCAGTGCACTGATTAACGGCCGTACTGCTGTTTCTGACTCGATGTCTATAAGTGCCTCTACTGCACTTTCCCTCACATCTTTATCTTCATCTTTCAGTGCGTTGATTAGCGGTTGCACTGCTTTTTCTGACCTAATGTTTCCAAGTGCGTCTATCACACATTTTCTCACATCTTTATCTTCATCTTTCAGTGCGTTGATTAGCGGTTGCACTGCTTTTTCTGACTCTATATATCCAAGTAAATATGATGCACTTTCTCTCACATCTTTATCTTCGTCTTTCAGTGCACTGATTAGCGGCTTTTCTATTGCTTCTGACTTGATATCTTTAATTGCCTCTACTGCACTTTCCCTCACATCATCATTTTCATCTTTCAACGCATCGATTAGAGGTTGCACTGCTTTTTCCGACTNNTATCTCCAAGTGCATATGCTGCACCCTCTCGCAAATGCCAATTTTCATCTTTCAGTGCATCAATTAGCAGTTGCACTGCTTTTTCTGACCTAATATTTCCAAGTGCATCTTCCACACTACATCGCACATCTTCATCTTCATCTTTCAGTGCATCAATTAGTGGTTGCACTGCTTTTTCCGACTNNTATCTCCAAGTGCATATGCTGCGGTCCACCGTATATTTTCATCTTCATTTTTCAGTGCGTTGGTCAGCAGTTGCACTGCTGTTTCAGATTTAAAATTTCTAAGTGTCTGTCCCGCGTACCACCGCATATCTTCGTCTTCACCGTTTAGTACTTCAGCAATTACATTGATTCCGACGGTTCCAATTCTCCCCAGACTTTCAATAGAATTTATCTTTTCCAGCTCATATTTAGAATCCATTTTCTCTGCAAGTAAAGCACACAGTTTTTCCTTTGTGTTATCACTTGCTTTATTTACACACTTTGAAGCTAGGAAAAGCTCATCTTTTGAAAGTATTGAATCCACAAATTCGTCTATAAAATCTAAGTCTAGCATTTCAGAGGTAAATATCACGACTTCTTCCCATTTTGGATGACTAAAAGCCTCTGATATATCAAATCCCGCTTCAAAAAGCTCTTTTAGTTTTATAGCTGCAAAATATTCCTGAAAAGACTGGTGAATTCCATATGATACGTAATTATCATTTCTATTAAGTATTCCAAGTGTGAAGCAGTCTTTTAGAATTAACTCTGGGCTAATTTTTTTAAATGTAGAATCTTCAGAGCTTTTTTTGACAAATTTGAGAGCTTCAGAATATTTGCATGAAACGTCATTCCTACACTGAAGTTTAAAATACAGGTCAGTAAGAGAATTCTCGATTTGCGTTCTGTCTGCGTGAATACTTTTTCCTTTTTCTTCTTGATGATTGAAAAGAGTAGAAATAAACGCTTCGTACAATTCAGAACGGTTTGAAGGAAGTAAGTCATCTAACTCGTCTTTTCTTTCCATGGCAACTTTGATAGCGATGTAAAGCATCATTGGGTTTGAGAGTATGGATTCTAGCTGTTGGTTAAGGATTTTGTCTTTGAGAATATCTGCTAGTTCTTCATTTGAAACGTAGTGATTTATGAATATCTCTATTTTCTCGTCGGTTAGTTTTTCCAGTTCCGAGACTTTGAAACTGCTTTTTATGCTCTCAAAAAAGCCTGGTCTTGAAGAAATAATAAATCTGCAACTGTTGTACTCGGCAATGAAATTTGAAATCTTATCGTAGGGATGGAATTCATCGGTAGGTGAAAGTAAGTCAAAGCCATCGAAGAGAATAGTTGCTTTTCCTTTCAATATCGTTTTCAGGGTATCCTCTGAGATTCCTTTTCCGTCGGCTTTCTTAGCGACGTATGTATCAAATGGGTTTTTTATAAAACGTTCTTCACCGATGTAAGAATTTAATTCAATGTACAGGGGAACATTTTCGTTTTTTCTCTCAAGGTAGTTTTTAGCAAAGATATAGTTAAGCCATCTAAGTGTAGTTGTTTTTCCTGAGCCTGATTCTCCAGAAATGATAAGCTTTTCTTCTTTTTCAACAAGCTCAAGAACCTCAAATTCTTGTGTTTTATCGCTTTCCTTGTCGTGGAACTTGAGAGTTACTGGCAAAATTTCTTTGGCTGAAAGTTCTGTATAGACTTGACTGATTTCGTTTTTTCCATCTTCATCTATTATTTTATTCAGGTATTTTTCTAATGATTTTTCAAAGTCTACGCCGGACTCTTTTTTATCTTGATTTTCTCTACCGCCGTTGATTACTTCGTGCATTTCCTGAACTTTATGAGATATTTCTTTGACGTCTTGAGATAGCTCTTTAACTCCTTGATTTATCTCTTTGGTTGTTTTGTCTGTTTTCTTTGCTAAGTAGAGTATAAGATAGTCTCTGAGTTCAGGTTCTTTTTCTATTTCGGCGTCTATTATTTCAAAAAAGGAATTTAAGATTAAATCTGCATCTTCGCGGGAGAAATCTTCCTCACTGAATAATTCAAAAAACTCGTGGATTAAAATATTTGAGCAATCGAGCTTATTCGGGCTTTTCAGGTATTTTTCGATTGCTTTTTCCACGTTTTCCTGACGAAAAAACGTATCAATTTGTATTCCAGTCAATTTATAGTTTTTATTCGAGAACTCTTCAATTGCTTTATCATATACTTTTGAAGAGGTATCAGAAATATGTTGAGGGATACGCTTGAATGAATCATATAAAAGGTTAATAAATAGGCCTAGAGCTATTTCTGAAATAACCATCGTATCCCCGTTGATATGAAAATCTCTTCTTTACTTCTCAATCAACTCCCTTATGAAACCATCTAAATTAATTCTTTCTATTTTATTTGGGAAAGGCCGCTTTCCTGCGTCGAGCGTGACATAAAAAGACAAAATGCGGCTAGTAAGGTTATTTGGTCTTATTTCTCCTCTTTTTCCCTTTTTTCCTTTGTTTCTTACTTTTTTCATTTTTACAATTCAAATGAAGTTGTTTTATACTCTTTACTGGTTTTTTAGCTTAAATTCAAAGCTTTTTAGTAATTAGTGACTGTATCAATAGTCTTGATATGAAAATCATAACTTGGAATTGTAATATGGCTTTCCGGAAGAAGTACAAACACATTCTTCCTTTTGATCCTGATTTATTGATTGTTTCTGAGTGTGAGCATCCAGATAAATTCAGCGATAAGTTTTACGATGATGTTTTATTGATAGGTGATAACAGAAACAAGGGCCTTGGTGTTTTCAGTTTCAATGATTTTGAAATTGCAGTCCATGAATCCTATTGTGAAAATTACAGGTATGTCCTTCCTGTCACAGTGAACGGCAGTGAAGCCACGAATCTTATCGCTGTCTGGTCGCAGAATAATATAGAGGACCCAGGAAGAAGATACATTGGAGAAGTTTGGGAGTCATTGAACTACTATAAAAGTTTGTTCAGATTTCCAACGGTTATTGCAGGTGATTTCAACTGGAATGTCATCTGGGATCAGGGGAATCAGAAATATCCTCTTTATGGAACACTCACTGATGTAATTAATTTGTTAGAGCAATTTGATATTTTCAGTATGTATCATACTTTTACAAATGCAGAGTTTGGAATTGAAAGGGAACCTACGCTGTATTTCAGAAAAAATAAGAAGACCCCTTATCATATAGATTATATTTTTGCGCCTGCTGAAATTATTAATCGCGGGAAATCGTTTTCGGTTGGTAAATATAAAGATTGGATCTCTCTGAGCGATCATATGCCTTTAATAGCAGAATTAGAGTGAGTTAATTTGTGTTTTGGAATTTCTACACGGAAATCTTGAAGTATATTCTTTTTAATCATGTAGCTTCTTTTTATCTGTCCTCTGTTTTTACATGGGAAAGGCCGCTCTCCTTCGTCGAGCGTGACAATAACGACCTAATACGGTGAATATGGGGTTATACGGGTTTGAATAATCTATAATTTAGTTTTTTTGAACAAAATAACTGCTATAGCCTATAAATTAGTCCTCTTAAGCGAAGCGAAAAGGACAGCGCACTGCAGAGCCGCAACTCTGCCACTCTAAAAACAGCCCGGTTTTTAAAATTTCTTCCATTTCAATGCCTTCCAGGATCTCAAAACCAAGATTTGCCGTAAATTCATTTTTCGAGTCCATTAAAGCCTGTAAACGTTGCCTGTCCTCTTCTGTACATATCTTTTTGAGGGCTCCGGCAGCTTCGGCTTTTACGAAGCGGTTCCAGTCATATAGGCTGTTGATAAGGGGCTCGATGGCTTTTTTCGGCTTTATCCGGCCGAGGGCTTTTGCAGCAGCCAGGCGAGTAAAATCGTCCGTGTCCATAAGGGCGGCAATAAGGTGATCAACTGCATTTTTAGCTTTAATCCGGCCTAGTGCTTCGGCTGCTCCCGATCTTCCTTCATTATTCTGGTCCATCAGCGCGTCAATAAGGGGCTTTATAGCCTGCCTGGATTTTATTTTTCCAAGCGCTTTTGCAGCTTCTTCTCTTACAGAGCCATTGTTGTCAAAAACCAGGACATCTATCAGGGGCTGGATAGCTTTTTTTGACCTTATCCGGCCTAGTGCTTCGGCTGCAAAACGACGCACGGTTACGTCTCTGGACTTGAGAGCACTGACCAGCGGGGGAATAGCTTTTTCACAATCAAAAAGCCCCAGGAACTCAGCTGCAAGCCTCCTGACCTCATCGTCTTCATTATCTAGGGCGCTGATAAGGGATTCAAACGCTCTTTTGCGCCTGCTTTCAGATAAATTTTGCAGAGATTTTGCTGTCTCCTTTCGCACAAACTTATCTTCATCTTTCAGGGCGTTATCAATGAAATCAAAGATTCGGTCCGCTATGCAGTCCGGAACTCCATCGCAATTTATCTGGCCAAGGGCTCTTACTGCCCCCTGCCTTGTAAAAGGGTCTTCGGACTTGAAAATCCTAATAAGCGGCTCAAGAACTTTTTCTGATTCAAGCTGCCCGAGTGCGTTTGCAGCTTCCTTCCTTACAAAACGGTTTTCATCCCCCAGTGCAAAAAGA
The DNA here is from genome assembly GCF_002505485.1 of Methanosarcina sp. UBA5. GTDB lineage: Archaea > Halobacteriota > Methanosarcinia > Methanosarcinales > Methanosarcinaceae > Methanosarcina. The sequence continues at coordinate 73,405 of NZ_DAVG01000103.1, read as the reverse complement.
AGCGGGGCAATAGCTTTTCGGACTTTTATCATTCCCAGGGCTTTTGCAGCTTCCAGTCTAACTAAATGGCTGTTGTCCTGGAGTTTATTTATCAGGGTTTTAGCAGTTCTTTCAGATCTTATTTCTCCAAGGGCTTCTACGGCTGTCTTTCTTACAAATTCATCTTCATCCGAGAGTGCCGAGACTAGGGGGTCCAGCGTTTTCTCGGACCCTACCACCCCGAGCCCTTTTGCAGCTTCCCTTCGGACGAAACGGCTTTTATCTCCAAGCATATCGATGAATTTGCCGGAAGTTTTGTCCGATTTGATTTCTCCAAGCGCTTTTGTAGCGATCCAGCGCACAAACTCATCATTATCTTCAAGTGCATCTACAAACGGTTCAATAGCTCTTTCCGATCCCATCCGGCCCAGGGCTTCGGCAGCTCCCAGACGGACAAGCTTATCTTCTTCTTGAAATGCTTTTATAAGAGCTTCCGCTGCTTGCCTGGAGTTTATTCTTCCAAGAGCTCCTACAGCTCCAATCCGAACAAAGTCATCGTTAGCCCCAAGTGCGGAAATAAGGACTTCCAGCGCTTTTTCAGATCCAATCTGCATTAGCACATTTGCAGCCTCCAGCCGGACAGCCCGATTCTTATCTTTAAACGTGTCTCTGAGCAATTCGATTGCCCTTTCGGACCCTATTAAGCCAAGAGACTTTACGGCTTCTATCCGCACAGAATAATCTTCGTCCCCAACTGCAGCCTCAAGCGGAACAAGTGCCATCTCTGACCTTGTTTCCCCAAGCACTTTCGCAGTTTCTCTTTTTACCCCGATATCTTTATCCTTAAGTGCTCCAATATTGGCTCTGATCCCACAGGTGCCTAGCCTTCCAAGGCTCTGAACAGCCTTTACTTTTTCTACAGTATACCTGCTGTCAAGTTTCCTAGCAAGTAAAACACATAGTTTTCCTTTTGTTTCGGGGCTGGCTCTCACAGAACATTTTGAAGCCAGATATAAGTTTCCGCTCGAGACTATCGAATTTACAAGTTCTTCTCCTGATTCAAGTAATTCCGAGGTGAGCATTATCACATTTTCCCATCTCGGATTCCTGAATGTTTTTGAGATGTCCATCCCTTTTTCAAAGTATGTTTTCAGCTTTAAGGCCGCAAAGTAATCCTGAAAAACTCGATCTATACCGAACTTTACTTTGGATCTCTTTCTTAGCAGGAGTCCGAGACCTGAGCATTCCTGGAGGAGTTTTCTGGCCCTTATCCTTCCAGAACTGCTGCACTCTGTAATCCTTCCAGATTTGCTGGATTCTGTATATGCTTCTGCCACTTCAAGGGCATAAGCGTACTTACATGAAATTTTATTCCTGCACTGGAGCTTAAAGGCCAGGTTCATCAGGACATTTTCAATGTCTGTTTTTTCGGTATTCAGTCCCTGAAAATCTATTTTTCCAGTATTTAGCTCTTGAGAACTTACTTTTCCATTACTGAACTCTTTAGGATTTATTCTTCCAATATTCAGATTCTGAGAACCTGTTTTTTCGGTACTGGGCACTTGAGAATCTGTCCTTCCATAAGGTCTCCTTTCCGAGTTTATTCTCTCAAAGCCTATTCTTAGAGGCAACTGGCTCTGGGATCTGAAAAATTCCTCTCTTGCCTTGTAATCTTTGAAAAGCTCTGAAACGAAAGCCTGATAGATTTCTACCCGTCGGGAAGGAATAGAATCGAAGAGGGTAAAGTGCTGGAGGTCTTCCTGTTTTCCTCTCCTTCCCATATGCGTGGTTGAGAGTCTGATCCAGAGGTAAAGCAGCAGAGGATTCTGAAGGGCCGTCTTTGACTGATTCTCCTCCAGGATTCTGGCTTTTAAAAGCTTTGCCTGTCTCTTATTGGGAACATTTTTTTCTATAAAAAGCCTAATTTTTTTATCGGTTAATTTTTCAAGCTCGGAAAGTGCAAACATACTTTTCAAGCTATCAAAAGGTTCGGGTCTTGAGGCAATAACATATCTACAGGATTCATACTCGGAAATAAAATCGGAGATTTCATCAAAAGGAGAGAAATTCTCGGTAAGTGTGAGCAGATCAAGCCCGTCCAGTAACAGCAGGGCTTTTTCTTCAAGTAGTTTCTTAAAATCCGTCTCAGAAATGCCTTTTTTGGTTACATTTCGTTTTAAATAGTTATAAAAAGAACCTTTAACATAGGAACCAAGTTCTATATATATCGGAACAAAGCCCTCTTTTTTCAGGAGGTATTCCCTGGCATAGAGAGTACTTAGCCACTTAAGGGTGCTCGTCTTTCCCGAACCTGCTTCCCCGTAAAGTATCAGGTGTCTTTCTTTTTCTACAATTTGTGAAATCTTGAAATCGTAAGCAAGGGAAACCCTTTCTTCGAAAAGTCTGCACGTGATTGGTAATATTTCTCTGGCAGATAGTTCTACGTAGTTACAGACTTTATCCCTATTTTCCAGTATTACGTTTTTCAGGTATGTTCCCAGGTCCCCTTTTGAGCTACTTTCAGTTACGGACTCAGACATAATGCCCCCCACAATCTATAAGTGATTTTTCCTTTCCAGTTTTTATTCTTTTTGTCAGGGGACCTTTTTTAGGTTTACTGTTTTCGTATGTATCTTCAGTATGTATCCCGGACTTCTTCCACGACTTTTTTGTTATATAAATTTACAATGTCGCTTCGGGTAATGAGACCGAAGAGTCTGGTTTTATCCTCTCTGTCCACGACTGGAAGCCTGCCTATTTGTTTTGAAGCGAAACGTTTGAGGACCGTATCAAGGGTTTCATCAGGGTAGGCGACTTCCAGACGCCGGGTGGCTATATCCTTTATCTTTTTGTCAGATTCTCCGGACTTTATTTTGTTCCGGAGGTCTGAAAGGGTTACTATACCTGAAAGTTTGCCTCTGGAATCAAGGACTGGAAAACCGACATGGAGGCTTATCTGCATTAGGGCTGTAAGGGCTTCAACGCTCTTCTCTTCAGAAACTGTCTGGACATCTGTGATCATGGCATCTTTTACAAACATAGAGCTCATGATGTCTACTTCCCTGCCTCTTCGGATCTTAAACCCTTTCCTTCGGAGGCCTCCCGTGAAAATGGATTCCGGATAAAGGGCATTTGACATTACACTGCTGAGGACGCAGGCAAACATGAGAGGCAGAATCATATTATAATCTCTTGTAATCTCAAACAGGATCAAGATGGCAGTAAGAGGAGCCCTGGCAGTTCCGGCAAAAACTGCTCCCATCCCGACCATAGCATATGCTCCTTGCTCGGCTACAGTACCCGGAAAAAGCAGGTTTGCTGCTGTCCAGAAAGCTCCTCCCAGCATTGCACCTGTAAAAAGGGAAGGGACAATCGTTCCTCCAGAGCCCAGGCTCAGGGAAAAGGCAAAGATCTTTAAAAAGAGCAGGATCAGAAGGAGCTTGAAGGTAAACTGGCTGTTCAGGGCATCCATTATTACATTATAGCCCATTCCCAGGACCCTGGGGTAAAAAAGGCCGATTAAACCTACTCCGAACCCTCCAAGGGCAGGCTTGAAAACGGGATGGGGAGGGATCTCCGAAAAAACATCTTTTGTGTAGTAAAGCGTCCGAATCAGGAGTGTAGAGATGACCCCTGCAAGAAGTCCGAGCACAAGGCAGAGTCCGAGTTCTTTGTAAGGACTTACCAGCTGGTAGGAAGAGATTTCTATAGGTTTTATTCCGAAAAGTGTGCTTGAGACAAGAGTTGCAAAAACCGAGGAGATAACTATCGGAATAAAAGTCCTGGTTTCAAGTTCTCCGTAAATTACCTCTACTACAAAGACTACCCCTGCAAGCGGGGCATTAAAAGCAGCTGCAATTCCGCCGGCAGCTCCGCAGCCTAGAAGTATCTGAAGCTGCCTTTCAGTGCTCTTCAAGATTCTCCCGACAAAAGCCCCAGTCCCGGCTCCTGCAAGGATTCCGGGTGCTTCCTTTCCCAGTGCACCTCTTGAACTGATTGTGATTATTGAAGTAAAAACCTCCAGAAAAACATCCCTGAGATTAAGCCTTGCTCCGCGAAGGGTTACAGTTTCTATAAGTCCATCAACGCCGTACTTTTTTTTCATCAGAAAATGGGAGATTATTCCTACCAGCAATCCTCCAAAAGCAGGCACGAATAATACATAATATTGTGGGAATTCGTGTAATGAGAATTCTTGCTGCATACCCAGAAAAGCGTTGCTGTATTGGAGAATCCGATCATAAACTCCTATTACGAAGCCTGTAAGGAGCCCGATTATAATGGCAATTAAATTGATCTTGGCAGTTTCGGTATCAAACCGAGCAATATACTCTGATATTCTGGGGTATTCTTTTACATTATGAAATATGAATCTGTGTTCTGGACTAAATTCCAAAAACTCGTGCCTCTTGAATCCTTTTATGTCTGCCTTTTTCTTGAAAAAAGGTAAGTTTCAAGTTTAATTCGACCCGAATATTTTCACTTGAAGGATTTCAAGCACTTATTTAAAGGTATCTGTATTATATTATACGATGTATACCCACTTATAGTCTGTAAAAATCGAAGATTTTTCCTCTATTTCAGGATTTATGCACTTGAGGCACAAAACAATATCAGTAAACCCATAATTTTATAAAATCAAAATTTTAATTATGACCTTTCCTGTACTTGATTTTGCGGCATAAGCGCGTAAATCCTATATTTTTTCGTTATCTTCAGCCTTCTATATTTACAGCTTTTTGTTCTGTCCTTATCTTTTGTTATTCTGGATAAGTTCCAGAACTTCGCAGAGTTTTTTTGCAGTTTCAGAAACGGTTTGCATACCGATGGAGTCTTCTTCTACCGGGTTCCAGGCTATTCCGCCGAAATGGGCGTTATCGCCAACTACAATCATGCCTTGAATGTGCATCCAGTCCTGGATTGACTGAATGGTTTTTTCCTGACCTCCATTTCTTGAGCCTCCAACTGAGAGAGCTGCTCCAACTTTGTTTTTAAGTGCAGAGTTATTGCGGCGAAGCAGGACACTTCTGTCAAAAAGGGCTTTAAGCTGGGCGGGGTAATTCCCCATATACACCGGAGATGCAACAATTATTCCGTCTGCTGCTCTCATTTTCTCATATACTTCTCCCATACTGTCATCAATAGTACAGGAAGCTTTCTCTATACAAGCCCCGCATACTTTACAGGGGGCAATTTCCTCTTTTGAGAGATAAAAAGTATCGGTTTCAAAACCTCTTTCTTTTGCAATTTCGAGAGTGGCTGCAATCATTTTTTCACAATTCTGGCCCTTCCGCGGGCTTCCTGAAATTCCAAGTATCTTCATTGAAATCATTCCGGAACTCTTTTATATTAATTTATCATTTATATTCAGTAATATTGTCTTAAGTTTCACGGATCTGATATAAAATTAGTCCAGATCGTTAAACATCTCAAGATAAACTTGTATTTAAAACGGCGCTGGATGTTCTAAATATATATTTTTTATTTTTATATATATCGCTATCCATTTTACGTAAATTTATATATTAAGACCCAGCTAACTTAAACTACTCTAATTATATAGGAGGTTGGTTGATTGGTAACATTTTTAGAAAAGATCAGTGAAAGAGCAAAGAAACTCAACAAAACAATTGCTTTACCTGAAACTACCGATATAAGAACTCTCCAGGCAGCTGCCAAGTGCCTCGAAAGAGGTATTGCAAATATCGTTCTTGTCGGCGATGAAGCAAAGATTAAGAAGCTTGCAGGAGATCTTGACCTCTCAAAAGCAAAGATTGTAAATCCTGAAACTTATGAGAAAAAGGATGAATACATTCAAGCTTTCTACGAGCTGAGAAAGCATAAGGGTGTCACACCCGAAAGTGCAGCCGAAATCATGAAAGATTACGTTTACTTCGCTGTTATGGCGGCTAAACTCGGTGAGGTTGACGGTGTAGTATCAGGTGCCATTCACTCTTCCTCAGACACGCTTAGACCTGCTGTCCAGATTGTTAAAACTGCTCCTGGTGCAGCTCTCGCATCTGCTTTTTTCATCATTGCCGTACCGGACTGTGAATACGGGTCAGATGGGACATTCCTCTTTGCTGACTCAGGTATGGTCGAAATGCCCAAACCCGAAGAAGTTGCAAATATTGCTGTGATTTCTGCAAAAACCTTTGAACTGCTGGTTCAGGACAAGCCATATGTTGCAATGCTTTCTTACTCCACTAAGGGAAGCGCCCACAGCGCTCTGACAGAAGCGACAATCGCTGCTACAAAGCGTGCACAGGAGCTCGCTCCTGACATTCCAATTGACGGTGAACTCCAGGTAGATGCAGCAATTGTTCCCAAAGTTGCAGCTTCAAAGGCTCCAGGAAGCCCTGTTGCAGGCAAGGCTAATGTCTTTATTTTCCCTGACCTCAACGCTGGAAACATAGCATACAAGATTGCCCAGAGGCTCGCCAAGGCCGAAGCTTATGGCCCTATCACCCAGGGACTTGCCAAGCCAATTAATGACCTGTCCAGAGGCTGCAGCGACGAAGACATCGTAGGTGCCGTTGCAATTACCTGTGTCCAGGCCGCAGCACAGGACAAATAATCTCAAACGTTTCTATATTTGTGAACGTTTTAGGAAGCTTTTTATTGACTTTCATATATAAAATATTTTATTGTATATATAAAACGTAAATTAAAAGCAATCTATGAATTGGGGTTTAAAGATGAAGGTATTGGTAATAAACGCAGGAAGCTCATCACTGAAATATCAGTTAATTGATATGACCAATGAGTCCCCCCTTGCAGTCGGTCTTTGCGAAAGGGTGGGAATCGACAACTCGATCATTACTCAGAAGAGGTTCGATGGCAAGAAACTGGAAAAGCAGGTTGACCTGCCAACCCACAAGATAGCTCTCGAAGAGGTTGTCAAGGCTCTTACCGATTCAGAATTTGGTGTCATCAAAGATATGGGTGAAATCAACGCGGTCGGGCACAGGGTTGTGCACGGTGGCGAGAAGTTCACAACATCTGCTTTATTTGATGCAGGTGTCGAAACAGCTATTAGAGATTGCTTTGATTTGGCTCCTCTCCATAACCCTCCAAACATGATGGGAATCTCAGCCTGTGCAGAGATAATGCCTGGAACGCCCATGGTTATTGTTTTTGATACTGCATTCCATCAAACCATGCCTGCTTATGCCTATATGTATGCTTTGCCATATGACCTCTACGAAAAGCATGGAGTACGAAGATATGGTTTCCACGGGACTTCCCATAAGTATGTTGCCGGAAGAGCCGCCCTTATGCTTGGAAAGCCTATAGAAGATACCAAGATTATCACCTGTCACCTTGGAAATGGTTCAAGTATTACAGCAGTGAAAGGCGGAAAATCTGTTGATACCAGCATGGGCTTTACCCCGCTTGAAGGAGTTGCAATGGGTACCAGATGCGGTTCCATTGACCCGGCAGTTGTCCCCTTCGTTATGGATAAAGAAGGACTGTCAAGCAGGGAAATTGATACACTCATGAACAAGAAGTCCGGTGTACTTGGAGTTTCCGGGATAAGCAATGACTTCAGAGACCTTGATGAAGCAGCCTCTCACGGCAACGAGAGAGCTGAGCTTGCCCTTGAGATCTTCGCATATAGTGTTAAGAAGGTTATTGGTGAGTATTTAGCTTCGCTCAATGGTGCAGATGCGATTGTCTTTACTGCAGGTATTGGAGAAAACAGTGCAACTATCAGAAAGAGAATTCTTACCGGTCTTGACGGCCTCGGCATAAAAATTGATGAGGAAAAGAACAAGATCAGAGGCCAGGAAATCGATATCAGTACCCCTGATGCAAAGGTAAGGGTTTTTGTCATCCCAACAAATGAAGAACTTGCCATTGCAAGGGAAACAAAGGAAATTGTTGAGACCGAAGCTAAACTACGCAGTTCGGTACCTGTTTGATAGTAAAGGAGATTTCTCCTTTACCTCTTTTATTTTTTAATTTTTAGCACACTCACTGAAAAGCTTGAATTGTATTTTCTTGTTGAAACCTGCTTTGCTGTTAAGGGTTCAATTTCTACTGTTTTTGTTCTTGTATTTCCCGCTTTTTTCCTTCTTTTCAAAAAATAACTTTTCAGCCTTCGAAAATTGGAGTCTTGAGAGTTGGAGTTTATATTGTCACAAAATTAATAACCCTAAAGAATAACTGTCCTTAAGCTGTCATATAATTATGAAGCAGGTAGATATTGTCCCTCATGTACCCAGACCAGATAGGGTATTGGTAGCCAGGATTTTTGAGGCTGCCAGAGCAAAGAACCGGCACATACTGGGCCTTGAGGCTTTTGATATTCTGAAAGCTTACGGTATTCCTGTGGTGAAGACTGCGTTTGCAAAAACTGCAGAAGATGTTATAATCGTAGCAGAAGAGAGAGGTTATCCTCTTGTAATGAAGGTCGTTTCTCCGCAGATTTCTCATAAATCCGATATTGGAGGAATCAAACTTTCTCTACAGAATGCCACTGAGGTGAAAGCTGCCTATCAGGACATGATGGATAGTATCCCAAAGAAACTGCCGGACGTCTTCCTTGAAGGTGTACAGCTTCAGCCAATGCTCTCAGGCGGCAAAGAAGTAATTCTAGGGATGGTTCATGACTCTACTTTTGGACCCATGCTGATGTTTGGGCTTGGTGGAATTTACATCGAAATTTTCAAAGATATCCAGTTTGCGATAGCCCCTGTTGACGAAAGAGAAGCCAGAGAGATGATTACAGGGATTAAAACCTATCCGCTTCTTTCCGGAATCAGGGGGGAAAAGCCTTCTGATATTGATTCGCTTGTGGACATAATTCTCAAGGTTTCGAGCCTTGTTTGCGATTTTCCGGAGATTAAAGAATTCGAGATAAACCCTGTAATGGTTTTTGAAAAAGGAAAAGGCGCACTTGCTGTAGATTTAAGGCTGATACTGAAGAATAACCTGTGACTTTTTGGGTAAAGATAAAACGTTGATCTGCAATCATTGTGCCGTTTAATCAAAACCGTTGCGCCGGTTTATCACGCCGCTGCTCGGGTTTTCGATAAAACCTTTTTTGAAAAGGTTTTCGCTCAAGCAGTTTATTTAAAAGGCTTGCTTTTCTACTCAAATTATTTCCAGTTTGTTCTCATTTTGCTGCAGTCTATTCTACTACAGGTCGATTTTTCTAATTTTTCCAAATCCTTATCAAAAACTTTTTCGCTATCAGTTGGCTGTGGTTGCAGAATTCTGAGACGTTTCAGGGCTGGTCATACTAAAATTATAACATTTGTTTCGTACATACTAGGAGTAGTAAATGAGGTGGTAAGACGACCCAGGAACGGAAAAGACTCATGCTGGCTGTGGGTATTTTGCTTATTTCGAGCACTGTAGCCATTAATCTCCTACTTGAGGATTCACCAGTGGTAATCCAGCTTGAAGGGGATACGTTCAAGGTTGTGGATATTCCGTATGTATATACTGTAAAAGAGGCATATATTCTCCTTTTTTCCGGGTTTTTTGGAGGTCTGGCGCTGGCTCAGGTTTTGCGGTCACTGGGGATTCAAGGCTCTGAGCTTTCAATAACCGGACAGGCAGCACAGGTGGCGGCTCTCAATGTTATCACAGAGAAAGCTCCAGAGAAGATTTTCGAGGTTTCGCTTGAAAATGCCCCTGTTGAGGAAACCCTGCCCAGAACTAACATCGATCCCACAGATGTCCTTCTGCGGGCTCTTGAAGGAGATGAACGGAAAGCCGTTGAACTGATTGCAGCAAAGGGAGGAAGAATTCTCCAGAATGAACTTGTGAATTCCCTCGACTTTTCCAAGGCTAAAGTTTCGCGAGTTCTAATGAACCTAGAAAGGAGAGGCATAATTACAAAGAAAAAGTACGGGCTTACAAACTGCATTTCGATATCTGATGAACTTAAGGATAACGTGGAGTTGAGGGGTGAAACGAAATGAAGAAAAGTACTCTTACTTCTATTTCGGTTGTTTTACTGGTCCTGTTTCTGGGGGGATTATGGTACTATGGAAATGGGGCCGATATAAAAATTACTGGTATGTATGCTTCTCCTTTCGGGGCAGGTGATCCTGGAAAGCTGAACATAACGCTTCAAAATAATGATTCGAAGCCTGTGGACGTGTGGCTTGAAATTGAGAACGCTTTTGTGGACGAAAATGGGACGAGCTACTCAACACCAAGGCTGATTATTTCCGATAATTCCACAAATCCATGGGATGAAGGCACAGTTTCTCTTCAAAAGCCGATCGAGCTTGTTCCAGGTAATAATTCAGTCAGTGTATGGCTCGGATATAGACTTCCAGGGGAGTACCCTGTAAAAGTTAGGGTCATTGAGAATAGCAGGCTTCTGGATGAAGGCACTTATCTTGTAAATATCCCATCTCCCGAACTACATCTTAAGCTTGAGAATGAGCTTGAGCGCAGAAATACTTCTGATGTGTATAGGATTTATGGCTACCTCATCAATTACGGGCTTAGTTCTGCAGATAAAGTGAGTACGAACTTAACTGTCACAAACGAGAAGACCGGAGAAATTGTGTTCACATCTTCCGAGTCTTATTCCGTGGGTGGACAGGATAAAACTGCACTAAGGACCTGGCCGGGTTATCCATATACAATTGTGGAAATTGCACACGGCAAGCCTTCAGGAGATTCGTATATGCCTGTAGAGAATGTGATTGTCGGGAAAGATGGGGATCATTTCCTGCTTAATGTAACGTCCCGATGGCAGAATCAGGTAACATCTGCCGAATTGCATATCCCGGTTCAGGAGGAGGGCAGGTGAAGCATATGATAAAAAGAGATGAGCTTTTCAGTTGCAAGAGCACAAAACTTTTGGTTCTTATGCTTTTGCTTTTCGGAATCTGTGCTGGCTGTCTCGGTAAAGATCCTGTAGAAGCCAGGGTGAATACATTAGTTCAGGGTCTCGGGGACCAGGACGAGAGAGTCAGTTCGGTTTCAGCTAATGAACTTTGTGAGATTGGGGAACCTGCAGTAGACCCCCTTATAAAAGCTTTAAAAGACGAGAATCCGCAGGTTCGAAGTCTTGCTGCCCAAGATCTTGGAATAATAGGTGACAAAAAAGCTACAAACTCGTTAATAGAAGCTCTTAAAGATCCGGTTCCGGAAGTTCGTATGAATGCAACTTTTTCACTTGGCCAACTTCAAGCCATTGAAGCTGTTGAGCCCCTTACTGAACTTTTGAAAGATGAAAATGGAGGGGTAGTTCGCTATACGGTAATTGCACTTGGAATGTTGAAAGATCCCAGGGCTACTGAACCTCTTTGTGAGGTTTTGAAACGCGATGATGCAGGTATAAGCTATGATGGCGATTCGGATATGCGCTATACTGGCAATTCGAATATACGCTCTGAGGCTGTATTTGCCCTTGGAGAAATAGGAGATCCACGGGCAGTTGACACCCTCCTGAATCTATTATCCGATAAAGAAATTGGGAGTTCTGCAGCTTCCAGTCTTGGCCGTATTAAAGGTGAATATGTGTTCGGGAAACTCATTAAACTGCTGGACAGCAAAAACCCTACAACCCGGACCAATGCCGTAGCTGTATATGAGCATATTCAGGATCCTGCTGCCGTTCCTATTCTGGTTCGGATGCTGAATGATCAGGTTCCAGACGTGCGCAGAGAAACTGCATATGCTTTGGGTCATTTTAAAGAGCCTGAGGAAATTTCCCAGACCGAAGAGCCCCTAATTAATGCTCTCGGAGATAGCAAAGTCGAGGTACAGGCAGCTGCCGCCGGTTCTCTTGGAAATATCGAAAGCAAAAAAGCGATACCACTTCTTGCAGAGCTCATTCAGTCTAAAGATTCTACTCTCTCCGAGACTGCTATCCATGCTCTGGGGAGATGTAAAGGTCCCGAGGCTGCAGACGCTCTTATTGCCGCTCTTGGAAATGAGAACTGGCATATAAGAACAGAAATTGTTTATTCCCTTATGGAAATCGGAGATACCCGTGCGGTTGATCCTTTGATTTCCTTGCTTGGGGATGAAAATTATAAGGTAAGACAAGGTGCTGCAATCGGACTTGGAAAAATTGGCGACAGAAAAGCGGTTGAGCCTCTTATTAAGGCTCTTGAGACCGAAAGAGAGCCGGATGTCAGAGTCTCGGAAGTTCAAGTTCTTGGGGAATTGGGAGGACCCGAAGCTATCAAAGGTTTGAGTCGGATCAGCACTGACAAAGACGAATACAAAAACGTCAGAATCAATGCAGAAAAGGCACTGGTGATACTTAAAGGAGGTGGAGCAGTGAATGCCTCCTCTTTTTATTAATTAATATATTTAGATTGTCAAGATACGGATTTAGTGAAATAAGTTTTTTGAATTTAAATAATTTCAAAATGAACCGCTTTCATAATATTTGAAATTTTTACAGTTTAGAAGTTGTTGATTACGGTTAAATGTTAAAGGGGATTCCGCTAGTTTGGAATATCCAAAAAAATACTAAAATAAGGAGGAAACAACATAATGAAGAAAAATACAGTGTTTTTGCTGGCTGCCTTTGCTACCCTAATTTCAGTTGTTGCATATAATGCAAACGCAGCAGATGATGCAAGCAGTATAACCAACGTTTGCGATATAGACGGCACCGATTATAAAAGCGAGAACTGGTCTAACGAGCAATATCCATTAATCGATTTATTTGGAGAAAAAGAGATTCCACTGTTTACCACTGATGGAAATATTGGTAATATACATGTTAACAAGCTTGCCAAGTTGATTCTTGACAGTAATGAGACTTACACCCTCAAAGACGGTGAAAAACTCGATCTTGGCAATGGATACGCTCTTGAAGCCAAGCAGATCAATATTGACAATGGGAAAATATGGTTTGAGTTCAGTAAGGATGGAAAATATATCGCTGATCAAATAGTCTCATCCAGTAATGAAGGCAATAGGACATGGACTGTTACCCTTGACAATGTTCAGGGTGAAAATAATATCGTTGTCATGAAAGTTCATATCAAGAATCTATTTGTGGGTGCGGAAACCAGAGTCGTTTGGATTGACGGCATCTGGCTTACTGACTATACAAATACCACGACTCTCAAAGTAGGAGATAAAATAGGAGAATTCACTCTTGAGAAAATCATCAGCGGAGTAAACACTTCTAACATGGGAGGTCTTGTTTTTGAAAATACTACGGGATCTTCAGTAGCTTGTAATGTTGTCGGTACCAATTATAAATGCGACAGCTGGTCTAATGTTACAGCAGACACTGTAAACTCAGCAGACACTACAAGTACAGCAGACACTGCAAACACAGCAGATAATGTAAGCAATATAACCAACGTTTGTAATGTTGTTAGTACCAGTTATAAATGGGGGCCTAATGAACAATATCCAGTGATCGATTTATTTGGAGAGAAAGAAGTTCCGTTGTTTACCACTAACGGAAATATCTCAAATGCACACGTTAACAAGCTTGCCAAGTTGATTGTTGACAGTAATGAACTTCACACTCTCAAAGACGGTGAAAAACTCGATCTCGGCCAGGGCTATGCTCTCGAAGCCAAACAGATCAATATTCGCGATAAGAAAGCCTGGCTTGAATTTACCAGGGACGGACAACATATTGCTGATCAAATTGTTTCAATCAATGACGACAATGGAACATGGACTGTTGCCCTTGACAATGTTCAGGGTGAAAAAAACGTTATTGTCATGAGAGTTCACATTAACAGTATCGGCTTATTAACAGAAGATAATGGCGTTAATGTAGTCGAATATAATGACGTCGAGATTGACGGGATATGGCTCACTGACTATGCAAATGCCAGAACACTTAAAATCGGGGATAAAATAGGAGAATTCACGCTTGAAAATATAGTCAACGGAACAAATTTATCTAACCTTGGGAGCCTTGTTTTCGAAAATGCGACTGGATCTTCTGTAGTCTGTAACATTGTTGGCACCAGTTATGAATGCGACAGCTGGTCTAACCAGTATCCATTAATCAATTTATTTGGAGAAAAACAGGTTTCATTACTTGCCAATAACGGCCCAGCATGGGATCCTCATAACGACCCAATCTGGCAATGTCATGTTGACAAGCTTGCCAGGCTCATTCTTGATAGCGATGACAAATTTACCCTGAAGACTGACGAAAATCTTGATCTCGGCCAGGGTTACAGTATCCAGGTCAGGCAGATCGACATTGAAGGAAAGAAGGCTTTGCTTGAATTTGATAAAAATGGACAATATGTAGATGGCACTATCCTTTCAACTGAACCTGATAATCAGAATTGGACTTGTTTACGTAATAATATTCAAGGCGAAGACAATATTCCTGTTCTGAAAGTCTATGTTAGCGACATATATCAAGATGGAAACGACAGTGTCGTTCAGATTGACGGGATATGGCTAGTTGATTATGCAAATGCGAGAACCCTTAAGATTGGGGATAAAATCGGAGAATTCACGCTTGAAAAAATAGTTAACGGTACAAACTCATCTAACCTGGGGAGTCTTGCTTTCAAGAACTCTCAAGCTATTGATTCTTCTTCACCTACCCCCGAAGAGGAACCAGTTGTACCCACTAATAAGAGTACAAGCCCATCTACTTTATGGTCCTTGGACATTTGGAAGTTTATCACAAGCAAATTTTTAGCTGAAGAAGAACCCAACTCTGCAAAAGCATAAAACACCACAGTATAAAAAATCAACAGACAGTTTCCAGCTCTGTAGAAATCCTCTTCAGATAGACAGAAACGGATCATCTTCAATTATCGAAAATCCAGCCCACATCTTGAGTCACATGTATTTAAGACTACTCCAAGAAGATTTCTACAAAGCCTAATTTCCTTACTTCATGTTTTTATCGGTCTAGCAATAAAATTTGGGTCTTGTCGAAAGACTTTATATTGTTCCCTAGTTTTTGATCGATATCTGTCAACGATTAGTGGAAACTATGCTAGATTTTGAAGATCCAGACAAAAAATAAAAAACTAACTACAGTTAAGGCCCCCTGGACGAATTAAAGTCCAGAGGACGTGCTTAACAACCTGCAGATAGCAGGAACAAGGAGGAACAGTAAAATGAAAAATTATAAAGCAATTGCACTGGTTGCTCTTACTCTATTAATTTCAATAGCAGTAAACACCGGAAGTGCGGCAGACAATAATTGCAGTAAAGATAGTATTTGTAGTGTTGTCAGCGCCAGTTATGAATGCAATAGCTGGTCTAATGAACAATACCCAGTAATTGATTTATTTGGAGAAAAAAACGTTCCATTGGTTGCTAATTATGATCCAATCTGGAAATGTCATGTTAACAAGCTTGCCAGGCTCGTTCTTGATAGCGGTGACAAACACACCCTGAAGACCGGCGAAAAACTTGATCTCTGCAATGGATACAGTATCCAGGTCAAGGAGATCGATGTTGACGGAAAGAAGGCTTGGCTTGAATTCGATAAGAATGGAAAATATGTAGATGATACTATCTTTTCAGCTGGTGAGAATTGGACTTGCTTCCTTGACAAAATTCAAGGCGAAGACGATGTTCCTGTCCTGAAAGTCCATGTTAGCGACGTCTCTCAAAGTGGAAACGACAGTGTTGTTCAGATTGACGGAATCTGGCTGATTGACTATGCAAATGCCAAAACCCTCAAAGTTGGAGATAAAATCGGAGGATTCACACTTGAGAAAATCGTCAGTGGAGTAAACAAATCTAACCTGGGAAGTCTTGTTTTCAGAGAAAACTCTAATAGCTAACTACCTGCACCACCCACCTTAAAAAAACAAACTAGCGTATCGATTCCAGAATGAATCCATCATTGAAAAAGAATTTATTAATTAATGAATAAATTAAGATCTCAAGTCAATGAAGGTGTTTTGGAATCGATACACTAGAAAAACATTATACAGAATTATATCTTGAGTTTTAGAGCCTGAAGTTTATAGGCTTAAAAATTAGCATAATCAGTTACCGTGAGAAGTTTATAGGCTTAAAAAAGCGGAATTTAGGTTACAGCAGGAGAAGGCGTGTATATTAATCAAATTATAACACTTATCTTATAATTATTAAATTATCATCTTGAACCAGCTACTATCATAGACAAGTACTGATCGGGGAAAATAGATGAAAAGTAAAATTATATCAATAATAGCAGTTTCCATATTTTCGTTTTCACCCTCATCTATTGTAATATTTAATAAAGCATGTAGAGGATGTAACATCTCAAAAGCTTTTGAAATAACAGCACTCTCGATTTTAATGCTATTAGGTGTCGCAGGTGCATCACCATTTGCATATGTTGCAAATATAGATGGTAACAATGTTTCTGTAATTGACACTGCTACAGACAAAGTTGTAGCTACGGTAAATACGGGAAGCAGTCCACAGGGAATTGCAGTTAGCCCGGACGGAACAAGAGTATATGTGACAAACTGCATGAGCAACAGTGTCTCTGTAATTGATGCAGTCAAAAATAAAGTAATAGATACAGTATACGTAGGAAGTTATCCTACAAGAGTTGCAGTCAATCCAGATGGAACGAAAGTGTATGTGACGAACGTTGAAAGCAAAACTATCTCTGTAATTGACACGGCAACAAACAATGTTACAGCCATAGTAAAAGTAGGTAACTATCCTATGGACGTTGAAGTCGCTCCTGATGGAAAAAAGGCATATTTGATGAACTTCGGCATTCCTCCTGACTACCAAGGTAACGTTTCTATAATTGATACAGTAACAAATACTATTACAGCGACGGTAAATGTGGAAAAAGCTCCACAGGGAATTGCAGTTAGTCCGGATGGAGCAAAGGTGTATGTGGTTAATTCTAACAGTTATCCTTACTACAAGGGTACTGTTTCTGTAATTGACACGTCGACAAACACTGTTACAGCAACAGTAAATGTGGGAAGCTGTCCTATGGGAATTGCAGTCAGTCCGGATGGAACAAGAGTATACGTAGCGGTAGATATGCCTGGTGGATACTCAGGTAAAGGTGATATTGATGTAACTTCAATTAAAGGCAGTGTTGATGTAATTGACACAGCCAAAAACGAGTTTATAGACAGAGTGAGTGTGGGATCAGCTCCTCACGAAGTTGCGGTCACCCCAGATGGAAATGAGGTTTATGTAGTGAACTATGGGAGTAACACTACTTCTGTAATTGACACAGCCACAAACAAAGTTAATACTACGGTGCCTGTAGGAGGATACCCCACTGTTGTTAAAATTGGTCCGGTAACAAAGTTCAGTTCTACTACTGAATCAAACAGTACTTTTTTTTTAAACCCTATAACTCGAACCCAGAACCAGACAAATGATACCGGGATGGCTGCAAACGTAGGAACAGTAGGTAATCAGGAACGAGAATCAATCCCTACTAAAGCATCAAAAGATGCTCCTTTTCTAAGCCCTATTTGGGTACTTGTAGCAGTACTAGGGACAGCTGTATTTGTAAAAAAGATGAAGTAATAATGCAATTATGTTGATACCTCTTGTTATTTAACCCACAGTCCTAAGCAAGGGAAATTTATTTTTTTCCCTTGCTTTTCAATCAGCCTCGAGTCTAACGTTCTAAAAATATTTATATATATTTAACACAGCCATTTGTTATATTGTGTTCCTTAATATCTTTAAAACATGCCTTATTATCCGTTTTCCTTCATCTGTGTCTTCTGGTATGCGTTTTTTACTTTTTTCAAATATCCGAGCTACTTTCCCAGAATTGGTTAGTTTTCTAGAACCCAGATTTTAGTTCGTCGCTTGAACTTGATCACTAACAGGAGAACAACCTTCTGAGAGTTAATCCCAAAGAATTACGAGGAAAATTTTTCAATTTAATCTTCAACAAGTTCAATGGCATCTTCCGGGCAGGCTTCGACACACTGATTGCATTCTATGCAGTTTTCCGGGCGGGCTACAACTGCTCTTTTCACCCTATCTATTTCTTCGATATCAAAAACTTCTGCAGGGCAAACTTCGTAGCAGGCAAGAGCCCCGGTGCACTCTTTATAGT
Organism: Methanosarcina sp. UBA5; assembly: GCF_002505485.1. Lineage (GTDB taxonomy): Archaea > Halobacteriota > Methanosarcinia > Methanosarcinales > Methanosarcinaceae > Methanosarcina. Next base: position 55,443 of record NZ_DAVG01000103.1, on the reverse strand, counting down.
CAATTACTGGATGCATTCTCCCTCCACCGTATTCTTTCCAGATTTAAAGCTCAATTTGCAGTGCTAATACTAATATCGATAATGGTTTCGTTACTCCGACTTTTTACTGAATTTCAACATTTACAGTCTCTGAGGTTTCCCTGTAAGGCACTATCACAAACAGTTTTCCATCACAATATCTGGCGACCGCTTTTTGAGGGACAACCCCACAGCAGAATGCGTAAGTTCCGGCGTATTCAACCCCGGTCTCTTCTCTTTTTGCTCTTATGAAAAAGCCTTCCTCAACCATCTTTAGTTCAATATTCTCTTTCTTTACTCCAGGCAGATTAATCTGGATTTCCAAGTTTCCCTTGTCATCAGAACACGAAAATACATCAGGAGACATTTTCACCATGGCCATACTACCCCCTCCCGAGGAATCTTTCCCCGGAAAACTACATAAAATAATTAATTTCGTCTGTATATCCGGGAATTTGATGTAAGGCGTTAAGGCATCTGCGTTCAGGATCTCATTTTGAAACATAGATGCTTTGACATCAGATATTTGAATATTAGATGTTACGGCACAAGATTTGAATCTTAGATGCTAAGAGATTAGATGTCAGGATCTTAGATTTACGACATTAGATCTCGATTTTTTTATTCAAACTCTTGTCCCTAACCGCCACACAAACCCAATAATAGAGTAAAAATCTCGATATTTATAATTTGTGAATTGATATATTGTTCAGAGACCGTGTCGGACCGTGTCATTCTATTTTTTGAAGGATAAAATCAACGAGTTACAAAGCTTTATTCCGGGATTCCAGAGGTGAGAACATTCAAGCTGGTAATTCTGTGGCTGGTAACTCTGTGGCTGGTAAATTTCTGTTACTTTGTTTGCAATGGCATAACTGTCGTCCGGGGCATTCAGCTCCATAACTCACGGTTTTTGTCAATGAAAGCACGCTGGGTCTCTTTCTTTGAAGACGTATAAATCAGGGCTGCAGGATGGTAAAGTTTCAGGATCATTCTTCCTTCGTGTTCTACAGGAACTCCCCATTCGAGTTTTCTTCCGGGGCAAAAGGACTTCTCGGCTGTATTGCCAAGAAGGATTATGATTTTCGGGTTAAGCAGGATTATCTGGGAAAGCAGGAAGGGTTTGCAGCACTCAATCTCGTTTGTCCTTGGCTTTCGGTTTTCAGGCGGGTGACATTTGACCGTATTTGTTACCATCCAGTCTTCTTCGGAAAGCCCCATGTACTCGATCATTTTATCCAGCTCTTTTCCTGCCCTTCCGTAAAACGGAATTCCAGTTTCATTTTCGTTTTTTCCGGGGGCTTCTCCTATGAAGAAAACTTTCGGATTACAGGATCCTTTTCCTATGACTCTTCTAATTGCACTTTTATGGAGCGGGCACCGGGTGCATTTAATTATCTCCCTTGCAACAGTTTCATATCCCGCTTCCACCATCATTCTTATTCTTTCTTCAAAATCTCTACGGTTATCCTTTTCATATGTCGTCGCCTTCTACCTCCTTTAATATTTTTTTTCTGTAATCCTATACATTATTAAATTATATGGCTAGTTTTTGCTTCAGATTTTTATCTAAAATTCGTAATCCATCTCATGAGACCTGTACACAAACAAACTTATTTATGGAAAAAATTCCATGACAAACATAAACACTATTATAATGATAAAAAATTCTCTAAAATTTACCGTCAAATTTTATTCTCTAATCTATATAAAATCTCATTCACAAAGGTGCGCTGAGGTATGACTTCTAGAAACTTTCTTACAATCGATGATTTTGACACACACGGAAAGACAATTCTTGTAAGGGTTGACCTGAACTCCCCTATGGATCCACAGGGTAATATTCTGGATGATATGAGGATCCGAAGCCATATTGCCACCTTGAAGGATCTTGAGGATGCAAAAGTTGTTTTGCTTGCACACCAGAGTAGGCCCGGAAAAAAAGACTTTACTACAATGAAGCCTCATGCCAACCTGATGTCCAAATACTTGGGAAAACAGGTTCTTTATGTAGATGATATTTTCGGAACTTACGCAAAGACTAGGATTGCTTCTATGGAAAATGGAGATGTCATCCTGCTCGAAAATGTAAGGTTCTATTCCGAAGAAAGCCTCGAAAGAACTCCAGCAGAACAGGCAAAAACCTTTCCGGTTAAAAAACTAGCACCTTTTGTGGATATCTTCCTTAATGACGCCTTTGCCGTGTCTCACAGGTCTCAACTTTCCGTAGTCGGATTTACTGAGGTTCTCCCGACAGGAGCCGGAAGGGTCATGGAAAAGGAGCTCACATCTCTTGATCGAGGGATCAAAGGAGGAGAAAGGCCAACGATTTTCGTGCTCGGAGGAGCAAAAGTCGACGATTCGCTCCGGGTGGCGGAAAATGTGCTTGCAAACGGAGGGGCGGACCGGGTACTCCTGACCGGAGTAGTAGCAAATGTGGCGCTTGCGGCATCCGGTGTAGATATTGGAAAAGTAAATCTAGACTTCATCAAATCTCAGGGCTATGAAGACCAGATCGAAAAAGCAAAAGGTATGCTTGCGAAATTCAAAGATAAAGTTGGCCTCCCCAGGGACGTGGCTTTAAATGACAATAAGAAACGGGTTGAAGTGCCTGTTTCGGAACTTAATTCCAATTCTCTCCCTATAAATGATATTGGGCTTGAAACCATTGTGAACTTTACAAGTGAAATCGAAAGTGCAAAAACTGTTATCTTAAACGGCCCTGCAGGGGTTTCCGAAGTTGCTGATTTTGCCCTTGGAACACACGAGATTATAAAAGCTGCTACTAAATCCGAGTTTTCAATCATTGGCGGTGGGCATATTTCGGCAGAAGTCGATCATCTCGGGCTTGCACACCGTTTCTCTCACATCAGTACAGGTGGTGGGGCATTAATCGATTATCTCTCAGGAGTAAAGCTTCCGGGTGTAGAGGCTCTGAAGGCTGCAGCTAAGAGATATGAGGAAGCTAAGAAATTCTAATTGCCCTGTTTCTTGCAAGTTCTGGTATTTGTGAAAATAACTTTCTATTTGGGAGTCCCTTTCTGCCGAACTCCCTGACTTTTCTTTTTTAAAACAGTTCTTCTCTTCTTCCAGTTCCTTTAAATTGAAATTCTGGAGATATACTTTAACCCGCTCTGATAAACATACTGTTAACTAGCTTCCACGTACATATTATCATACTAACCTTAATAGATCATAGCTGGCTTTGCAGCTAACAATGGTAATGCTGGTAATATTTACAGTTAGTACTGGTAATGATGGAATACTTAAAGTTGATACAAGTAATAATGGTAATAATTACATCTGATGCTGGTTAAGAGCTACAGGCAAGAATTCAAGATAAAATGAGGTGTTGGTTCAAATATGCTTACAGATGTTGAAGGCAGGGATGCAGTTAAACTTGCAAGGAAAACGATCGAATCATTCCTCTCGGAAGAAAGGCTACCGGAACCTCAGGAACTGGGTTTTGAGCTTTCGCCGGTTTTCGGGGAGAAAAGGGGGGTTTTTGTCACACTTACAGAAAGCGGGCTTCTGAGGGGCTGTATAGGGCATCCGTTTCCTGATTCGAGGCTTGAGGATGCGATTATGGATTCTGCAATTTCTGCGGCAACTCGGGACCCGCGTTTTCCTCCGGTTAGAGAAGATGAGCTGGATGAGATAGTTGTTGAGGTAACAATTCTTACCCCACCTGAAAGGATTAATGCTCCTGCAGAAGAGCTTCCTGAGCGTATAGAGATCGGAAAACATGGACTTATTGTAAAGCAGGGCTATTGTCAGGGACTTTTGCTTCCTCAGGTCGCCCCTGAGTATAATATGGATTCTATCGAGTTTCTGGGCCATACCTGCCTGAAAGCTGGCCTTTCGCCTGACGCCTGGCTCAAAGGGGCCGAAGTCTCCTGTTTCGAAGGGCAGATTTTCAAGGAAAAAGAACCACAGGGCGAGGTTATTGAGGAAAAATTGCAGTAAGGTCGAAAGTTTTGATCTCTATTTATTTGCCATGGCCCTAACTTCTACATAAATGACAGATTTAAATGAGGGGTTAAGAAGAGTACAGCTTATTAAAATGGGAAAAAGGTAACCTCACTCCTATTGATGATTTCTAGCGCAGAGGAAAACATTGCTCAAAGGATAATTTCTTGTAACATTACTTGTGGTCGAACTATTACTTTTCCTGCTTTATGGGTGTTTTTCTTGATGTATCCAAGCTTAGAATACAAGTGAATGTGACAGGGATCTCCAAATAGGATTTACGCAGTCGCCTTCTTTGCAGGTAACTCCCGAACTTTTCCATAATCTTATTCTAATGCACACTTCTGATTTTTAACTTCTGATTTTTAGCTAGTTCAAACTCAAAATACACCATGTAGACTCCACAGCTTTAACTATTCATTTTCTAAACTAAAGAAAAAAATTTATATTGTTTGAATATGTATCTTTTTTGTACTGTTGGCAGAGTTCCTGAAGGATTTCTATTCGAGCTTTCCCAAAAGCCATTTTATTCCTAATCATCAAGGATTTCCAGCATTAATTCCGTGATCATGAGCTTGATGATTATCCAAGATACGGGCTCAAGAAACAAATTTTGAATTTTGGGATAGGCTTTTAGCTCAACTGTCTAAAATGCTGCAGGTACTGACAAATATCATGCTATAACTTACCATGGACACATCAGGTAATTTCTAGCTAAGTGGGTCAGCCAACATTGGTATGTTTACTTGTAACTAGAGGAGACAAATAAATGAAAAACCGGATATTAATACTCTTTTTTCTTATGTGCCTTTCTATACTAATAAACGTCCCTACTGTTTTATGTATGACCCCCCCAACGGTCTACGTTTCGGTAGGTGGTGGCGATTTTAACTGCGATGGAACAGACGATCATGAACAGATCAATCAGGCTCTGAAGTTCGTGGCTGAAAACCCTGATTATACAACTGTTCACCTTAACGGATCGTACACGTACGTTATTAATGGTACACTTCTAATCGGCAACGATACCACTCTTGAAGGAGACTCAAATGCTGTTATCAAACTGGCTGATAACGCAGGCTGGAAACAATATGTACCCCTGATTCAGAATAATAGTTCAGGAAACCAGAATATTATTATCAGGGGCTTTGCAATTGATGGAAACAGCGAAAACAACACTAACAAAACTAACAAAGTTATTAGCGGAAATAATTATTATGACCTTATTAACTTGAGCAATTGTCAAAATGTCGATGTACATGATATGTATCTGACTAATAACCTTGGAGATGGTCTGAGAACCCATAATTGTTCTAACATAAAATTTCATGACAATGAGGCATATTTACTCGGACATGATGTTTTGTCTACCATTAAGTCTACAGATGTAGAAGCTTACAATAACAAGATAACCTGCAGTACAAACAGTGGACTGAGAGTTTACAACACAAACAATGTGTGCTTCTACAGTAACAATATTACATCTAAAGGTTCTGGAGGTGCAGGAATTCAGATTCAGAAGGAAGGAAATGGTTTTATTATGGATAATATTGAGGTGTATAATAATACTATATACAGGACTGCACTTTCTGGAATCTGGATTTTTGGATCAGGATCTTATCTCAATTCCTCGACAAATGTCCATGTTCACCATAATCAGATCTATGATACTGGAACCAGTACCAGCAGTGGTAACATTGGGGGAATAGTGTCCGATGGATTCAACGCTACTATTGAAAACAATGTAATCGATGGAGCCTATGGAGCTGGCATTGCACAGAAAAAGGTGTATTCTTCACCTCTGAATGGCTTAGGATATGTTATTATAGCGAGAAATAATATTATAACAAACACTCGAAATTCATCAGCCGGGTACGGAGTTGGCATATCTAATTTCTTTAACGATACACACTCTTTTGTTCTGCAGAACAATTGTTTATATAACAACCCTGGCGGTGATTATTCTTCAAATATATATGCAGGATCGGGGGATATACAGGCAGATCCGCAGTATGCAGACAGAAACAACCATGATTACCATTTAAAATCAAAAACAGGGCGATGGACTGGGGTCGATTGGGTAAATGACAGCGTAAGTTCCCCATGCATTGATGCAGGCTATCCTCTATCGGATTATTCTAAAGAACCGGAACCCAACGGAGGCAGAATTAACATAGGCCCGGATGGAAATACGATTTATGCCTCAAAATCAGAACTATTAACGCCAGTTGCATACTTTACTGCAGATCTTACTGTGAAGTTCATTGACACGTCCACCAACAGCCCAACCAGATGGGAGTGGGACTTTGGAGACGGAACTACCTCAATCGAGCAGAATCCTGAGCACACATTCAGTGAAGAAGGAGCGTACACTGTTACCCTAGTTGCAACAAACGATGGCGGTTCTAGCGATGTAAGATCAATGAATATCACCGTAAAATCTGTACTAACGCCACCAGTTGCAAGCTTCACTGCAAATCCGACCGTAGGAACAGTCCCTCTTACTGTGAAATTCACTGACACATCCACCCACCACCCAACCGAATGGAAGTGGAGTTTCGGAGATGGTCAAACATCAACAGTTCAGAATCCTGAACACACATTCAGTGGTGAGGAAACATACAAGGTTACCCTGATTGCAACAAATGGTGATGGTTCAAGTGCTGAAAAATCAATGGACATTAAAGTAAACCGCGTACTAACGCCACCAGTTGCAGGCTTCACCGCAAATCCAACCGTAGGAACAGCTCCTCTTACTGTGAAGTTTACTGACACATCTACCAACAGCCCAACCAGTTGGAAGTGGAATTTTAGAGATGGTCAAACATCAACAGTTCAGAATCCTGAACACACATTCAATGGTGAGGGAACATACCAGGTTACTCTGATTGCAACAAATGGTGATGGTTCAAGTGCTGAAAAATCAATGGATATTAAAGTAAACCGCGCACCGACACCGCCAGATGCAAACTTCACAGTGAACAAGACCGAAGGAACAACTCCTCTTACTGTGAAGTTTACTGACACATCCACTAACAGTCCAACTGAATGGAAATGGAATTTTGATGATGGGACTTACTCTGCCGATAAAAATCCAATCCATACCTATGCTACTGCAGGAAAATTTACTGCTACTCTGAATGTAAGCAACAAAGATGGTTATGACATCGCAAACAAGACAATAACTGTTACGGAAGTCCCTCTGGGTTCACCAATAGCAAGTTTTACAGCAACCCCTCAGACTGGACGTGCGCCTCTCACAGTTAAGTTCACAAATAAATCCAGCAACGCAGCTACAATAATGTGGGACTTTGGCGATGGAACTACCTCTACCGAGTTAAATCCAAGTCACACCTACACTAGAGGGATTTACGTAGTGAAATTAACTGTAACCAATGGCAAAGAATCAAATGCTGCAACCAAAGTAATAATTGCCGCATAGGAGCAGTAATACAAGAAGATATAGATATGTGCTAGCAAAAGTAATGGCAGGTTTGCCTGCCATTTTATTCTTATTTTTTATCTAGACAATTCTACCATTTTTCTGTAGTCAATCCAGATTGGAAATTTTTATGCGTGGCGAGCTTAGAGCCTATCAGAAAAAATTCTTAAAGTTTCTATAAATTCTTGAGTTTTGCAAAATTTTACGAGCCTGGGAGTGGATGCTCCGAATAAAATAGTAAACGAAAGAATTTTTGAACTTCTGTTTTACTGTGGGCAGTCTGCAGGCTTTCAGAATCCTATTCCTGAGCCTGCCTGCAGGTGTTTCTTGGAGCTTGAGGTTTTTTAGGCTGAAATCAAGTTAAAATCCGGCTTATCCGGATTTGTGGTACCGTGGTACTGAGTATTCTTATCCTGAGTGCCGGTTCATTCAATCTGGATTCTTTTTCCCTCTACGGCTTTTGTTTTCGGTAGGGTGACAGTTAAGACCCCGTTTTTGAGCTGCGCATTTGCTCCTTCTTCGGTTACACCGTCGGGAAGAGGAATTTCACGGTAATAGCGCATGAAAGACCGTTCTTTCCTTAGGTAACCTTCTTTTTCAGCCTCTTCTTCTTTTCCTTTCCCTGCACTGATTACTAGAACATTATCCTTTAGATTGAGCTCAACATTTTCCCTGTCAACCCCGGGCAGGTCGGTTGTCACAACTACCTTATCATCTTCTTCCATAACGTCAGTTAGCGGAGAGAAAGCTTCGGTCCCGAATCGGCTTTCCACTGCAGGAAAAGTCCTGAACATATGTTCCATATAATTCTGCATTCTCCGGACCTCATCAAATGGATCCCAGCTATACATATCACGGTCTGTTCTTTTTATTGGAAATTTCATATACAGATTCCTCCTTATACAATTCCAGGCTCTCTTGATCGCAAGCTTTCCCAATTTCAGATTTTTCGGATTTCAGGATTACTTTTCTTTCAGTTTTCCTGGGTTTTATTTGTCTTTATAGTGGTTTTGATCTGTAAATTTAGTCCAGAACAGTTGTTATCCATCTTCCCGGAGAACAGCCTGGATGAAACGGGAAAGAAACAACGGCGGAGGCCCGTTTTTACTCTTACCCGTTTTTACAGGCACGACAATGAGAGTTCAAGACTCCCACGCTCTTTTCAGAGGAAGGGACAAGTCCGTTTTTGAAGGCGGTACAGGTTCGCCTTCGGTCTGTTCGTAGATATCTATTACGTAACTGATGGGTAACACTTACAGTTCTTGTTTAATTATTCTGTAAGGGGGTTATTGTTCCCAAGTTACTATCCTATAGATAGTACTCTTAATATTTATAATTTTCTCCTAAGCCTCCCTAATAGTTCAAAAAATAGCTTATATTTCAGGAAAATTACAAAATTTTCAGGGGAAATTGATTCCAGAATATATTTCAGAACAAACTCAAGTGGTATATTTATTAATAATGTCAATCTTACCTCAAATTTCAGAGAAATAAAATTGGTACTAAAAAGTAAATCTCTTAAAAATTAAGAAATCTAAAAAAACTAATAAACTTTCACCTTTGCCTTTCTTTACCCTTATAGTTTTTTCCGTATTCTATCAGACAGTGACCTGTTTAATCAATGATATGACCTGGGAGATTATACCAATAACAGGTATAGGTCTGTGAAATCACAAACTTTATCTTTTATCTGAACACGAATTTTCCAGTCCCGAATCAATTATCCTGACGCCACCTAGTTTGTAGGGATTTTAGTTTTCATCCGATAACTCGAAATCAATGAATCGGTATTTGAATAGGGGCTGGGCGATCTTTCGATGAATGAGTTTATCTGGTAGTATATCGATTTTTTTCATCGAGCCAATTCCCATTCCATCAAAATCTGCGCGCAACCAGTATACTCATCAATCTCTTCGCCAGCCGCCACAAACCCACACTTTTCATAAAAGCGAAGTGCATTCTCGTTTTCCCTATAAACTTTGAGGGATAGTCTTCCTTTCAGAGTTTTTGCATATTCGAGAAGAGCCTTGCCAATTCCTCTACCCTGCATTTCCGGCGCCACGAAGAGGGCGCAGACATGTTCCCCAACAAGGGAGATGAATCCTGCGATCTGCCCTTCTTCCTCAAAAATAAAGTTTTCGGCTAGTGGGAGGTACTTATCTTTCATTGCACTCTTTTGCAAAGCCCAGAAAGAGGCCGGAATAAAGAAATGGGCGATGACGGAGGCTTCGTACCAGATCCTTACCATCTCTTCAAGATCGGTTTTCCTGTAGCTTCGGATCAATTTATCAACTTTCCTTTATGTTTCGGATCAACTTGCCGGTTTCCCTATAATTTCTAACATTTATGGATTTCCCTATATTGAAGATCAGTTTACTAGATTTCTGTTTTTTAAGATTTTTTTACTTATGTAAATTTAAAAGAATGCCTTCATAAATCAAGTACTCTAACTTGAAGGCGTCTGAAAATCCTGAAGTGTAGCAACTGTCTATGAAAAATTATGGAAAACACAAGTTATATATATAGTGAAAATAGTCTAAAAAATGACAGACCGAGAAAAGCTTCGGCCTGAAAAAAAGACTTTCATGAAAATGGCTCCGAATTAAAAAGAAAAAGTCGGAAAAGTTTAATTATTTCACTCATTTCACTCCATTGACTCGATTTGGTGGATCAAGTCACTGGTGTATTTTTCGGAGAACTCCACTTGTGGACTGAATGGAATGATCTTTACCAGTTTCCCATATCTGGAAACGTACATGTCAGATCCATGTGAAGTTCCCACTTTTGTAAATGTGTATCCATTCACAAAGGTCATTATTTTAACCTCCAGTAGTTATTATGTTGGGCATTCTATATTAAAATTTTTTTACCTAATAATCGTTATAAATCATAGCTTCTGCAACTGAATCTTTTCTCAATTAATTTCAATTTAGATCTAATTACGTACTTAATTAAAAAGGGCAGTTTTAATACTTTATTTTTATAAAGGTTATCTCAATAACTCCTTTTCAGGCCACATGATTTTCCTTTAATTTATTTCAATTGTTTTTAGTTTTGCTGCCTCAAGTATTTGCTTTTATATTTTGAAAATGACAATTTTGTATATGGTAAAATGTTCCTCCTACTCACCAGGACTGACATAGAAGTATTGAATGGCTCTATTTCAGCCAAACAGTACTGAGCTATGATAACTTACAGCACATAGCGATTTTTAAGGTAGTTCTAAGCTTCAGGGCCTTATTTGCTGATGTACGGAAAGAAACTCGACATATGGGGGATTTTGGGAATATTCGGGCAGAGAACCGGTGAAAACAAAAGCTTTTTTTTCAAATTGTGCATGTATATGGGAGATGAGCACAAATCCCATTTCAACTAAAAACTATAAAGGCAAGAGCGATAAAGGCAAGGTGGTCGTTTCATGGACAGGAGGAAAGGACAGTTGCTTCGCATGTTATGGGGCAATCTCGGAAGGTTTTGAGGTCTCCCACCTCCTGAACTTCAGGGAAATCCAGAGGCGTGGCTCCCATGACATTAATCCTGACCTGGTTTATGCACAGGCTGAAGCGCTTGGAATTCCCCTTATCCATAAAGACTTTATTTCATATGAACAGGAATTCAAAAAAGTTGTCCATGATTTAAGGGATAGTGGGGAGATAATAGATGGAGCGGTTTTCGGGCATATCGACACACACAAGAATCTTGTAGACAGGATATGCGGAGACCTGGGCCTCAAGTTAATAATGCCGATCTGGCAGAGAAATTCTGAACAGATCATAAATGACCTCATAGATTCCGGGTTTGAGGTGATTCTGCTCAGCGTCAAAGCCGATTTGCTAGGGAAAGAGTGGCTGGGCCGAAAGATCGATGAATATTTTATACGTGACCTGAAAAAGCACAATCTTTCAATCGATCCCTGCGGTGAAAACGGGGAGTTCCATACCTTTGTTACCGACTGTCCGCTATTCAAAAACAGGATAAAGGTCATGGAGAGTGAAACAGTTTTGAGGGGAGGCTATTGGTTCCTGGAGATCTCAAAGTTCGAGGCCGAGAAAAAATAAGCCTGCACATAGGCTTTGAAGGCCTGCACATTTTGCTTCATTTTATATTACGCCTTTTTCACTCCAGATCCTACCCTTTATGTATATCCGGTGACCTCGTCTTCAAGAGTAAGTTCTGGTAAATGAAAAAAGTAGTTTGGGGTCAAAAGTAGCCCCGATCAAAGAAAGCTAAGACCAAAAATAGTCCGGAACCAAAAAGTTCAGGAACAGAAATAGTTCGAAGCCACCTAAGAGTTACTTGAATTTTTCTATCATTTTCAACAGTTCGTCTTCATCACTTGCAAGGGCGACTATTGCCATCTCTACCATCAGGTTAACAATCCCGTCAGAGAGAGACCGAAAATCGGTTCGAATCCCGATGACAGGTTTTTCCTTTGCATAAGCGTAGCCTATTTCCCAGGCAGTTCCTGAGTCTACATCCACACCATCAAGGACTGCAACTACAATGTCAGAACCGTCCAGACCCACTACACATTTATTGAAAATGCATTCCTGATTTTGTTTTTCGCGTTCATCTATCGTATCCTCTGCGTCTTCCTGGGGCAAAAAAACCGAAAAGCCCTTATTGAGCAGCAAATCCTTTAATTTGCGGTTATATTCGAGTTCCGCATGGCTGAAGAGGGGGCCTGCAAGATAGATTATCTTCTTCCCGTTCATGATTTTTTTCTTCCTGACACTTAAGAGGCTATATATAGTAAATTTTCCTATAGTAAGAGAGGCTCAAAAGATAAAATCATTTACCTGTGAACTTCCCGTTTCCGGCGCTAAGTGCCTTAGCAATTCTCATTTGGAATATACTTATATATTAAAAAATTTAAGTCTTACTGATTCAAAATTAAAAATATGAATCAATCTCTATAGAATAATGAAGGAAAATCTGCACAATTTAATTTCCTAATAAATATGGAAAGTCCCTGTTATGTTATAAGACTTACTTATGATTTGAGGTTTCTAGCCGGACACTCTGAGCCGGGAAAAGTAAATTTCTGATTATTTACGAAAGTGGGTAGTCAGCAGGTTCGGAATCCGGGGAGAAGTTTTCAGGAAAAATTCTCGATTATCAAAGCAGATTTCCCTTGAGATTTGCTTATGATAAAGCATATCTAATTCACTTTGCAATTCGATTATGAAAGAGTACATTTAATTTCCTTTATAATTCGGTTATGAAAAAGGATATCTGCTGACATTGATTACGAAACTGATCTCTACTTTGAAAAACTGCGTTTAAGAAGAAAAAGGCATGGATCTACAGCCGGAACCAACTTTTCGAGCAGACCATGTAACATCGATTAATAGCAGAAACAGATTTTACATTTGGTTTTTCCAATAACAAATTTAATTATCTTGTGTTGGTATTACACAGACAGTGACACTTATGATCAAGGCTGGAATAATAGGAGCTTCGGGATATACAGGAGGAGAACTCCTGCGTTTGCTTGTCAACCACCCAAATGTCAAGCTGGAGCTGGCAACTTCCCGAAGCTTTGCAGGGAAACCTGTAACGAGCACGCACAGGTATCTTGAAGGTTTTCTCGACCTTAAGTACGAAAATCCGAATTCTGAAGACATCAGGGAGCGTTGTGACGTAGTTTTTCTTGCAGTACCTCACGGATCTGGTATGACCTATGTACCTGAGCTGCTTGACGGTAATACGAAGGTTGTTGACCTTAGCGCGGACTACAGGCTTGAAACTTTGGAATTTGAAAAAATCTACGGGATGAAGCATAGCGACCCAAGGAATGCTGTTTACGGACTTGTAGAGCTCCATCCTGAAGTTGCAGAAGAGAATTTTGTGGCAAACCCTGGATGTTTTCCTACAGGTGCAACTCTTGCAGCAGCTCCGCTTGCAGCGGCTGGACTTATCGATATTGCAGTTTTTGATTCCAAGACCGGAATCTCAGGAGCTGGCATTTCACCTACTCAAAACTCACATTATCCAAATCTCGCGGAAAATATCATCCCATACAAGCTTACAGCCCACAGGCACAGGGCTGAAATTGTCCAGGAACTGACAGGGCTTGACGGAAAGCTCAGGAACATCAATTTCACTCCTCACGTAATTCCATCTATCAGGGGAATCTTTACAACTGCTCACCTTTTTACAAAGGAATCTCTCTCCACGGACGACTTAAAGACAATTTACGAGGAATTTTACAGGGACAGGCCGTTCATAAGGTTCCCTTCGGGAGTTCCTTCCTTAACCGCAGTCAGAGGTTCTAACTTCTGTGATATCAGCTTTGAAGTGGATAAGGAAAATAACAGGGTTGTTGTGCTCTCAGCAATCGATAACCTGGTCAAAGGCGCATCAGGGCAGGCTATCCAGAATATGAACCTCATGTTCGGGCTGGACGAGACACGTGGGCTCTGGCTGCCTGCTGCGGCTCCGTAAACATGACCAAAGCAAGAAAATATAACTGGTGACGGATTAAATTAAAGAATAAAATTTGTCTCAAGGGGTATAGTCAGATGAAGGTAAAAGATGTCATGAACCCGAGCGTTGTTTTCTGCAAGCCTGATGATACAGTCCGGGAAGCGGCAAAAGTCTTGAAGGAAAACAATGTTAGTGGAGCACCTGTCCTTGACGGTGAAGAGCTTGTGGGAATTGTAAGTGAAGCGGACCTGCTAAAAATGCTGATACTCCCCGAAAAGGGGGAACTCTGGCTTCCAAGCCCCTTTGAGGTTATAGAGGTTCCTATCAGGGAACTCTTTGGCTGGGAAGAAACAAAAAAGATGCTCTCTGATGTGGGTTCCACAAAGATAGAAGAAATCATGACAAGGGACGTGTACACAATCTCTTCCGAGGCATCTATTGAAGAGGCATCCGAGCATATGATAAGGCACAGGATCAACAGGCTTCCTGTAACTGAGGACAATCGCGTAGTTGGGATCATTACTCGCGGTGATATTATCGAAGGTCTTGCAAAGCTCTGAGGAAAAAGGAGAGTCTTTCATGAAGGAAATCGAAGGTGGAATCTGTGCAGTAAGGGGCGTATCTGCAAATGGGATTAAAGCCGGTAAAATGGGACTGACTGTTATTCTTGCAGAGGGACCTGCCGCAGGCGTTTTTACAAAAAATAAGGTCACAGCAGCCCCGGTTACCCTGAGTAAAGAGGTAATCGAAACCCAGCACCGGCTTTCGGCCGTAATTGCAAATAGCGGCAATGCTAACGCCTTTACAGGGGATGACGGCTTTCTGGATGCTATGGAAATGGCAACTATGCTTGCCCAAAATCTTGGCCTTGAGGCTGACACGGTTGCAGTTGCCTCAACAGGAGTAATTGGCAGAAGGCTCGACGTTTCCTCAATCAGGGAACGCCTTCCTGAAGTCCTCAAAGGACTGGGCAGTTCTCCGGAGTGCAGCTGGGAAGCTACAAAAGCGATCATGACTACAGACAGGGTCGTAAAAGAAGTAGCTATCGAGATGGACTGCGGTATCAGGATAGGTGCCATTGCCAAAGGTTCGGGGATGATAGAGCCCAATATGGGAACCATGCTCTGTTTTGCATATACCGATGCGAAAGTGCCCGCTGACGTCCTGGATGCTGCTCTCAGAATCGCAGTGGATAAAACTTTCAATATGGTCGTGGTGGACGGGGATACAAGTACGAACGACATGGTACTCCTTACTTCTACTTGCAAGTCTGGAGTCAAGCCCTGTATGGATTGTCTAGATGATTTTGAGGACGGGCTGATTTACGTATTCACCGAGCTTGCAAAAAAAATGGCAAAAGATGGAGAGGGAGCTACAAAACTTATTGAAGCCAGGGTAGTGGGCGCAAAAACACACGATGACGCGAAACTTGCTGCAAAGGCAATTGTACGTTCCCCTCTGGTTAAATCCGCAATTTTCGGAAAGGATCCCAACTGGGGAAGGATTGTAGCTGCTGCAGGCTACTCAGGTGCGGAACTTGAACAGGAAAGGCTTTCCCTCTCTTTTTCAGGAGGAGGAGAAGAGGTTGAACTTGTAAAATCCGGCGAGATTTCCAGTTCATTGGATCTCGAGTTTTTGAAAAAGATAATGGCAAATGAAGAAATTATCATTAATCTTGACCTTAATCTGGGAAAGGAACAGGCAATAGCCTGGGGGTGCGACCTGACCTATGACTATGTCAGGATTAATGCCGAATATACGACTTAATGCTGAAATATCCTAATGCAATGTTGAATACAAGCTTAATGCCAGTATATGACTTACTGCAGTACAGGACTTAAAAAACAGGTCGAAGGAAATAAAAAATGTAAGCAAGATTAATTCTAAATTTAAGCAAGCTCACTTTGGGAAAAAATTCGGTCTCCCCTAATCCCTACAAATTATTTCAGGTTCAGATATATATTTCCAGGGGGTTTGTTAAGTGGATATACAAGAATGGGAACAGCGCTACAACGACGGTTTTTACAATGTCAAAAAGGCCCTTCCTTATCTGGATGGTATGTTTGTAGCTTACAATAGTAATATCGATGCTATCAAACACCTTACAGATAAAGAACTGTCCATGCTTATAGGGCTTTTTAATGAGGCTGACATTCAGGCAAGAGTTGAAACATATCCGAGAGAAATAAAAGAGCCTCTGGATTTCATGGCTCGCCTGATTATTTCTATGAGAGAAGGCAAAGCCGCTGAAATTCCTACTCATACCTCAGATACTCATGAATGGCTGAAAGAGCACCTGGGTTTTGACTATGCGCGCATGGGCGGCCAGGCAGGGATAATTTCCAATCTTCTTGCTCGCCTCGGAATAAAAAAGGTGGTGGCGTATATTCCCTGGCTTTCAGAAGAACAGGCAGAATATTTTGTGGCTTCTGACAATCTTGTGCACCCTAAGGTAGAAGGCGGAAAGGTCGTGCTTAAACCCCCACGGGAAGCCTTCAAAACCGGAATCGAATCAAAAGTCAACTGGATCTTTGAGTATTCCAGAGGCTTGGAAATAACTTGTGGTGGAAGCAAATTCCAGGTGCCGAGAGACAATCGACTTATAATATCCTCCCGCCCGAATTGGATCCGCCTGGATATGGACAGGGAAATCTATGAGCACCTTGACTCACTCTTCCCGATTGACGGAGCAATGCTTTCAGGTTATCAGATGATAAGAGAGCAGTACGAGGATGGGTCTACGTATAAGGACTACGTTTTTCATTCCGTAAAAGCTATTGAGAAACTTAAGGCTTTAAATCCTGAACTCCGTATTCATGTAGAACTTACATCCATTCAGAACCGGGTAATAAGAAAGGCTATCCTGACCGAAATTGTTGCCAAGCATGTTCATTCCCTGGGTCTTGATACTGTGGAAGTGGCAAACGCCCTGAACGTCCTGGGGCATGAGGAACTCTCTTATTCCGTGATAAGAAAAGAAGAGACCGGAATAACCTCGCTTTACCAGGGAGCTGTTCAGCTTTTAAAGGACCTGTCGCTTGAAAGGGTTCATGTGCATTCTCTTGGCTTTTACATCTGTGTCCTTGCAAAAGGTCATCCTCTTACACTTAAAGAACATAGGGATGCCCTACTTTTTTCCTCAACCCTTGCAGGTGCCAAAGCCCTTAAAGGAACAATTGAGAACCTTGAGGACGTAGAAGCAGGGCTGACAGTTCCGGTTTCAATTAAAGGCATAGAAGACCTCGAGAATTTCAAGCTTTACTGCGTAGGGAAGAAACTCTGTACCCCTGAAGAGTTCGAATACGGATATCTCTATGGGCCTGATCATGATGCGGTTTTAATCCCTTCCAAGGTGGTAGATAAGCCCAAAGCAACAGTCGGGATAGGCGATGCGATCTCGGCAGGAGCTTTTGCAGCCATGCTTGCAAGAATGAAGCAGAGGCAAGCGGGAGAATAAATTCTCCTTCATTTAATCCGAAGCCGCCCATTCCGCCCCTCACTCGTTTCCCACCTGCCATACCATTTGCTTCCCATTTGCCTCTCACGTGCTTTCTATTCCATGGATACAGGAACTGGTTAGATGAATATACTTTGCGGATATAATGTCAATATAGATTCAGTGTACCGGATCAGCGGGGCCGAGATTTCGAAACTGCTGGGAACTTTCGAAGCGGCTGAAATCCTTGATAAAATTGAGAACCCCCCCGGAAAAATCTTTTCGGAATCAGATTTTGTGGCAGGGCTTGCCTATTGTATGAAAAACGGGTGTGGTGCCGAATGGCTTGTTTTTGAGCAATCCGTTTTCGAGTTCCTTAAAAGTCACTATTTCGGAAAATCCCTCGTAAGAATGGGCGGAAACGCAGGAATAATGGCAAATGCCCTTTCCCAGTTAGGCGCTTCCAGAGTAATTCCGAATGTTGCAGTGCCCTCCAAAACTCAGCTTTCTCTCTTCTCAAAAAAAGCGATCTACTTTCCGGAAGCCTCCATGCAGATAATCGAAAACGCAAGGAAAGAGCCTGAAGAAAATAAAGGTGCTTTTTCCAGCAGCCAGGAACCCATACATTTTGTATTTGATTTTTCCGAGGGGGAAACATTTTCCTTATACGGAACCGAGGTAAGGGTTCCGAGGGAAAACCGCTTCATAGCGACCTGCGATCATTTAAACCTCAGGCTCTTTGTCAATCCTGCTTTTGAGCAGTATGCCCTTCAACATGCCTGCGAGCTTGACGGCGTACTCATATCTGGGTTTCATCTACTGCTTGAGAACTATCCCAATGGCCTTAATTATAAAGCAATTCTTGATAATACCCTCTCACAGCTAAAAAGCTGGAAAGCCAGAAACGATAAGCTTCAGATTCACCTGGAATTCGGGCACTTTGCAAGTAAAGAAATTGCAAATTCGGTTTTTCTGAAGTTTGCAAAGCTTTCCGATAGTCTTGGGATGAATGAAGACGAGCTTTCAATGTTTTACAATTTGCATGGAGTGCCCGGAGAAAAGCTTATGCATATGGATCCAGATGCTGTAGCCGACGCAGCTTTCAGACTGGCATCAAGGCACGGGATTAAGAATCTCATGATTCATACCAGGGAATTTGTGCTGGCGGTGTTTAAAACTGATTTTAAGTTTAATTCGCCTCTGGGTTCTGAATTTGAAATGGATGAATCCGAAAGTTCAATTTTGCAGACGGCAGCTGGAGAAAAGCTTGAAGCCCTGGAATTCGGAGTTCGGTGTGCTGGCGTGTATGCAGCCTCAGGCAGGCTTGAAGGGAGAAAATTCGTGGAAGAAGAAGCTTCGAAACTTGAGGAAAGCCCGTTTGGAAGAAAACAGATTGAAGCTTTCCTTAGAGCTTTTAATGGAAAAACTTTCAGACAGGGTGCTTATGCTTTCAGGGGAGGTTATACAATTTGCATGCTCCCCACATTGCTTTCCAGATCTCCCGTAACTACGGTCGGGCTGGGAGATACGTTAACTGCAGGGACTTTTCTCAGGGGGCTTGAGCTGGACGTACAGGCTTAAACCCGAAATTTTTGACCTAAATTATACGCTGGACTGCGGGCAGGTCTTCCGCTGGGCGCGGGACGGAGACTGGTGGACAGGCGTTGTCGGAGATCAGGTTCTCAGGCTTTCGCAGGACAATGAACAGCTGATTGTCGATTCAAAGCTTCAGCCTGAGTTTCTTTCTCGCTATTTTCGCCTGGACGACAATCTGCTTTCAATCTACGAAAGTATAAACCGGGACCTTCTGATCGACAGGTCGATCCGCAAATATTGGGGCCTGCGGCTGATCCGGCAGAATCCCTGGGAGTGCCTTATCTCATATATGCTCGCAACGGCCTCAAGCATCTCTACAATTCAAAAAAGAATTTCCCTACTTAGCCAGTTTTTTGGGCAGGAGCTTGAACCAGGTTATTTCAGCTTTCCTGACCCTGAAACCCTTGCAAATGCCGATCCCGCTGAGCTTGACAAATGCAAGCTGGGATTCAGGACCCAGAACATAAAAGCCGCAGCCGAAGAAGTTGCGTCGGGCGAGCTGGATCTTGATGTGCTTTTCCGCCTGGAATATAGGTATGCGCGGGAACGCCTTATGAGGCTTCGCGGCATAGGGGAAAAGGTTGCTGACTGTGTGCTCCTTTTCGCTTTCGAGAAAATGGAATCTTTCCCGGTAGATACTCATGTCAGACAGATCATCCAGCATTACCACATAGATGACAGTTACTTTGAAACCTGCAAAAACATGAGTTGTATGGGAGACTGGGGACGGGAATATTTCGGGCACTACTGCGGGTATGCCCAGGAATATCTTTATTATCAGAAAAGGGTCGAAGGGTTTGTTCAGCTTTATTAATTTACTTCACGGTTGGATCATTACTGGCGTTTATGGCATAGTTTCAATCAAAGTCCTTGTATAAGCAGCTGCTACAATTGCTGCATACTGCTGCCAGTCCTAATTCTCTTGGAATTTTTTGGGTAATCCTCAAGAATTTCTAACTAATTTCGTTAAAACGAAGACAATTTAATAAGTTATATATACAATAACATTTAACCGTTGTAAAGTATCAAACGTAGCTAATTAATTGTTAATATGGATATTTATAGATGCTTAATATCGTGAAACCTTTAGTGTCATCTGATACTACTAATTATTCTAAATTAATATTGTTTTCCTTTTTCTACTTTTAATAAATTTAGGAAAAACCTGATTCATGATGTGTACATTATGAAGAATAATTACGATAGGCAGATTCTGGCTTTGAATGACGAAGAATTGGAGCAGTTTGTCGATGACTGGATTAGTTGCAGGGCTAAGGGTTATATTGAAGTCGCTAGATTCTCTGGCGCTGGGGATTTGGGACGCGATGTAGTAGGATTTCTTTCAAAAAAACGGCATGAAGGGCCTTGGCACAACTATCAATGTAAACAGTATGGAAGGAAACTTCCTACGGAAACAGCGATTTTAGAAATCGGAAAAATGCTTTATTACGCTAACCAGGGAGAATTCTCAGTCCCTGAGCGATATTTCTTTGTTGCTCCCCGTGGTGTGAACCGAAACCTCGAAAAACTCATTTACAACCCCAGTCAATTTAAAGCCAAACTGATTGATGAGTGGGATAAATACTGTTCTACAAAAATAATTGATAGCTCGCAGATCTCTCTTGACGATGGCCTAAAGGCATTCATATGCGCCTTCGATTTTTCTACTATTGAGCGTTTAACCCTTAATAATATCCTGAAAGATGCTTGCATTAAGACTGTGCTTCATAAATGGTTTGGAGAGGAGCTGGGACCAGCTCCCAAAGGTCAGACACCAGCAGAAGTTCAGGATTCAGAACTTCCTTACATAAAGCAGCTTGTCGGCGCATATAGCCAGCGATGCGGACAAAATTTTGCTGACTATAAAGATATTGAAAATCATCCCGAATATAGTATCCATCTATTACGTCAACGTGAACGTTTCTACGATGCTGATGCTTTTAAGCGATTTTATCGCGACAATACAGAGCCGGAAGTTCTTGATTCATTTGAAAAAGATATCTATTATGGGGTTATTGATACTTTTAGTGCTGAACATACAGATTCTTTAGCCCGCGTAGATGCTGTTATGATACAGGCTTCGGTTGTGCACGCATCTGGACCACTAGCTAAGTATGCTCGTGTTCCAATTAAGCAAGGTGTTTGCCACCACTTCGCAAATGAGGGTGACTTGATATGGCATCAATAAAAGATTCGGATGAAACACAGAATACGGTTTTATTTAATAGCCCTCTTGAGACTGGTGTACGTGCGGTAGTTGTTCTTAATGCGGCTCATCCTAAAGCTTTCGACTTATCTCAGATTACATGGTTTGATCATCTAGTTGTCCATACAAGCGATATCGGAGGCCCAAAGAGTCTTCATCCAGATGTGCCATCTCGTAGCGGTGAATTACTGGTTCGTCGGAGCTTAATTGAAGAAAGTTTAACGTTAATGCGTCGTCTACACTTGATTGATGTTCTTGCTGATGAGCGTGGAATTTTTTATCAAGCCAGCGACGAAGCGTACTCTTTTGTTGAGTTGATGCGCTCTAAATATGCCTGTGATTTAAAAGCGAGGTCAGAATGGCTCGCAGAAAATTTCTGTAACATGGATAAAGAACAAATGAAGAAGTTAATTACAGACAAATTAGGTAGATGGAGTATAGAATTTCAACATGAAGAAGTATCTACGGGGTATCGAGCGTGACACACAAAGGATTGATTATTAAACATCTTGTGTTTACCGGACCTAATGTAGAGCCAGCTAGCTTAGATTTCCAGCCTGGAACAAACCTTATTTATGGAGCTTCGAATACCGGAAAGTCATTCACGCTGAAATCGCTTGATTTTATGCTCGGCGGCTCAAAGCCGCTATCCGATTTTAAAGAACGAAAGGGATACGAAGGAATTTGGCTTGGTTTCTCTCTAGAAGGTATAGGCGATTTCACCCTGTTCAGAGCAATCTCAGGGGGACAATACGAGCTTTATAACGGTCTCATATACTCAGCTCAGATTGAACAAAAAATAAGAATACTATCCCCAAAGCACGATTCCAAAACTGATACTAACCTATCTCAGTTCCTACTTAAATATCTAAAATTATCTGGCAAGTTTGTAGCTAATAATGCTGTGGGAGAAAAGCATAGTTTAAGTTTCCGTGACCTTGCGGAAATTCTACTGGTTGACGAGACTAGTATCTATATTGATCGATCACCCATTGAGAGTGGAAACCCTGTTAATCGCACGAAGGAGCGTAGCGTCTTCAGATTTCTTCTCACTGGCGCAGATGATAGTGCAATTGTGGCCAACGTCAAAGAAAGCACCTTCAAAACATCAAAGGCCGCTATGCTTGAAGTAATTGAGGAAATGATTTCCGATGTCGAGTTAAAATTGGCAGAAAACTATCCAAATGTCGATAATCTTCCAGCCCAGATTGAGCTATTAGATGAGAAATTTAAGCAAATTCAGGCAGAGTTGAAATTAGTTCAGGAGCCAATTCTGAAACTTGTTGAGGAGAAACGACTTTTGTCGGTTCAGATTCCAAGAATAAGTACTCGACTAGAAGAAGTTCAACTTCATATCGAACGCTTTAAACAACTCGAAGAAGTTTATCTTTCTGATATTGAAAGATTGAGGGCATTAGATGAGGCAAGTTTTATCTTGTCATTCGGTAGTGAATTGGATTGCCCGCTATGTGGTACACCTATTGAAATGCAAAAACATGCATATTCATTGGAAAATATTAAAAAGATAAGTCATGCATCGCTAGTGGAAATCGAAAAAATTGAACATCAACGCTCAGATCTTGTAGCTACCGTTAATAATCTTAAATATGAGAGAGATAAACTCAAATCCACTCTTCCAGATCTTAAGGAGAGGCTCGCGACAGTTGAGCAGAATATCGTTTCTCTAACTCCAGACGTCAATAAAAGTCACCTTGAACTGAATGAGATTATTAAGGCAAGAGATTATGCAAGACAGGGAGTGTTTCTTCTTGAAAAAAGGGAAGAGTTATTCTTAAAGCGAAAGGAACTGAAAAATCTTAAAAAACCTTCAAATGCAAACAATCCAAAATTAATCCTTCCAGCAGATGAATCGCACGAATTCTGCAAAATTGTCAGCGAGGTACTTAAAAGATGGGAATTTCCCGGCGATTGTGATGTGTCATTTGATTATGATAAATATGATCTGAGAATTGATGGGAAATTGCGTATTGACAATGGTAAAGGTGTTAGGGCTGTAACACATGCAGCTTTCAAGGTCGCACTTCTATTGTTTTGCCGCGATAGAGGACTTCCACACCCGGGATTTGTTGTGCTCGATACGCCGCTGTTAACTTACAGGGATCCTATGAAAGATACGAAATTAGGAGATCTTACAGAGGATGAAAAGGAACTTTCAAAGACTTCTTTAAAAGAAAGGTTCTTCGAACATTTAGCTTCGATACATCATCTCGGCCAGTTCATCATATTAGAGAATGTTGATCCCCCTGAAAACATAGAGAACCTCGCTCACGTGCACTTGTTCTCTGGAAACATTGAAGAAGGCCGATACGGCCTATTCCCAGTGCATACTAATAGCTAAAAACGGATGCAAATAGCAAAAAACGCATTCTGATCCAAAATGTAAACCAGCTAATTGAGCACAACTTCTTATTTCCCATAACAGGTTTACATCCATTTCCTCAAAAAAATCTTGAAATCTGTATCTTCTAACCTGCAAATTCCTGCATTCTCTATAATCTCAAAGCCCTCATTCACGCTTTTATGCATTTGTTTTCCAAGGGAGCAGGTCATGAGTCGGTCTTCGAGAAGCCCTTTTGCCGTCGGGTACTTGCGCCGGATTTCAAAAACATATTTTCCGTTTTCGACATATCCTTCGAAAACGCCTTCAGCCGCCTGATATTTTTCCTTGAATCTTTTGTATATCCTTTTAGAGTCTTCCATATTTCAGCTTCGGCCACTATTGCATGTATTAAGATTAAAGATCAAAGTCTTCTATAATCTTTAGAAATGATTTGTATTCGTCGATATATTTGAAGCCTTTCTTCGTAAGTTTATAGTGCTTTTTTGAATCAACGATCTGAGTTTCTATAAAGTCCTTTTCAAGAAGTTCTAAAATATACTTCTCAAACTGGATTGAACATAAATTGGATTTTCTAAGTAGTGGGGTAGGTTTTATCTGGTTGTGATTATTGCTTATCAGAACTAATATATCATATATTATCTCCAGTCTTTCTCGTTTTTTCATAAGCTTTAACCTCGCTCCGATTTTCACGTAGGCAATTATTTGGAAGGTGTGTATAGAATGTTAATTGAAAAATATTTATTGATCCGATAGGACTCGCTGAATGAAGTTTGTTGCATAAGACAGGATTAGTAGGTTAAATAATGAAATTATTTGAATGCTACTATTTTTCCATTTTCTGTAAACTTTATAAAATCCAGGCATATTAGTAATAAAGTTATAAATCTTAATTTTTGGAATAAAATTATTATTTACGAGCTTGAAAACAGAAAACTTAATCTTAATTTTTAATTAAAACCAGGTGAAACATAGTTAAAGATGATCTATTAATTCTTCAATAATTTCAGATACTAACAGGTTGTCAGATCCAAAAAACGTTTATGTAATTATATACACTGAATAAATATACAAATCGATGTCAATAAAAGAAGGATATAAGTAAAAGAATAAAGTCTTATTTCAAATAGTTCCTTATCCTTTTCAAACTTCACTTTGGGATTGGTTTAGATACTTCTTCACCAGCTCCGTATCTTTCAGTAATTTAAAACTCACAAATCCTCCGGCAATAATATTCGTATAAAATGTAATACCCCTCCATCCTGCCACTGTAATTCCAAGAATATTTGCTGGCACAAAAACTGAAAAGAGGGAAATTGCAGCAAGTTCCGCCACTCCACTTGCACCTGGGGTTGACGGTATAACTATAACAATCATAAGCAGAACCTGTGCTGCGAAAGAAATGAGTATTGAAGGAGCCTGATTAAGACCCATAAGAATTACCGGGAGAGAGGAAAACTCCACAATCCAGTATATAACTGTGTATATCAGCCCAGAATATAGGCCTGCACGCCCTTCTGTCAAAAAGATATTTATGCTTGCATGAAATTCGTCAATTTCCCTGTCAATTGACTTTGATAATTTATGTAATTTGTCTCCAGTTTTCTTACCAAGAAGACGCGCAGTCCATTCCACAAGCCGATGTATGGCGAGTTTAATATAACGAGGTTTCATGGTCGCATATATCATGAGGGCAAAGATAATTATTGAAAGGAATTCCCCTAATATGATCACGATATCCAGACTGGAATTTGACAGTAGACCATGGAGTAAATATAGCGAAAAAGGCACAGCTAACAGGATCAATAGAGCGTCCAGTACACGTTCTCCCAAAATAACTGCAGTAGCCTGTCCAACCGGCATTTTCCTCTGTCTTAAAAGGTGAATTCTCAAAGGTTCTCCACCTATCGAAGCAGGAGTAAGCGCTGCAACAAAGGTGCCGGAAATTACCATTTCGGCAGAAGTTTTAAGATCTATTTTATGCCCGAGTGCAGATGCCATTGACCTTATGCGCAGTCCCCAGATAAAGAAAGAAAACAGATGGATAAAAAGCGCAGCTAATATATATCCAGGCCGAATCTCCCTGGCAATCTCAATTGTTTTCGAATTCATAGTAAGGATGAGGACAAGTACTATTGAAATTATACTGATCAAAATTGAGCTTGCTATCCATTTTGCTTGGTTTTTCATGAAAGCACAATCCAGTTATTAAATCTTATTCAGAATTATTTCAATTCTAGTGTCTTGGCAATTTAATTGTTGAGCATAATCTTAGTAGCTTCTCATCAGAGTACAATGATTTTGAGCTCATTAGATTATCAATAACTAAATTTTCATGACACTAGTAGTCTAATTCTAGTAGTCTAATTCTAGTAGTCTGTTACAACGCCAAAATTATATCTCTTAATTTATTATCTCCAGTTATTATAACAATAATCTTATATTTTAATTTCTGGTATTGTTTGATTCAAGGAGCTTTTTGATCGCTGCAGTAGCATTCAGGTCTTTAGATAACTTTTTCATATCTTCAACTTTCTGATGGATCTTTTTATCTTTTAAAAGCTCTCTTATTGCCTGAAGGATCTCTTCTGGAGACGCATTGTAATCCATGCGTCTACCATAGCCTTCAAGGTCTACTATAGCAGCATTACTTTCTTGCTCACTATGATTTATATCAGGAAACGAAAGCATCGGAACCCCAAAAGTAAGAGCTTCCATTATAGTACTGTGTCCTCCTGGGGCGATCACAAGATCAGAAGCCTTGAGATAAGGAAATTGGTCATTAATAAAACGCTTAATTGTAACGTTTTCTGGAAGGTTTGAGAAAACATCAGGATTTAGGTTAGGTCCTGAAAGGAGAGTATAATTTATATTTCTGTCGAGTTTTGCAACTTCGATAACCTTTCTGAATATGGGCTCTCTATATCCAAATCCCCCTATTAAAGATAATACATGGGGTTTTTGCAAGACTTCAGCCTTCACATCATCAAATTTTTCAAGGGTGAGAGGCCCACTGAAAAACAGATTTTTGGAAACCTTTTCTTCAAAAACAAGATTTAGTCGGCATACGGTATAAGGCATTGGGAAATCCGGAATTATTATCCTGTTAACTATTCTGAAAATGCAGGTATAAAACTGTTTAATTATTCCGCCCATTGTTCTTAGGACAACACCTCCATTTTTAAAGAAAGTTTCCATGTTTGACTGATTAACCATAAGGTAAACAGGAATTACTCTGATTTTTGAGGCAACTACTCCTGTAAAATAACTATCTGTAACTACAATATCAGGTTTCTTTTCTTTTAATAAGCTCAAAACTTTAAAAATGCCAAAAACACTCCCGCTTTTCAGGGTGGATATTACTGACTTTTTCAGATCCAGAGACCCGGAATCGCCTACAAGTTTTATTTCCGGAGGTATCTCAACAGTCTTATATCCTTTTCTCTCAATAAATTCCTTTGAATAGCCATATGCTCCTAAATAAACTTCGTGGCCTGCAGCCAATAACTCCTGGCCCAATGCGGTACAGCGGCTGGTGTGACCTAACCCTTCACCGCATATAAAAATTAATACTTTCATCCTTGAACCTCTTTTTAAAAACTCGAGTAGCTACAAAATAAGAAATAAGAGCGAGTATAATTCCGCCAATCATATCCGTGATCCAGTGTATGCCAAGATATAATATTGAAAAAAGGATGAAAATGGTTGTTCCTACCGCAAAAACTTTGTAACGCCTGAGATCTGTCTTAAAAAGTATAAATATTGTTGCCATTACTGAAAGTGCGGCATGCAGGCTTGGAAAGCAGTTGTTAAGACCGGGACTACAGATAGTTGCTATCCTCAAGATAGCCGGATTTAGTTGATATAGCAAAGGAACCATACCTGGTAACACATGCCCAGTCACATTTACGGGGAAAAATATGTAAAAAATATAAGCTATCAGATATATGAGCATAAAAGTAATTGCATACTCCTTAAGAGCTTCATCATCCTGGCTAAACAGGAATAGTATAAATGTAAAGATCAAAAGGAAAGGAAATCCAAGCAAGTATACAACTCCGCAGAAATATGTCAGCATTGGAGTGGCTAAACTTTGAAAAATACTCACTCTAGTGCCTTCCAGCATTAACATATATTTATCATAATTGAGAGAGGGACTCAGGCCCAGGAGATTTGAAATTTCTCTTTGTGAATCCATGAGTATAAAGATAAATGTTGCCGAAACTGCATAAGGTAGAATATCTGAAATTCCAGAAGACCCAAGATTTCTATAATAATATTTGGGCCGAAGAGGTTCCGGCACAAAAATATAATAGCCTGCTGGCACTGAAAATATCAGAGACAGCATTATTATAAAGTCTAGTTTATTTGAGGATATCATTTAATATGCGCCTCAATGTTTGAATAAATTAATCTGAAAATAGATAATTATAAAATCTCTCTAACTGCTATTCTGTTTATTAGGTTTTTTGTATAGACTAAAACAACTATATATAAAAAGTGGAGAACATGTACACATTTTACTTTTTTTAAATATGCCCATTCACGTTAGCCGGTATAGATTATTTCTACAAATAATTTATTTACTTCTTGTCAATGCATAAAAGTTGCACTGGGCACTCGCTGAAGGAAATGGAACCTATTTACTACCCTGACTCTAATTGAGAAACAGAAAATTTGAAAAAGTGATACTAATTGAAAAATATATATCTTTTATAATAAATAAACCATGACACGTGTAGAACCCTATCAGTCAATGGGTATTAGTATAAAAATTAAAAGAAGAAGGGTTAGGAAACCCTTCAATCAGAAATTTTAGTTATTCCTCCTGACGAGGTAGACAACTCCAGCGAGTCCGACAATTCCAGACAAAACTCCGAATCCTGGGGATTTTTTGCCGTCCTGAGTTGTGTTATTCTCTTGGGTTGGTGCCTGAGTAGAGGTAGAGTTCTCTTCTGGAGTTACGTTTGCGTTCTCTTCTGGAGTTACGTTTGCGTTCTCTTCTGAAGTTACGTTTGCGTTCTCTTCTGAAGTTACGTTTGCGTTTTCACTAGTGCTTACATTACCACCACTTATGCTTGGGCCGGTGGCTGTGTTGTTGTCACTAGTAGTTTCGTTACCGACGGTCTTCTCAACGAATGGGTAGTACCTTAGCTGATCAGCTTGGGTATCAGCGACCTTAAAGGATATTCCCTGGCCGATTTCCACATCAGAGTCCCTGCTAAGAGTCAAGGAATCATCATTGGAAATTGTAATGGTTGAACCACTGATGCCAACATTGTTGAGTTTGCCGTATGAATCGTCAGTATTGATCTTTATTGCATTTGCGTAGTCAATGAGCCAGAGACCGTCGACCTGAGCAATGCTGTCGACTGCACCCTGGAAGACCTGGTTAACATGGACTTTCAGGACAGGAACATTGTCTTCGCCCTGAACACCGTCAACTTCACAGGTCCATACATGGTCGCCAGAATCAGTCGAGACGATCTGGTCATCTACATACTGTCCGTCCTTGTCGAACTCGAGCCAGACTTTCTTACCGTCAACGTCAACCTGCTTGGCTTCAAGAGTGTAGCCCTGACCGAGATCAAGTTTCTCGCCGGTCTTCAGAGTGTACTTGTCATCGCTGTCAACAACCAGTTTGGCGAGCTTGCTAGCGTCGCTGGCTTTGAGTGGTACGTATTCATCTGCAAAGAAGCCGAGAACAGGGTAAGATCCGTTGAAATCTCCAGACTGGTAGTCAACATTACCTACAGTGGTCTTGTAAACGAGATCATTCTTGGGGATCACATTTCCGTCAACTTTAGTAACGTTAAGGGATTCTGTCTGGACATTCTTTTTCAGGTCATAGAAGAAACCTGCAAAATTGGATGCGTCCCACTTAGCAGCGCCAGAAGCAACCTGTCCTCTGACCTGATAAGTTCCAGGTTCTGTGATCTGCTTGTATGCATAGAATCTGAGGTCGTCTGAGTCAGCAACTTTGAAGTACAATCCCTGGCCGATTTCCTGATCAGAATCCTTGGTCAGAGTCATGGTATCGTCGTTGGAAATTGTAATGGTTGGACCATTGATAGCAACGTTGTTGAGTTTGCCGTATTCATCGTCACTGTTGATCTTTATAGCATTTGCGTAGTCAATGAGCCAGAGACCATCGACCTGAGCAATGCTGTCGACTGCACCCTGGAAGACCTGGTTAACATGGACTTTCAGGACAGGAACATTGTCTTCGCCCTGAACACCGTCAACTTTGCAAGTCCAGGTGCTGTCTCCAGAATCAGTTGAGACGATCTGGTCATCCACATACTGTCCGTCCTTGTCTAATTCAAGCCAGACCTTCTTACCGTCAACATCTACCTGCTTAGCCTCGAGACTGTAGCCGTCACCAAGGTCAAGTTTCTCGCCAGTCTTTAAGGTGTACTTGTCATCGCTGTCAAGAACCAGCTTGGCGAGCTTGCTGGCGTCATTAGATTTGAGCGGAATGTACTTGTCTGCGAAGAAACCGAGCACGCTGTAGTTGCCCCAATCTCCGTACTTGTAATCAGTCTGCCCAATCGTGGTCTTATAGACAAGAGCGTCCTTCCCGATAACTCTGTCTTTAGTATCGGAAGTATTCTTAATGGAAAGAGACTCTGTTGTCACATTGTTGTCAATGTCGTAGAAGAATGCTGCAAACTTACTAGCATCCATTGTAATAGCTGTACCGTTACCATATGCATTATTTGCAAGGATATCGGTTAAACTTGAGCCATTGTACACAGGGCCGCGGATCTCAAGGGTATTGTTTGCTGAGGTTGTATTATTACCATCAGCCATTGCGGCGGATGCAAATACAGTCAGAAGCATGAGAGCCGCCAGTGCACTGGCTACAAATCTCTTCATCTTATTGTTTCCTCCATATTTGTTAAGATCTATTATATGTAAGAAGAATTATCGGGATCAATAATAAAAGGGGTTCACCATTCTTCATCAATCAAATTTATATATTTCGTTCATTGTCGAAGATAGTTTCACTTCTCCTCATCCCGAAAATCAGTTTACAGCCTCTTATAAAATAGCTCCTTATAAATCTCTTTTGGTCCTCGATTTATGTAATCTCAGAAACTTGATAAATTTTCGATAAGTACCGACGTAATCGGTAAATTAAATCCGTCAACTACACAAAAATATAATTATTCGAATATTGTACTAATGTTCGACAATTGTACTAATCTTCGAATAATGTACCAGAATCGTTATTATGCGTAACAAAGACTGAAAACTGAAGGTTATTGTGGTGAAAAATCGGGATCAACACTACAAAATATTTTGAACCTTCCTCCCTAGGAGAATGTGGCGGAACCTTCTTCCATAGGAGAATGTGGCGGGTTTCCCAAGTTTCTTCCATGTTTCCCGCCACCATAAATAATTTCAACTTTTGTTCAGTAAGCATAAAAGTTATCGTCCATTATTATCCGGTTGATTTTTAAGAACGTATAATTCAGCTGACCTCTTAATGAAATTTGAGCTCGCAATTCAACATTCTCTTGCAAGCGTATTTTGAATTTGGTGTATAGATCATCCACGTTAACTAACCAAGATATCTCAATAGAGTTTAAAACAAGTGAAGTAGGACTCTGATAACGAGACTAACCTAAAACTTTGATCGTCCAGCAATACCTGATTGATGTTTTCCTTATATTACCTACAGCATGGTTTGTGATCCAATTTAAGTGCCATATTATAAGTTTCTTAAAAAAGTGTTAAGTTTACCGGAAAAGAATAGCTGGAAGCTGTATTTTGATCACGTTGAAATAATATCAACCAAACGATGGACGACCAAACTACTTAGATTTCTTGAATTCCCACATTTCGATAAAACCATCAACCAGAGTATCAAGAAAGCTTTCTTTGTAGCTTATAAGGAGTTCTGCAATTGCGGGAGGGTCAATGATTGTGAATTTACTTATTCTGCCGGTTTTTTCCCTTTCAATTATTCCGGCTTCAACAAGTTTGTTCAGATTCCAGGAAATAGTTGAAGGAGAGAGGCCAACAGCTTGAGAGAGTTCTTTGTTATTTAGGTCTGGATTATTGAGAAGTTGAAGAAGGATGTGCCTGCAACCGGATCTTCTTAAGAAAGACATTATTTTTCTCTCGGTTTCGCTTAAGCTCCTGTCTTTTATGAAATAACGTACATAATCTCCATCATTCGAAGCCCTTATCAGATTTTTCTTTTCCATATACTGAAGGTGGTACTGCAGGTTGCCAACTACCATCTGCAACCTCCTCTCAAGTTCCCTGAAGTGAATCCCAGGAGATTTTTTTATTTGTTCATAAATTTTTCTTCGTGTTTCGAGTTCAAATTCCATTTTTACCCTACTCTTTTGTGATCATAGAAAGGAAAAATAAAGCAAGCACTACGAAGTTTAGTAAACTTCCCCAAACTTCGGGATATTCACCCGCGTGAGGGAAAAAAATATCTGCTGCATCCAAGAAATTCATTGTTGAATAGAAAAAAAACGCTGAAGATAAAATAAAAAGCTTCTTTCTACGCTCTCGACAATATGCAAGAAGGGAAATAACAAAAAGGATTAACGCTAATAAACTTGATACAAGTTGGATTATTTGATCGGGTTCAGTCAGCATAGATTTCAGTTACCTCCATCAATACATTAAATAAGATCAAAGATTGAAAAGTCAACTTTTGAAATGCATTCCATAAATAAGAAATTTGTAAATGTTTTTGGGGAAATTTTATTAATTTTATATATCTAGCCAAAATAGTTTATCATACCACAATGAAGTATTTGAAATCTATGCCATATTACTAATAATGCTTACACAAAAATAAAAACTTCAGATGAAGTCCTTTATAAATCTTAAGGTAGGAAACCCCTAGGTCTTTAGCCTAGGGGATGAATGCCGTCAACTTTAACCTTGATTTCTAATGTAAGCTTCAGCTGTTTCTTTACTCACGTTCCCTATAGTTGAGGCAAAATAACCATCACTCCATAATGTCTTTTCTCCCCAATAGAATCTTTTCAAATATTTACCTTGACTTCTCCATAATCTAATTGTGGTTTCTTGTTTCAGCTTTCTAACTATAGACAGTATAGAAACTTTTGGTTCACTTTTCACAAGTAGGTGTATATGGTCC
Organism: Methanosarcina sp. UBA5; assembly: GCF_002505485.1. Classification (GTDB taxonomy): domain Archaea; phylum Halobacteriota; class Methanosarcinia; order Methanosarcinales; family Methanosarcinaceae; genus Methanosarcina. Next base: position 22,855 of record NZ_DAVG01000103.1, on the reverse strand, counting down.
TTGTCTGTTTCCATCTCCAATATTTCAAAATCTGACTCTTTTTCAATATCAGCTACAGTGAGCTTAAGCTCATTGCTAATAGGCTCTAAGACTTTTCTTCGATACTTGCAAACAAGAATAACATGATACATTAGCAGATATTTGCTATGGTTTTTGTGTTCATACCCTATATTTACCGAAATCTATATAAATTGATAAAGCATATAATAGTTTGTATGATGAAAGCGTACCGTTTTAGACTATATCCTACAGTAGAACAATCTATACAATTAGATCAACACATTGGTAGCTGTAGGTTTGTCTACAATTGGGCACTTGATCAAAAAATTAAAACTTATGAACAAACTAAAAAATCTATATCAAGATTTGACTTAAACAAATTAATGCCTTCTTTGAAAACAGAAAACCCTTGGTTAGCTGACGTTAACTCTCAATCCCTACAGGGAATGACTAAACAAGTTGAGTCAGCTTTCACACGATTCTTTAGAGAAAAGAAAGGTTTTCCTAAATTCAAATCTAAAAAGAATCCTGTTCAAGCTTTTCCAATACCTCAACACTATTCTGTGAATTTTGAGACCGGTGTAGTGAAACTTCCAAAGATAGGGGAGATTAAAGCAGTGTTTCACAGAAACTTTGTTGGAGAGCTTAAAACAGCAACTGTTTCTAAAACATGCACAGGAAAATACTACATTAGTATTCTTGTGGAAAATAATGAAGAGCTTCCATCTAGACAGTCCTTCACAGAAGTAACCACTATAGGAATAGATGTAGGAATCAAAGATTTTGTTGTACTATCAAACGGTGAAAAGATCGAGAATCCTAAATACTTGAAAAACTCTCTTCAGAGGCTTAAAATACTTCAGAAAAGAGTTTCAAGAAAACAAATAGGTTCTAAGAATAGAGAAAAAGCAAAGCAATTGTTAGCAAAACTATATGAGAAGATAACAAATCAGAGAAATGATTTTCAGAACAAACTCTCTTTTAAACTCGTTAGCGAAAACCAAGCTATAGCTCTGGAAACTCTGAATGTTAAAGGTATGGTTAAGAATCATCATTTAGCACAAGCTATAGGAGATTCTGCTTGGAGTAGTTTTGTAACAAAGTTAGAGTATAAAGCTGAATGGTACGGAAAAACCATTCTTAGAATAGGACAGTTTGAGCCATCCTCTAAACTCTGCTCAGTCTGTGGATACCACAATTCAAACTTAACTTTGAAAGATAGAGAATGGGTCTGTCCTGACTGTAAAACAAAGCATGATAGGGATCTCAATGCCGCTATCAATATTAAAAAATTCGCACTTATGGATCAAAACCTAATAGGGATTTAAAACCTGTTTAGCACCTACGGAACGTGGGGAAGAGCCTAGGGACTTGCTTTCAGTAGAAAGGGGGATGAACTAGGAAGCCACGAGGTCTTTAGCCTCGTGGTAGTTCACTAATAGTAGGTTTATTTTTCAGTAGGTTTATTTTTCTGATAATTCGAGTACTGTATCAATATTCGAGTACTGTACCAGAATCAATATATTTGTAATTATTTATCCAAGTGTGGCTATGTTTCTGAATTTATGGATATTTTTACAAATAATTAGTAAAAGATGATTCGAAAATGATATCGGGCAACGATGAGGAAAATTCCTCTAATTTTTGTGAAGTCGCTTCCTCTTTATTACGAAGTCGACAGATGTTGAGTAAAGTTCCAGAAGTTACGATTTTCTTTTGGATTATTAAGGTCATGGCTACAACCGTAGGTGAAACAGCTGCAGACTTCCTTACCTTTAATCTAAACTTTGGCTTGACCCTCACAACCGTTATCATGAGCAGTTTCTTGCTTATTGCGCTGTTCTTTCAGTTCCGATCAAGAAAGTACGTGCCAGGGATCTATTGGCTAGCCGTTGTGATGATCAGCATTGTCGGTACATTGATTACTGACAACCTTGTAGACAACTATGGAGTAGCTCTAGAGACAACTACCATCATCTTCACCTTCGCACTGGTGGCGACATTTGCAGCTTGGTATGCAAATGAGAAGACATTATCCATTCACTCTATCTATACGACTAAGAGAGAGGCATTCTACTGGTTGGTTATCTTGTTCACATTTGCCCTAGGTACTGCTGCTGGCGACCTCACATCAGAAGGTCTCAATGTGGGTTATTGGAAGTCAGCACTTATGTTCGCTACACTTATTGGAATCGTGACCATAGCCTATTATCGCTTTAATTTGAATTCAGTGGCAGCCTTCTGGATGGCTTATATATTGACACGTCCTCTCGGTGCCTCTATTGGTGACTATCTATCGCAGCCTCTTAATGCGGGTGGTCTTGCTCTGAGCACGATGGGAATAAACGCAGTTTTTCTCGTGACTATTTTGAGCTTAGTTCTCTATCTTACTAAGACTAAAAAAGACGAGAGCCATATTGTGGAGTAGAGATTACTCCGACAATATGAGTGATGATATTAACACGAAGGAGATAGAATATGTCAGCAAATTTAATGGAATATTTCAACAAAACACCCAGACTTGGCTTACTCAGCACATCTAGCAGTGATGGAAAAGTCGATTCAGCAATCTTTGGCTCACCTCATATGATCGATGAAAAGACGGTTGTAGTGGCAACGGCTAAGAATCGCACCTTCACAAATCTTCTGGATAATCCAAATGTCATCTACATAATCATGGAGTAGTGTACAGATTCTTCAAACGCAGTGAAGATGAACATGGAATCAGGAAGTTCAGTCATGGACTGGAAGGGGATCCGGGTTTATATGAGGATGAAGGAATATGCGACTTCCGGAGAAATGCTTGAAATGATCCGAAGCCAGACCGCTAATCTCGCCGGCGAGGAAGCCGCAAAAATGATATATGCTACGGTGACTTTCGAGATCTATGAGGTTAGGCCATTGGTGGATTTTGGGCAAGGTTGGGATAAATCCGTCTGAATCTCAAATTTTTACTTATAAATTACGAGATTTTTGCACCACAACCAAATTACCTAACTGGCTAGCGTTTAATATGATTAGTAATCAAGCTAGCCAATTTAATTACATCTAATTTTTAGTTATTGTTCTACTGTTTAGTTGTAGTCCAGTAGGCAGTCTTATAGACTGTGACTATTTATAGACAACAACCCAGTGGTTGTTCCTGTACTCTTTGTGATCTTCTCTGTGTTTTTCCTAGTGACCAGGATGAAAGTGGTTATGACGGTAGTTATTCCTATACTCTCTGTGATCGTCTTTCTGTTTGAAGTCGCCGTTGTCAGGGGCTGCGCTTCTGATAATTCGAGTGCTGTACTAACATTCGAATAATGTACCAGAATCAATATATTTGTAACTATTTATCAAGAGTGGTGGATCATAAATAACAAGGAGAATATTATGGTAAATATTCAATCCGATAAATTCAATACAAGCGAAATAGTTCGCAAGGTTCCCGAAATAACACTTATGTTCTGGATCATCAAGATATTTGCCACCACTCTTGGTGAGACTGGTGGGGACGCAGTTACCATGTCTATAAACCTGGGCTATCTTGTTGGCACGATGATCTTTACTTTGTTTTTTGTCGCCACTGTTATCACACAGATCCGTGAAAAGAAGCTCAACCCCTACATCTATTGGATAACCATCATCGCCACGACAACGTTAGGTACGACATTGGCTGATTTTTGTACGCGGTCTTTGGGAATCGGATATGCGGGCGGATCCACCCTGCTTTTAGTGCTTCTCGTTGGATCATTGTTCATTTGGAAGCGCGCAATGGGATCTGTTTCTGTAGATACCGTTAACTCTCCGAAAACGGAGATGTTCTATTGGGGAACGATCATGTTCTCTCAAACCTTGGGCACAGCCCTTGGTGATTGGACTGCTGATACTATGGGCTTAGGCTATTCCGGCGCTGCTATAGTATTTGGCACTCTGCTATTACTTGTTGCAGCGGCATACTTCTGGACCAAAATATCCCCCACTGCCCTTTTCTGGACTGCGTTCATTCTTACGCGACCTCTCGGAGCAGTAGTTGGCGACTTTCTGGATAAACCGATCAGTTCTGGCGGATTGGCATTAAGCCGCTATTCAGCATCAGCAGTGTTGCTTATTTGTATTCTGTCTTTAATCGTTTTATCTGAACGAAAAGCTAAACTGCAAAAATGCTATGAGTGATGTATTAATAAACATCCTGTAGAAGTGTCCATATGGAAAATTTAAACTATTTTATCGATTTATTTTTGCATCTTGACACATATTTAAGTGCAATAACAAATGAATATGGTCTATTAACGTATTTACTGTTGTTTGCTATTATCTTTTGTGAGACAGGTCTGGTGATAACTCCTTTCTTACCGGGTGATTCTCTTGTCTTTGCAACAGGAGCTCTGGCTGCCAGTGGTTCGTTCAATTTATTTACTATATTTGTTGTTCTATGTCTCGCAGCTGTTGCAGGAGATACTGTCAATTATCAAATAGGTCATCTAGTAGGAAATCGAGTAACAAGTTATGAAAATATACGGTTTATTAAACAGGAACACCTTGACCGTACACATGCATTCTTTGAGAAATACGGAGTGAAAACAATAATTCTAGCTCGCTTTGTTCCTGTTATCCGGACTTTTGCACCATTTGTAGCAGGAATAGGAACAATGCCCTATTCGACATTTATTAGCTACAATGTCGTTGGGGGAGTTGCATGGGTAATGTCATTCTTTTTTGGAGGATACTTTTTCGGAAACTTGCCAGTTGTAAAAGATAACTTCAGCTTTGTAATACTTGGAATAATTTTTGTTTCACTACTTCCAGGTGCTATTACATATATTCAGAGTAAACGTGATCCAAAAAAGACATGATAAAGTGAAGGACTAGTGGACATCCCGAAATTTGTTCTTTATCATCAAAAGTTTTCAGGGTTGTTTTTGTGATCAGGATCTGATTGACTATTCGAAATATAATATTCAAGCAGCAAATTTTGAGTTTTGAAACAAACTCTATAGCAATCTTTTTACACCCATTTCCTCAAAAAAACCCTGAAATTAGGATCTTCCAATCTGCAAATTCCGGCATTCTCTATAATCTCAAAACCTTCATTCACGCTCTGATGCACCTGTTTCCCAAGGGAGCAACTCATGAGCCGGTCTTCGATAAGCCCTTTTGCCGTCGGATACTTGCGCCGGATTTCAAAGACGTATTTCCCGTTTTCGATATAACCTCCGAAAACGCCGTCTGCCGCCTGATATTTTTCCTTGAACTTCTCGGCGTGTACTTTAACCCAAACCGGAGGGCCGATGTGTTTTTTTACGTGGGGAAGGGTACCTGAGATGAGTTCCAGCATAACTGCAGTTTCGGTTTTGCCTGACCAGACACCGGTTTTTATCACTGTAAACTCATATTCTTTCAGAAGGGTGGCTACTGCCTGCTCCATTTTATAGAGCTGCGGAAAGAGCACATCCTCTACCACATCCGGGGTTTTGAAAACGATCGTAAGCTGGGTGCTCTTCCGGTTTTCAAGCCTTTCCAGGATTTCGCTGTCCTCAAGGGGCAGGAGAGGAACTGGAAAAAAGAAACTGAGTTCGGGGTTTTTCAGTAACTCCCGGCAGTGGTCTATGAACATGCAGAATTTGTCAAGGGAAAGGGCTGCTGCCACATTTCGCCTGGGGTCGGTCGGGTCGACCACTACAAGAGGCTCTTCGTGCTCGATTTCCGAGTGCTGCATTATATCGATTTTCTCGCCTGGCTTCCAGGAACAGGCTGCACAGACGGTATTTTCAAAGGAGCCGTAGTGGATTACCAGAAGTTCGGTCAGGTAGCCTGAAAAGCCCTGGGTCTTGAGTTCCGAGCCATATACTCTGCCTCCGCGCATGAATTGCTTCAAAAGCAGAACCTCATCTTCGTGCCCTTTTATGCGAGGCTTGACAAAATCGTTGTGAAAAGGCGTTCTGTCAACTGCAGATTTGATCTGGGAAGCCGAGGGAACCCTGAAACAGGGGACAAGATCCACATCAAAGCCTTTGTAGATAATGTTCAGGTAAGGGTGTTCAGCATGGCGGTCTTCAGCATGCTCAGAATGTTTTGCTACTTCTCTTGCAATTGCCATGCCCAGGGTCTCCAGTTCCTTTCTAGAGGTTTCTTCAGGAAAGCTTATAAAAACATCAATATCGTGAGTGCCTGAAAGCCAGGTGCCTCTGGCAGCGGAGCCCACCATTTTTACAAGCACGCCTAGTACGCTAAGTTTCTCTGCTGCCATTTTTACTTGCGAGGCGAGTTCTTCCTGGATCGAAAGAAGTTTTTCTCTTTCAGGTTCAGTGGGTTTTATTCTCTCAAGGACTGCAAGCTTTAATTCTTCGGGAATGCCTGTATACGTTTCCATGCCAGAGACGGCTCCATATTTTTATTCTGCAGAATGAATCTTTATGAATCTTATAATGGATCTTAATAGATCTTATTACGCTGATTTCTGCTTGTAAGTGTCAGAAATCGCTTCTTCAAACTTATAATTTGTGTATACCAAGTTCAAGTTGATTTTCTAGGAAAAAAGGAATTTTTGAATTTATCTTCAGACCTTTATCTCAAACGTGAATAAAAGCCGACTGTGATAATATATTTTCCTGGCTTTACTCGATTTTCATACTTACAATTATTACCTCTGAATTGTTATGTTATCAAAAATTCTTCTGAAAAGGATTTTAAGGTTTTTACGGCATAGGATTCCTTATTTTATTATCTCTTATTTTTTTATTCCTTGATTTTCAAAAATATTTTATCTAATCTCCAAAAATTTTTTATTTGATGCATGAGATATTAAAAAATACGTATAGTTGAATACCTATTTAACTCAAATAAGCGGGGGTATCCTGTTCAGGGCGTATTCCGGATGTTCAGGAAATTGTTTTCCTATTTTTTCCTTTCGGAGGCCTGAAAGTTACGCTCCCGGTTCATAAAATATAGAGGAGGTTTAATTTGGGGATTAAGAGCTACATCAAGATTTTATGCGTATTTCTTGCATTAGGGTTGCTGTGTCTAAGTGCAGCTGCCCAGGCTTTAGATTCTACAGGCAACCGCATCTGGGATGAAAATGCAACTCAGAACCTTACCTACACATGGACGCCTCAGACTTACTCGGGTTTTTACTATGATCTGGATACCGGAGAAGGTTCCGAGAATCTGACAGTTCAGCTCAGTAAGGGCAGCCGGACAATCGAAGAGGGCAATCTGCAGTACGAAACAGTACCCATACAGACCGATTTTGAGTATGGAAATTGGGGTTCTTATGAAGTTATAGGGTTTATGGCAGAGCGCTACTTTGCAGGATACACCGCAAACTCAAGCTTTGGAAATAAAGAGATTAGCGTTATCTCGGGTGGACAACTTTCAAAAATTCTGATGGACACTGATGATAGGAAATCCCTGTATACGGGTTCCTCTCTTGTTCTTGAAGAAGGATACTCCCTGAACATAGTTGAGGTTGATATTAACGGAAATACCGTCTGGGTACAGCTTGAAAAGGACGGCAAAGTAATCGATGAAGCCTTCCTGTCCTCTAATAGCGACTATGTATATACAGCCGACCTCGGAGATACCGAAGATGTACCCATAATTGCAGTCCATTTTGCCCAGATCTTCAGCGGCAGAGAGACCAATGCGGTTTTCGTGGAAGGGATTTTCCAGATATCAGACCAGTATGTTAAAATCCAGAATGGCGATGAGTTCGGAGAAATGGAGGTAAGTTCCACCTCAAGTTCAGGCATAAAAATGAGAAATAGCGATTCGATCTCGCTTAGCAAGGGCGACATTGTTGATATTATGGGTAAACTGAATTTTGTCGTGGCCGATGCCAATGAACTTCGTTTTGCCCCAATAGTTGAAACCTCCGAGCCCGGAACCTATGAACTAAGGGGAACTGTACACGATGATAAGTTTGATACTATGATCTGGACGCCTTTTAACTTCGAAGGTTTCTATTATAACATCGACGAAAATATTTCCACTGAAAGCCTTACCATTGAAAAACTCGATGGCAGGACAATTAATGATGAAGCCCTTGTCTATTCTACGAAGCCTGCAAATGTCAAATTTGAACATGAGGGCTGGGGAAGTTATGAAGTTATAGGCTTCGTGGCAGAGAAATATTTTGCAGGATATCCTGCAAACACTCTTGGCAACTCTAAGGGCGTAAGTGTACTTTCGGACAGTGTACTTTCAAAAGTTCTGATTGATGACAATGACAAAAAGTCCCTATTTACTGGTTCTTCTTTAGCCCTGGAGAACGGCTACTCCCTTAAAGCAGCCGAGGTCGATGTTAATGGGAAAAGCGTACTTCTCGAGCTTTATAAGAATGGAAAGCTCCTGGACTCGGGAATAGTTTCCCAGAACGGGGACTATGTTTACGAAGCTGATATAGGAGGGGCTAAAGATGTTCCGATGATCGCAGTTCATGTAAGTACGGTCTTCCGTTCCACCGAAACAGATGCCGTATTTGTAGAGGGAATCTTCCAGATCTCGGATGATTATCTGGAAATCTCGGAGGGAGATTCTTTCGGTGAAATGAAAATAACTTCGATTTCCGACTCAGGCATCACAATGAAAAATGAGGACTCAATCTCCCTTTCAAGGGGCGATGTTGTAGACCTTATGGGCAACGTCAAATTCAGGGTCGCCGATGCTTCAGTCCTGCGTTTTTATCCCTTTGTCGAAATCGAGACCGGAGCAGGAGACCAATTGGACATTGAAATGCCCGATGCACTTGCAGTTGGGAAGCCGACCGAAATCCTGGTAAAGGCGAGAAATGTTTCAGTCGGCGGTGTTGAAGTCTCTGTTGGAAACGACAGTATAGGCACTACTGGAGACGGCGGAAATCTCACCTTCACCCCCGGCAAGGAAGGCAGTTTCACTGTAACTGCGAGTCGGGAGGGTTACGTTTCCGGAACTAAGCACGTGGATGTCCTTGCACAGGGTGTCCTGAAACTTTTGGTTTCAGTTTCTCCTGAAACTGTCCGTGTAGGAGACCAGATTAACATAAAGGTAACGGACTCCGTGGAAAACAAGCCTGTTGACGGGGTGGATGTCTTCTTTGGAGGACAGAAAATTGACGCACAGACAGACGCAAAAGGTATCACATCTTACTGGGTTACTGCTCCTGGTACGTATGTGATAAACGCTACAAAGGTTGGTTATGAAGAAGGAGAAACCCAGATCGAGGTGGCGGAGAAAGTAGCACAGTTTACGTTCTCAAACCTCACGATACAGCCTGCTTCAGTTGAAGCCGGAACCGCAGTAAATATCAGGGCGAATGCTATGAACAATGGAGACATCACAGGAGAATCCACAGTGGAACTGCTGGTTAATAACGAATCGGTTGATTCCGAGAATGTAACCCTTAACCCGGGTGAGAACAAGTCAATCGAATTCTCACACACAGAGGATAAGCCAGGGACGTATACTGTTGAAGTAGGAGGCCTGAGCAAAAGTTATGAGGTGACAAAAAGAGCTCCTTTCTTCAGTGGGATGGCTACGCTTGGAATACTTGCCACAGCATTTGTTATCTTGCGGAAGAGAATAAACTAATCAACGCTCTGGATTTCGTATTAAAGCTACGGATTGATCCTAAAAGGTAAACGCGGCTTTAATATAGCTTGAACACCTGTACTGCGGTGGAAGCTGGAAATCAGATTCAAAATTTCCGGCTCTCCACTTCTTTTTTCTGTCTTAATCCTGATTGAAATTCCTTTTTTCTTTGGCCGGAATTCTTGGTTGGAAGTAGAACTTTTACAAAATAGTTGTTGATCTATTACAAGGTTTATTACAAAACAGTGGCCGGTTTGATGCTTGAAACGATAGCTTAAAATACTGAATTACAATTGTAGAACTGAATGCTTGAAGCTTTGAGTACCTTTATTGCCAATTACGGTTACCTGAACCTCTTTGTCCTGAGCTTTCTGGCTTCCACGATTTTGCCTTTAGGCTCGGAAGCGCTGGTGGTAGCTCTCATATATCAGGGCTTTAATCCTTTTGCTGTCGTTCTGGTAGCGACTTCAGGCAATTATCTCGGATCGTGCACAACGTACTATCTAGGGCTAAAAGGGCGTCCGGTACTTGAGAAATTCCTTTCTCCTTCTCCTGAGAAGCTTGAGAAAAGTGAAAAGCTCTTTAAAAAATATGGTCTTTACATTCTTCTTTTCACCTGGGTGCCAGGTATTGGAGACGCGATTACCATGGTTGCCGGGCTTATGCAGCTTCCTTTTCGATATTTTTCTATTTTTGTTTTTCTTGGGAAATTTGGACGTTATTTTGCTATTGCTTATCTAACGGCCTTTTTCAGCAATTGATTCAGGTTTTTCGAGACAAACTTAACCTATTAGTTTTCTCATATTTTATTCCTTTAATTAATTTTTTTTTAATTTTTATCCCTTAAAGTAATTCTTTTCTTCCGTATAATGCATCCAGGTAATTCTTCTCTCTGCGGGAAAAACAGATATCTTTATATAATTCCTGGTACAATATTAAATTGTTAAAACAAATTTAATTGATTTTATTGCTTTAATTTCTTTTTATTGCCTGCCTTCCAGGTCTTTAAAAACGGGCTCAATGTCTGATTATAACCTCCATTTTTATTTTTTTCTCATTTCTTTTCCCTTTTTGCTTTATACACAACTTGACTTTACCTGAAATAAATCTAATTATTTCGATGAATTTTTCTTACTTTTGTTTTTCGGAATTATCTGAGCTTTGAATTTATTGAGCTTACTACATAACCACAATTTGCTTCTTTTAATCAGTTTTTCAGATAAGGCTGGTTTTGCGCTGCGAGGATATTTTGAAACCGTTAATGACTAAAAAGTAAAACAAGAGTAAAATGGCTTTTGGATATATTAATAAAGTAACAGGTTAGCTAGAAGGTTGGTTTGAGATTGGTTATTGTTTAAGAGATTGGTTAATGTTTAAGAGATTGATTATTGTTTAAGAGATTGGTTATTGTTTAAGAGATTGGTTATTGTTTAAGAGATTGATTATTGTTAAAATCCATACGAGATTATGAAAAAAGTATTCCAAACCCCAATTTATACACTCGTGTTATCTTGTTTTCTAATTTTTTGTCCTGCTTCAGTTTAATTTGTGCCAATAACTTTTTTATATTCCTGCCTCTTATTTCCAACTATGTCTCTTTGCAGCAAAACCAGAGCTTTAAGTCTTTTCATTCTTGTTATGCTTTTATTTGTCCCGATAGCAGGAGCAGTCTCGAATGCAGGCGATATCAAAAAAGCTGACCTTTATAAGGCTCCTGAGAATTCTACTACCGAAAATGCTCTCTTTGCAGAACTGAGTGCAAAAGCCGAGTTTTACAACGCGAATTTCGATAAAGTTCCTGAAGTTCTGCAGAGACTTGTAGCCAGTGAGGAAATTGCTGGGAAAATCAAACTAGAGAACGGCGAGATGCTTTATGTGACTTTACTCATGGGGGGAGGACAAATAAGGGATCTTTACAGCTATGCCACTCCTAATGATCCGAACTCAAAGTTTGGGCCTTCTATTACAGTGGAAACCGATGAAAAAACCATTAAAAAAGTGCTTGATTCGAAAGAGCCCTTAAAAGAAGCCGTAAAAAGCATGAATGACGATTCTCTAAAGGTGGAAACCGAAGGACTTTTCCGAAACCTGATGCTCTCAACTTTAAAGACATTTTATAGATAAAATAGATTTATTCCTGAGCTTTAGAAATAATTAATTTGAAACACCCCTTTCCTTTCCGGGAAAAGGGAGTTCTATTTTCTTCTAAAAATTTCTAGGTTTAGTTTTCAAAATTCCTGATTTGTTTTAAGAACTTCTGATTTTATCTTCCTGAATCTTGATCCCAAGTCAACGTTTGACAACCTCTCCAGGATATGTATATCTTCCTTTTTCCATTATCGTGCCAATATTTATACTTGTATTGATGCCAGTATGCACGTCATCTCCCATAATCACTCCGAGTTTTCTCCTTCCCGAGTCAATAATTCTGCTTTTTACCATTACTTTTATATTTTTCCCGTCATGGCGGAGGTTTGCAACCTTCGTACCCGCTCCAAAGTTGCATCGGTGTCCGATAATGCTGTCTCCGACATAACTCAGGTGTCCCACGTGAGTACCTTCCATGATAATCGAATTTTTTATTTCTACAGCGTTTCCCACCCTAACATGGTTTCCGATTGCAGTAGAAGGGCGGATAAAACAGTTAGGCCCGATATCGCAGTTCTCTCCTATTATTACTGGGCCTTCGATATAAGAGCCGTTTCTGACAAGAGTGTCCTTTCCGATTACAACCTCTCCTTTTATAGTCGCATTCAGTTCCACGGTACCTTCGCAGCTGCTCTCAAGGCCTTTTAGGAGGTACTCATTTGCTTTCAGGAGGTCCCAGGGATATCCTATATCTATCCATCTGCCTTCGAGGGAACTATAACCCACAGCTGCTCCACTGTCGATCAGCATCTGGATGGAGTCCGTAATCTCAAACTCATTTCTCACTGAGGTCTGGGTTCTGTCAATAAAGTCAAAAATAGAGTCCCTGAAGAGATATATTCCGGCATTTGCAAGGTTAGTAGGAGGATTTTTAGGTTTTTCTATTATCCTGATAACTCTACTACTATCGGTTTCAAGTACTCCGAAATCCGACGGGTTTTCTACCTCCTTTACACAGATGACAGCTTCCTCTGTCCTTGAAACCAGGGCTTTTAAGTCCTCCTGTTCTATGAGCATGTCTCCGTTAAGTACAAGGAAAGCCCCGTCAACATAGCCTTTTGCACAGCCTATAGCATTTGCAGTCCCTAGTTGCTCCTTCTGCTGTACGTACTCTATGCTTACTCCCCATTTGCTTCCATCTCCGAAGTACTCCTTTATCTGCTTTTCGAGATAACCGGTAATGAAGATAAAGCCTTGAATGCCTGCTCCTATGGCTGAATTTAGTATATGTTCGAGGATGGGCTTATTTGCAACCTGGAGCATGACTTTAGGACAGCCGGAAGTTAGAGGTTCCATCCTTGTGCCTTTACCTGCCACAAGGACAACCGCTTTCATTCAAGTGCCTCCTTTACTATCTTTTCAGCCATCTCGAAAATCTCATCAACGTTTTCCCGGGCCTCAGCCGTGATTCTAACTTTTGCTTCAGTGCCCGAGGGGCGGACAAGTACCCAGCCGTTTTCCATCTCCACGCGAATGCCGTCTATATCAAGAACTTTTCCCAGGGGCTCGAGTTTAGCCTTAACTTTTTTCATAAACTCTGTCTTCTTCTCGTTTGCGCAGGGGAAAGCTTCTCTTTTTGTGGCATACCTGGGAAGCTCTTCTCGAAGCTCGCTTAATTTCTTCTCCTTTACAATCTCGACAAGTTTTGCTGCTGCGTAAATCCCATCCGGACAGTATGAAATCTTCGGGAAAATCCAGCTTCCTGAAGGTTCGCCTCCATAGATAGCACCGCACTGTTTTATGCCCTCTGCGACGTAAACGTCCCCGACTCTTGTCCTCACAATCTCCGAACCCTGAAGGGAATCGTCAACCATCATTGAAGTGTCCACAGGCACGACGACCGTTCCTTTCCTACCACTGCACTCATATCGCCCGAAAATTGCAAGCATTTCGTCTCCTGAAACAAAGTTGCCTTTCTCATCCACTGCCATCATCCTGTCCGCATCGCCATCATGTGCAATTCCAAGATTAGCCCCGAAATCTACAACAGCTTTTTTGAGCATGGAAAGGTTTTCATCGTTTGGCTCAGGTTTTCTCGCAGGGAAGTGGCCATCAGGCTGAGCGTTCAGGGTTATTACCTCACAGCCCAGCTCCTGAAGGAGATAAGGAGTAATTGTTCCTCCTGCCCCACATCCGCAGTCCAGTACGACTTTCAGGCTGGAATTTCCTACAAGTTTTTTGATCATATTCATATGAGCCCGGATAGCGCTTCCGTCTTCCTCAAATTTGCCTATCAGGTTCCAGGGAACCCTGGAAAAGTCCTTATCTTCAATCGCCTTTTCGATCTCTTCCTGCTGTGCCGAGTCAAAGGCCATGCCGTCAGGATTCCATAGTTTGATCCCTACATACTCCGAGGGATTATGGGAAGCGGTAACCATTACACCGCATTCGTATTCTCTGGCTGCATATGCCAGGGTTGGGGTAGATACAAGGCCTATCTCTGTAACAGCACAGCCTGCTGCAGTCATTCCTGCAATCAGGGCATGTTCGATCATAGGGGCCGAAACTCTAGGGTCCCTCCCGATAACTGCAGTCTTTTTACGGCTTCCCAATACAAGCCCTACGTTAAGTGCAAGTTCGGGCGTAATTTCTTTGTTTGCTATCCCTCTTATTCCTGAAGATCCGAAGAGTTTCATATATCCCATTCCGAAATTTCCTGAAGTGTATTTTCTTGAATTCTTTGATTTTTTGATCTAATTTTCTGCCTTTCCATTATTCCACGGTAACACTTTTTGCAAGATTGCGTGGTTTGTCAATCGAGCATCCCCGCGCAAGAGCAGTATAATAAGCAAGCAGTTGGAGGACTACAACACTGAGTAGCGGAGAAAGCAGTTCGCTACTTTGAGGAATTGTAAGGACAACATCCGCATATTTTCCAATCTCGGTATCTTTGTTATCTGCCACTGCAATAACCGTAGCATCCCTGGCCTTTACTTCCTTTATATTGCTCAACACCTTATCGTAAGTCTGCCCTCTTGTTGCAATGGTAACTACAGGGGTTCCTTTCTCAAGCAGGGCAATCGGTCCATGCTTAAGTTCGCCTGCGGCAAAACCCTCAGCATGCAAATATGAAATCTCTTTTAACTTGAGAGCACCTTCAAGAGCAATCGGATAGTTAAGGTGCCTGCCGAGGAAGAAATAGTTATTTGCGTGAGCAAAATTCTCCGCACATTCCTTCACTGCTTCTTTCTGGTTAAGGATCTGCTGAATCTGACCTGGTATTTTTCTTAGACCTGTAATGAATCCTTTTACATAATTAGGACTTAGCTTGCCTCTTGATAGTGCGAACTTTACGGCAAGTAGATAAAGAAGTGTAAGCTGGGTACTGAAGGTCTTGGTCGCGGCAACTCCTATCTCAGGTCCTGCTCTGGTATAGAGTACACTGTTAACTTCTCTTGTAATGGTGCTCCCTACAACGTTTGTAATCGCAAGCGTAGGGCAGTTGTAGGACATTATTTCCCTAACAGCCGCGAGGGTATCTGCAGTCTCTCCTGATTGGGTGATTGCAATGGCAAGAGTTCCATCGCTTATAACTGGGCTTCTGTACCTGTATTCCGAGCATATATCTATATCGCAGTGAATTCCTGCAAGCTGCTCAAAAAGGTATTTTCCAAGCAGTCCTGCGTGCCAGGAGGTTCCACATGCCAGAATCTGAACCCTTGAGAGCTTCTTTATCTCATCCTCTGTCATATTAAGTTCTTTGAGAGAAATCGTTCCCTCAAGCTCCGAAACCTTTCCTGCGAGTGTATTATGAATCGCACTAACCTGTTCGTGGATCTCCTTGAGCATGAAGTGTTCGTAACCGGCTTTTTCAGCAGCTTCAAAGTCCCACTCAATCTTTTCTATCTTCTTTTCGCGGACTTTTCCTTCTCTGTCAAAGATCTCTACACTGGTAGGAGTCATAACTGCGGTTTCAAAGTCATTTACGAAAATGACATCCCTTGTATAATTCAAAAAAGCTGTTACATCCGATGCGGCAAAGTTCTCTCCCTTGCCGAGTCCTATAACAAGTGGGCTGTCTTTCCGGGCAAGCACGAGTTTTCCTTGTTCGTCAGCACAGAGAACTGCAAGGGCATAAGAACCTTCAATCTCTTTTAGCGCTTCCCGCAGTCCTGTAAGAAGTTCGCATTTTGCTTCTCTTCCATCGGGCTTTCCGTATATGTGCTTATGCAGGAGGTGTGCGACAACTTCGGTATCAGTTTCCGATTTAAATTCATATCCTTCTGCAGTCAGTTGCTCTTTCAATGCCATGTAGTTCTCTATGATTCCGTTATGTACAACCGAGATCTTACATGGATTTCCGGAGGTATGCGGATGAGCATTTATTGTGCTGGGTCGTCCGTGGGTTGCCCAGCGGGTATGCCCTATTCCAATGTTGCCACTTATTCTGTCTGGGATTGTGGCTTCAAGGTTTACAATTTTACCTACTGACTTATAAGTATCGATTCCGCTGCCCAGAATTGAAATTCCAGCAGAATCATATCCACGGTACTCGAGTTTTTTGAGAGATTCTATGATGACAGGTGCAGCAGAGTTTTCCCCTGCATATCCTACAATTCCACACATTTTTCCACCTTTTTAGGATTAAAGAACAACCGAATGACGGGACAGATCCCTGTATATGGTATTTCCAGATTCAACCTGACAGTCAACAGCTATTGTTACTCCGGCCTTCACAAGTATGCTATTCCCAATCCGGTTGTCGTCTCCGAAGATGGTGCCGAGTTTGGGAGCTCGATGAATAGTTCCGTTCATAATAATCGACAGACCTTCTTTTTCTTCAACAAAGAAACCTGAGCCAATTGTATTGTTGCTTCCAATTATGGAATTAGAGATTTGCCCATGCGAGTATATCCTGCAGTCATTCATTATTATGCTGTTCTGTATTTCGGTAAATGACCTGATCGATACATTGTCTCCTATTGTTGTGGAGGGCAGAATAACTACATTGGGGCCGATATCGCAATTTTCACCTATGACTACAGGGCCTACAATGTAAGTTCCTGAACGAATCCTAGTATTCTTTCCTACTGCCACCTTTCCACTGAGGAAAACTCCCTTTTCAATTTCTCCTTCAAGCTCCAGGTTCCTGGAGGAATTTAAGACTATGGCATTTGCTTTTAATAGATCCCAAGCATGGACAGCATCAAGCCATTTT
The DNA here is from genome assembly GCF_002505485.1 of Methanosarcina sp. UBA5. GTDB lineage: Archaea > Halobacteriota > Methanosarcinia > Methanosarcinales > Methanosarcinaceae > Methanosarcina. Next base: position 6,000 of record NZ_DAVG01000103.1, on the reverse strand, counting down.
GATTCGGTGGGAACGGAAGTAACGATTTTCCCTTCGTCAATCATAAGCTGGAGAGTATCGGTTATTGCATATTCTCCGTTTTCGGATATCGGGGTCTTTTCAATGGTTTCAAAGACTTGCGGCGTAAAAATGTAAATTCCGGTATTTACAATACGGCTCAGGTCTCCAGGCCTTTTTTCCAGGATTTTTGTAACTCTCTTTTTTTCTTTAAGAACCACACCATAACCCGTGGTCTCTTCCATCCGAACAGTCAGAAGGCTTGCATCTCCTTCATAATTATTCAGAAGGTCCGCTATAGTTTTCGGTTCCACCAAGTTGTCTCCATTGAGCACAAGAAATTCTGAGTCCTCGGGGCCAATCCACTTTTTTGCCTGCTCAATTGCATGTGCAGTACCCAGCTGAGCTTTCTGTTCAACGTACTTTATTTTTACTCCTAAATTCAGCCCGTCTTCAAAATAGTCCATTATGCGTTCTTTTTTATATCCAACAATCAATATAATGTCAGTTATTCCATTTTTTTCAAGCGAACCTATTACATGCTCTAAAATAGGCCTGTTGGCTATAGGAAGCATTACTTTCGAACGAGTTAGAGTAAGAGGCCTGCAGCGCAGCCCTTCTCCTGCTGCAAGGATAATAGCTTTCATAATTTAAAGAACCTTTTTTAGAATTTATACATTACCTTCAAAAGTTTTAAACAAGATTACTATTCTTAAATATATCTAGAGTACGGTGTCTGTATAAGGGACAGCTAACAATAAAAAAGTAATCCCTCTATAATTAAGAAATAAGTTCTTCTACAGGATAAACAACTCTATAATATAAATTCAGAAACTCTAAAAAGAATTCTATCCCATTTTTAGCTTTTACAGGGCATTTATCTTTTTGAAGGCATCGAAACTTATTTATCTCATAACTTAGGCATGTATTTCCTACTTTTTATGCCTTATGCTTCCTAACCTTTGAGAAGCAGGGCAATTCTTGAAGAACTTTTTCTACCATTATTTTAATCAACTACTACACATTTGATAAATAGTCGCGACAACTCTCATAAAATATTGGTATAATTTTTGAAATCCTTCAAAGTGCTCTATATCCTATAAATCCAAAAAATAAAAAACCTTAAATAGTATTGAAGTATCTGGAAAATCTATTATGGAGTAACTTTTTCGGTCAGCCCTGAGAATCTGCGTTAATATATTTGATTTTCTCATTTCTCTTTTTCTGAACTCGATTCTTCAATACACCATAGAATATGAATATATCTTCGATAACCGTAATTAACAGTTTTTCTTAGTCAGTTTATTTAATCTCAAAAAGTGGCGACAGTCTAAATAATCAAAAATTAAATCTTTATAAAGTGATTCTTATCGTGGAGGGTAAAAAGTAAAGGACTCTTGGCGAGAGATGCCAGGTCGTTTCAGAGATATACGGGCAAATGTTGATGGTCGTGTTGACGATCATACTGCTGCGTCACTGGTGTATCCCAATATTCCGGAAAGTTCATCCAGGGCAAATCTCTTGATCGAAGCCCATAATTTCTCGCAAAATGAGACGACGTCAACGCAGAATGCAACGAAGCCAGGCAGTTATTTAACTGAGGCTTCTTCAGGGTTCGGGGACAGTATTTCTCCTGCAGGAAAAACATATATGCTTGCTGGCAGCAACGTAATCTTCAGTATAACGCCTGCTGACAACTATAAAGTTCTTGAAGTTCTAGTGGACGGGAATCCCGTTGGGCCGGTTCCACCTATATCTTCAATAATCTGTTTTCCAGCCATAGTATCCAGGCGAGTTTTAACGTGAATTTTAATGTGATAGACAACAATACGGTAGTACCGACGGGCAACTTCACGGTCAATGCAACTGTACCTGGTTGTGCTTTTATTAGGGAAGCTGATGTGCATGGTCAAAGAACGATGGTAGCGTTTCCAATTACTTGCTGCCTCAAGTTAGGGAATTATACTTAAAATCCCTGGGAGATTACATGAATCCATCGAATGGGAATTCACTAATAAAGGAAATCCTTGCTTCTGGGAATCTCCAATTTCCTTTATGGCAGATACGAATGTAACGGTCGAGGCTTGTTCCTGGGAATATGATAACCTGCAAAAAATCCTTACAGTTAGCACTTCGGTTCATCCGTCCAATTTCAAGGTTCTTAAGAATGGAGACTGTGTTCCTGATATCTCCGGATTTCAATATCAAGACTCAATTGAAAAATTTGTAAAGAAAAATGTCGATAACGGTAGTATCAAGCTCAAGGAAAATGAAGCTATATATATTTTTGAGCTGGGTAATGAAAACCTGAGCAGCTCTGGTGCTGATTTTCAGGATCTTGTCGTTTTGATTTCAGTAAACGGAGTCGAACCCCCAGAGTCTGCACTTTATACAAAATATAAAAAAAATTATATTAAATGCTAATTTAATATGTGTATGTAACATTAATTAAGTTTTTATTTTTTGACTCCATATTTAGCGGCATTTCATGGTGCGATTTTAAAGGTACCAAAAGTAACTTTTTGATCAAATAGACAATTGTAGATCACTTTTTTGCATTTAACGTATTTTAGTCAATTTTGGCAAAACCTCAAATAAGTTTAAGTACAGCATGCACTCATAGTCTCTTTAAAAAATTTGAATGAAAACTTGAAGTAACTTCAAAATTGAACTCAAGCAGGACGCAGGTATTATGCATTAGGAATTTAAAAACAGTTCTAAAATAATAGTTTCCCCTTCATAAGAGTGAGTCTCAGGGGCCAATTCTTCAGGGTTTCGTAGTCTTTAATAAGAGCTATACTGTATACTGATTGCGGCCTTACTATCAATACTTTCACTCTGCTTTCCTTAACTTTATATGCTGTGGCGTTATAGTTTAAAACGCCTCTCTATACAATAAAGATAAACAAGAGGCTTGAGGTAGGAAGAATGAAACAAATAGCTGAATCTATTCGAGATCGATTTTTAAAGCTTGGCATCGATGTACCTGTAGAGGATATCGAAAACAGACTTGACGAACTGATTACGAAATTTAAAGTTCCTTCAAACGAGGCCCAGCGCAGCGTGACCAATTACTTTTTGAAGAAATACTCTATTCCTAAAAATGAATTTTATGTCAGGCAGGCTGAACCGCATCTTACAAAGATTATAGATATTTTGGAAAATGGGCAGTGGGCAAACCTTAAGGCAAAGGTTGTCCAGCTCTGGGAAAATACTCATGAGTCCATCTCTCAGGTAGGGCTCCTGGGGGATGAAACGGGAATTATAAAGTTTACCGCATGGAAAAATGCCGAATTGCCTGAGCTTGAACAGGGAGAGAGTTATTTCTTCAGGAGCGTTGTTGTAGGAGAGTACAATGGTAGGTTCCAGGTTCAGCTTAACAAGAATACTTCTATAGAAAAACTGGATGAGACCATTGTAGTTGGAGGCGGGGACTTCATACCAGCTCCAAGAGAGTCTGAACTCAGGAACGTCTCCGACCTTGCTGGAGGCCAGTGGACTACAGTCAAAGGAAAAGTGGTTCAGCTATGGGAAAACTCTCACGAATCGATTGAGCAGGCAGGGCTTATAGGGGATCCTACAGGGGTTATCAAATTCACTAACTGGGCCAGTTCCGAACTTCCTGACATGGAAGAGGGCAAGAGCTACATGTTAAAAAATGTAGTTGTCAACGAATGGGGCGGTAAGATCCAGATCCAGCTTAACAGGTCAAGTTCCATAGAAGAACTTGACGAAGATATCAAAGTCGGCTCCTTAACTTCCACATACTTCGGAGCAATGGTGGATATTCAGACCGGTTCAGGCCTCATAAAACGCTGCCCTGAGTGTAAAAGGGCTCTGGTTAAGGGTGCCTGTCCAGAGCATGGAAAAGTAAAGGGGGAATACGACCTGAGGATAAAAGCGGTTCTGGATTCCGGAACTTCTACTCAGGATGCCCTGATTAACAGAGAACTTACTGAGGAGCTTGCAGGACTTTCTCTCGATACTGCAATTGCAATGGCCGCAGATGCCCTTGATCCCGGGGTGGTGCTGGATAAATTAAAACAGGAGCTGCTGGGCAGGTACTATACCGTAACCGGGCACAAGCTTGATCGCTATATCCTTGTGGATTCCATTACTCCCAAGACTTCTCTGGATAGAGATATGCTTGATGAAATGCTTACGCTTAATGAAACTCTTACCAAGCCGGAGGTGCAGTAAATGCCAGGCTTTTTCAGAGAAGCAGCCCGCAGGGTTTTTGCCCAGGAATTGAAGGATTCGAACCTGACCTCAAGGGACGAAAGTGATCAATATGCTCCACAGTACGTCCTGACGCCCACAGGAGCTAAAGTAAATCGAATCTTCATTGTTGGCACACTTATCGAAAAGGAAGATATCGGTACTGATTCCGAATACTGGAGGGGAAGGGTTTCAGATCCCACAGGTTCCTTCCTGGTCTATGCCGGACAGTACCAACCTGAAGCAGCTCAATTCCTTGCCGAGTGTGAACTGCCAGCTTTTGTAGCAATTGTGGGCAAAACTAGCACATATACTACAGATGATGGAAATGTCCTGACTTCTATCCGTCCCGAGTCTATCCAGCAGGTAGATGAACTTACCCGGAACCTCTGGGTGCTTGATACTGCAAAGCAGACTCTTGAGAGGATAAGGGCAGTTGAGGCAGAGGAAGATCAAAACTCAAAAATTGCAAAAGAACACTATTCGACTGATACCAGTTACTACCGTGCAATAGTCAAAAAGGCTCTTGAGTCCCTCAAAGAAATGGAATGAAATCGAAAAGAATAAAAACCATACTATCAAAATCGGGGGTAAATACCCCTTAATCTTTTTATTCAGAAAATCAACGTTATTCTCAAAAATCTTTACTCTTTTTTCTCTTTTTTCCCGAGTTTTCTATTTAATTTTAAACTTCTTCTATATTAAATAAGCAGTTCTTGTTGTCAACAACCTCAGAGTCAGAAGAGGGAAAATATACATAAATAAACGAGACATGGTATAAAATAAGTAACTTGTGTTTGAATGAAACTCAGGGGTAAAATAATTAAATTGATATGCGAGATGATCCTGTGAAAACCTATCTTCTGGTCTGGTTCAGCAGTGAAGGAGCCCGTCCGTCAGAAATAAACCAACGTCTAATGTCTCTGGGATTTGAACCCATGAAGGGCAGCTACGATTTTGTATACAACTGGAATAGCAATGTCAGTGTTGAGAAAATTCTCGAATTTGGAGATAAGGTATATCTAAGCCTTCAGGGCACAGGTGCCATGTTCAAACTGGAAACATTGTAAACCTAGCTTGCGTTGAATACCCTAACCCTGCTTAGCAAGGCATATGCCGGATCTCAAGCAGCAAATAAGCTACTGCTCAGGGTTATTCTACAGGATAGTCCAGATTGTGATTCTCTTCAGCAGTCCCTACCAGTTTCAGATGCTTAAGCCTTTTTATTGTTCTGGTTTTCTTCCTGCTTGCGTTTTTCCAGGGAATCCCGGAACTTTATATAGTCACAGGTATCTCCCTCAAGAGCAATTATCCTACCGTTAATATTTCCTTTTTCGATTACGAGTTCTACAACACTTGGGTTTGACATTCTGGGTCTGGTAGGAGAACCGGGACAAACAAGCACAATATCCCTTTTCTCTATCAAGGGCCGGTGAAGGTGACCGAAAATCAGAATGTCTACCTCCATTTCTTTTGCGAGGTAACCCTGCGCAGTTGTATCTGTAACCGAAAGTCCTGCCTCATGCACAACTCCAATTTTTACACCGTTGACCTCGAATTTCAGTCTTTCGGGAAGGAGTCTTTTAAGCTCGGAAGTGTCATCATTTCCAAAAACTGCCTTCAATTTGCCGGTGGCGTTGAAAGCCTGATAGGCTTCCATAGTACTAAAGTCCCCGGCATGAACTATAATATCACACTCTTCAAGGAATGTTTGAAGTTGCGGAGGAATCACTCCGGTCTTCAGATGAGTATCGGAAAGCGCGATCAGCTTCATGGATAAATCTC
>NZ_DAVG01000032.1 GCF_002505485.1 Methanosarcina sp. UBA5 | reverse complement strand
GGTAAATGAAGATTTGATGAAAGACCTCAACATTTTTAAAGTTGAAATGGATGAATGGTCATCAAAAACAAGAAGGGAAGGAAGCTCCAAAAAGTGAAAAAAAGAGTCATCTTTGGGTAGGATATAGATCAAAGTAAAATATCAACGAGTTTACTTGAAAGACAGAATTTGACTTTTAGACAGGATAATAACAGAATTTCAAGAAAAACAATAGGATTTCCAAAGAAAATTAAAGGACTATATAACCAAATGAGGTTTTACAGTACTCATTTTAACTTTTTCAGAGATTATAGAGGATTAAAAACTAAAAGAAAGTTTTGGAAAAGAAAACACCTGCAGAAGAGTTTAGGGTTACCAGTAAAAAATGGAAATTTATAGAGTTGTTAAACTACAGGAGTCTCAAAAATGTCAACTAATTAACCAGGAAGCACCGAATTTATTGTTCTTTTTTAATTTATTAATTTTCTTTAATCCCTGAAATAAGCTGCAGGAAAAGGCATCCTGTAGGGTGACTCTATAACATATTTTAATTCTTGAATCCCAATACAAATAGTTATATTGATTGGTAGAATTTATAATGTAATGGAAAACAGTAGAGAATATCAGCTTTACCTTGAAGCTCTGGACAATGAAAGATCGGCGTGGGGAAGAAGAACGGCTGTAAGGCGGCTCTGTGACTGTAAAACCGAGGAGTCTCTATACTATCTGAATGAGCTTATAGTTGACAGATATTGCATTGTGCCTGATTGGCTTAAGAGGATCGCAAGAGAATACTATGTGTCTCTATGCCTCGAATTTCTTTAATATTAACCTTTCAATGAATTTGGCTTCTTGTGACGCTTCCGTTTTTTAGATAACCTATTCTCCTAGTCAGAAACTTCCTGTCTATTCGAACCTGAAGAATTGTAATTTCCTAAGATTTATATGTAATTACCTCAATTCTCTGATAAATCTCAGGAACCATTACGTTTAGCCATAGGCTTACCTCATTCATAAGTTTCCACCATGGTTTCTGTTAAGAAAAGAGTTCGCGAGAAGAGTTTATTTTTGTTAATAAAGCCAATTAACCTAGTTATTGAATTTGGGCGTTTTATATGCCTTAAACCTTAATTTGATGATAACTATTTAAGGATGGATTGGAAAATGGGCAGGGATATTGGAAAAGTTTTAGGAGGCCCGGCAATAGCCTTGTTGGGTATTGGAGCAATACTAGATATTATTTTATTTCACTTCATGTTCGAGTTTGCTGACAAGGAAAACCTATTTATGGTTATCTTAATCGCAGCATTGATAGGAATTATCGCATTTGGAATTGCTAAATGTCTTATTTCCATATCCAGGCTTAACTATGGCAAATGATTAGTACCGCAATTCTGAAATAAGTTCATAAAACTTGACTTTTGAATAGATCCGACGATCACAGATTTTTCCAGGAAATTAGGACTCTATTTTGGAATCGAAACACTAGATAAATGAGTAATTTGAAGAATGTGGATGAAACATAACCAAATGATAACTGAGTAATTTTAATCTGGTTAAATAATAACTAACAACTAACTAATGGGGACAATCGATATTCTGGGAGTAAAAGAAGTACTATCCCAGTTTAATTTGTTCACATTATCTCTATTCTTTCTTTATTCAAGATTAATTTAAACTATTAAGGGAATCTGTCATTTTGAGATCTTTTAGATTTATTGAAGAGAATATACAGGCAGTTGATGAGTTGATTCCAGGCATAACTGCGAGCTTTCTTTTAATAACACTTTTTTTAAACTTTTTATTTTTCGTTTCTTAAAGCTTTTGCGGAATTATTTTAAAATAATATGAAGGTTAATATGTTATCTCAGCTTAGCATTTATGATTTACACTACAATTTGCATTTACTACTCATATTTACTATTAGTCTACCAGTCTACCAGGTTTTTTCAGTCTGGACTGTCAATTTTCCAGATAAGGAAAGAAACAAATGTCTGGATTCTGGAGAAACAAATTTTAGCCACAGATTTACACTTATTACGAGAACGAAACGGAGGGAATTTACTCATGCAGTTGAAGTTAGAACATTTTAACATGAAAATAGGGCAGCACAAGGTGTTACTAAATATTGCCGATGCAAAGGAACTGGGGGTTAATCCGGGGGATAGAGTCCGTATTCGCGGGCACAAGAGCCTTTCTGCAATTGTGGACACAACGGATGATTTGGTTCCTCCAGGCACGCTGGGCGTTTTTTCCGAGGTATATGAGCATTTTGTTGAATGGGATAAGCCGGTTGAAGTCGTTCCGTCATTACGTTCAAAATCCGCATCCGTGATCAAGAAAATGATGGATAAAAAACCTGTTGTGCAGGACGAGATTAAAACACTCGTGAACGATATCGTGGAAGAAAATCTCAGTGAGATCGAACTCTCGGCTTTTATAACATCTTCTTACATCCACGGAATGACCGATGATGAGGTCGAATGGCTTACAAGGGCTATGATTGAGAGTGGAGACACAATTGAATTTGATACTCATCCTATAATGGACAAACACTCGATAGGAGGAGTGCCCGGAAACAAGATCTCTCTGCTGGTTGTCCCTATTGTCGCTGCAAATGGGCTTCTTATTCCAAAGACGAGTTCCAGGGCGATCACAGGGGCAGGTGGAACTGCTGACCTTATGGAAGTGCTCTGTCCGGTAGAGTTCAGCTCTCAGGAAGTCAAAGAGATAACCGAAAAAGTTGGGGGCGCACTTGTCTGGGGTGGAGCCACAAATATCGCGCCTGCCGATGACAAACTCATAAGGGTTGAATATCCTCTCTCTATTGACCCTTACTACCAGATGCTCGCCTCGATTATGGCAAAAAAAGGAGCTATCGGGGCAGACAATGTAGTAATGGACATCCCTGTCGGGCCAAGCACAAAAGTTCCAACTGTTCAGGAGGGGCAAAAACTTGCAAGAGACCTGATTAACCTCGGGCACAGGCTTGGAATGAACATTGAGTGTGCAATCACCTATGGTTCGTCTCCTATTGGAAGAAAAGTGGGACCCTCGCTGGAAGTCAGGGAAGCCCTGAAAGTGCTGGAAAGCATGGAAGGCCCGAACAGCCTCATTGAAAAGAGTGCGGCTCTTGCGGGTATCCTGCTTGAGATGGGAGGTGCGGCCCCAAGAGACCGCGGAAAGGAAGTTGCGCTGGAAACACTAAGGAGCGGGAAAGCCCTTGAAAAGATGAAACAAATTATTGAGGCTCAGGGCGGAGATCCGAAGATTACATCAAACGATATCCAGGTAGGGCAATATACTGCCGACATTCTCGCTTCTGCGGACGGATATGTTATCGAGTTTGACAATAAGTGGATAATTGAGATTGCGAGACTTGCAGGAGCTCCCAATGATAAAGGAGCCGGGGTTGCTATCCACAAGAAAATGGGGGAGTCTGTTAAGAAGGGAGATCCGATCCTTACGATTTATGCTGAAAAAGAATTCAAGCTCGAGACCGCATTGACAACGGCCCAGAGAACAAACCCAATAGTTGTTGAGGGCATGCTTCTTAAGAGAATTCCCGGAACTTACGGGTTCCAGTAATCTTCTCTCTTTTTTTTCAGTGAAATCCTTTAATACCTTGCAGGGTTTTAGCACGAGCATGAAAAGAATTGTTTTGCTGCGCCTGGGGCACCGCCCTGAGAGAGATAAAAGAATCACAACTCATGTGGGCTTAACTGCTCGGCTGCTCGGTGCAGAAGGTATGCTTCTTGCCTCGAATGACCCCGGAATAATAGAAACTCTTGAGGATGTTGTCAGGCGTTGGGGCGGAGATTTCTATGTGAGGAATAATGTCAATTATAAGCAGGAAATCAAGGATTGGAAAGCTGCCGGCGGAAAAGTTTGCCATCTTTCAATGTACGGGATCAATCTACCCGATGTCACAGATGAGCTTAAAAATTGTGACAAGCTTATGATTGTGGTAGGAGCAGAGAAGGTCCCTCCGGAAATCTACCAGCTTGCGGATTGGAATGTTGCAGTTGGAAGCCAGCCTCATTCCGAGGTTGCGGCAGTTGCAATTACCTTGGACAGGATTGCAGATGGCGAGCCACTTGAGAGAGAATTTCCCAACGCTGAGCTGACAATTGTACCAGCAGAAAGGGGCAAGCAGGTTATAGAAAATCTTGGGGATTAATTCTATTTCCCTTTAACTTTTCTTCATAGCCTGTATCCTCTATTTTTCAGAATCTTTTGGCTTGGATTTTTTATTTTCAGATTCCTATTTTCGGCTTTGTAAAAATCCTAAATTAACCAGTTATTATAAAAATGGTTTTAAATAAAGAGCTCCTTCCACTTTTTACCACAAAAACGTAGGAGCACCTAAAATAAGTGATTTCAAATAAAAGTAGCAGTAACAAGTATATTAAATTTATTGAACTTAGTCTGAAGACTGTTCAGTCTTCCAGACTGAACCTTTACTCATGTAAGTTCTCAAAAAGAAATTATACTCAGCATCAACACTTTGTTCTTGTCTTATCCAATATATTGGGACAGATTATCGTGGAATTATTGAGCTAGTTGATTTAATGAGTAAAGTAAAAAAGGTACTTGGTCTCGACCAAGTGCCTCACTTTACTACTCTTCAGAAATTTGTCTCAAGAATTCCATCTTATTTCTTTAACTTAATTTTATCCAGAACTTTAAAAATTTTTGATTTTGATAGAAAAAAATAGCAGTAAACGCTATTGATGCAACAGGGTTTACAAGTTCTCATGCAAGTCACTATTATTCTCAGAGAACAGGAAAACGAAGAAAAAGCTTCCTTAAGACTCTAATTTCAATCGATACTGAAAAAAAAGTAATTATTGGCTTTAAATAAGTACGAAAACTAATCACGAAATAAAACATGCAAATGCTTTGATAAAACAAGTTCAAAGAGAAAAGAAAGCAAAATGTTATGTGATGGATAAAGGATATGATTCAGAAAAGCTCCATTCCTTTATTAGAGAAGAAATTAAGGCGAATTCAGTAATTCCAGTGAAAAAAAGAAAAAGAACCAGAATAATTGGAGAATGTAGACAACAATTGAATGAAAATTTCGACAAAAAAGTGTATAACAGAAGAAACATTGTTGAAGCTGTATTTTCAGTAATAAAAAGAAAGTTTGGAGAAATAGTTAAAGCAAGAAAATATTACAATCAAGTAAAAGAAATAAAAGTAAAAATGTTAGTGTACAACATAAATAAAAATGTTAGTGTACAACATAAATAAAAATATTATTTACTCGTTTTGGTTGAAATTGAGGATTTCTACAAAGCCGAAAAATTGCTTTTGGCAAGTTTCTAGATCGGATCAGGCAGTTTCAATCTCCATTTCGATGCCCCCAACCTGTTTTGCAACAAGATTGTATACCGTGCCAATAAGAAATCCCGCTATTGCTCCAGCAATCCCGTAAAGGACAACAAAGAATACAATTACAAATATACCTTCAGTAAGACCTGTCCCGTCCATACTTACCATGAAAAGAATAAGCGGCGAAAATACAATAGCAAGGCAGAGATACATAAGACTCAAGACTTTTGCCAGAGACGTGCTATTTAAAGCTGTGATACGCGTCATATTAACCCTCTTAAAAAATATTTAGGAGTTACTTAATATAAAAATCTACTGTGTTGGACGACCGACGAAGGTGACTTTTTGCCTGTGAGAATGTTTTTCCGAATATTTTAAACTCAAAATTCAATTTTACTTCATGAATACCTGAACATCAACATTTAAGACCAGCTTCGAACAAATACTGAGTCAAAACTATCTCTTTTCCACTATCTCTTTTCCAAAAATATCTCTTTGTTTTTTGGGGGGCTGGCTTGAACGGAACTGCCGGATGTTGATATACTTGATATCCTTACAGGGATAGACCAGAGAATCTGGGGGTTGCCACTTCTGGTTTTATTTGTGGAGATCGGTGTTTTCCTGACCTAGAAACTCGGGATGATCCAGGTCTTCAGGTTGCCCCTTGCGCTAAGGTACGTGCTAAACTCCAGAAAAACCGAAATTAAAGTACAGTGGGACGTTTCGAGTTTTGCGGCGCTCAGCACTGCACTGTTCGCAACTATCGGGACAGGAAATATAGTTGGGGTTGCAACCGCGATAAAAACTGGAGGCTCAGGCTCTCTTTTTTCTTTTTATTCTTTATCAAAATTTTGATTCCTTTCAGAGCTTAATTTGCGTAATAATACGACGATTAAATTAATGAAATAAGCATTTGATCAATAAGCTAAAGTTAGAAAGATACACAAAAAGAGTGAAATAAGATAAGATTAACTGTTAAAAATATTATATACAATAACGGCGTAGTATAAATTGCGTTCTCATCCCTTTAACACCCCACTAGCAAAGAGCACCTACTCCAGAACATTACTCCACAATAAAGGGATAGAAAGAGAAACTCGCAGCGCATGAGTCAAGTACCTCAATACCTCTTCCCCAACTACAACAAAGTGAGTCTCTTGAATACCATTCGGAACTCCCAGGTTTTTTTGGATGGGAACGCCACCTCATTTTAAAAAACATTTCAGGAACTTTACGAATTTCATGTCCTAGTGTCACGTCAATCTTCAAGGATTCAGTGGTTACTAGTGCTAAGATTCCAAAGTATGTTCACAATCTTGACTTTTGCATTGATCCATAGATCAACGAATTTTCCGTTAAAGAAAGGATTTATTTTGGAATCAATACACTAGTAATTGAAATCGATTTCATACGATATTTTGCTGTTGACTCGGCACTAGTCGACGCCCTGGTTCCTCAAACCTTTTGGGGAAATGCTTGCCCGCAAGCCTTTTCAGAAAAGGCTTGAGCGAAAACCCTAGCAGCGGCGTGATCAACCGGCGCAACGGTTGCGGTACAACGGTTGCGTTCAAGAGGGCTGAATTATAATGAAGATACTGAGTTGTACCAAGAAGACTGATTATAGGACAGAATTTTCTGTGGCCTCTTGTATTTCATAGTTTTTTTCTATAGTTAAAATAGTTAGTTAACGTTAATAATTGACTAAAACTCTCTTAAACTTGGTTCGCTTAAAGTTAGATTATCTGCTACTGGGGCTCGGGTAAATCAGCTTTTTTGAATGAGTTAACCTTTTTCTTCGTTATCGTACGGGTAATCAGATGTAATATTTATCTTCAGTTACATTAGGTACCGTAGCTTAATGATATAAGGTTAAACCAGTAAAGAATAATTAAATCTATATAATAACAAAATAGAGTTAAAATAATATTACATGTTAAAAATATTATATAGAGTGCGAGCATAGTATAACTTGCGTTCTCATCTACAAGACCACATAGCAAGACCTATTCCACAAGAAATACTTCAACGCCTACTCCGAAAAATCTACTCTAAAAGTGAAGAGATAAGAAGCTCGCAACCCGTGAGTCCAATACCAAACCTCTTCCTGAACAAGACCTAATAAGTGCCGTTCGGAACTTCCAGAATTTCTCAGGTGGGAACGCATCTTTTTTCTAAAGGAAATTGTTAAGGTTTTCAATCCTGGCAGAAAATTCATGCTGAAGTTAATGCATTTTTTCAGATTAAAGAACAAGATTTTAATCTCTTCATTTTTACATCTTTCATTTTTACATCTCTTCACTTGTGTTTCTTTTTCCAAACACTTGGCAAAAAAGTATAAAAAGTAGTTTCTATAAATTGGTGACTGAAAAAGATTTCTAAAAAACCAGATAAGGAAATTGCTTTAATACACCTAAAATAGGGTTTAAGACTATCAATAAATAGGTAAAAGGATAGCAAAAATGAGAAATAAAATTATAAAGCGATAGTCTCGCTCTCTTTTTTCCGCTTGAAAATTGCAGTTACTCTGCCTTCTTCATCGATATCGTTCCTTATCAAAACCAGTTCCCAACCTTCATTTCCTACTCTCTCAAGTTCACTCATCATCTGCGGCAAGTTTAAGCCGTCAAGCTTGCGAGAATCATACTCCCATAGATGTATCATTTAATACGCCCCCAGTTAACGATAAAGATAAATTTCCTAATGATTATATTGGAGTAAAACTATAAATAACCTGAACAAAAAGAAAAAAGCAACCAGGTATTTGCCTCAGACGAAGCTATATCTTTCCTTCTTCAAGCTCATTTATCAGAGATTCCATTTTCAGGACGTTATTCCTTAAAATGAGCTTACCGCACCTCATAATCAGATAACTCTGAAGCCGTGGACCTAAAGAACACGCATAAAAAAGTTTTTTGGCCAAGTTCTTTTTTAAAAAAAGGTTGATCCGCAACCGTTGCGCCNNGCCGATAGGGTTTGGGGATAAGATTCCCAAATTCAAACATTTAGCAATTTTCGATCAAACCTTTTCCCAAAAGGTTTGCACTCGGGCATTTTTTTGAAAAGCTTGTAGGTAAATCATCCCCTTTCGGCAAATTGAAAAACAATTTATCTTATCTTTGCAGTTCAGCCTTCTTGAGCGAAGCCAAAAGGGCTCCGTCGTCCCGAGACGAAACTCGGGCGACGGAACTCGGGCAATTGAGACCGAAGCTGATAACTCAATTATTATATATAATGTCCAGACTTTTAATAAACAATGATCAAAATTAGCTTCAAGCAGGGAACGCTTCTTATAGAGGGTAATATAAGGGTTCCCAATGCGGTCTGGGATGAAAGAAGCGAAAGCTTCAGGGCTCTTGCTCTATATTACAGGGACACAATAAGTTATCTGAAAAATTCTAAGATCCCGTTTAAAGACGAAGTGCTCGACCTCCTTCCCTGTCCTGATCTGGCAGCAGCTTATGAAGCTTCAGGAAAGAAACTTAAGTTAAGAGACTACCAGGCTGAAGCTCTTGTGACCTGGGGAGAAAATAATAGATGTGGAGTGCTTGTCCTGCCAACAGGGAGCGGAAAAACTCTTGTTGGAATACGGGCAATTGCAGGCTGCAATACTCCTGCCCTTGTGGTTGTCCCTACGCTTGACCTGCTTGAACAATGGAAAAAACAGCTTGAAGAAGCCTTTTTGATGGAGATCGGAAAGCTTGGGGGTGGGGAGAAGAAGATTCTTCCAATAACCGTCTCCACATATGACTCTGCATATATTCACGCCGAAACCCTTGGAAACAGGTTCGGTCTCCTTATTTTTGATGAAGTTCACCATCTGCCCGCAGCCGGATACCGTAGCATTGCCGAGTTTTCTGCAGCGCCTTACAGGCTTGGGCTGACAGCTACTTACGAACGGGAAGATGAGTTGCACTTAGAATTAAACAGGCTTGTAGGGGGAAAAATATACGAAAAGCACGTCTCGGAACTTGCAGGCAGCCACCTTGCCCCTTACAGGATCAAACGGATAGCTGCTGCACTTGCGGATGAGGAAAGGAAAGAATACGACGAATATTATTCGGTTTATATAGATTATCTCCGGAAAACTGGGATGGTTCTCCGGGGACCAAGGGATTTCCAGAAACTGGTCATGAGAAGCGGGAGAGACCCTGAAGCCAGGAAAGCCCTTCTTGCAAGAAATGCAGCAAGAGAACTTGCTTTCAACACCGACTCAAAACTTGAAAAACTGAAAGAGATCCTAAAAGCACACCGGGAAGACAGGGTCTTCATTTTTACTGAACATAACCGGCTTGTCCACCGGATTTCCAGGGAATTTCTTATCCCTGCGATTACTTACAGGACGCCTGCAAAAGAAAGGAATTCCATCCTCGAGAAGTTCAGGAACGGAGAATACAGGGCTGTGGTCACTTCAAAGGTGCTTGACGAGGGTATTGATGTCCCTGAAGCAAACATAGGGATTATAGCAAGCGGCACAGGGAGCAAATTAGCATATATCCAACGCCTGGGAAGGATCCTCAGGAAGAAAGAAGGAAAAGAAGCTATACTCTACGAGATTATAACCGAAGAAACGACCGAAGCCGGAACTGCCAGGAGAAGAAAAGAAGCTGTTTCAAACCGGAAAGGTCTTGGAAGATCAGGAAAGGAAAAACAGATGAAAAGAGAAGCAGGAAAAGAAAACCAAATTAAGAATGAATCCGGAAAGGAAAGCCAGATAGAGAACGAAAAAAGCCCCGGAGGCGGCTCGCCTGCTCACGTCTGATCTTCTTGTAACCCGCATTTCAGGAGGGAAGATAAAGCCTATATACGCAGCTTTTGATGCCGAAAACCTGGAATTTGCAAGGCTTCTGATAGAGACTTTCGAGCAACATATCGGAAAAACCTATGGGGATCTTCTGGCTGAACTTGATGGTTACGAGGAAATGAACTACCGCTTTATCAGGGGGCTTTCCCAGCTGCTTGGAAGGCGCACCATTATAGAAACGGATGCAGCCGTTGATTCTTCTCTGGCCAGGGAAACGGTTTTTGAAGCCTGCAGAGGCATGGTCATTTATCCTGCCGAGAGAAAAGAGGCTCTGCAAAAAGCCGCAAAAAAGCTTTCAATTTCGGTAAAGGAACTTGAAAAGGCACTTTGGGCTGACCTTGAGGAAAATCAGGTCGTCAAAAGTTTCCTTCCTCTTTCTCCCGCAGAACTCCTAAGACAGTATAATATTTCCCTAACCCAGACCTTGCTCTTCAGAGCAGTTGACCTCGACATCTGGATAAAAGGCGATTTTCAAAAGCTGCTCTGGAAAATCCTTCGTTCGGGGCTTATGTATTCTCTTGAAGATACTGACGAAGAAAGAGACAAAATTGATAGAGAATTCAATAGAGAAATAGGAGAAAAGGAAGGAAAAACCAAAGAAAGCTTCGAAGAATTAAAAGCCGTTCACCTGCATCTGGACGGGCCCTCCTCTCTTTTTCGGATCTCCGAACGCTATGGAAATTCCTTTGCAAAAATCTTTCCTGCGCTGCTGAGGTCAAAAGGCTGGAGACTCAAGGCAGGCATTCTTCATAAAGGCTACCAGGGGAAGCGCATCCTGAATTTTGCCCTTGACGACTCGGAGAAGTTTTTCAAACTTACGCCTGAAGCAGCCCTGTACCCGGAAACCGTTTCGATGGGGCTTCAAATTAAAGAAGAAAAGGAAGGATATGAAGCCGGGAAAGAAGCTGGGATTGAGGAAATCGATGCCGAAGAAGTTGTCTATGATAGTACGCTTGAGCAGATATTTGGCAGCCTCAGTTTGGGAAGCTGGAAGATAAAAAGGGAGCCAACAATTCTTAAAGCCGGAAAATACGCTTTTGTCCCGGACTTCTCTCTGCAGAGGGAAGGAATGAGGATATATCTGGAAATTGTAGGCTTCTGGACTCCTGAATATCTTGCAAATAAGATTGAAAAACTCAGGCTGGTAAATGAACCTGTAATTCTCTTGATCGACAGAAAACTCAAGTGCTCTGAAAAAGATTTTCCTTCGCAGGATGTGATCTTCTTTGACAAGAAAATCCCGGCAAATGAAGTCATGCAGATACTTAGAAAGTACGAAGAAAGAAAGCTTTCAGAGGACCGGTCAAGACTGGAGAAAATGGAATTTCCGATTTCAGGAGAACTGATAAACCTTGAGGAAATCGCAGCCGAGAACGGAGTCCTGCCAGATGCCTTAAAGGAAGTGGTTGCAGGCAGGCTTGCAAAAGTTGGAGAACTGGAAAAAACTGGGGAGTCAGGAAAAGCCGAAGAATTCGGAAAAATAGAAAATCTGGAGAAATATCAAGATTACGTACTCCTTGAAAACTATTTAATTCACAGGAAGCTGCTTGGGAGAATTGATCGGGAACTTGATAAGCCAGGGGTAGTAGAAACGTACGCCGACGCAGTAAAGGTCTTTGAAGATTTTGGACTTGACCGCAGCCTCTATTATCCTGTGCTTGATTACTTGGAGTATAAGGTTATCTGGACAGGACTGAGTGAAGAGAATGCAAGGGTGAGGAAAACAGAAGCTTGAATAAAATTCATAGGAGCCTGAACAAAAGTTTTTAGATAAATAACAGGTTGAATATAAATTTTAATAAGATCATGGGTAAACTTTTACAGGTTAAATAAACTTCTTTCCAGGTCCGAAAATTCTCTAACTTCACTTCTTCAAGCTAATCTTCATTTTAGTTTACTCAGCGTATTCAACACTCTTTTTCACAGGCTTGAAAAGCTTCATAAACTCATGCACGTCCTCCGGAAAATCCGTACTTACGGAAAGCCCTATTTCTTTTGCCTCACCGGCTGAGAGGGGTGTGCTGTGAATCATTTCTCCGCTGACCATTTTTTCGACCACTTCATCAAGCCTGCTTTCCCCAGTCAGGCCTGGCTGGATTTTGCCTTCGAGAAGCTCTCTTGCGACATATCGGGTGAATTTGAGGGCTTTTCTTGAGATATCACTCATAACAAGGGTGGTATCATCGGCTTTTTCTTTTTTCGTTTCTGCAGCGTAGATCCAGGAAGGAGCGGGATAAGTTCCATGCAGGAAATCTCCTATCTGGGGATCGATTGGCCCGATAACTGCATCCTTATCCATCACGATTTCGTTTGCAGCAAGGGCAATAATTGTGCCTCCTGACATCGAATAATGTGGGATAATAACCTTTGTGTTTTTCGGGTGCCGTCGCAGGGCGCGTGCGATCTGGATGCTGGAGTGAAGCTGACCGCCGGGAGTATGCAGGATCAGCTCAAGCGGGTAATCTTTGTATTTTCTTATCCAGCGCAGGATCTGCTCGGCGTCTTCCTCATCTATGTACTGGTAAGCAGGCAGCCCGAAAAGAGATATTGCCTCCCGCCTGTGAATCATAGTAAGCACCTTGCAGCCATGGCTCTTTTCCATAGCTTTCAGTTTTGCCATGCGCCGCAACCGGATTTGTTTTAGCTGCGATTGTGGGTAGATTATTGCATAGAGAAACAGAAGTATAAACAGTAGGGACATTAAATCCCAGAGACTAATTGTTGTGCTGTCAAACGTAACCAGATATTCCCCCAAAAGCTTCCCGCGGGCAACTTTAAAGTGAATTCCTTTTCCCTTTTTGTCTCCTTTGCCTACTTGATCAGAAGGTACAATAGAATCGGAACTGAGGTATCCCCCGGGATTAATCCCCATCATAAATTGTCGTGCAGGTTTTTAGTTTTTGGCTTTCGACTGCAGAAAAAGGCTACCTTACAAAGTACCGAAAAGATCCTGATCAAGAATCAGAATTCTGCAAAGTATTATGGGGAAATTATCCTGAGCCCGATTATCCCTGAGAATATTAGAAAAATACAAAAAAATCTGGCGAAGTCCATGGGCTCATTAAAGAGCAGAGCGCCAAGAATAGTGGTACCGATAATCCCGATCCCGGTCCAGACTGCATAACCTGTCCCTATTGGCAGAGTTTTCAGAGCCCGGGATAGGAAGTAAAAGCTAAGAAACATGCAAACGACAGTAAAGACGCTGGGATAAAGCCTCGTGAAACCTTCCGTATATTTCAGCCCTATTGCCCAGGCTGCTTCAAAAAGACCGGCAATAAAAAGGAAGATCCATTCCATTTTTGTCTCACAACCTGCTTATGTAATTTTATGAATTCCAGTGAAGACAGCAATTAAAAGGTTTTAGAAGCCTTTTTCTTTTTATAACCTTGCCTGTAAAAACTCTGGAAACCCTCGAAAAGTGGCTCAATTTATAAAAAGTACAATAAGAAACAGTAAACTCAGAGCCAAGAAACCAGCAAAACGAGAAATCAGGACTTAAAAACAAAACTGAAAATCAGGACTTAAGATCAGANNGATCAGAACTGAAAAATCAAGACTTACGATCAGAACTGAAAAATCAAGACTTACAATCACGACTGAAAATCAGAATTGAACCCGGAAGAAATAGACAATAAGCCTTTAACCCATGCGGAATAATATTTCAATATGGCAGCCCCTAAGTACCTGAAACGTTACTTCAAGGTGCAGAGAGATAAAATGCCTGCTCTCTTTAAAATAACCGAACGAATTCCGGTCCAGTTTGATCCAGGCATGCAGCTTGAAGAACTCAGGAAAATTCATGGGAAAGAAATCGAAGAATATCGAAAGACAAAAGAAGATCTTGAACTCGAAGCAGCAGAAGCTTTTATATATAAAGACACTGCTGACAGGTTGACACTTTTTACCGAAAGCTTCCTGGAACTTCCGAAGGCCAGTCCCTCCCTTCTTGACCTTAAGGTTGAGATTACGGACAGAATGCTTTCGAACTGCCATTGCTGTGGGTGGCGCTGCGAGGTTGATAGGAAAGCCGGAGAAAAAGGCTTCTGCAGGCTGGCTGACACTTCCAATTACGCCTCCGAATTCCTGCATATGGGGGAGGAGCCTGAACTTATACCCTCTCATACGATCTTTCTTACAGGCTGTGTTTTTGCCTGCGTTTACTGCCAGAACTGGGATATCTCAACTAATCCTGAAGCTGGGACCAGAATTGAGCCTAGGAAGCTTGCAAAACTGATTGACCTTCGGAGAATGCACGGGGCCAGAAACGTGAATTTCGTTACCCCGACTCCACACGTACATACTCTCCTGAAGATAGTCCGGGAAATCTCTGTAAACACGCCTGTTATCTGGAACTCGAATATGTACCATTCCCCCGACGTTGCAGAGATTCTTGAAGGGGTTGTGGATGTTTACCTGGGAGATTTTAAGTATGGAAATAATGCATGTGCTCAGAAATATTCAAAAATAAAAAATTACCTGGAGATCGTACGGCCCAATTTTGAATTTGCCTACGAAACCGCAGAAGTCCTCCTTCGCCACCTAGTCCTTCCGGGCCACTTGGAATGTTGCACAAGGCCGATTGCCGAATGGGTTGCAAAACATATCCCGCAAATAAGGTTCAATCTCATGTTCCAATACAGGCCATGTTACCGGGCTATGGAGTATCCGGAGATAGGACGCCGCCTTACTTCGGAAGAAGAGGCTAAGGCAATCGATATTGTAAAAAATGC
Organism: Methanosarcina sp. UBA5; assembly: GCF_002505485.1. Lineage (GTDB taxonomy): Archaea > Halobacteriota > Methanosarcinia > Methanosarcinales > Methanosarcinaceae > Methanosarcina. Next base: position 8,780 of record NZ_DAVG01000032.1, on the reverse strand, counting down.
AGGGATTGAGGATTTACTTATCTGATAACAAGATACCGTTAGATACCGTTAGATACTATTAGATGAAATCGGCCTAATATTGTGCGAAATTTAGTCCCCAGCGAATTGCCACTTAAGTCCGATACATTATTGCATGATATTTATATTCGTAATACATTGATTGTATACAGCGCATCTCAAAACCGTTTTTGTTTGCAATTTTCTGGATTTTATATGGATTATGGGCAAAACCGTAAATGTTTCTTGGGCGGTTTCTTAATGCTGCTGATATTGAAGTCTGAAAATCGCAACCTACCCTATATAAAGCTTTTAAAAGCCCTGCATTCGGTGTAAAGATTCCCAGTTTCCATAATGGATATAAGCGGGGGTCCAGGATATCAAAAAATACAATTTTACCATCTGTATTGAGATGCTCTGATGCTTTAGCAATAAAGTCGTCAATTTCTTGAAACGATAAATACTGTATTACTCCGGTTGCAGTTATTCGATCAAAGGTTGAGTCCAAGTTTTCCCAGAGTGTTTCATGGTCAGCAAGGACAAGATCAATGTTATTACACTTTTTTTCCCTGAGCCTTTTACTTGCCTCACCAAGCATGGATGGGGAAAAATCCGCTCCTACGAGCTGTTCATATTCCGGAGCATAATAAGTAAGGAGTTCTGCAGAGCCGCACCCGAAGTCGAGAAGCGTTTTGCCTCCGTCCAGGTGGAATAATTTCTCTCTTGCTTCCATAGCAAGAAACCCCTCTGATGAATATCTGTGTCCTCCGTGTGTTTTATCCTTAAAAAAATCTTTCCAGATATTCTTTGGCTTAGTATGCGTTTTTTCTATATTTTTACTACTTTCTACTTCCATACCCTTTCTCCCTGTACTATTCTTTATTTAACAATTAAACCTATTTTAAAAACTAAATATTAGCCTAAATATTAATTTTAGTATCTAGATATATTAGTTTGTAATAATAAAATTACCAGGAATTTTTAAATTATTTTAATTCAATAGCAAAAATAGTGTATTTTGTTTTCTTCCGGAATAAATCGCGAAGTCCATTTTCTTAAGACTGGTACACTATTTTCTCCACCCGCCCCTAATATTTCTATTTAATAATGCAATATATATTTGATCACTGTAAAGAAAATATCACTGAATAATTGCTAAGCCGGGGGTCTGCACCAAATATGGGCCCGGGAAGAACATAGTTTCCGGAGATTCCTTTCTTCAGGTTTTATCTTGGCTCTTTAGTTTTTTTTCTGCGGTACATGAATAACCCTGCTCCTGCAACCGCTATTAAAATAATATAAACCAGATATGAACTGAAGCCACTGCTGTTACCTGCCGCTCCTGATCTTCCTGATCCCTGTGCAGTCATGTTCCCGGTAGTCTTTTCAAGTTCTACTTCCTTATCAACTGTTACTCTTTCTCCTTTCGCATCCGTATATTCAATCTGGACTTTTAGAGGATTGGAACTCATGAAAGTTACATTTTCTTCTTTCTCGCTTGCTCTTGCGACCCTTTGTGTTCTTGCATCACTTTCAGCCCCTCCAACACTCTGTGTGTTCGCAATATTGAAAGATGCAATTGTGTAGTCCCCTTTCTCAAGATTTCCAACAATCGTTGAAGAACTCCCTGAAACCCTGTATCCATCCTGGTCGGGGACCGAAACTTTCACAGAATATGCCATATTGTTGCCCACATTTGCAACAGAAAGGGAAACCTCCCCCTGGTCACTTTCCGAAAAGGAAACATCAAAATCGGTTTTTCCACCAACGAAAAGACCGGCTGTGGTTGCGATGCTTTTCTCATTCGATTCATAATCTTCAAATTTGAGGTCTACATCCAGAGTGTAGAGTCCAGGGTCTGCATTTACATCTGCCATTACAGAGTAAGATACGGTCACGGAGTCCCCCGCGGCTAGATATTTGATGTACTTGGTGTTATCCGAATATACCGGCAGAATTACCCCTTTTGGGTCTTTCCAGGAAACTACCATATTTTTCAGGGGTGAATTTCCGGTATTTGTTATTATGAATTCTAGAGTTTCTTCCTTTGCCAAGTCAATGTTTGCCTTGTTTATGGTAACAATCTGCGCGTACTCTTTGCCCCTTACCTCGAGCTGGACAGTTTTTGTAGTAGTAATCGTGTTTGATGAGGATCCGCTTTCTTTAGCAGTGGTGGTAATATCGATATCATATGTGCCTTCCGACGCGTTGGCATCTGTCATAAGCTTGAATTTAAGGACTGCTGCATCATCATCGTCCTGCCGTGCATTAAGATAGGAGACCTTTTTTGTGAGGTCTTCTCCGGAAACCTTACTGAAAGGATATTTAGGGTTCACTATGACAGCAATATCTTTCAGGTTAGCGTTTCCTACGTTCTGCACGCTGACAGTGAGTTCAACAGGTTCTCCCGGACGGGCAGCATCAGGGTTCTGATTAGTCAGGTTTACTTCCAAAGATGCGGATTTTATATCCCCATTTGAGCCAAGTGCTGTTCCAGCCCCAAGACATATGAATACTGAAAACAACAGCATTATTTTGAGCAAAGAGAACTTTTTCATTTTAATTCCTCAATTCAGGTTTGCTTCATTTTTTTGTACCTGGTTCCTTTTTCGTACGTGCTTCGATTTTTTCAATCTCACCATCTCTTATGTACACAACTCTTGTTGCATATTTTACAAGTTCAAGGTCATGTGTTACAATAATAATCGTCTTTCCTTCACTTTCCTGCAGCCCATCAAGAAACTCCAGGATGTAATCCCCAGTCTTGGTGTCCAGGTTTCCGGTAGGCTCATCTGCAAGGATTATAGGCGGGTTTACAGCCAGGGAACGGGCTATTGCAACTCTCTGTCTCTGACCGCCTGAAAGTTGAGAAGGAAGGTTCTTTTTCTTGTTTGAGAGTCCAACAATTTCAAGCAGGTATGAGGCTTTTTGTCGGGCTATTTGTTTATCTTCTTCCTGAAATTCCATGGGTAAAAGCACATTTTCCTGGGTATTGAGGGTTGGAAGAAGGTTAAAGCTCTGAAATATGAAGCCAATCATTTTTCCTCGGATGATAGCGAGTTCGGATTCATCCAGTTCTGAGATATCTTTTGAATTCAGGCAAACAGTACCTTTTGATGGTATGTCAAGGCAACCAAGCAAATTCATAAGTGTGCTTTTCCCACTTCCGCTGGGCCCAAGGATCACAAGGAATTCCCCTTCAGAAATCTCAAGATTTATTCCCTTAAGGGCTGCAAACTCAACCTCCCCCATCTGGTAAATCTTCCAGACATCGGTCAATTTGATAAGTGGCTCATCTTTATTTTTAGGGATCCTTACCGCATTGGAACTTTTAGCAGAACTATTTCCGGAATTAAAGTATGGATTGTATTTTGAATCCTCTCCTGAACCATTCTCCTCGGGACCATTCTCGAATTCATCATAGAAACTCGCCTTTCTTTCCAGCAAATCCACAAATTTTGAGGGATTCAATTTTGATTTAAAAGAAGCTATTATTTCAGTAAGTGTCATACATGCCCTCTAAACCATGTCCATGCTTCAGGGTTGCGTGATTAATTTTGCTTTTTTGTTCGTACTCTGCCTGAAATATCTAATCTGATAATTGGTTATTAATCTGATAATTGGTTATATAATTTTTTATATAGTCCTTTGATTTTACTGTTATTTAACTGTCCTTATCTAATTACAGGATTAGTAGTAGGTTAATAGCGACTTGCGTTTTTGAGGCACTTAAAAGATGCACAGTGCCTCATTTTCTGGAGTGTAGTTTTGACTGCTCTCTTCTATCGCTTTTCAAGTGGGAGAACTTTTATGTTGAGTTAAGAATCCCTAAAAGTGGCGAGGTATCCTATTTCTATTTGCTCCTTTCCCACCGAGCCCTGCAGGATTAAGGCACCTGCCAGATGCAGATGCCTTACCTGGCAGTTTCTAGGAGAAGGCAGTCATCTCCTTCATTGGTATTTAATGATAAAAGCATACTTAGTAAAAACAGGGAATATAAGGAATCAATTTATCAATGAAGCTTTTCCGTAAGCTATTTATTAACTTTAATCTTTAAACATCCTCTAAATAAAGAATTAAATCTCAATAAAGTCTTATTTGATACGGAGTCTCCTCAAAAGAGACTTCAGGCCTTGCATAGAAACAGTTTCTTCGACAAAACTAAGGTTTAGAGTGTTGTTTTTTAGTTCTTTGACCGGTTTAGGGAATTTCACTTAACACTAAGAGGGAAGAATTCTCCAAGACTTATATGATTTTTTTCTAGACCTCTGCCCGAGCCAACAGGATATTCTTGAAAGCTGGAACCGCTCATCACGGTTTATTTGCAAAAAGTTAAAATGTGAATAAATGACGAAAGAAATCAAGAAGAAGGCGAAGGAGTAGTTCGAAGAATCCACTATTTCGAAGAATCCACTATTCCTATCAGCGGTATTTCGAAGAATCCACTATTCCTATCAGCGGTAATAAGGTAGGAAACCGTGCGTTAAGAACAGAGGATACTCACGAGTATTTTACACGAATAAATCTGATTTTACCTTAATTCTGGGAGTATTTCGGCTGTTTCAAAGTCTTTTTTATCTGATCTTGCCTACCGGAATCTTATCATGAAGACAATTAGCAAATAAAGGTCAAAAAAGCAGATTTAAAATATATGTCCTTTAATTAAGCTTTATTTGAAAATAAATAAGTTATTTGGCTTTTAAATTATAAGCAGTTCTCTATTTACCTCTATTTTTTGCAAGTATCTTTATTTCTTTTTCTGCCAATTAAGGGGATGTTCAACAGCCGCTATAGAACAGCAGAACTGCTATGGTAAATGGTTCACGAAGCAAAAATCAATCAAGTGAAAATCGATTAAATGAACTGAAATTGAGAATCTTACAAAAACATAGCTGTAAATGTTAAAACGGAGGGAGGAAATGAGAAAAATAAAGCTCAATTATCTCATGGACTTGGCATTTTTCGTTCAATTTGCCTTGGTCGGTTATTCAGGTCTTATAATGTATTTCAACCACCATGGAGCAGGTCCAATTTTGAGGTTGATCCATGATAAAGTCGGAATCTTGATGCTTCTCTTCTTTGTTGTCCATGTTGCACTGCACTGGAGATGGATAGTAATCACCACGAAGAACTTTATTAGAAAAGAAAGACAAATCAAAGAGATGAGAAAAGTAAAACTCAACTATCTTGTGGATTCGGCATTTTTTGTTCAATTTGCCTTGGTTGGTTATTCAGGTCTTATAATGTATTTCAACCATCATGGAGCAGGCCCAATCTTGAGGTTGATCCATGATAAAGTCGGAATCCTGATGCTTCTCTTCTTTGTTGCCCATCTTGCGCTTCACTGGAGATGGATAGTATTCACCACGAATAACTTGTTCAGAAGACAAAGAGAAATGAAAGAGGGTGAAGTTATCGAGGCAAACTATATGCCTGTGGATTAAGGTTGGTAAAAAGTAAGGAAGATAAGAATAGAACTCCAGGTTAGGAAAGAAATTCAGGGTAAGAAAAGGAAGTTCTCATGGTTTTTGGGAGTGTTGCCCGGCGCTGGAATGGACCAGGCAACTGTCGGATAAGCCGAAGTATCTGAGGCCAATAAAAGGTAAATTTCTAGATAAAATTCCCTTTTTTCATGATAACAAAAAATTGCCGGGCCGTTAACTGGCTGAAGCTGATATTGATGTTTGTTCTGCCAGCTTTTCAAATACCTAGTTCGCAACTGGAAAAATCTCATTGTTTGCTATTTGAAGTTCATACTCTGTGGTCTGAAATCCATTCCCCTGTATATTCTCACTTCTCTGTGCCCTTTATGTATGGTTTTATAGCTATACGATTTTCAGGGTATGCGATTTTGTTCCGCTTGCATATAAAGGACTCTTCTATGTCGGTTCCCATTTGCTGCGCCAGCCTCGAAGGAATGCCCATTATCATCAATTCAGGAGGCAGCCAGGGGTTTCCTGTAGGATCAACAGGCCCGACATAAGCTGAGTCTTTCGGGGCATTTTCTGCCATGCCTGCCGGGAAAGCAATCATCGTGGCACAGGTAGGTCCCCCAGGTATCACAGTTTTAAAAAAGGGTTCAGAGCTACTGAACTGTGCCAGCCCACAAAGGTTCCTGATCTGCTCGCCGCCTGCAAAGACAATAAAAGACCTGACAGTTTCAGGTGCCAGGTTGTGAGTACACGGAGCAATGACTGTGTATTTGCCGTGTGGAAGGATTTTTCCTGCTCGTTCTCTCTGCTCATCGAATAGCTCAGGGGTTGCCTTTAAATGCTCGGCAGCGCCTCCATGGAAATCTGGTGTGCCCACAGTTACAAAATACTTAAGTTTTGGATGCGGCTCCGCAAGCCCCATCCAGACCATGCCGCCGATGCAACACTGTTCATGACCTGCCTCAACATAGAGTGGTGGCATCTCTTCAAAGAGAGCTGAAGTATAAATCGCCTTTACTACACAGCGGTCCACCGTGTATGATGGAACTGCGTCTTCAGGAATTTCATCCGTACCGTAAACACATAAGGGACGTAATTTCAACCTGCCAGCTTTTGTAAGCTTATTTCCCAATTCTTCAAGGCTTAACATAATGAACTTTCCATTAAATTAACTGACAATCTCTCTGAAAAATATTATTTTTTCAACCAGCCTTTTTCCATCCAGTAAGCGCAGTTATGCGTCCACTATTCTTTGTTGGCATGGATGACATAATTGAACCGTTTTCTCCAGACTTCATGTATGGCTTCCTGTTCAGGGTATTGTCTCTTCTCTTTTATCGCTTTAACAAGATCCTTGCCCATTTCACGCGATTTTTACAGTGGCTGCTTCCATTGCTTTAGGTCCCTTCGCCACTGAACAACCCATTCCTCCAATGGTTTTGCCTCCGCAGTGTACTATAAAGTTATCCATAATTCCAGGGACAAAATCGAGATCATCGCTGCTTGCGGTTGTCAGCGAAAGGCCGTATTTTCCGTCAAAGAATTGTTCATGAATAACAAGCGGGCTTCTATCGAACATTGTCTTGAGCTGGGCTGTTACATTCGTTATTATAGTTTGGACTACTCAAAACTATGCCGTCGGCAGTCAGGAGCTTTTTCAGTACAACTTCATAGTCGTCTTTTTATTGTGTACACCCGGTCTCATGACAGGAATTATGCAGTGCAGTATATGATTCACCCTGGCAATATCGATTAACTTAACGTCCGCTCCTGTTTTGGAATCTCGATTTATTTTAGCAAAAATTAAAATACTGTACTCAGTTAAAACTTTATATCTCTTTTGTGACTCATAAAGAGCTATCAGTAATGAGGATATTTTTGTGACTAAGCTTTTTCATCTATTTTTAGATACTTATTCAATAATTCGAAAAACTTTCTTTATTTTAGGACAAGATTATGACTTATGAGATTATGAAATTGTGAACTTATGGGTATAATTTATGGAAGACAAATTGTCTTTGCAGCTCTAGAATAAATTATTTTAGTGAGTAATTAATTACCAAGAGAATTTGTAAGGAAAAATTGTAATATATGTACAGTGTATTAACTATATAAAAAAATAGGAAATGATACTCATGATAAAACTAAAAAAAATAATAAAATATTTAATCTTAGGCGGCTTCATTGGAATACTTCTGGTTTACCTAAAGTTTAAGAGAGTAAACATTGAGGAATAACTTCAAATGACTTTATCTATCCATTTTAGAAAGCTTTTCAATTTTTAAATACTTGAGGGTACTCTTTATTTTGTAGAGATAGAAAAATACTTATTAATAAATTGTATGATAAATAATAAAGTCACGGCTGAAAATTACCCTATAGTATACTGAGAGGAAATGATAATTTTTCTCTAACTTTTGAGACTTTATCTTAAAAGACTCTTAACAAGCAATGTCACTAAAAAATAAATAATTCACACTTTTGATAGCCTTATCTTATAACGACTGGTAACTATAAATACTATTTTTTTCTTTATTGCCTTTACAAATATAGGTAACAGATTGAATTTAAAACTGGTAAATTATAATTTATATAATATCATTTTAAAGATATTCCAAACTTAGAATAATCATTTATAATTTTCACTATATTTTATTTAACCCTTCCACTAACGTGGAATTTTGTTGTGAGTTGAGAGAAACAAGGTGCGTAACTGCATTTGATTATAACTTAATTCTCTGGAAAAAGTTGAGGTAGTTTAGGGTATGAAAAGATACGATGTAATTGTTGTTGGGGCGGGCATAAGCGGACTTCTTGCGGCGCTTACGCTTTCAAAGCATGGGAAAAAAGTTCTTGTTCTTGAAAAGAGACGGAATTTGGGTGGGAACTGCAACAGCTACATGGTAGAGGGCTATCAGGTAGATACAGGAGCACACGCTATAACCCATCTGATTGAAGGGCCCCTGAAGAGACTGATGGATAATTATTTTGATTTTCTACCTGTGTTTGAGGACTATGGGCATTACTATGTTAGGACTGAAAACACTTTTGTCAAAGTTCCTTCCAACCTGAAAGATTTCGTGACTTTTGATGTGCTTCCAAGAAAGGATAGGGTACTGCTTTCCCAGACCCTTACGAAGGCGTTTACCCTTTCTTCATTTGGAATTGATCTGTCCAACCAGTCAGTATATGATTTTCTGCCAAAAGGCCTTTCAAAGGATACCTACGATTTTGTAGACACCATATCAGCTTTCCTTTCGGGCAGGTCAATGAAAGAAACCTCTGCCCAGCGGGTTCTGTCAGGAAGCAGTTTTGTCAGGGACAGCATCACCCAGGAACAGTTTGATGCTA
>NZ_DAVG01000029.1 GCF_002505485.1 Methanosarcina sp. UBA5 | reverse complement strand
GCTGGATAATAGAAACCAAAGTAAGCTAAAAAGGGCTACTGACAATGAATCATCAAAAAAGGTTAAAAAAATAAGGGAATAAGTTTTCCCTGATTAATTGTTGATTGGAGATGCCCTGCTGTTTAGAGCTGCGGGCGCCTATCGATAATTCTCTTTGCCTTTCCTGCAGTCCTTTCGATGCTGCCTTTCTCAAGAAGCTCGACATTTGTACGAATATTCAGAACGGCTTTGAGTTCGCGCTGTACGTAGTCCTGGACAGCTTTTAGATCTTTTAGATCGCCGGTAAAGGCATTATCCTCAAGTTCAACCTCGATTGTGAGTTCGTCGAGCATGTGTTTGTTGCGGTCAAGTATTAGCTGGAAGTGTTCGCCCACCTGCGGTATCCGGGAGATGACGTCCTGAATCTGCGAGGGGAAAACATTGATGCCTCTTACGATCAGCATGTCGTCAGCTCTGCCCATTAGGCGGGAAATTCTTGTTGTTGTCCTGCCGCACTCGCATTCGGATTCAAGAAGCCTTGTCATGTCGCCTGTGCGATATCGAATGTTGCAGAAGCCTTCCTTGTTGATGGAAGTGAGGACAAGTTCGCCTTTTTCGCCTTCAGAGACCTGTTCTCCGTTTTCGTCAAGAACTTCGACAAGGAAATTGTCGTTCCAGATGTGCAGGCCATCCTGCTCCTGGCATTCGAACCCGATTCCTGGTCCGAACATCTCTGACAGGCCATAACAGTCGTAGGCTTTGAGGTTGAGCCGCTTTTCAAGCTGCTTCCGCGTATTTTCCGACCAGGGCTCCCCTCCGAAGATAGCGGCTTTTAAGGAGAGCTTGTCTATAAGGTCGAGTTCTTCGGCGGTTTCAGCAAGGTAAAACGCATACGATGGGGTACAGTGGATTGCGGTTACGCCGAAGTCAATCATCATTTCGAGCTGCCGGGCAGTATTTCCGGTTGCTGCGGGCACGACCATTGCGCCCATTCTTTCTACGCCGTAGTGGAAACCTATGCCTCCGGTAAAGAGCCCGTAATTCATAGAGTTCTGAATGGTGTCGCCTTTTGAAAGCCCTATCATTGTAAGGTCCCGGGCGATCATGTCCGACCAGGTTTCGATATCCTTTGCCGTGTATCCGACAACTGTGGGCTTACCGCTAGTTCCTGAGGAAGCATGGATACGTACTATGTCTTCTTTTTTGGCAGCGAAAAGCCCGAAAGGATAATTTTCCCGAAGATAGGCTTTCCTAGTAAAGGGCACTTTACGGATGTCTTCGAGGGTTTTAACGTCCTCGGGAGTGACTCCGGCTTCCTTGAATTTCTGCCTGTAAAAAGGAACATTGTCATAGACCAGCTTTAAGCTCTGTTGAAGGCGTTTCAGCTGTAGTCTCTTCATTTCTTCGGGATTCATTGTTTCGTATTTCGGCTGCCAGTATTTCATTAACAGGACCTTCTTTTTTATTTGTGAAACCGTTCTCAGGTTGTAAATTTTAATGCATGAATGCCATGTTTCTACATAGCATATTAAGGTCTTTTAATAAGAACGTTTGCAATAAAGGCGGCAACAGCGAGAACAGCCATAGCATACAGGGTTGATAAATATGAACCAGTAGCAGTACGGAGCGTGCCGGCTACATAAGGACCGATAAATGCCGCACCAATAAGGCTGGTATTTACTATTCCCAAGTTCTGCGCGAAGTATTTTTTCCCATAAAAGACACTTGCAAAAACGGTATTCATTGTGGGAACACCACCATAAGACAGGCCTGTGAACACAAATCCAAGAAGAAGAAGAGGAATGCTTTTTGAAAAGACGGCAGCGATTAATATTACGATAGCTGTAATATAAGTTGTATTGATTATAGTCATCGTCTTTTTTAAGCCTATCCTATCGCAAACTGCACCAAGAATCACCCGTCCTAAGCCGTTGCAGACCGAAATCAGACCGACCCCGAAGGTAGCTAGCGATGCTGTAGCCTTAAGATCATTTGCAAAAGGAGCTGCATGCCCGATAAGAGCAAGACCCATTGCCGTTGATAAAATACTCCATATGAGAAATATCCAGAAGGTGGGCCTTTTTATCATTGAAGAAGAATTTATTTCCATACCCACAATGTCAGCATTTTTTGCTTTGGCAGCGGCTTTTGGAAAAGCATAATTTGAAGGCGGGAGCACTAATAACCTGGAGCCTATGAAAACTATTATTCCAAAGGCGATACCGAGGAATAAAAAGGTTTGGCGCCAGCCTATTGCTTTAATAAGCTCGTTTGCAGTGGAGCCCAGCAACATGCCTCCGAAACCAAAGCCCATAAGAAGAAGTCCGGAAATAGCACCTGTTTTGTCCGGGAACCATCTTGTCACTGTGCTTATGACCGCATTATAGCTAAGACCAATACCGAAGCCGCTTATAACACCATATGTTATATAAATGCCTGTAAGACTATTTATCTGTGAAGAAGCAGCAAAGCCACACAATAGAAAAACGGCTGAAATCAAGATCGTAAAGCCTGGAGATTTTTTACCGGTAATAAAGCCTCCTGCCATACCTCCCAAACAGAAAAATATGATTGAAATTGTGAAAATAAGAGAGGTCTGGGCACGAGTCCATCCGAAGTCCTTTTCAAGCGGTGAAATAAATAAAGACCAGGCATAAAGCATTCCAAGAAATAAAAATAATACTATACCGATAACAACGTAAAACCATCTATTATTAGTTCTATCCATGGAAACAGTCCTTTCAATATTAATTTTTGAATTATTTTAATTAGTGTACATTAAATAAATTTTCAACAAATCCCTGTTTTCAGGATTGTTTTCATGATTGGGTAATTTATCTGTGATTCAAAACACGAGATTAAAGAAGCAAATCTCGATTCTATATAAATTCTCTAAGATAAAGAGTATCCATTAATTTAAACTGAATTAAAGGATCTATTTTTACTTATAGGACCTAACGGTTAAGCTGATAAATCGATATGCTCTTAACCTTTAACTATCTAAAACACATATTTGATCGCAATGCCTAATGTACTTGATTTTGCATTTCCAGTACATAAGTCCTAACTTAGTTATTTTTCAGCCTATTGCAGCTTATTTAAATTGTTTTCTATAAAGCCCAACTTTCTGTTTGAGATAGGCTCAACGTTTTGATAATCGCTAACACGATACTTGTTAGCAAGGTACATTATTACTGTTATTATTTAAATATATTGAAAAAAATCAGAATTAGTTTGAAAAAATTAATAAAATGTTGGGATGATATTACTTTTGTTTATGCCAAAATGGATACATGAGATTGAAAAAGAGCTTTTAAACAGGAATTTATAGGAAAAAGGGAACATAACTTAAATATTCGGATACCGAGAATTGAAAATAATTGCATTGAAATTAGAGCGTTTTGTTCCAGAGATTTATTCTCCTGCCGTTGCAGGTGAAATTCCATAGCCAGAAAATACAGCTTATGTTCAAAGCTCAGAGCTGGCAAATCAAGTGAAAAAACGAAGCACAGAAAAATGAGGTTCCGGAAAAAGAAATAAAGGGAGTAAAATCCCAATTTTTCTATTACTTAAAACAACACTTGGTAATTTCTCCGCTAAGATCTTCCCTGAGCATTTCAATAGCTTCGCCGAATTCATTGGCCTGGCCGAGCACCCACATAAGTTTAACAAGGGCGGTTTCGGGAAGTGTGTCCTCCCCTTCGATTGCACCGGCTTTTAGCATATCACGGCCCGTATCATAGACTCGGTCGCAGATTCTGCCGTTAAGGCACTGGGATGTTATTATAACAGGCATTTTTGCATCCGTGGCTTTCCGGATCATGGGAATCCACTTTGTAGAAACATGCCCAAGCCCGGTACCTTCAAGAACCAGTCCTCTGTACCCGCTGTTAATGTAATGGTCAAGGATTTCAGGGGATGAACCTGGTGTAAATTTAACAAGGGCACATTTAGGTTCCATGCCTGGTTTGAACTTGAGAGGTCTTTCTCCACGCTTGATATAATCAATGGAAGTTTTTATTTCCCTGGTATTATAATCCACGACCCCTATAGGAAGAGAATTTATTGACTTGAAAGCGTCCCTGCGAGAAGTATGCATTTTTCGGACTTTTGTTCCACGGTGGATCTCGCAGAAATCATCCGAGGTTGTCCCGTGCATGACAACCGAAACCTCAGCAATATCACTTATAGCAACAAGAGCTGCACAGATTGCATTCATGGCATTGTCGCTGCTTGGACGGTCTGCACTTCTCTGGGAACCTACCAGAACAATGGGTACAGGCGTTTCAATCATAAAGGAAAGGGCTGCAGCCGTATACATCATGGTGTCTGTCCCGTGGGTTACGATTACCCCATCGGCACCTGCCTCGATTTCCTCGACGACGGCACGGGCAAGGTTTTGCCAGGATTCCGAATCCATATTTTCCGAGAGAATACTTGAGATTACCCGACCTTTAAAATCAGCTATTTCTCGGAGTTCAGGAATAGCTGCAAGGATATCGTCAGCAGTGAACTGGGAAGTTACTGCGCCTGTCCTGTAATCGATTTTGCTGGCAATCGTTCCGCCTGTGGAAAGAATCGCGACTTTTGGAAGCCTTTTTCCAGACTTCGGGATTTCCTCTCCTGCCGCTTTAGATTCATTCCCGCCGTTTCGGCCTCCGTTTGTGATTTCCCCATTGTTTTCCAGAAGAGTTATCTTTACCTTATCCGTGGAAAAACCGGCATTGTAACCGCTGTTCATTTTTATTGTAATATATCCTTCCATAGACGGCATTACTTTGCCTTCGTAGACAGTGCCGTTCTTTTCAATACGTACCCGGTCGCCCTGTTTGAATTCCATAAATAATCCCTTTTATGATAATTTTTTGAAAGTGCTGCATAAATAATAGGTGTTCTGGTATCACACCAGATATTTTCGCATAGTATTACCTATTTTTTTCACGATACTAGACATTTTGTGCAATACTAAGAGGTCTAAGTAATATTAATCTGAGTATGTTAATATTGATGTGCCGATCTCAAGTATATTCTACTGAGCGCATTGATATCGATGTTTAATATCGGTGTGTTAATACTGATTTTTCTCTCACGACTCAAGTTATCTGTCTCGTTAATTCAAGCTTTCCTGTACTCGTTAACGATTGCAAGCAGGTTTTCAAAAGCCGAATCTGTGATATCTTTTAAGGTTGCAATCTCCTGCGTATTAAGTTCAAGTTCGGTCTGCCTTTTCGAGAGGTATTTCTGCATTTCTTCTGGAGCGGGTCCACCAGTGACTTTTCTTCTCTTTATGTTAGAAACCGGATCGAGAGCTTCTTTAACCAGCTTTTCCGTAAGTCCCCGGCTTGAGAGAGACTCGCCAAGAACAACTTCAGCTGCGGAATCGATCTTCTCCAGAGTGGGTCTTTCCATCTCTCTTGCAAGCATCCCGACAATCTGGTGGGCAGTCCTGAAAGGAATTCCGGTTTCCCGGACAAAGGTATCCGCAAGTTCGGTAGCTGTCGTAAAACCGGTCACTGACTGAGCAGCAAGCACTTCAGGGCGAACTTTCATAGTTTTTATCATCCCTCCCATGACCCTTACTGAAGTCCTTACGGTTTCTACAGACCGCCAGATATTTGGAGTTGCTTCCTGAAGGTCCCGATTGTAACTCAGGGGAAGCCCCTTGCAGATCGTAATCAGGGACATAAGTGCACCTACGACTACTCCTGTTTTTCCGCGCATAAGTTCGGCAGTGTCAGGATTTTTCTTCTGCGGCATAATTGAGGAGGTAGAAGCGTACATATCATCCAGTTCTATGAAATTGAATTCGGAGGAGGACCAGATTACAAGTTCCTCGGCCATGCGACTAAAGTTTATCATCAGATTTGTAAATCCTGAAGCACATTCAATAAGAAAGTCCCTGGTGCTGACCGCGTCCATTGAGTTTTCAAGCAAGCCTGCAAAGCCTAAGAGCTCCTGGGTTCTTTTTCTGTTAAGGTTAAAGCCCGTGGAAGCAAAAGCCGCAGCCCCAAGTGGGCAGAGGTTTACCCTGGAGTAAGCGTCCTGAATTCTGTCAAAGTCCCTGCCAAGAGCAGCTTCATGAGCGCAGAGGTGATGGGCAAGAGTTGTCGGCTGGGCATGTTGCATGTGAGTAAAACCAGGCATGAGCGTTTCGATATGTTTTTCCGCAAGGGTAAGAAGCGTTTGCCTTAGCTCATGTATTTCCTCAAGCAGCCCAGTAAGTTCTTCCCTGAGCACCAGCCTGATGCAGGTTGCAACCTCATCGTTCCTGGAGCGCCCCGAATGCATCCTGCCCCCAACGTCTTCCCCAACCATATCGATGAGCCTCGATTCAAGAGAGATATGAATGTCTTCATAGCTGAAATCGAGCTTTTCCATCCCTTCTCCCCTGATTTTCAAAAGTCCACTAAGGATTTTGCTGCAGTCTTCCCTGTTTATAATGCCCTGTTCTTTCAGCATTACTGTGTGGGCAAGGTCCACTGCGATATCAGCATCAAAAATCCACCTGTCAGCTTCCATAGAAGAGGTATAACGTAAGATTTCCTCGTCCTGGGCGGCCTCCAGCCTGCCTCTGCGTAAAATATTGCTCATCGGGTTTCCTCTTTATTGATCTCTATGAAATGAAATTGTATCTCGTCTACACATTTTTACAATCATTAGATTGTTTAAATTTGGTAAGTTTTCTTGCATACTCTATCACATTCTACATTTTTATCGAACAATTACTCGATTATCCATAACACTTATGTGGTTATTTTCTACAGTGGCGCACTTTAAAAAGTGACGCATTTTCAACTATGAGCGTATTTTTTCCTGTTGAAAATGTCCTTTACAAAATCAATATCAATAACTTTGTAATCTAAATCTTGAGCGATCTCAGAAATAAAGTCTGCAATTTGCATATATTTTCGAAGAAAAAAAGTTTGATTTTTTAAAACAAATGCTAGCTCTTCGCTTTGTACTAAATATAACTCCAAAGTTGTCAAGTGGGAATAAATGACTCCAAAATAACGCCTAACTATTCTATAATCTATTTTTTGAAGGCCAGAAGCTTTTTCTAAAGCTATTTTTTTTCTTTCAATTTCGTCGGCTAATTCTTCAATTTTGTTAATGTATTTGATATAGTCTCCATCTTTATCTTTAGAATAAATATTTCGAAAATTATTCTGGTGTGTTTTTTCTTTCATATTTTTTAATTCACATTTACTGTTTTTGATGTAACAAAATGATACATTTTCTAGCTTAATACTCCTGTTGCAATCTTTTTGATTTGAATATAGTGAGAAAGTTTTAACGTAATTTATTTCGTATAATAAGTTTTTATGTGATTGTTGAGCTGTATTTAGTAAATCTTCCAAAATGATTGTAGTTTCACCTTGACAACGTGATAATTTTTGTAAATCTTGTATTATGCTAGCTGTATAACTGGGATAGTAACATATGGCTTCAATATTATCCTTAGGTTTCTTTCGATATATTTCAGGCGAAATGCTAATATTTTCAGCTTTTTTAACAGTCAGGTTTGCCAATGAATTACTAAAAAAAATTTGAATTGTGGAATCTTCAATTGTTTGAATAATATTTCTAAGAACAAGAACTTTCATAAGAAATATTTGACTAGTAAACCCTTCTGATATTGTTTTCATTTGACTTTCTTTCAGTAAAGGTATATTTTTAATTGTCAACCAATTCTTTATTGTTAAGATTTCATCAACTTTCAAATTTTCTCTAAGATTATGAAATCTAAAACAAAAGATAATGGCCATAAGAGTTTTTCCGCTTACAGAACCTTCTTTTATTACTTTGATTTGATTTTCTTTTAATGAAAGTGTATCGTCATTTGTGACTTGATTTTTTGTTGTTAATATCTCACTAATTTTTAAGTTTTTTCTAAGATCATGTGATTTAAAAGAGAATATAGTGGAATTGGTTATGGACCTTAAATGATTCCTAGGATTTTCCATATCTAAATTAGTATTTGTCTTGAGTTTAGATGCAAAAAAAGCAATTTGATTAGTTTTAACACCAAAATTACTTCTAATATCTTTTATCCATTCTACTTGTATCTTTCCAATCTCACACAAAGGATCCAAAAGAACATCTTGTTTGTTAATATTAAGTTTCGGTAGACAATATTCTATTAAACGAGGAGTATATTCTAAAATAAACTGATGCCAAGAATGAATAGGTACATTTTCTTCAAGTATTTCGTTTTTCATTCCGTTTTGGATGCTTTTAGTATATATCATAAAAGCCTCTAGCCTGGTTGTTTAATTCTTCCCAAAGGTTATTCTTTTACGTCCAATGGTACAATTATTCTACCATCCTTTTTCACTCTGATGTCAAGATATACTAGTGCCTTCTTTAACTGATAAATAGTAGATGGTTGATCTTAGATTGTTGATCTAAAAATAATCTTAAAAATTACATTTATTATTAGTCTATCTAATTAAAAATGTTTATTAAATTTAAAATTAACGAAGTTAAATTCTATTGTGTTTAAACAACTTTCGTTTCTATGAATTAAATGATATTGAGTTGAAAAATTGTAATATCGACTTAAAATCTCTAAAACAAAAAAGTTCTTAATTTTCCTGTTTCTTTATTTTGGCTTTGTAGAAGTTCTAAGTTATTAATTTAGGTTCTGTGGAGAAGGGATAAATGGGCCGAGAAAACAGTAAATTAGTTTATCGTGTGTGTGAGAAAGGAGTTAGTCGATAAACGTTCATCTTTGGGATATACGAGATTAGGTGAATTATGAGTTATCGTGTTTGTTAATTGCACTAGTATGTGGTTTGGTATAAACTCGTAATGTCAAACTATAAATCTGTTGATATCACCAATTGTTGAGTTAAATCATTTGAGTTAAATCATTATTCTATCCAGTGTTTTGTGTATCTAGCATAGTTGTATTCGTCTATTTTCTTGATCATACTTTTACTTTTATTGATCTTATAATCTTTCATACTTTCAACCATATACTTCGTTATTTTGCAGAATTCAATGTACTTTTCTTCAGGTTTGACACTGTAGTTTTGTCTATAGGCTTTTGCTATATTATAGTCCCATAGCGGAAAGAATTTTGGCGCTAATAGATGTAGAGCTTTAGCCACAGATACGGGACTCTTGGTTCCCTTCTTTTTTCCTGAGTTAATCATCAAAGCTTCGTTAAAGTCGTTAAATAGCTTTCTTATACTTTGTTCATCATTTTCTGAGAGCTCGGATATATCTCGATCTCTAAAACTATCAATTATGACAAAGTTTTTGTTTATACATTTTTCAAGCTCTTCAAAATCTAAGGAACTAGATCCATATCTATAAAATGCAGCATTCCATGTTAGAAGAAGAACACCTAGCGCGTCTGCCATGTCTGCATATTTTCCCCAATGGTATTCAACGAGAAAACTCGCAACTTTGTACATCGAGTCGCGTCCTTCAGATTCTTCAAACTTTCTACAACCCTCACAAAATCTTTCATATTTTGGTATCTCAACATAATCAAATTTAAACATGGTAAGAAAAGTGATCAAGTTGTTAATTATCTTTTCGCTAATAACCGTGTGTTATAGATAAATTGAAATAAATTACAAACGACTAAACATAATAAAAATTATTTGTTATCTTAAATATCATACTTTGTGAATCATCATTAGCTATTTTCAACACTAGTGAGTTATTTTAAAAGCTTCGAACGTTTAACTTGATTTAGCGGTCTTGCAGCATTTGGTGAGTCATCGTTTATCGATATATTTCTATAAAATTTTTGTAGCCTCTTATAATTATATAATCGATTTTTGCTACTTATAGCCGCCAAAAGTTTACAGCCTATTTGAGAGTTCTTAGCAGCCACAGACTTTACAGAACCGTTGAAAGAGTATTTTGTTTGATAAAAGAAAGTTTGGAAAAGCGCTTAAAGCATGAAATTCTCAATCAAGTAAAAGAGATAAAGATAAAACTGTTGTTTATAACATAAACAAAAAATTGTAAGCTTATTTCTTGCTTAAATTAAAATTTCTACAGAGTCTTTATCTTACACTTAATTACTTACCTATTCAGTTTCTTCCAGTAACCCAAAAAAGCTAATCGTAAGGAATGTGTAAGTTCACTTAATGTCCGTGGTTTCGAAATACAACCGAATCTCAGGAATTTACGATATCATAGAAACGCCCATGGAGTATTCTCTTTACGACGGGTGGAGAGAAGAAGCCCTTTCAAGCCTGAGCGGGAAAGTCCTAGAAGTTGGAGTGGGAACCGGAAGGAACCTTAAATACTATCCGGCAGGCTGTTCGGTAATTGGGATTGATAATAGCGTGGGAATGCTTGAAAAAGCCAGGAAGAAGGCAAAGGGCATGAAAAATATTACTCTTCTTCTTATGGACGCCGAAAACCTCGAATTTCCGGATAACAGCTTTGATTATGTGATCATAACCTTTGTCCTATGTTCAATTCCTGATCCTGTAAAAGCTCTTAAAGAAATGAGACGAGTTCTCAAGCCTTCAGGAGAGCTGATAGCACTTGAGCATATGCGCAGCATCAACCCCCTTATTGCCCGTGTTGAGGATTTGGTCAATCCTATCACGTTTTTTCTTATTGGAGTTAACGTAAACAGAAATACGGTAAGAAATATTGAAAAAGCTGGATTTGTTATTGAAGAAACAAGAAATCTGGCTTTCCAGGACGTTTTCAAGAAGATCAGGGCAAAACCGTAACAGGAGTTTATCTTCAGAAAACTTCTGATTGCGCTTCCCAAAAAGCTAATCGTAAGGAAAGCGTAAATTTGTTTAATGTCTGTGGTTTCAAAGTATAACCGAATCGCACCCATATACGAACTGATAGACCTTCCTCTGGAACTTTTGTTTTTCCGAAAATGGAGAAAAGAAGCCCTTTCAGACCTGAGCGGAAAAGTTCTGGAAGTCGGAGTGGGCACCGGAAGAAATCTGAAATACTATCCGGTAGGTTGTCGGGTAATAGGTATCGACAAAAGCGAAGGCATGCTCCAGAGAGCCCGGGAAAAAGCCGAAGGCATGAAAAATATTACTCTTTATCCTATGGATGCTGAACATCTTGAATTTCCGGATAACAGCTTCGATTACGTGGTCACAACTTTTGTTCTCTGCACAATCCCTGATCCCGTAAAAGCTCTTAAGGAAATGAGACGAATCCTGAAACCGTCAGGAGAACTGATAGCTCTTGAGCATGTGCACAGTAACTACCCTTTTATTGACTTAATAGAACATTTAATTAATCCGGTTTTGTTTTTCCTGCTTGGGGATCATGCAATCCGGCATACTGTAAAGAATATTGAAAAAGCCGGCTTCACGATTAAGGAAGCAAAAAAACTGGCTTTTAAGGACGTTTTCAGGAAGATTCGGGCAAAACCATAGAGATTTCGTTTTTATTCGAGTGTATGCCTGGTTATTTTAATCAATTAGTCTGTCAAAAGATTAATATTTAAGATTAAAATGAAAAAATCTTTTATTCAACGTAAAGAAATTATCTTAAACAATAATAACCAATTAATATATGGATGCTGGGTAAAACAAAGCGTTACCTTGAGGTTACGAGGGTCCTTTTAAAATACAACCTTATTCCGGAACTCTACCGGGATTTGCGCACCAATTATATTTCAAATCCTGAATGCACCTGTAATTTTGATCTCGAAAACAGGCAGACGGCTGTGAAACTCAGGGAAGCTTTCGAAGAACTCGGGCCGACTTTTATCAAAATGGGACAGACCATGAGCAAGCGGCCTGATCTTGTTCCACAGCCTTATGTTGTAGAAATGGCAAACCTTCAGGATAAGGTTAAGCCGGTGCCTTTTGAAGAAATGGCCGAATCTCTTGACCTGGCCTGCGTTTGTGAATACGAGACGCGTGAAGAGCGAAATCGGAAAAAGACGGAAGAAGAGCTCAAGGTTTCACGGGAGAGAAAAGCAAAAGCTTTTATTGAAATATTTGACAGTTTTGATCCTGAACCGATTGCCTGCGGCTCGATTGCGCAGGTTTATAAAGGGATTCTGGAAGGGAAACCGGTTGCCGTAAAAATTCTTCGCCCGAACCTGATTGACACCATAAATATTGACCTTTCTATCCTGGACGATTTCAAGCCTGTTATGAGGAAGGTTCTCGGCCTGGGAAGTAATTTTGATATTGATGCTTTCTTGCTGGAGATCCGGGAGATGCTTACCCGAGAGGTTGATCTGAGAACCGAAGCTGTCAATATGCAGCGTTTTGAGGACAATTTCAAGAACGTTAAAAACGTGTCTGTGCCCAAAGTCTATCCTGACTACTGTTCAGCCAATGTCCTTACTATGGAATTCATCCAGGGAATCCAGATTAAGGACATAATCAATATGCCTGTGCCCCAGAGCAAAAAATCGGAATATACGCGTACCATTACCAAAAGCTACCTTAAACAGGTTTATATTGATGGCTTTTACCATGCTGACCCTCACGGGGGCAATATGCTGGTTGAAGAAAATGATACCATCGCCTTCATAGACTTCGGAGCTGTAGGCAGTATCGATGAGGAGCTCCAAAAACACATGCTGGAGTTTTATTACGCCATTAATAACAGGGATGTGGAAGGGGCAACCCAGGGTTTCCTGAAAATCGGGGGTGCGGATGCACGGGATGTAGATATTCACAGGCTCAGGAAAGATATGGATAGCCTGATCGCAAACCAGAACTACGGGCTCGAAGGCAGGCAGAGTGATAATTATGCAAAGCTCGGCCTGAAATACGATATCCGGCTGCCAGGGGAATTCTCGACCCTGCAGAGGGCAATCCTGCTTATAGAAGGCGTCTGCCTGGAGCTGGACCCGAGATACAACATTAAAACCATTGCTATTCCTGTGCTGATGGACGCTTATAAAAAGCTTAATACTCCAAAAGGAGCTGCTTTTCATATCGAATTTTCCACCGAGCCCGTGGACGAAAAAGCTGAATTGAGGGCTGCTATTCGAGAAATTGCCGATAAAATGGAAGGAATGGGGGATAAGTTTCTTTCCTTAAAGCAGAAAGAAACAAGGAAAACTACTTTTTCAAAAGAACTCTACCTGACTGTCCTGCTTATTGCTTCAACTTATATTCTGTTAAATGGAGGCACTTTTTCCTGGGTTGGACTGGCTGGGTTTGGGGGTTCGGTTCTGATGGCACTTCTTTTTGTGATTCGAGGTAAATAAAAATCAAAACAAATTTACAATATAAAGTGACATGTTTGTAACTTTATTGTTAAGTTAAGAAATAAATAAACTTATATCTCTTCTCAAATTCAACTCTTTTTTACATAAGATATACTATGAAAATATGTTTATTATAATAACATTTTTATGTTAATTAAATTAATAAATATGCGACGGTATTTTTAAAATTTAATAAACATGGTAAATAATTGGGGAGAATGAAATGGTAAAACCTGGAATCATAAAACCAGTACTATTGCTGGTATTTATAGGAATAATAATAGCCGCGTTCGTACAACCCATTGCAGGAAGCACGATGGGTAAGGGGAAACTGATGGAACAAAAAGATAAAATGGTTCCTTGCCCCGAAAACAAAATTATGATGCAGTCTGGAATGAAAGAACGTGCAGCTAACGAAACGTGTGAAACTTCTTCCACGGAAAAGATGGAATCAATGATGGAAGAAAAATCATGCAATGAGACGATGACAGGCTCCATGATGAGAGAGAAATTAGCCAACAAAAACTGCTACAACGAAAGCTCATCCGAGGCTAACTTTGACCGTGCTAATCTTTGGCTTAAGAAAGCGATAAAACTTCACGCGATGCATCTTGAGAACCCTAAAAGCGTAACTAATGAGTCCCAGATGGAAATGATGGACGAGATGAAGCAGGCCAAAAAATACCTTGCAGGGGAAAAGATGAATATGGGTATGATGAGCAGAGCAACAGGCAATATATCTGCAGAGTATGAACATCCTTACGTCATCCCGACCCTTATGAGACTTGAATGCTCTGAATTCTGGCTTGATGAAGCTATAAAACTTCATGCAATGCACATGAAGAATCCTAAGATTGCAACCAATGAGTCTCAGGTTAGATTAATGGTTCAGATGGTGCGTGCAAACAGGTACCTTGCAAGAGAAGATATGGACATGGAGATGGCCAAAAACGCCAGTCTTTCCCAGGACAATGTTGACTTTACAACACTCTGGCTTGAAAAGGCAATGAAACTTCATGCAATGAACCTTAAGAATCCTGAAGCAGCAACCAATGAGTCCCAGATGAGATTAATGAACCAGATGATGCGGGCCCGCGAATGTATTGAAGGAAAGGGTATGAATCTGGAAATGTTGATGGACCTTGAAGAGGACTCAGCCAGAGAGATGTGTGAACCTTCGTCCAAAGAAATGTGTGAGCCTTCACCCAGAGAAAAGATGATGACTATGATGATGGGCTCCATGAAAATGGGAGAAAAATCATGCAATGAAACCATGATGAACACTATGAAGAGTAATATTATGGAAGAGAAAGGGGCCAAAAAAGAGAAAATGGAATCCATGATGGAAGAGAAAGAAGCCAAAAAAGGTAAAATGGAATCCATGATGGAAGGGAAAGAGGCCAAAAAAGAGAATATGAAATCCATGATGGAAGAGAAAATGGAATCCATGATGGAAGAGAAAGGGGCCAAAAAAGAGAATATGAAATCCATGATGGAAGAGAAAATGGAATCCATGAAGGAAGAGAAGTTAGCTAATGAAAGCTGCTATACAGGCGAGATGGACAAAAAAGCCATCTTAACTCGAGCCAACTTTGACTGCGTTTGTTCATGTCTCGAGAAAGCCATGAAACTGCACGAAATGAACCTTAAAAATCCTGAAGCAGCAACCAGTGAATCAAAGATGGAAATGATGAAACAGATGATGCAAGCCCACGAGTACCTTACAGGGGAAAAAATGAATATGGACATGATGGAAAAAGCAATAGGCAATGAGTCTGCAGGAAAGTTGAAAGAAAAAGCAGACTATTTGTCGGCAGAAAAGAGTGGGCAGTGTTCAACCAGCAAAATGGGAGAGTACTCTTCTACCGAACAGAGCAAAAGGTGCTCATCAGGTGGATGCTAATAAGTCTATTAAGTCTAGAAGTTAAGATGATCTGCAATTAGAATTAGTGGGAACTGCCCCACTTCTATTTTTTAGCTGGCTGTACATTTTTCGTGTTACATCTTAAGGATAAAAGCTACCTACCTCAGTGTTCTATAACATCAGCTCAACACAAAGATTATGAATTCAACACAAAGGTACAAAAAATATAAAATTTTTCAAAAACGATAAAGCAGGAAGTACTGCCTAACTATGGGAACAGTACCAGTTTTAAGCCAAATAAAAATATGAAAATTGCCACAAAGTTCCTGAATTTTTCCTGGGGTATCTTTTCAACTCCTCTTTTCCCGATCATTGCCCCAATTAAAGAGATGGGTATGAAGATCAAAAAACCTGATACAAGGATAGGATCAAGCTTCGTACCTCCTTGTATATAGGTTGCTATCCTAGTAGAGTCGATCATAAAGGATATGGCACCTGCAGTTACAACATAAACGGCTTTCTCAAGATTGAAAGCGCTCAAAGCTGCTGCATTTATCTCCCCACCTATGCCGAAGATACCTGCAAAAAACCCGGTAAGGGCCCCACTGGATACTGCAACCGATAATCTCTGGCTCAATTTAAAGGTTTGGTTAAAGATAATGAAAAGAACATAGGCTATAAGGAATATTCCTAAAGCTCTTGAGAGAATCTCACGCGAGACTCTTAGGGATAAAGATGATCCCAGGAAACTGGCAAGGATACCGGGAAGGCCAAAAGCAAGAAGAAGCTTCCATCTTATTCCCTTCTGAAATAGAATTATCTTCCATATATCATTAAACCAGTGAATTATACCCACTAGGAGTAAAGTCTCAGACAAAGGAAGGGTGATCAGAAGAACGGGTACCATGATTGTGGATATTCCAAATCCGGCCAGAGTCCCGATCAGGCTTGCCAGCAGTGTAAGCAGGGCTATATAGATAATTTCTTCACAGACAACCATACTACTCAATCAGATCACATGAATAATTTTATTTATTAATATATATTAATTCGAGAAAATAATATTGTTGCACGAGTCCTAAAAGACACGGCACCATTATGAGAAATTCAAATATTCAACATTCTTTTAAAAGATATTCGATATATCGAGCAGGTTTAGCAGAAAAAGCGTTTTTGGTTCTTGTCGTGCTGATGGGACTGACTATATCCTGTTTGGACCAGGATACATTCTATGGTTGACCTGGAGTAAATCGTGGGGCTCACAGCCAGAAGAACTGCAGGCGTAAGATTACAGGCATTATGGTATTGTACTGGGGGCAAGCCCAGGAATATGCAGATATCACTTCATTTATAGCACCTTCTAACTGTGATAAAAGTAATTGACATCAGAAAAGCTACCAGGCATAGAATAACGGAGAAGTTCCTTCTGACTGAAGCTCCTTTAGTGGATTTGTAGCGTTCATAATTGTTCTAGTTCCTGTTTCCAATTTTCGTATTGAGGTGCTAGAGGCTGGCAAGAAAGGAGAAGCAAGAAGCACTGGGGATGTTTGGTAAAAAATATTTTCAGTTTCATGTCAAAGGCTCTTGGATTTATACCGCAGGTCGGATGATTTGCAACGTTTTAAATATATGTTTAAGGTATTTGGTGATAATTATAAATAGTTTGGTATATCTTTGATTACTGGGGTAATGACGGTCGCTGGTTTTGTCTGCAAGGTGAGACATTAACCTTTACGGTTGAAAGCCGAGGTTTAGAGTCTCAAAATGAAGCACAGAAACATGGCCGAGATTTTACATAAAGAATAAACCAAAAATTGAACAAACTTATTCAATTGTTCAAAGCATCACGTCTTGAGTTAGTTCCAAGAGTTTAAGTGTATTCTTCTTCCAAAACATAGTTAAATCAGAGTTGCTTGCAAAAATTCAATGAAGATATTTAAGGAGTAAATAAAAAGTCCAGTTAATTGCTGATTTCTCTATAAGAACTTAATCCAAGGCAGAACTTAACTTGAGGTGATTATGACAGACAAAAAAATATCATAATTTGCCTGTTATTACTAACAGTAATAACACTTCTTACTTTTCTAGCTTTCAGGCCAATGATATATAAGTCGACCTATGACACTGGTGGTTATCAGCCCGGGCATATGGGGCCGGGAATGATGAATAATCCAGGCTACAATTATGGCTATGGGCCGGGAATGATGAATAATCCAGGCTACAATCATGGCTATGGCTCTGGAATGATGAATAATCCAGGCTACAATTATGGCTATGGCTCTGGAATGATGGGTAGCATGATGACTGGCAATATGATGGCGATATATTATCCAGAGTCTAAACCTGTAACCCAGGATGAAGCTCTGAAAAGTATGCAAAATTTTTCCCGGCAGTACGGTTCAAACCTTGAAGTTGAAGATTTCATGGTATTCAGCGGCAACTATTATGCTGTTTTAAAGGACACAAACAGCAGTCAGTATATAGCCGAAGTGCTAGTGGACCGCTATTCAGGATCAGTCTATCCTGAACCAGGACCAAACATGATGTGGAACACACGCTTTGGAGCTGGCAGAACAACGACCGGAGGGCCTGAATACGATCTGGCAGAAGCAGAAAACTTGACTAAGGATTTCTTGGGGGGTTACTTGCCCGAAGCACAGATAATGGAATCTAACGAAATGCCCGGTTATTACACTTTTGATTTTGGAAGACAAGATATTGAAGGGATGCTGAGCGTAAATGCCTATAACGGTCAGATCTGGGTGCATACCTGGCATGGATCTTATCTGGGCGGGATGAACACAACAAGCTGAATTTCTGTTGGTAGCCTGGTACTGCAATTTCAAGTACTTTAAAAGCTAAATTTTTTAATTTACATTTTTCCGGGTTTTAGTATCTGGATTGGAGATTTCCACATCTTTTGCAGCTATAAACATTCAGCAAGTTGAAATCACTGAAAGGACGGAAGAAGCTCAAGAAAGGAAGTGAGAGATAGAGAGTTTTCAGTAATTACAGAATTTGAATAACCTAGATGTAAATATGTATTCAAAATATAATTTCGGTTAAGGGAGTGGTGACAATGAATGGATTTATGGGCGATTACGGTTACGGCATGATGGGGTACGGAGGTATGTTTTTCGGATTACTGTTCTGGATTTTTATAATTGTGCTAGCTTATCTGTTAATTAAATGGTTTGTTGAGCAAAATAGAACTCGAAGTGGTGAAGAGAAGTCTGCGTTGGATATTGCAAAGGAAAGATATGCAAAAGGTGAAATTACTGAAGAAGAATTTGAAGAAATGAGAAAGCGCCTGGAGTGATGGAGGAAAGTAAAACGAAATTAATCTTTATTTTCTTTTTGCTGCTTCTGGCGTGGCTTTTGGAATTCAGAGGTACCTTTTATAAAAAGGCCTCGAGATCCTCAGCTTTGGTATCAAACGTCCTGTCCTTATCATGTACGCTCTGTATTCATCTCCGAATTTTTCTATCATCATTTTCTCTTCGTCGGCTATCCGGATCAGGTACATGAAGATTACTGGCAGCATATAGGATAGGGCAACTATCCAGTTGGAAGAAAAAAGTGAAATCCCTATTCCTATTATGAAGATAGCTGCATACATGGGATGCCTGATGAATTTGTAAGGGCCACTGGTTACCAGAATATGTCCTTTACGAATTTCAAGGACGGGAGACCAGTTTCTGCCTAAAGCCCTGTGAGACCAGATAAAGAGAAGATCGCCCGCAAAAATTAACCCTGCTCCAAGCCAGCGAACTCCTGGAGGGAAAGGAAAGCGAAATGTGTCTATCCAGGAGGTAAGCAAGTAAAAGAGTATTGGAATAAGCCCCAGGCCGACAAGATAGTAAAGGAATTTCTCTCTTTGTTCGTGTTTTACCACTGCCCTTTTGAATTTTCTACGGCCCCTCTGGTAGTACAACCTGACACCACCATCTATCAAAAGCAAGACTGTCAAAGCAAGTTTAAATTGAATTTCATGTACCAGATTAAATTCCTCTCAAATCTCTTATCCGGTGAAAAATAGAAATAGCTTAACGTATCTTTAATTATTGGGGGTATTATTATAATAGTGGTTGACCCTGTCTGCAAGATGGAACTTGAAGAAAAGGAAGCGAGGTTCAAGAGCGAGTACAAAGGAAAAATGTACTACTTCTGCGCCCTTTCAGATAAAAAGAGGTTTGACGAAAATCCGGAGAAATACATCGAGTCCTAAAGTAGAAAATACGAAGGCCTTCTGGATTCAAGACTAATAAAGTGTGAAGCCGAGTCTGCCGACTCTAAATAAGGGTACAAAGGCAAAACATATTGTTTTCAGCTAACAAATAAAGAAACCTATACTGTTTATCTGTCATGGACTCAATTATACTATCATGAATAATCAGAAGGTCTTAAAGGACTACTTAAGAAAGTGCAAAGCCGATGGACTTAAAGAAGCAACCATCGCAACAGCTGAAACTACCCTCAAACCATTTATTAATTGGTGTGGCGACAAGGATTTACAAACGTTTACACCAGACGACATATACGACTACTTGGATTTTATAGATAACTACAAACGGACAACTAAAGCCGGTAAAATCATAAAGTATTCACCATTCACAAAACAGCGGATCAAAATGGTACTCAAGAAGTTTTTAGGTTACGTTAATCCTGATCTCGGAGCAGTCATTAAATTGCGAAAATTAAAGGACGGAAAAATACCAGATAACATACTAACACGAGACGAAATTGAGAAACTAATCGAAGCGTGCAGGAACAACAGGGACAGGTCCATCGTCGCCACATTTTACGAAAGTGGCGCAAGGAGGGGAGAACTGCTAAATGTACAACTTAAACACGTAACTTTTGATGATAATGGGTCTATACTCAATATTCAAAAAGGGAAGACAGGCAGTCGCCGCATTAGACTGGTTTTAGCTTCTTCTTATTTAAGGCAGTGGATAGAAACCCATCCTTTGAAAAATGATCCAAGTGCTTACCTTTTCTGCTCTAACAAGTTTCCATACAATGTTATTACTAATGTAGGACTGGCTAACCAGCTCCATAAGATCGCAGAAAGGGCAGGGATACAGACAGAAAGAGTGCATCCCCATGCGTTTAGACATGCAAGAGCAACCCATTTGGCAGAACACCTTACTGAACAACAATTGAAGGAGTTTTTAGGGTGGACAAAATCATCAACTATGGCTAGTGTTTATGTTCATCTTTCAGGAAAAGATATTGATAACGCTATTTTGAAAATGAATGGGATAGAGACTGCTGAAGCTGAACAGGACAATACCTTAAAAGCTGTAAAATGTCCTCGCTGCAAAGAAATTCAAGATAAGAAAGCCTCTTTTTGTTTTAAGTGTGGAATGCCTCTTAATGAGATATCAAGCACAAAAATAAAAGATGATAAAAGTACTGTACTACTTAGTGTACTTAATCAACTTGAAAAAAATAATCCCGGTATTTTATCCAATTTGCAGAATGTCTTAAACAATATAAATTATTAATTTTATAATTTTAAAGATTATTTATATATTATAAATGAAGACGTTTTTATAATTTGTAGAATGATTAAGTATATATAAAGGTATAAATTAATTATAGAGTGTTGCAGGTAAGGGTAGCCAATTCCCTACAATCAACTTGTGATACCATAGAGATTTCACCGATCGGGTGTGATTCCCCACTAGTAAATAATATAGAAAGGTGAATGAATGGAACTTGAAACAGATTAATTTTTGCTGTATTCAAGGGTTGACACCAGCAACACAATGCGGTGGAGCACTGCTTTTGTTGATCAGTGTGCTTGATTGGTTAGTATCTCCGGTACTGCT
>NZ_DAVG01000126.1 GCF_002505485.1 Methanosarcina sp. UBA5 | reverse complement strand
TAGTAAAAACCGATTCAATGAGGGGTGGAAATAAATGGTGAAATTAACTGATGAGATGAAGGAAGACTTTGCAAAAATGAAAATTTTTCCGTTTGCAACGGCGTCTAAAGGCGGAGATCCGAACGTAATACCAATCGGCATGTGTGATTTGCAGGAAGACGGAGAAACAATCTGGATCGCAGACAATTATTTTAATAAAACTCGCAACAATCTTGATGAAAACCCGAGGGGAGCAATCTATATGTGGGGCCCGGAAATCAAAGGCTGTTACCAGATAAAAGGAGATATTGAGATCAAGACCGAAGGGGAAGATTACAAGAAGATGTATAAAATGGTCAAGAGCAAAGGAGACAGATTCCCTGCAAAAGCCCTTGCAGTTATGAAAATTACTGAAGTTTATGAGTGCAAACCCGGAATCGGGACTGAGCCCGGAAAGAAACTACTTTGATCCCGCTCAAAACTTAATCCATAAGTTAGTCGAATCTATAAGTTTATGATTTTTTCTAGCCTTGAAGATGAAAAAATCTTCACAATCTTTTTTGAAAATATTGAGGATGATTTTGCAAGGATGAAAACACTGACCGCTTAATATGGCGTGAAGTAAAGAAATACCCCATAAAGGAACAGTATGCTCTCTGCAGGTGTGGGAAATCACAGAATAAACCGTTCTGCGATGGAAGTCATGTGGAGATTGAGAAAACAGATATACTGGAAAATCAAAAACGAAAATCAGAAAGAAAAACAGAATAAAAAGTGTTTAAAGCCCGCCCGCAGGCGGAACTTGAAAAATCACTCTGCTGCTGGAGCTTCTGCTGCGGCTTCAAGGCCGAGAAGAGCTTTTATGGATTTGCTTCCGTATTCAACGACTTTTGCATTTATCTGGACGATGTCAGATGCAATTTCCTTGCCACGGACCATCTTTCTCCTGCGCTGCCCCGGATGTTTGGGGGTATAACCCACACCTACCGCCATAAGAATTCTCTGCCTTCTGGGACCCGGAAGGTCAGGTTTCATAACAAAACCGCTGCCATCACAACCGCCGGTGATTTTGACTTTGTAACCGGCCAGGCCGAAAACAGAACCATCAACAATGTCGCCTATTGACTTTCCGATTAATGCATTTGCTTCAGCATCTTTTAAATCGACCTGGTAAGCACGCCCTTCCTTTGGGTCAGAAACTACAACTTTGAAATTAGCCATGTGAAATCCTCCAATATCAGATTTATTTTTAATAATTCCTTTGCCTTGCCTTTTCGTCCGAAACTTTACTCGGATTTTCCTGAATTCTTACCTGAACCTTCCGTGCATTCTGAACATAACTTCCGAATAATTATGCACTTATAAGCGTTATTTTGCCCAGAAAGGATTATCTTTTCTTTTCAGGGAAAGAAAAATATCAAGAGTTTCCTTTTCATCGGTTGAAAGGGAATCATAGATCTCGTGCTCAAGAACTTTGGCATGCCTTTCAGGCACATTGATATAGAGCACGTCCTCTTCTTTGATCTGCCTGCCTACGGTTGCGCCTTCAATTGCCATTGCAACCTCTTTGCCTACCCCTGCAGACGGAATATTTTCTCCCTCGATCTGCAAACCCTTGATCTTGCCCACAACGTTTCCGTTCTCAAGCATAACATCGGCATTTGTCCGCACGACTCCTCCAAGCACTCTTACGCCGACAACCGCGGGTTTACTCTGGCGGAATACGCAGCCTGGAAGGATTTTGAATTTTCCCGGACGGATTATTGTTTCGAAAATCTTCTTTTCAGCCTGTTCCTGCTGCTTTTTTACATATTCCTGGTAATCTTCAACCAAGCGGTAAATCACGTCACTTGTGAATACCTTCACACTGCTTTCCTGCAGGAAATCTCTGGCGTCAGGGTGAACTTTGACATTGAAACCTATAATCACTGAATAGAGCGGGTCTTCAACTGTCGAAGCCTCAATTGCATCCCGGTGCGAGATATCTCCCACTTCAGCTTTCCTGATAGGCACCTCATCTTTCTGGAACTCATGGACAAGGGCTTCAAGGGAGCCGAGGGTATCAGCTTTGATCATAATTCCAACCGAACCAGTATCAATCCTGACCTCGTCGATTTCAGATTTTACCTGGGCTACAATCTCGTCAAGAGTTTCTTCGGAAGCAACCCTTATTGGAGAGCCTGCAAGCGCACCTTCGAGCCCGGGAGCCGAAATCTTTACCCCAGCCGCAGCAGTAACCTTATTCACCTGCTTGAACTTACTCTCGTAACGCATCTCAGAAAGTTCCCTTGGCTTTAAAAGAGCCCGGACCTTTGTCTGGATTGGTTTACCCAGACTTCCGATAACAACAGTATCGCCCTTTTTCAGAGTGCCATCATAGAGAATAACATCAAGCGTTGCGCCAAGGCCTTTTTCTTCCTTGACCTCAAGCACAGTGCCGACTCCTGGACCTTTGGCACTATAATGCAGATTTGCTTCAAGGAATTTCTGGGCAAGGCCAAGGAGTACCATCAGGACATCAGGAATTCCTTCGCCTGTCACAGCACTTACAGGCACTACGCCCAGGGTTTTCTGGAAGTTTGTAACCCTGTCGTACCGTTCTGCTGCAAAACCCTGGTTGTATAGTTCACCGATTACCTCGTAGAGCTTTGTCTCAAGCCGGGACTGAACATCTTCTGGCTGTTTTTTGAAAGTAGCCGCAAAAGGCAGGTCTTTTTGTGAGATCCAGCCGCCAATCCTGTCAATCTTATTAGCAACAACAACAAAAGGAGTTTTGAACCGCTTTAAGATCTGCAGGCTTTCGTAGGTCTGAGGCTTGAAGCCTTCATTTATGTCCACTACAACGATTGCAAGATCGGCAAGAGCGCCTCCCCTGCTCCTGAGGGTTGTAAAGGCATGGTGTCCAGGCGTGTCAATAAAGAGCAGCCCTGGCACTATGAACCTATCCCGAAGCCTTGGGTCTCCAAGCTTGTTGATAATCACATCTATTGGGACTTCAGTTGCCCCGATATGCTGGGTGATGGCGCCGGCTTCTCCACTGACAATTGCAGTACCCCTGATCTTGTCCAGCAGAGTCGTTTTCCCGTGGTCGACGTGCCCCATCACGCAGACTATAGGAGTCCTCAAATTATTCTTGTCGGCCATATGCAAAACCTCTCTCATTCCCGCGTCTTATTTGCTGCAGGTCCAGAAGGGTCCGGGTTTACCCCGACGGACCCATATTGCAGGTCGGATAAACAAAGGCCTGGAATCATGCCCTGAAGTTTCAGGAACACGAAAAAGCCTTGGTGCACCTGCTTTATTCGTACAGACAGACCTCATCGATTCTGGAATAGTTCCCGATTTCGGAGTCCTTAAAGTGAATTGCAATTTCCCTTGCTGCAGCTTCTGGGGAGTCAGAGGCATGAACTACATTTCTGCCCACATCCAGAGCAAAGTCCCCACGGATTGTTCCGGGAGCCGCATCTACAGGGTTTGTAGCCCCATTTATAGCCCTCATAACCCGGATTGCATCTTTTCCTTCAACGACCATTGAAACCGAAGGGCCCGACGTGATGAATTCGACAAGGCCGGGGAAGAAAGGCTTGGCTGCATGTTCACTGTAGTGCTCTTTTGCAGTGGCTTCACTGATAACGTTCATCCTGAGGGCTACGAGCTTCAGACCTCGCTTCTCGATTCTGGAAATTATCTCTCCAACCAGCCCGCGCTGGACTCCGTCAGGTTTTACCATAACGTATGTCTGTTCCATGTACACACCTTAATAATCCGAACAAATAAACTGGCAATTTTAATCTTATGCTTTTTTCAACTGGATTTTGCCTTTCTCGGTCCACTCGGTACGCCTTGGAAGCCTACCCAGGTTGAAGTTGTTCATACATTTGGAAGAATGCATATAGTAGATAGAACCGTCTTTCTTGACGTAGAGCTTACCGGTTCCGGGCTCCAGCATCTTTCCGCAGAAATAGCATTTTCTCTGTTCCATCATCTCACCGCTTTCTTATCTGGTGGTCAGTTTCTTCGCTTCTCTTGAAGTTTCGAGAAGCATCAGGATGTCACCTACGCGGACAGGGCCCACGCAGTTTCTTGTAATAACACGGCCCTTATCCCTGCCTTCCAGGACCCTGCACTGGATCTGGCTGGCTTCACCATGCATACCTGTATTCCCGATAACGTCAATAACCTCAGCAGCAAAGCCGCCGGTTATGTTTTCATCAGCCATAATTAGCACCTCATGTCATCAGGATTATTTAAGGGCTTCAAGCTTCTGTGCAATGTCCTGAACCATTTCAGCTGCTTTTCCTGCATCTACGATTGCGACAGTTGCGCAGGACACACCAAGCCCACTGGCTGCACCGAGTTCCTTCTGGTTTTTGATGAAGATGAAAGGTGCCTTCTTTTCTTCGGAAAGGGGAGCGATGTGAGCAACAATCTCGGCAGGCTCGATATCTTCTGCGATCAGGACAAGCTTCGCATTTCCTCTTTCGATTGCTTTTGTGGCTTCATTGGTGCCTTTTTTAATCTTTCCAGTGTCTCTGGCAAGCTCCAGAGCTTCAAGTGCTTTGTTTGTAAGTTCTTCTGGAACGTCGAATTTAGCTAATTGTGCCATATAAGATTCTCCTTCGAAATTGCGAGTATCGCAATTTTTCATCAATCATAGGTTTTTTAACACACATCTGTCAACATTGAAATCAAATCTTAAATAGAAACCTGAGAGACTTCAATGTGAAGAGTAAATGAGTTGAAACATAGATACTGCTAGCTAAATGCTGCAGATCGAACCTTAGAAGTACATGATCACCTATAAACTTTCTGCTTGAAAACGTAAGTCATAAACGAAAAGCAGAAGTAGAGTTATGAGAAATTTGTATATATAAAGCTATTTTCAGCTCCCGGATAAAAAATGAATTAATACGTCATGGTTATAAGGAATGTAAGAAATTTTGATTTCATGGACACAATTTACTATGAAGCTCATAAAAATATATATATTAACCTTACAAACCGCTGCAGTGCAGACTGTGTTTTTTGCATCCGTAATTTTGCAGACGGGGTTTACGGATATGACCTAAGGCTTTCAAGAGAACCAACAGCAGAGGAAGTTATAGGAGCCCTGGAAGGACTGGACCTTTCAAGATATAGAGAAATAGTGTTTACAGGCCTTGGAGAGCCTACCCTCAGGTTCGACGTAGTGCTCGCAGTAACCCGCTGGCTGAAAAGCCGGAATATTCGAGTCAGGCTGGATACCAACGGACAGGCAGCCCTGATAAATCCGGGAAGAGATGTGGTCTCTGAACTAAAAACCGCAGGAATAGACTCCGTCTCCGTAAGCCTGAATGCCGAATCCGAAGAAAAATATAACAAACTCTGCAGGCCGATTCATAAAAATTCTTATTCTGCAGTACTTGATTTTGTTAAGGGAGCAAGGAAAGCAGGAATCAGTACAAGGGTTACAGTGGTTAATGTGCCCGAAATTGACCTGGAAAAATGTAAAAAACTTGCAGATGAGCTTGACTCGGGCTTCCACATAAGGGCTTTGTCCGAAGCTGCAAGCAAAGAAATCTAAAGGCTGTTAAGAGTGAATATATTTAAGAAATCTAGACTTAAGAAATTCAGATATTTAAGAATCCAGAAAGATTGATCAGCTCTATAGTTGAAAGTCAACAGATTTGGAAAATTACAGAATTGAAATTGCAGAACTGAAATTTACAGAACTGGAAGTTTACGCCTCCAGAGCTGAAATTTCAGGTTTCCGGATTTTTGTATTAATTTTCAGGCCTGTGTTTCTCATCATCAAGGTTCTCAAAGTCTTCTAGGTTTTCCTCTTCGGTCCGTTTTTTTAATTTTCGATTTTTCAGGTAGATAGCCACTATTAAAACTACCAGTAAAAGAAATATGGGATATTTAAAGAAGTTAAGGATTCCCTGAAGCCTTGACGAACTTTTTGTAGAGGCTGAATTATCTACAGCAGGATCGTTTTCACTTTTTATATCACCTGACACTTTACCTGAGGAGGCCGAAGCAATCTCAACTACATTTTCAATGCCTCCAGTCTCTGCAGTACCTGTTAACGGCAATCCGAATCCTTCTTTTGAAAGGAAACGTTCATCTCCAAAGAGCCGTGCAAAAACCGTGGAATTACGCTCAAAAAGATACGCTGCTCCGTCATCACTCGCTGCAGCAAGGACCGAGCTATCGCGAGAAACGGACACACTATTAATATTTCCTCCGCAACTGCAGTTCCAGAACTCCTTCCCATTCAGATCGAGCACGTAAAGCGTATCATCCCAGCTTCCGGCTGCAATGAATGAAGCATCCGGCGAAATTGTAACACTGTAGATATCATCTTTTGCCTTGTAGTCCCAGAGTTTTGTACCTGTGCTGTTAAACAGGTAGATTTTATCGTCAAAGCTTCCTGCTGCCAGATATGAGCCATTATTTGTCAGGGAAACACTGCTGATCCAGTAAGCAGGGTTGTGCACCCAAGAAAAATCCCCTTTCTTGTTAAGCAGATAGACATTATAATTGGAACCCCCGGCAGCCACATAGTGAGCCTGTGGAGTGATACACACACAGTTGATTACACTGCCTGTCCTTCGTTCCCATATTTTATTTCCTTCGCTGTCAAAGAGGTAAATGCAATAACTGGAACCTCCGGCGGTAACGTAAGAGCCGTCTCTGGAGATGGCTATACTGCGGACGGAATCCCCGGAATCAAAATTCCATAATAGCCTGCCTTCTTTATTAAAGAAGTAAATCTTGCCATCCTCGCTGCCTGTTGCCACGTATGAACCATCAGAAGAGACCACAACACAATTCACGCTGCCCCCGGTTTCGTAACTCCAGAGCAATTTGCCTTCCCTATTAAAAAAGTATACCTTCTTATCATTGCTTCCTGCAGCTACACAAGTCCCATCGGGAGAGATTGATACGGTATAAACAATATCTCCAGTAGTATAATTCCAGAGATTCTTCCCCTCTGAATTAAAAAGAGAAACATTATGATTAAAATCCCCGACTGCAAGATAACTCCCGCTGGAAGAAAGAGAAACTGTATTAACTATGCATCCTGTTTCACATTTGCAGAGCAGGTTAAAAGCTCTGAGTTCCGAAAGATTTACGTCCCCGCTGTCCGGGGCAACAGGATCTGCAGCTCCCAAATCTGCAAACAGGCCGAAAAGCAGACCCAGTGCAATAAATAACCATATTCCCGCTGACTGTCTCATAGTAGTTATAATTTAGGAGTTTATTCCACATGAATTTTTTGTAAAAGTTCTATGTTAGTAAAAGGAAAAAAGAACGACTACTTAGTTTATTCACATTTATACCTCTTTAAACTTGAAAAAGTTTGAAATAATAATTTCAAATGTGCGATTTTGATCAAAATGGCTTACTAATCTTTTTCTTTATCCAAATAATCAGGCAGAGGGTCAATTATTGAATACTGCAAACCGAAGTATGACCCTGAAATCGGATCAAACAGAATAAATCTTGTCCGTTTTTTAGGTTTGGTCAGTGATTTTCCACTACCTTTCAGCCCTAGCTGTTTTCATTATTCTCAGAGAATGATAGTTTTCACTATTTTTTAGAAGTTACTCGCTTTTTACAGTAATATAGCTCTGTCTGATTATCGAATTGCTGCCAGCGGCATTAGTTACGTTTAAAGTAACGTTATAAGTTCCAGGTTTTGTGAAAGTGTGGGTCGCGTTCATCGCGTGCTTTGAATTAATGCCGTCCCCAAAGTCCCAGAGCCAGGAAGTCGGTTCACCTATGCTATTATCAGTGAACAGTACTTTTAACGGCGCGCTTCCAGAAGTTGGAGATGCAAAAAAGTCTGCAACTGGCTTTTTTGATTCTGAGTCCTTCTTTGAAATAGTACACATATAGATGTCGGAGTTTTCAAGTCCATTGCGAGAATCCGTCCATACAATTCTATCCCCGTAGATTGCAGGACCCGACGCTGATCCGCTGGTAGTGATCTGAGTCTCTTTTCCAGTGGGGATATCATACATATAGATATCAGTGTTCCAATTGCGAGTATCGGCATATACTATCCTGTTACCATAAATGGCAGGCCAGCTTACTCGTCCGCTGGTGGTTATTTGAGTTTCCCTGGAAGTGGAAAGATCACACATATAAACATCAGAGTTTCCATTGCGCTCATCCTGCCACACAATTTTGTCCCCGTAAATTACAGGATGGTGTTTCAATGAGTTAACAGAAGTTATCTTTGTCTCTCTGGAAGTAGAAAGATTATACATGCAAATACCTCCACCTACCCATACTACTCTGTCACCATAGATATCAGGATCATACTTACTATCATACTTACCATCGTATTCACTGGTGGTAATCTGAGTTTCCATAGAAGTAGAAAGATTATACATATATACATCGGATTTACCACTACGGTAATCAATCCATGCAATCTTATCCTCATAGATAGCAGGAAGCCATTTATCTGATTTGTTAGTAGTTATCTGAGTTTCCTTGGAAGTGGAGATATTGTACAGGTAGACATCTCTTTTTTCACTTCCTTCATGCCAGTCATTCCATATTATATTGTTACCATAGATACCAATATAGTACTGATTTGAGTCACTGGTGGTTATTTGAGCTTCCTCTTGAGTGTTGAGATCGTACATATAAACATCAGAGTTTCCATTGCGGTCATCCTGCCATGCTATCCAGTCCTTGTAGATGGCAGGACCGAACTGATCTGATTCATTTGTTGTAATCTGATATTCAGTGAGGATAAAGTCCCCATCTATATGCTGTGCAGGAGACGTTGTTATTGTAGACAACTTTGAGGCAGTTCCCTTTGTATTGTCTACAGTCAGGTTAACAGTATAGGTTCCAGGATAGGTATATACATAAACTGGACTTTTTTCTGTAGAATCAGTAATTCTGTCATTGTTGAAGTCCCATACCCATGATGTTGCGTTTTTAGAAAGGTCTGTAAACTGGACTGAAAGAGGAACCTGACCGCTTGTAACGTTAGTTTTGAAATCTACTACAGGAGGAGTTTTAGCTTCCTGTAAAATTATTTCCATATTTTTTGATGACGTATCTTTTCCGTTACTCATTGTTAAATTAACAATATAGGTTCCCGGAGTCTTGTACAAATAAATCGGATTTTGGTTTGTGGAGTCAGATATACCATCACTGTCAAAATCCCATTTCCATAAAATTGCATTTTTCGATAGATCTGTAAACTGAACAGCAACTGGGGCAAGGTCCTGTGTTATATTGGTGCTGAAGTTTGCAACGGGAATTATTGATTCCTGTGATGTTGATACAGATACGAGCGGGAGATAGTCCGTATAATTCTCATTAATTTTGTAGGATAAATCTCCAATTCCATCTTCATCCGAATCTACGCAGTTCTGGGAAAATCCAGTTCCATCAGGTTTTGCCCAGTAATTGCCACCAAGGTAAGGGCCGCATACAATATTAGTACCTGAGACTTTTGTGGTGTTCCAGATAGCAAAAAATATTCCAGTTTTATTGTTTATTGTCTTTACAGTATAATAATTGCTATTGTAGTTGCCTTCACCGTTAAAGAAATTGACAGTATTATTGAATATATTATTATAAAACCGATTAGTTCCATTATATGGAACCTCATAGCTGACATCTTCGACACATATCCCATATTGATTGTTTAGCTCCACCCTATTATTGGCCACCAGATTGCCAGAGGAATCACTTTCGAAAAATATACCTATATTGTTGTTTGAAATATTATTATTTAATAGTGAGTTTC
The DNA here is from genome assembly GCF_002505485.1 of Methanosarcina sp. UBA5. Lineage (GTDB taxonomy): Archaea > Halobacteriota > Methanosarcinia > Methanosarcinales > Methanosarcinaceae > Methanosarcina. The sequence continues at coordinate 42,004 of NZ_DAVG01000126.1, read as the reverse complement.
CTCCATTTAAAAGTAAGTCTCCTCCTGTCGAATCTCCAATATAAGCGGGACCATAAGCTGGACCGCTCAAGAATATCCCTATATTGCTGTTTAAGATTGTATTGTTTAAAAATGAGTTCCCCTTTAGCGATGCTCCAACCATAATTCCTTGACCATTATCAGTCAGGGTATTATTATTAATTGTACAAGACCCTGACATTATATGCATACCTGAACTACAATTTACAATCGTATTGTTTTCTATTTCACTAGAATCAGATTCATAAAGGGCAATTCCCATACCCCCCGAGCCAGCATTTGGATCATTTGAAATATGATTCTCGATGATTTTGTAGCCACAACAGTTATTCAGCACTATTCTACCCTTTAAAACAGTATTATTAAGCAAAATAAAATTACCTGAATTAAGTAAAAAACAACTACCCCGTTGTTGAGAAATATCAATACTTCCGTCAACAATTAGATTGTCAGAAATTCTCAGATTAGAAATCACGGCGTCTTCAGGGGCAGATATAAGGATACCTGAATTTAAAATTACATTTTTCTCAAATGTGAAATTATGACATACTTTAGCATCAATGCCCAGTTTTAAAATGTTATTTTTAACAGTACAGTTTTCAATGGGGTCTCGATAACTATAACCAGTAGAGGCACCAGTAGGTATATATTTCCGTAAAATTAAACCTTCCTGTATACTAAACCCACTTATAGTAGTATTGTTTGCACCCATTTTAAATTTCCGAACAATAGTATTTTCAGGATCTTCAGATTCAGAAAGGATACTTATATTTTCCTCCGTTACATCCACACTTTCGTTATAATTTCCTGGACAAACTAAAATTACATCTCCAGAATACGAATTAGTCACTGCTTCCTGAATAGATCTGAAATCTGCACCTGAGCCATTATTATCTACTGTAATCTCCTTGGCGGATGCAGGGCTATAAGCCAAAATCATAAGTAAAATAGCAACCGCTAAAAGAATTGTGAATTTATTTACCCACATCTGTTAATTCCCCCCTTAAATCAGAAATATCTCATCACAAAAGCCCTAAAACTCAGCTATTTAACAATAAATAGACCTTATTTTGGGAGCTTTATATAATCTTAAGTTTTTCTTTGAGGAAAGTACAGCAAGTTGAGAAGTTATTTTGCGTATAAATTGTTAAAAACTATTAGTATTGAGTTCTAACGATGCTTATCCTTTAATTTTTGCATTAATTAATGAAATAACGTTAAAACTTTGTTTATTATACTGCTGTTGACTTTCACGATTAACGGTGAGCTTCAAGAAGTTTGGGACGCAGAAAGCATCCCTTTAAATCCTCGACAGCTATTTTTATCTTGACCCACCTTTCAAAGAAATAATGCACATATAAATATCGGAGTTTCCGTTGCGATAATCTACCCAGACAATTCTGTCACCGTAAATAGCAGAATTCAACTTATCTGATTCACTGGCAGTTATCTGAACTGTAAATCGTGCCTGCTATCATCCCTGCTATAAATATAATTACTAAAAAATTATTCTGCGTGCTCCCATTACTCCCACTCCTGCCGACCCAGTTCAAAATTCAATTTAATTCTGTTTTGAGAGCAGCCAGAATTTTGCTATTTTTGATCTCTTTTTAATATTATTTTATCTCCAGTAAGATACCGACCAGAAAAAACAAAATTCGGGATTCAAACAGATTCATTGAATTACATATAGGAACTGTGAAAACCCTTCCTTGAACCTGTGCACTTTTATTCAAGACTTTAACATTGTAAGACTTTTACGTGGTATAATGAAGATAAATCCAGGCATGTTTCGAGATATCAAGATTTATTATTAACTATGGTCAGGTATGAGGGTTTTTACAGTATCCTTTAAAGAAGCTAAGCATAAAGCAGATATAATTATCTAATCGCAGTTGGAAAAGTAAGAGAGATCGGAAGTAAGAGATAGTTTTTAAGATAGAGAACAGGAGAAGCAGTTTTAAAGATAGAGAACAAAAAAACAGTTTTTAAGATAGAAGGCGGAAAAGAAGATGAAGTGATAAGAGGCTGGGTCAGATATGAAAAACAGAATAGCATATAAGCTTAGCATGATAAGCTGGGTAAATCAATTATGAGCTTCCACACCACCTAAATAATTATGAGAACTGATAATAAAAATGGATGTTGAGATTATGGATCTTTTGATAAGCTTATTCGTTAGATAACATTTTCAGAAAATCACTTTTATCTTTTTCTGTAATGGTGCATCTCACCCTGCACGGATTGCCAACAGCTATTACATTGGCTGGAATATCCTTTGTCACTACGCTTCCAGAACCAATAACGGTATTATCACCAATGGTAATCCCCGGGTTCACAATAGCGCCACCGCCAAGCCAAACATTGTTGCCTATGGAAATAGGAGTAGCATATTCCAACCGGGTATTCCGCACATCCGGATGCACAGGATGTCCCGCAGTAAAAAGACTCACATTGGGTGCAATAAAAGCGTTGTCACCTATGGTAACCTTCGCGCAGTCGATAATTGTACAATTATAATTGGCGTAAAAGTTCTCCCCGATAGAAATATTATATCCGTAGTCGCAGCGAAAAGGTGATTCAATAATGAAGTTCTTGCCCGTTTTGCCAAAAAGTCTTTTAATGATTTTATTGCGTTGCTCAATTTTGCTGGGGTGCAGAGCATTAAATTCAAAAATCAATTCCTTTGCAGCCTGACGTTCTGCCAGCAGTTCTTCTCCAAAAGCTCTATATGGTTTGCCTGCCAGCATTTTTTCTTTTTCTCTCATTTTAAACTCCTTTCTTTTTCTCTCATCTTACCTTATATATTTCTTATATCGTTTTCATTGTCGTCTACTTGTATTCAATTGTTGTTGTTTCACAACAATCGAAATAACGCCTAATTATATTCTTTTTCCATGCTTTTGGGATTCATGGAACTGTCGTGTACAGATACTTCAAAACGCAATCGAAAGTCGCATTGGAGATTTTATCCTGAAAAAAACCAATTTTGTATCACCACTGGGCAACCAAAAATATAAAACAAAAAATTGAAGATAAAAGCCAGGGCTCTCAAACCTTTTCAGCCAGGAAAACAAGAGATCCTTTTTTAGTGTCGTTTCCAGAGTAGTTCATCGGGACTTTAAGTTCAATTTCCAGAGTTTTACTTGTGTTGTTTGGAATTACTTCAGAAAAGTCCGGCCAGAAGCGGGAAGAAATATAGATGCCTTCAGAAAAAACCGCATATGAAGAATCGCTAACTTCAGTGGAAATACTGACGTTATTTTTTCCTGTGTTCCTTACCGTCAAAACCTGAGGTTTACTGGTCTGTTCTGTTGACTGCCCGGGGAGCAGGGTTCCAAAATTAAGGTCATCTCTGTCAATTTGAATGGGAATATCTGAGGTATTATTTGTTTCAGGTATTCCTATTGTGACCTCAAGATCCACCCCAGTTACAAAAGGAGGTTTGGAAAGCGGAAGATAATCGAAGTCGCTTCCGTTAATCTGGAATGGGAAGTCACAAATTCCGTCCGAGTCCGAATCGTTCGAGACCTGAGAAAAGCCGTTTCCTTCCAGATTCGCCCAAAAATTTCCTCCGAGGTTTGGTCCTCCTACGATATTTGTTCCTGGTGACTGTGTAGTATTCCAGATATTTCCTTTAGTATTCTCAGATTTCACATTTACGCTATTATTGAAGTAGTTATTATAAATACGGTTGTCCGCACTGTAGTCCAGCAGGTAAATTCCGGATTCTTTACTCGATATTATTGTATTGTTAGCCAGCTCGTTATCGTGGCAGTCTTCTCTTAAAAAAATGCCTGTACTGCCGTTTGAAATCTTGTTATTATAAACTCTTGAATCGAAGACGAAAGTTAGATAAATCCCGTTTCCGCAGCCCATAATCACGTTGTCACGCAGGACAGTCCTTGCCTGAACGTCATAAATGTCAATGCCTGTACTGCAGTTTATGATTTCATTCCTTGAGACAAGATTGTTTCCCCCGCAGCAGGCAATACTTATCCCTTCGCCGTTTGATACTCGATTCTGGAACATAATATTGTCCCAGCAGTGGGCCCCAATAATGAGTTTACTCTCTTCAATAGCATTATTTATCAGCAGGTTTTCGCCGCACCCTTCATCAAGCCAGATGCCGTTACGGAAGAAAGTATTCTTTAAGACCGTACTGTTCCTAGAATCCTGCAGATAAACCCCGTACCTGTTTTCGAAAAACGTGTTATTCTCGACTGTGCAGTTGTTAACTTGCTCAAGGCAAATCCCTGCTGCAGGACAACCGAGCCCATCCCATTGGTAAGTAGGCTTATCTGGCCCTGAACTGGAAGCCTGCCCCTGATTGACATTTTCTGAATTACTGGAATCATTGGAATAATTGAAATCATTGGAATAATTGAAATCACTGGAATCATTCAAATCACTGGAATTATTACCTATTTTGGAAGAGTTTGCAGAACCTGAAGTGTTAGAGATGCTGAAAACAGAGATGTTGAAAACCTCCCCTGACCCGGTTATATTGAAGCCACTGACAGTTACATTGTCGGCTTTAATCTTGAACACGCTGGAATTTTCATTCCTGGATCTTACAAGCACATTTTCAGGGTTATCAAATTCCGAGCTGATCTTTATTCCGGAAACATTGACAACAATGTTCTCCTGATATTCCCCGGCTTTTACAATAACGAGATCTCCGGCCGTAGAGTTATTTACTGCAGCCTGGATTGAATTCCCAGGTTCTACATAAATGACCTCGGCACTCCCGACGCCTGCCGAAAGCAAAGATAAAATAACAACCAGCGCGGTACTGAACCTCCGCCTGCTATGACAATCTTCGATAAGCACAATTCTCAGAACCAACCCCCCAGAAACTTTACGTAGTCCCTCCGGCTTAGAATATGATAACTTTAAGCCGACAGTTATTGTTTAGGCAACTATTGTTTATAAAGAACGTAATTTGTTAATATATAGATGAAATTAATAATTTATATATTAACTGTTTCTTTATTTTAGGAAGTATTTTATGGGTTTTATACGACTCTGAAGTCTAAGAATAGAGAACTTTTCCAAAATGAGAGAAAGGAAGTTATTCAGCTCTCCAATAGGACTTAAATAGATTTTCAAATTATCCTGAAGAATCTAGAAAGAAATCAAGAGAATCTATTTGAAAGAATGCGGCATAGGAAACGAATGATTCCTGAGATCCATAACTCGATAAGGAAACTCTAATTTCTAAACTTGCAGAGTTTTTCGAATTATAAGCAGGTGTTGAGCTGGCCTACTTTTTCGGTTAAACGGCCCGAGGAGAATAGAGGGCCTTCAAGTGATATTGATGTGAGTGTTTACCTCTCAGGCATGCTTACGAAAATGAAAGGATAGAAAAACGCCTGAAATTAGCAACTGAGCTTGAAGGTTTTCTTAGCCATGAACAATGGGTGGTTCCTTAATAGTCAGTTAATATTTTCCAGAGTACTTACACATTCGCTTTTTGCTCTCGTTTTCTGCTNNGCAACTTCGCAAAAATACTCAACGAAAAAAATATCAATCACTTACTAATGCACGACCTACTTTTGAATTTCCAATTTATCTATTTTTTACTTTCTCCAGATATCATCCGTTATTACTCTTTTTATCGGTTGTTTATATTTAGTCAATTGATTTAGAATATATTCTTGGGATTGAACTTCCACAGATTATATATTTTAGAATGTACATGTATTATTAATTTAATATGTTAACGGTGAAAACTTATGAAATTAAATTTAAAATACGTGTGTCTGATATTAATAATTGGTATTCTCACAATACCTGTGGAAGCAGCTGAGGGATATGGAGAAAATATTTCTGAAAACAACATTGTAAAGACTGTAAAGTTTCTTACCAACAGTCAAGAACTGGAACTATTTCCGGTGTGGACTGCAGACGGGAACTATATTCTGTACACGGTTAAAAATAACGAATCCGGAGCTCTTAATTCGTACAGAATGAAGGCCGATGGGAGTGAAATCGAGCGAACACGCATTGGAGAGGGAAATCTTATCGGTTTTAACGATCTGAACCCCAATGGAACAGAGCTGATTGTAACAAAATCGGACGGTTCTCAGTCCGATCTATACAGAATAGATATGAACAGTAGAATCGCAACCCCTATTACAAATGACCCTCAAAAGTCCGAAGGCTGGGGGGCCTGGTGCCGTCTTGGACGAAAAATAATTCATACTGAGGAATCCACAGGTTCTCCTTCTCAGCTCTGGATAGTTGATCGGGATGGGAGTAATAAGACCAGGCTCGGCACCTCAGAAAATGTTGGAACAGGAAAAGATTGGAACCCTCTTGGCCTGAAGGTAATATACAGTGCCAATAACTCAAAAGAGAAACCCGATCTCTGGACAATAGAGTGGTATGGCACAAACCAGACACAGCTTACCGATACACCTTACGGAGAATGGAATCCTGCTTTCAGTCCTGACGGAAAACAAATCGTATATGTCTCAGACGAAGGAGGAAGTCCCGAACTCTGGCTCAGAGACATACAGGGAAATTACAGGGTTAAGCTTACAGAAAACCTTGGAATAATAGATGCTTACCCCAAGTGGAGCCCAGACGGCTCAAAAATAGTTTTTACAGGGCACAGCTCAGATAATAGCTCGGATATTGCTGTAATAGAACTCACATCTTCAGCTGAGATCTTCCCTTCTCCAAAAATCACAGATGTTAGAATCGAACCATATGGCAGAATTTCTGAAAGTGAGGCTGCAAATATTTCCGTAACCGTAAAAAATGAAGGCAAAAGTGCAAGTGAAGGCTATATTTCGGTTTCCTTCCCCAATGGTGAGAGAATTGAAAGAGTGGAAGGCACAAGCAGCAATATCAAAACATATACAATAGGTGATCCGATCCAGGGAAAAGCCGGAGAAGTCCAGGCACAATATCCATCAGTCGAATTACTGCAGTCCCAATGGGACACGCAACAGGAAGAAACTCTCAATATTAAGGTAAAACCGAGTAATGGTGCAGAAAAAATCATATTCTTTACACGAGCCTCCTTCAAAAATAACTTTACAGGAGCTTATGAAAATGATCCTCTAATTTCTACAGATATTGACCAGCAGGGGTTCAATGTTTATCCTTATTCTATTAACGTATCGAAATCTTCCCTAGAAAAATATTCCCTAAAAGTTATTCTTGAACCTCAAGATGTTGAAACCGAAGCAAAATGGAAGATTACTACCGGACCCGATACGGAATGGCACCCGAGCAATTACATAATCAATAATCTTACTGTTGGAGATTACGTAATCCAGTTTTATGATCTCTCAGGCTGGAAGAAACCGAATGACATGGCTGTTACAATAAACGGAGATTCGGTCAATACGGGAACTTATACACAGAGTAAGTCCGGCAGTTCTTCTTCAGGCGGAGGACACGGTGGAGGGGGTGTAATTACCAGCCTTGAACCTTCCAGAAACATCGCTTCCAAAGAAACAGCATCTAGATACATAAACAGCGGTTCTCACGTCAGATTTGATTTCCCGATGAATGCAACCTGTATAACAACTCTGGAGTTTGATCCGAAGAAAACTTTTAAAAGAACGGCTGCAACTATTGAGATGCTTAAAGAGAAATCCGTACAGGTTCCGCAACTCCCTCCTGGTAAAATATATAAAAACGTGAATATTCAGGTTGGAAAGACAGGAACTCTCCTGGCGGGAAATATTGAGAATGCATGTATCAGGTTTAAGGTAGAAAAAACCTGGATCAGCGAAAATGTTGGCAAAAAATCCGAAATATGCCTGTGGAGATATAATCAGACATCTTGGAACAGACTTGAGGCTCAGAAAAAAGGCGAAGATAATCTATACTCCTATTTCGAAGCCAGAACTCCTGGCTTTTCACCGTTTGCCATAACCTCTTACACCAAAGAAGAAAATGCTTCCGAAAAAGCGGAAATTGAACAAAAAGAGTCTAAGAAAGTCTCAGGAAACGGCTCAATAAATAAAAATGAAAATAATAAGCCTTCAGACATTGGAGCAAATAGCGAAAAAGAAGAAAAAGGAAATAAAAAGGAACCTGATAGCAAAATCAAGAATATTATAATAGTATTCTCCTTGCTACTTATGGCTCTACTAATCTATTTGGGGGTAAAAAAGCGAGCTTAACACTTCTTTATCCGAGTTCCCACTCGATTTCTGTTTCGTCACCCGAATTCCGTCACCCGAGTCCCGTCTTGGGAGGACGGGGCCCTTTTCGCTTTGCTCAAGAGGGCTGAACTATATGGACAAGATAAGTTGTTTTCAATTTGCTGAAAGGGGCTGATTTACCTGCAAGCTTTATTAAAAAGGCTTGACCGCAAACCTTTTGAGAAAAGGTTTGATCGAAAACCCTTTAGCAATGGTTGAGTTTGAGAGCCTTATCCCCAAACCCTATCGGCGTGATCAACCGGGTCAACGGTTGCGGGTCAACGGTTGCGCTCAAGCGGGATATTAATTATCTGCTTTCCATTTTAACTATTCATCGAGTCCTTTTCTTCCGAAAATGTAATTTGCAACCCTTATGGCGTCTCTTTCTCCGGTTTCCTTTTCCTGGGAGTCGCTCAGTTTTACAACAGGAATGCCGTCAATGCTGTGCAGCTTTATGACCATATTAAGAGGAGGGCTTTCACGGAAGAAATCGGAGTTATTGGTAAGGCTTGTGCCTATGCCGAAACTGCAGTTGATTTTACCATCGCAATATTTTTTGAGTTGGATTGCAGTGTCTGCATCGAGGGCATCACTGAAAACGATTAACTTTTTCATGGGATCGATTCCCATTTTCTGGTAATGCTCTATCACAGCGTCCACAAAGTCGTAAGGATCTCCGCTGTCGTGCCTGAACCCATCGTAAATTTTTGATAACTTCAGGTCCATATCCTTAAAAAAGGCTTTTGAACCGAAAGTATCCGTAAGGGCAATTCCCAAGTCCCCGTTATAAACTTCCACCCAGTTTTCAAAAGCGAAACGGTTTGCATACCTTAACCCTACAAGCGCTGAGGTGCCCATAATCCACTCATGCCCGACGGTCCCGATCGGTTTCAGGCCGTATTTTTTTGCAAAATATACATTACTTGTCCCAGTAAGGGTTTTTATTCCAGTAAGGGTTTTCATCACATGATCGTGGAGTTCTGAACTTCTTCGCCTGCGGGTTCCAAATTCCGAAAAAAAGCAGTTATTTTCCTCAAGGGCTTTTCCTATTTCAAGAATCTTATTTTCATAGGCAGCCAGTACAGATTCGGAAGTACAGTCCTTTTGGGAATTTCCTTTCCACTCTTTTTCAATGGTTGTGAAATAAAGTTCCGAAACCGCAGCCATAAGGACAATCTCCCAGAGAATTGTGCTATGCCATGGTCCTTTTATCCGAATATCCAGATCTTTTTCTTCTGTAAGACAGACTTTTACCTCACCTGGCTTGAAACGGAAATTCTTGAGGTATTCAAGGTACATGGGTTTCAGGTAAGGGCAGTGCTCGGAAAGCCAGTTGTATTCTTCTTCTGTTAATACTAATTTCGAGATTTCTTCACTTATGATCCTCTCCAGTTCTTCTACAAATTCCGTAGAAAAGCGCTGGGTGCCCCGGTTAGTAAACCGGTATTCGGCCTCAGTTCTGGGAAAAAGTTCAAGCACTGCAAGTTGCATTGTGAATTTGTAAAGGTCATTATCAAGTATGGATTTTATCACTGAAGGTCTTCCTGTAGCGTTTTAAATGCTTCTAAAGCAAATATCTTTTTATTCAATCACACCTTTTGCTCCAGATATATAGCCATTATATTTTTAAAATTTCTGACACCTTGTGATAACTCCTGGAGACAAAGTCATGTTTCTTTATTAACTATGTCAAAAAAACCAAGGTTATTAACTTTAAAAAACTCGTATATTCCCACCTAAAAGTTTAGGTTTTTACATACTTATTTGAGAGGACACAAAATCAATTTGATTAAAACTACTAAAAGGTTATTTTAATTCAACCTGACGCCTTTCCGTAAGCTCAAATATAAATATAATCAGAAGATTATATAATTTTTTACGGGAATAAAGTTTAAATGCCTTCAATTTTTCAAAAATTATTTAAGTCTTTTTGGCTGTGATACTTAAGTGCGTTGGTTTATATATTCAGGCAACTCTGTGGGCGCATATTTTAATTTGGCAACCATAAAGAGTATGGTACTCTATTAGCTCTTTTTATAAGAAATCTCTCGAATCTCAAAAGTCTCCTAAATCTCCTAGTCTTTTACAGAAGTAAAATTAATAAATTAGTTATATAATTAATTAAATAAAATAATGATAGAATGTTGATATAAGAGACTCGTGATTTTAGGGATTTTTGGGATTTGTGAGATTTTTGAATCAATCTTCTTTTTCTCGATTCTATTTTGTCTAAGAATCAGGTCTTTTTGTAGGTTCCAATCTCACACCTCGCACTAAAATATGTCTGGGAGATATACAACGCTAAAAAAGTATACGCTTTTGGAGAGATGATGTACAACCATAGTTCTTAAAGTTGCCCTAACTAGAATAACAAAAAATAGTTATTTTATAAAAATAATTTAATAAAAGGTCTCGTTCATTTCTGACATAAATAAAGCCAAAAAATAGTGATTTTTTCACTATGAATTCATCCCAAAACCAATTTTATTCTCAAATTAGTAAAGTTACAGAATTATTTCCGTGATCAGAAACTCACTGATTATTCCAATTAGAGATTCAGAGAAGTAGTTTTGAGTTATGGGATAGGCTCTATAACTAATAACTTTTCATATTATTGTATTTTACAGGATTTTTGGTATTTCATCTTTGTTTTAGTACATTTTGTTCTTGAATCTCTAAAGCATAATCTGTCAATACGATCCCATAAAACAACCCACAAAAATTTAGCATAAGAAAAAGGATAATTCACCCAAAAAACCAATTTTTTGAAAAGCGATAGATTTCTATAGTCCTCTATCCACATAGATTCGCTTAGAAATCCTCTCCAGACAAGAGATTTTTGCATATGTTTCCATCGCTTGAACATATGACCTATTACGAATAAGAAGGTACAAGTGATTGCAAATAGTCTTTTAGTCATATTTTTCACCCTCAACGACTCACTAAACTTAATAATAATAATAATAATAATAATAATAATAATAATAATAGATTGCAGGAAAATGCATTAAAAGCAACACATTTCTTACAGATCGTATCTTAACCGAATACAAATCAATATCTTTTCAAAATTATACTTTTTTTCTTCCCATTTTCTTTCGTACATACCGTAAAACCCCATAAGAACAACCCAACAGGAGCATAATTTTAAAAGGTTTTTCACCTGCTTTGAGGAGTTCTTCGATTTTTTCATGATCGAATTTTGGTTTTTGACCTCTTCTTTTTGGAGGAAATTGGTGACTCATTAAGATTTCACCTCTTCATACAATTTACTGTACTTTCAAATTTACGAGGGCTGGTCATTCTACAGGCTCAACTGTAGCTGAAAAAATTCCTTAGCTTTCATAGACTTGACAGAACCTCAAGAAAGTTGAATAAATCACTTAGCAGCTCCATATTATCCTTCCCCACAATATAAGGGTATTATAACAAAAATATAAAAGCCTTTCATATTAATTATTAATTTAAACTATTAATAATTCTTGCATCTTTTAAGTAAATAGAGGTAAAGATAAAAAGCAGTAAACAGCCATCATCAAAAGGCTTATTTTTAAACTTGATATTTATTTCTCAAAAAGATTTTGTTCTAAAGTAACCATTTATCGAAGGAAACAAGTATATTCCTATATACTATGTAATAGTTGTGTTTGCACTCTCATAGGCAAAAATAGGCTATTTTCTCAGTTCCACAGGAAGTAAAGGTAAAAATCTAATTTATGCTATGTTTATGGGCTAAAAATGCAAGTACTTTGAAAATTAAACCTGAAAACTTTCTTTCTAACTGTTTGATGGGATATGCAGAAATGCCCAGTTTATAAAACTTTAGAAATGATTTAAGTTAGTATCATGCTAGAAAACTATCCTTTCTCCTTAATAACTCTTTTACTTATATATACCAAGAGCCTATCCGAAAAGTGTTGTGACCTACTTTATCTTTATAATTTAGGATCCTTCCAAATCAGTGTTAAAACTAAGGAGATGGAATGCTTATTTTGGGAGATAGATATACATTTAGAATTTCCCTGCAAAATTGCGCTCTAAAAACCAATATTTTAGGAAAAATAATTCATAATAATCTTTAAAATTGATAAATGAGCGAGATAAAAACTTTATTTGTTCACAATTTATGTTTATTTATAGTTAGGGCGGCTGTTGTCATTTTCATCCATACGAGATTAAATGATAAAAACGAGGAAAAAAGATGTTTAATCAATTAATTGAAGTACCTAAATCATCTAAATAGCAAATAAATTGTTTAATTAATGTACCTTAGCTGGGGAAGGACTGAAACTACATTCAATTGGGCAAATAAAGCTTAATAGTCCTTAAAAAACTAATCATCTTTTGAGTGGTATATTTATAATTGTGCCTTATTATACATATTATCTTACCGGCAAATTGGAATTTGAAAGTATAAGACTATGCACATGTCTGCGTTCATAATCTTTCCTTATAAGCAGAATTCAATTCAATCCATCCGGATTATTTAATATTATATTCAAAATGCTTGAGATCTTCTTTCAAAATCAAATGCTTTTTACTGTCGGCTTCGGTGATCGGGCGAACTGGACGGCAAGGGTCGCCAAAAGCAAGATAGTTATCTGGAATGTTTTTTGTTACGACGCTACCGGCACCGATTACCACATTGTTTCCTATATGTACGCCGCCTAATACAACAGCATTACATGCAATCCACACGTTGTTGCCGATATGGATTTCTTCGGCGTATTCGGCCATTGTCGTATTTCCGTTTTCATCTATTCCCATACGTTCCTGGGCGATCAGGGGATGAGAAGTGGCCATTAACGAAACATTTGGCCCGAAGCATACATTGTCGCCAATATAAATACGTGCATCATCCATCACCATAAGATTGAAATTCGCAAAAAAGTTTTCTCCAATAAAAGTGTGACAGCCGTAATTGAATTGGATAGGTCCCTGAAAATAATAAGTCTTGCCGATGCCGCCGATAAATTCCTTGATAATTGGCAAACGGTCGGGATCATATTCGTCCATTGCATTGTATTTTTGACATGCAGTGTGCGCTTTATGCTTGATGTCTTTCAGTTCTTTTTTGCGTGGATCAAACATTTTGCCCGAAAATATCTTTTCTTCTTCTTTCATCTGAGAGTTTCCTCCATTTGTTAAATATTGATTCTGGACATTGTAACTTATATAACAATAACGGTAACAGAAGCTTTTTTTGGGGATTACCAGAACTTCCACCAATGTTTTTTATTCTCCGTGGTCTCTGGAAGGAGATTCGTGTTTGGCCTGCTGTGTGGATTCTTATCCGCTTTGTATAAAGGACAATTTTCGTAAGCACCCAAACCTTTAAAGCAGTACCTGCGCACATGGGAATCACCGAGACCACGCAAAGGACTTACGCAACTGCAAAAATAACGAACCGGCTCATCACGCGGCATATCAGGAATCCTAGGACTACATGGGTTAATCGGGTTCAAATGTTTACAATTCATTTAACACACCAACTAACCATCCTAACTACAGATATAAGGAAGTGCCGTTTTGTTCAGAGAGCGCGAAAATGGCCCCAGTTCAGAAACACTTCGCTTTTGGGCTTTTTTCCTACGTTTTAGATATTTAACCTCTATAAATCGGTGAAAACTCTTATATTCCAAATGTCTATGGAATAACCGATTTCAGAGAACTTCATAAAAATTGGTTTAAAATAAAAAGATAAATTTAGGAAGACGCGCCTAAGGTTAAACGTTAAATGTTGAGAAAGGTGATTGATTGGGTACTGAAAGTCTTCGGACTTATAATAAAATTGAACCATCTTCATATTCTATAAAAAATAGATTAATCCAAATTATCGGGTTCTCTGCATTACTACTATGGTTTGTAGTATATGTGATCAAAGAAATCAATTTTAACCAATACGAAAACGGTGCATTAATTGACGACGGTTCATTAATAAAAGTAATATTATCTCTAGCCGCATTTTGCTTTACGGTGTCTACTCTTCTAGGAATATGGACATATTATAAAACAAAACGTACTTGTTCCAATGATCCATCAATAGGAATAATGAATGCAATTAAGTGGCTTGCATTCGGAGTCTTTGTTCTCATGACATCAATTCCACAGATATTTTTCCCAGAATCCGACCGATTCTTTGGTATATACTTAATTGCATTGACGTATGCAGGAAAACACGTAATGGAAAAAATTTCAAAAAATCCAGAGTAAATCCTGGCTTAACTTGAGAGTAAAGAACGGCTTATTCTAAACCCCTGTATTTGATTATAAGAAGCTCACCCATAATCCTTAACCAGTTCAGAAACGCTTAGCTTTTGGGCTTATTTTCCTATGTTTTAGACATTTAACCATCTATTAATCGGTGAAAACTCTTAATTCCTATTGTCTATGAAATAATCGAGTTCAGAAAAGCTTCAGTAAAATTTGTTTGAAAATAGAAAGATAAATTTAGGAAGACGTGCCTAAGCTTAATCATTAAGTTTTGAGAAAGGTGATTGATTGGGTACTGAAAGTCTTCGGACTTATAATAAAATCGAACCATCTATATATTCTACAAAAGATAGAATAATCCAAATTATCGGGTTCTCTGCATTATTACTATGGCTCTTAGTATACGCGATCAGAACAATCAATTTTAACGAATATGAAAATGGTACATTAATTGACGACGGTTCATTAATAAAAGCAATATTATTTCTAGCCGCATTTTCCTTTACGGTGTCTATTCTTCTAGGAACGTGGACATACTATAAAATAACACGCGCTTATTCTAATGATACGTCAAACTGGATAACTAAAGTAATTACGTGGTTTGCATTAGGACTTATTGTTCTCACGATATCATTTCCACTTATATCATTCCCAGGACCCGACCACCGATTCTTTATGACATACTTAATTATATTGCTGTATGCAGGAAAATGCATAACAAAGGAACTATTAAAAAAAGTGGAAACCGAACGTGAAAGAACATACATGTAAAAAAGGAAAAAGCCGTATAGGATTTCAAAAAATCCGTGAGTAAATCCTGGCTAACTTAAGAGTAAAGGACGGCTTATTCTAAGCCCCTGTATTTGAATAAGAGGCTCCCCGAAATCCTTTACCAAGTCAGAAACGCTTCACTTTTGGGCTTACTTTCCTACGTTTTAGATATTTAACCGGGACAGAAATCGACCATATGTTTTGTATTCCTATATGATGCAGAATAATTGTGTTTAGAAAAATATAGTACGAAAAGAGGCAAAAATCAGAGAGTTGGAATGTATATGACAAACTGAAAAAACATAGAGGGAAAGTCAATCAACTCTACTCTAGAAGGACTAAATGCTCTATGAAAGTTTACCCGTGATAAAATTACAAAACTTTCTTAATTAATTTTATAGGCATGAAAAAATGCCAGTAAACATACTCAAAAAATAATGTTTATATAAATTAGACATTTTAAGTAGTCGTGTTATGATACAACGGTTGAGGAAAATAAAATCTCATATTCAACGAAGCAAAAAACAGTGGCTTTTATTTATTGTAGTCGTTCTTATTTTATTTCCCCTGCTCTACACAATACTTTTTAAAGGTATAACTCTAGATTCAAAGAATGTATCATTTATACTAGGTGCAATATCTACTGTCTTTTTTAAAGGTATAACTATAGATTCAAATGGTAATGTATTATCCGCATTAGGCACATTGGCTCAAAGCAACGCTACTATTCTTGCCATAGTCATAAGTTTAAGCTTGGTTGTAATAGAATTCTCTGCATCCAAATACTCAGCAAGAGTTGTTGATGTATTTAAAAATGACCCAATACTCTGGGGATTTCTGTTGCTATATGGTTTATCGATATTTTATCCAGTTTTACTAATAGTATTAATCGCAGACGAAACAAATGACTTACTTTTACACCTGTCTTTTAGTATAGCTTATGCACTTTCAATCATTGCATATTTCTCACTATTTTTTTATATTTTGTATGTCTTTAAAATGATGAAACCGAATTCAGTAATCGATGCTCTATCTAAAAATATCGATGTCAAAAGTTTATCTAATTCTTCAGAAGAAGTAGATGAACACAATAGCAGAATTTCCGAAGACGAACCCAAGATTAATAGAGTTACTATAAATATAGAAGAAAAAAAAGACCCTTTTCTGCCAATCATTGATATTATACGAGCTTCAATTATGCGATATGATTATACTACAGCAAGATATGGGCTTGGAGCAGTATCAGACTGTCTTTATGAGATTATTAAACACAATCCACACGAGGAAAAACGAATATCGGAGCATGCATTTAAGCGTATTTTTGAGATTTGGAAGTTAGCTTTGAAAATAGAGGACAGCGAATTCATAAAAATGGTACTGATAGAATATTGTAACATCGGAGAAAGATGCACTTCTCCAGTATGGAAATCAGATTCAACGTATATTAAATTTAAATTGAAAACAGAATTTTTGATCCCATTATACAATGCTCTCAATAAACCATATTCTGAAGAAAAAGTTGCACTAAGCAATTTATTATATACTACTTTTTTATCGGAGTATTATCTAAAAGAAGCTTTCAAATCGATTGTGAAAGCGAAAGAAGAAGAATGTCAAAACTTATCGATAATATTAACAAAATGTATTCATGACATTGGATCAAAAACTTTTGAAAATCGTTACGAACTGAGGATAAATGAACCAGTAAAAGTTTTAGAAAGTTTAGAAGGTTCGATCTCTGAATTATCGTATATTTTAAAAGATATTGGAATCGCTGCAATCAATGTAGATTCAAAAGATGCGTTACATAACATTAGTAATACTTTTAATTATATTGGAGAAGCAGCAATTTATCACAACCTCATACATAGTACCTTCCACATACTGAAAAATCTAAAAAGCATTGGTGAAGAATCTGCGAAAAAAGGAGAGGAATTTGAACTCTTAACTACACAAATAGTAAAGTATCTAGAAAATTTAGCATCCAAAATTGATGGTCATTCTAAAGAACTCGCAGGTGAGACACAAAATCAGGTTATTGAATATTATAAACATATTAAACAAAAGTATGAGTATAAAAGAACGGACAATGCTTTAGAAGATTTAAATGATAAAGTAAAACGTGATATTAGTGATATTTCTAGTTACATAGTTATAATTGGTGAAGAGTCCATAAAAAATAACCTGTTAGATGCAACACGACAATGCCTTAAATCATTAGAAACTGTTGAGAGAATTCTTCAAGACGATAATGAATCAAGAGAAGTTTGTAAACGTATAAAAAATATTGGACTAGATGCTGTAAATAAAGAACAAACTTTTCCTTTGGTTGAAGACATAATTAAATCACTATACTCAATCGGAATGTTGCAATTTGGTTATATGTTTGATTGGGATAGAGATTCACAGAAACGAAATGAATTTTTAGAAGAATACCTTTATGACTCAGCTAACGGCTTACGAATCGATTATTCTGACTATGACGAAGCATTCGTGGACAAGGATAATGAAGAGTATAATAATTTGACTGAAAGGTTACAAATACATTATTTTGATGAGGAAATACTAGAGCTAGATTATAAGAATGATAAAGAAAAGACGATGATAATAAATGGTAAAGAAATGAAAGGTATAAATATATTTTACCTTACAAATATAAAGGATGAATATCGTACTCTAAAATTATTTAAAGGCGAATTTATAAATAGATCCGTAAAAGCTTATTATAAAATACCTGAGTTATTAGCAGAAATCTTTAAGCCTAGTCTAATATTTGTTCAAACTTCACCAACAGATGAAAAAGTGAAACCTATATGTATGATAATACAATGTTTTGAGAATTTTGCAATGATGTCTATTCATTTTCGAGATTCCTTTTCTTTAAATAGAATATTCGTAGGTTCTCTTATTTCAATGGGACATTTTCTAGTTTATGACTTAAAATATTCAGATGGCGATAAAGATCAGAACGCAATGTGGTATTTTAAATGGTTGGCAAGGAAAATCTCAAAAGCACTTTACCGAGTAACCGTTAAGGGGTTAGAATACAATCTTATTGAACCTTCAAAATGCGAGGAATGTTTAGCTTGTTTAATTCGTATAGAAAAAAAGTACCCTGATAAATGGCATGACTATGGGATCTTAAAAAATGTTTTGAAAATTGCGCGGGAACTAGAGCTCAATGAAATTGTATTAAGAGCAGAAGGAGTAGTTACAGAATTTGAAAATAGGGAAAGCAATAAGGATGAAGACTAATTAATCGAGTAAATCATTTTTTTGGTAATTATACGCAATAACAAGTTTGTGCTTTGTACTTTCCTTGAAGGTTAACTCATATTTATTTCCTGACGATTAAAGAGGAGAATAAAACAATTAATCGGGCTCTACCTATAAAACATCTAAAAAGCTTCATAGCTTGCTTTTCTTCTCATACTGTATTTTGAATTATCAAAATTAGGCTCTCTGTATGCGAACTGCCTGTTTCTGTGTAACTTCATTAAGCTATGTGATCTGGTCATCCTGTGCAACTGCAAAGGGGCTATATTACGTAGTATACAGTTGTTTTCGTAAAACCGTATGATTTTTGCCTGAATAGGGTTGTAATTGAGGATTATTTATTGAGATAAAAGGGAAAAATGCAATAATTTCAGGTAAAAACTACTGTATTTAAACGATATACAGCCCAATATACTGATATTTAATATCATTGAATTGCTGTAATTAATACTAATCAAATATACTGAATAAAACAATAAAAAGGAATTAATCATGGATATTATAATTCGCAATGAAAAAGTAGAGGACTTCAATCAAGTGGAAAACTTAACGAGAGAAGCATTTTGGAACCTCTATGTACCTGGTTGTAACGAACATTATTTAGTACATATTATGAGATATCATCCTGATTTTATTAAGAAACTTGATTTTGTTGCAGAATATAATGGTGAAATAATTGGTAACATTATGTACACCAAAGCCTGGTTGTATTCGGAAGATGGAATTAAGATAGAAATTGCGAGTTTTGGTCCCATAAGTGTATTACCAAAATATCAGCGGAAAGGTATAGGCAGTGCATTAATTCGCCACACAATTGATATTGCTAAAAACGATGGAATAAATGTAATTGTTATATTCGGTGACCCCCATAACTATTGCAAACACGGTTTCAAAAGCAGCAGAGATTTCAATATTAGTGATATGAATGGTGAATACCCTTACGGCATGCTTGCTTTAGAATTAAAAGAAGGAACTGTTAAAGGGCACAATTGGAAGTACAAATATAGTCCGGTATTAGAAATTAATGAAATTGATGCAGAAAAATATGATAAAAAATTTGAACATAAAGAAAAAGGATACAACCTTTCCCAAGAGATATTCTCAATTGCAATAAGATCATACCTGAAGTAACATTCATCTAACAATCGCTTCTCATCAAACGCAAAAAATATTAAAAACACAGAGAGGAGACTGTCTATCGAGTAGTTTTAAGGAAAAAATAATGCGTTTGTTGGAGTCTTTGTAGCTGCTTTCAAGAAATATTATAACAACAAAATACCCAAAAGTTGCTATAATCTATGTAAAAAATACTAAAGCGTAAGTCCCATTCTTCACCAGAAATTCCAAAAAAGACTTTTAAGGTTACTATTTCGAAATCAGAGTCTTTTTCATTTCTTCAAATTCCTCTTTTGTAATTTCACCTTTAGCATATCTTTCTTTTGCTATATCCAATGCAGACTTTTCTTCATATCCGCATGTCTTTTTCTGATTAATAATGTATTTAATTCCCAGGCAAGCTAGTACAATTATGGAAATCCAAAATCCGAGTACTATAAAGATCGCTAGAATTTCACTTAAGCCTATCATTGATCGACCTCATTTGATATATTTAATTAATGTAATAAATATATTATGTTTCTAATGTGATAAACTATAATAAAATATGAAACTAGATAACCATTATCTAGATTGAAAACGGCAAGTTTCCAGGCAGCCATATAATTCAATAGTTTTAGGGAAAAAGCACTGTTTTTCAGAGGATTTCATGGAGTCTATTCCGAGTGCGTTTTTTATAAGAAACTGTATAAGAAGTAATTTTACAGAAAAATTGGCACACTGCCAAAGAAAAACACCGATGCACAATATTAAAAGTAAAAGTAGCCATTTTGGGCTTTTAGGTAAAAGAATTAGCATGAAAAAAGACAGGATACTATTCTGTTTTCGTCATGGAACTCAAAAATAGCTACCTTCAGAACTAATCCTAATTTCCTTAGATTAATGGGCAACTTGTTGTTGGATTCCAATTAAACCAAGCGTATTACTCAACGTGGTTCCCGTTATTGTGTATGCTGCAGTTTGCGAGTTGCCTTTCTCGTATATAAATTGCTGCTGAGCTTCATTGTCTTTGCCCGCAACAACAATTGCTTTCAATATAATGATCGAACCATTTGGAACGCCTAAATCCCCAGGGTCAACTTTTTTCGTTTTGCCGAGTGTGATATCTCCTGTTTTGTTTGAGGTCTTCCAATTCACATTGTCAGTTGTGTATTTAAACTCCATTTTGACAACGAACCCGCCTCCGTTATGGAGGGAAACATATCCGACTTTGTCTGTCATAATAATCAATATTCTAAAATCATTGTAAACTACATAAATTTTTCCATGAAGTTGGAAATGATGCATTTCTTTTATCATTTTCTTCTAATGAAATACATCTTATTTTTTCCCATATGCCTAATCTATTCTTATTTAAGTCATTCTCGGTAACTATAGAAATACGCTGTTTATGACCGACAACCAACCATTGTCAAGGCCGGTTTACTTTTCCCCATTTTGACCGGATTAATTTTCCCCACTTTTTGATATAAAGTTTACTCAATTTTTCATGAATTTGTTTCTCGAGGATTGGAAATTGGGGAATTTTAATCGGCTAAAATGAGGAATTATTCACCGACCTTGATATAGAAAGAATTTTAAAATGAATTTATAATACAATATACTCTGTATATTATTGCCATTAGTCGTAACCTGAGGGTTGTAGTAAGTGGAAGAGAGCCTAATTCCATTGGTTTTACAAACTTACATGTCCATGTTGAGCCTGTCCAGGTCCAACCTGAAGAAGTCTGATGAGTTTTAGGATCTGCAAAATCGGCATTAAAAGAACTTGTTTGATACACATCCCCATTTTCATTATTGTAAAAACAATTGTTAGTTACAGAAAGGTTTGCTCCTACAAGATCAGCAATCGCATAGCCTGTTCCAGTCTGAGAAATTGCAGTATGTTGAATTGTATTTGTGAAAACATTGTCTTTTATTATTGTACCTTGTCCTCCAGCTTGATTTCTAAAGGCGTTATTTCTCATTCCATCAAAAACATTGTTATAAATCTGAGTACCCTTGAATCCATCATTGACTATGCCTCCTGTAGATGGAATATTATAACTCAGTCCTATTTCATAGAACAAATTGTGATGAATCAAAACCTTCTGAATGTTTGAGACTCCTGCATCATAGGCAGTTAACCAAATACCTTTTCCCCATGTTCTATTAAGGACATTATTATAAATCTCCACGTTACCTACAGTGCCTTTGGAATCTTCGATCTGGATGCCAGAATCACCCCCACCAGCATCCAATTGCGCATCTATAACATTGTCATGGAAGCTGACATTTGCAGAGTTCCAGATCCTGAGACCACTGTTTGTTCTTGTAGTTATTCGATTATTGAAACATTCAATATACTGACTCTCAATGCCAAAGAAGCCTTCATGTCCGAGTCTGTAAACAAGATTATTATAAAATTTAATGTTTTTACTTCTTTTAGTTCTCAAGCCATCTCCCAGACTATCATGAAAAGTGCAGTTATAAACCTGTAAATTATCGCAATCGACCACATGCATGCAGTTATAAAAACCTGCACCATGCGGAGTTTCTGAATTTCCGTTACTGTTCGCATTAATCTCTAAATTTCGAATTGTGACATTTTGAACACGATTTCCTGAAATTAATGGTTTCCATGCAGGCCATCCAGCGTGATCTGGAATTGTGATTACAGTCCCAGATTCACCTTCTAGAATGGTATTAGATTGAAGAATTATTGAGTCTGTCAAAACATAAATTCCAGCAGGAAGGTGAATTCTACCTCCCTGCTGAAGCTCTTGGTTAATATCATTTTGGTTTGCTGCTCCAACTATTCCAGGTGACAGTAACACAAATAGAATGATAGCGGAAAATATTTTCATATTTTAGATTCCTAAGATCTGTTGTGAAATGAGTAGACAAACCAACGAAGTAATCCAACAACGAATTATAACGGCTACAAATTCTTATAGGTATTTAAATAATTCTATTATATTGGTTGACAAATTAATTATAATGTTGATTAATAAATTAATATGGTATTTCCAGTTGTGGTGCAAAAAATCTGGCTTCTTCACAAAATCATTAAAAGTCATCACAATTCGGAAAGTTAAACATTTTCATTCAAGCAAAAACGATACATAAAGACAAAAATTATAATATCAAACTGAGGAAATATTATTTTTGCAACGGAGCTTTTTATATAAGTATTTATAAACGGTTGTATAACTTCTTAAACATAGTTTTATATGGTATATATATTTACAAAATGTTATATATTCATATGTGTTATAATATACTGCAAAAACGGGGATAAGAATAAAACGTGCTTTCTTCCGTATTCGGTGAAAACAGAAAGCATCGATTTTCCAAATACAAAACGCAAATAATGTGTTATTTTCTAGCGATTTACGTAAACCTAAATTTTGAAAATCGATGTGTTCTGTTGATTTGAGTAGCCATTTTTAGGTTAACGAATAACTTAACCGAATTACAAATAAAGCAAATTTAGTTTATTAAAAACTTCATAGTAATAAAAATTACAATATAATTATTTTGAGGTGTAATATGAATAAAAATTCGCCAATATTGATTTTACTAACAGTTTTCGTTCTCTTGTTGGTATCAGTTCTTCCTGTTATGGCATCTACAGATACTACAAGTGATTCTGCGGCATTACCTAGTGAACTTGCTAGTAATCAGCGCGAAAATCAAGGTGTGAAGTTTTCATCGGATCCAATATTCTTCTCTGACATTACTACAATTGATTTTGAAAATTTACCCGAGTGGACGGTCATTTCCGATCAGTACAGAGACCTAGGTGTGATTTTTTCAGGGGATCCACAAATTTTAACAGCCGGTCAGAGTTTAAACGTTGGAGGATATCCACCACGATCAGGAATAAATGTTGCAGGCAGTTTTAATGATGGTAGAATTCAGGCCAGTTTTACCAATCCGGTTTCTGACGTTGAAGTTTATTACTGGTCAAAAGAAAACATATATCTTGATGCGTATGACGCAAATGGTAATTTAATTGAGACTAAAACTGGCATCTCAGACACTGATGGTAGTAACCACGGCCCAATAATGTATAATCTTAATGTAAGCAGTCCGTCAGGAATCTCAAGTATAGTCATTAATGGTGTTCCCAATTACTATGTCATTGATGACTTTAGTTTTAATAATAATATTTTACCGGTTGCTGAATTTTCTGCAGACCCTACCGAAGGAAAAGCCCCATTGACAGTTGCTTTTACTGACAAGAGCACAGGATCGCCAACTTCCTGGAAATGGAGTTTTGGAGACGGGACATCTTCAACCAAGCAGAATCCAACCCATAAGTATTGCAAAGTAGGGAGTTATACTGTTAAACTTACAGCAACAAATGCTGAAGGCAGTAACACGGTAACAAAAACAGACTATATAAAAGTAGTAACAAAGCCGGTTGCTTCATTTTCCGCAAAACCTACCTCTGGAAAAGCACCACTAACGGTTGCCTTTACTGACAAGAGTGCAGGAATTCCTACTGCATGGAAATGGAGTTTTGGAGACGGAGCATATTCGACAGAACAGAATCCAAAACATGAGTATTTACAGGAAGGAAGTTATAAGGTTACACTTACAGTAACCAATGTGGCAGGCACCAGTACTCTAACGAAGACAAATTTCATAAAGGTGACAACGAACACAAGACCTGGCATGTACTCTGAAAACAAATAAACCCTTAAATTGAAAAATTGGAGTTTAAGTAAAAAGAGTGGGGGATTTATTCTTCAAAATTATAGTAATTATTCAGATTGGGTAAAACAACATCAACAGCGATCTTCATAAAATTCAATAGACAAACTTATACGAATCGATTTTCTTAGAGTGTTAGTGATTGACTACTTTTTCCTCTAGTGATTGACTACTTTTTTCCTCTTTCCATCAGTTAGTAATCAGACGTACCGGCAGTAGACCAATTTTCTGTAAATTCAAAGTTAAATTTATGGATACCGTCTCACATTTGATTCAGCGACCTTTTGAGATTTACGATTTTACAGAACTTTCGCTACACCCAATCGATTGAGATAAAGGGCAAAAAAAAGTATTTTTAGGAAATTAATGATTTTTTACTTGAAAATAACCTGAGGTCCCGGCAAGTTTACCGGAACCTTATGATGAAATTAAGGCAGACCCTTAGAACGATAAGGTTGTTACAATAAAGTGCCAACCAAAACTAAAATTTCATAGGATCTCATTGAGAACAAGTATTCAAAACCTGCTTTTGTTTTCCATGTAATATTTCCGGGTTCTCAGATCCGTAGTGGCAGTGTTCTCCTGAGGCTGTGAAGGGGTCCACATGGATAGTGGTGCCGGAAAGGTAAGAGAAGTTTTCAAGAAGTTTTTCCCTTATTGCATTAGCGATTTCATGTCCTTCTCCAACCGAAAGAGAAGTAGCAACGGAAGCATTGATCTCTGCATGGAGCCGATGTCCTATCCAGCGGACTCTAAGGTCCGTAACTTCACATACCCCATCGACACTTTCAGTAATGTTCTTTACTTTATCGATGATTTCTGGCTCAACGCCGTCAAGAAGGCGGGTAAATACAAGCTTGCTCGAATCAAGGACTATTTTGAGGATGCTGATTGTGATTAACATTCCAATGAGAGGGTCAATGATAGGATACCCAAGCCAAATGCCAATGGCTCCGATAAGGACCGCAAGGCTGGTAAAACCGTCCACTCGGGCATGATATCCATCAGCAATAAGAGCTGCACTCCCTATTTCCTTTCCGACTTTCATCCGGAACTGGACCACAACTTCATTTCCTATGCAGCCTATAATTGCGGCAACAGCTACAGCCTGTAAATGTCCTACAGGCTGAGGGTTTAAGAAGCGGTTCACAGACTCATAACCCGCAACAGCAGCACTGAAAAGGATCAGGAAAACTATGATTATACCTGCAAGATCCTCTACCCTGCCGTATCCGTAGGAAAAGCGTTTGTTTGGTTTTCTTCTGGCCAGGGAAAAAGCTATTGCAAGAGGAATTGCAGTTGATGCGTCCCCGAAGTTGTGGATGGTATCAGCAAGAAGGGCAACACTTCCCGAGATAAAAACGATGAAAATCTGCAGAATGGCTGTGATCATCAGCCCGATAAACGACCATTTTACTGCCCAGAGCCCTTTGTTAGTAGCAAGTATGGAAGGGTCCACGGTGCCATGAGTGTGGCTGTGCCCATGGGAGTGTGCGTGGGAATGAGTACAGGAGTGGTCATGAGAATGAGCGTGAAAACGACGGAGAAAATTGAAAAGTCCATTTTTTTGAATATTCTCATACGGCAGTTCGGAACCACCCTCCTTTTCCTGAGAATGAGAATTAGAATGCTTTTCGGACATACTGACACCTTGATTAGTATTCTATTTCGAGCCTATCCCAAACCCGATTTCATTCCTATTATCATAAATTTTCAGTTTTGATCTTTCACGATAAGAATCTCAATCGGTTACTGAAGGACTAAATTCAAAGATTAAACTTTGATTTATGGGATAAGCTCATCAAGCAAACTTGGAGGCCCATTTATAAATAGGTATTTATCTTTAGAAAATAATTTTTTTATGCCGGAGTTCATACGCTTTTTTGGATAAATGCCATAGAAAGGTACTTTTCGTCCCGAGCAATTTGTACTTAATTTTCCATAAAGAAACAAAAAATTGGATATTTATTACAAAAAGTAAGGGCTAAAACCGTTTTCTGAATTGACAAACGAATACGATATGTGTTTTTCGTACGGATTGATGAATTTGTAAATTCTTCAGTTTCTAGTGTCTGGATTAAATAAGAATATTTAATAAGTTTTGAAATATTATTATTAAAAAGCCTTACAATCCAATATAAAGCTATGATATGTTTAGAAAAATAATACCAAAAATGAAAATAAAAAAGGATGAATTTACCCTGATATATGAGTAAATATGAAAAACAGGTGTAGGAAAGATGAAAAATAGAAGGACAAACTGAGAACACAACTCAAATTATGTCCACACCTCATTTTCACGAGATTAGGCTTTCTCCTCCTCTAGACAGGAACCTTTATATCTATCTATTTCTGCCGAAATCGGCAAACCTCAGCAGGTCTCTTGACAGTTTTTTAATGAATTCTACCTGAATGCATATTCCCTTATTTTTAATTTACATTACCTCTGAAGCTAAGATCCATTACCCAAATCCATATCCTTACTTAGTTTTCGAGTTTAGTTAGAGATGGGAAAAATTCAATCCTCTATGTAAGAGCAAACAGACATGCAATAAGCTGGCGTTCATCCCGGGATTGAGCACTCCCGGGAGACGTACATCAAGATCGAAAAAAAGCAAATTCTAAAATGAAATGGAGTTCGGAGGAATTAGACGGTTCGAACAAAATCAATAGCAAGAACACCTGAGATCGTATGGACTCTTGGTATTAATCAAGATGGGAAAGCTTATCAGGAAAATTACATGCTCCTGTTTCCCAGGTACGTCAGTGCAATTGACGAAGAATGAAAATTGGCAGCCATAAAAATAAAACTTAAAAAAACACAACCCGGTTTCAAAAATCTATCAAAGCTCGAGGGCAGATACTGTCGAGCAAACCTCCAAAAACATGTAATAGATAAAACTATAAAAATCATGTAATTGGCAAACTTCCAAAAAACGATGTAAAAAACCATGTAATATCTTGTCAAAATCGCTCGAGGGTAGACACTCTCGAGCAAACTTCCAAATTTTTGCAGTAACGAAAAATAAGCTACACCAATGGAAATCTAAATAGCTTAACTTTTTTACTTCAGCATCTTGATATTCACCTTAGAAATATAGGCTCTTCGCTGTTTTTTGCGTGAGTTGAAAATAATTACTCAGTTAAAACATGGCCACCCTAATGGATAAACATCGATCTTGAACATGGCTTTCACACAAAATATGTTCAAATGTTATCCAAATTTAGGAATTGATTTTTAAATGATCCATTCGAGATATCGAAGAGCCGTTAAAACAATTATTCTCGCTAGATTCAGCCGTCTTGAGCGCAACCGTTAACCCGCAACCGTTGACCCGGTTGATCACGTCCCGACTACCGATTTTCTAGATCTTGCAGTGGTTTTCGATCAAGCCTTTTTTGAAAAGGCTTGCGGTCAAGCAGTTTTTTGAAAAGGCTTGCGGTTCTGCCGAAAAAGAGTTAAGTTTTCTCACGGTATTTTAAGAAGTTATTCTTGAAGCAGTCCTTACTTATATTTGTTTTTCCAGGATAACAGCAGTAGGGGTTTTCAAATTTGGAATTCGTTGTAAAATAACAGGCTCCTCTGCATCCACCCCTACAAATAGCCTCTTTAATTCCTTTTTTCCTATCAGGACTTATGCATTTGTGAAACAAAATAAAGAACAAGTAAGTTTGTTAAAACCAGTAAATTTTAGACTTCTTGATCTTTTTTTACTGCTGATTTTGTATTTTGATTTTGTAGTTCAACCCACAATTTCTAATTTAATCTCATTTTAGGGGCACACCGTATAAAGGTCTGACCACGCCGTACAGAGGTACAGGTTGAGGCTCTACTATCGGTAATCCGATGTATGCATCCCCCCCGTAGCCAGGATACAAAATTAGAATATTTTTGCTAACAATCATTGTTTCACCCTCCTATATCATTAATGTTGGTTAAAACTGGATTGTGCAATCATTATTATTCAAGCAATATAATTAGTAGGGAAATTTAATTTAGAAACATACAGTTTTTTCAATTATTTATTAATCAGTTCAATATTTATCAATTAAGTGGAATTATTTTCTAAATAGGCCAACTAAACTATCCAGCTTTCATTCCATAGGACAAATGAGAAAAATCTGCCATATGAAGAAGAAGGAAACTTTGGATACTGCTTTTTATTTTCATCCGATTTTTTTCTTTGCATTCAAGATTGGCAAAGAAGTTCATGTAATTCCTGTTTCTCTATTTCACACCAGACCCCTGAAGATAATCCTTGAGGTTGTGGTAGACACTACTGCAAATATTGCAATCGAAATTGGGAGCATACAGGCCAGGTCATATTTCAAATGTGTCCGGTCTCCTCCGTATTCCACCGAACCTGCAAAGTAGGTAAAGATAGCACTGATCAGGACAATGTAAACCCCTGTTGCAAGCAGGAAACAGTCAGGAGAAATTGATTGGGAAAAAGCCGCCTTCCCTATTTCGACAGGCATTCCAGACATATCAGCAGGAATTCGGTTTACCCTTCAGCTACCTGGTTCAGGATTTTCGTAATAACTTTAGAAAAGGCAAGGGTAATTTTCTGGAAGAAGTGGGGCAAAAATCACAGCAGTAGAGCGAATGGTTGAGGTAACGCCGTAAAGGGAGCGCCGGATTCGTTCCTCGACTGTCCCCAGCTTTTTCAGATGGTTTGCAAGCTTTATAATTGAGGCACCTGCAGCTTCATGGTTTTTGTGGACACTTTCCGTAAAAAGGAGCATTGTATTTCGAATCCTTTCCGAATATATGTGCCTGAAGACTTCGAAATCTTCGTTAAAAATCGCGGCTTGGAGATTTGTCCTCTACTGGAGCATGTTCATTGAAATTTCCTGAAAGGCTTCCCCGATTTATGAGCCTTCCATAATCCTGGCAGTATGGGCAAAAGCTTCTTCCGGGGCTTTTCCTTCCGAAATTCTCCTCCCAAGCACAAAAAGAGAATCTGCAGATTCCTGCTTCATCTTCTTTATCCGGTCTCCTATCTTCTTTTAAGGAACGCCGAGAAGTACAGGTAAACCGAAATCCCGACTGTTACGCCCAGAATAAGCGGGAGAGTAGGCGAAAAATATCCTTCCAAGGCGCGGTTCTACTACTCCTCCAGGATTTCCTAACCTCAGTGGGAAATATACTATAGGGGCTATAAGGAAGAACACCAGAACTGAAAGAATCAAGCAAAGCGTTTCTTCTGCTTGATATCAACAAGGTCAGGATGGGAATCCGATATTTGTATGGGGTAAAAGCAACCGGTCTCCGCATAAAAATATATCCAGAGTAGAGAGCGGCAAGAGCCGAAAAAATTAGATCATAGAGGAAGATAAGGTATACTATTTCAGGTTTCATTCCTACAAGTGTAACCGAAGGCAAGAGAGCTACAAGGGCGAGCGAAATAAATATGAAAATCGAGTAAAGAATATAACTTGTAGTCTTCAGCTTTGCTGCAAAGGCATCCGTAAGGCTTTCCGTGCTTTCGAGACTTATACCCAAAAGGCACGGTTCAAGATTATAACTCTCTGAGCCTCGTCAGACTCGCTCAGGTAGCAGAGTGCGAGCAGGGGAATGATAAAGGTCAGGATTTCCATAAATATCTTTCCCGGGATATGTGCTTTCAAAATGACGTGTAGAAGCCCGGAAACGGGGCAATTCTGGGATATTAAAAGGTTTAGAAAATAGGTTGAGGTTTGAGACAGCCTGCAAAACCGACTGTCTCAAATTGTTAACCGGTATATATCTATTATACCTTTAACAGTTAAATCCACTGCGAGAGCAGCAAGCAAAAGTCCCATCAGCCTTGTAAAGACCAGCATCCCATTATATCCTATCAGCTTGTGAATTCCCCTTGAGAATTGGAAGATGTAATAGCAGATAATGAACGTCAGTATGATTGATACAAGAATTATTATTTTTTGCACAATTGCTTCTGTTCCTCCCATCAGGACAATCACTGTACTGATCGTACCGGGTCCTGTCAGAAGTGGAAGGCTTATCGGGAAGATCCAGATGTCTTCTCGTTCCTGAGAGTGAGAAATCTCTTCTTCAGTAATCCTCCCCTTTGAGACTTTAGCATGCATCATATCAAAAGCAATGCTGAAAAGCAGGATTCCTCCTGCAACACGCAGCGAATCCACGCTAATGTTGAACAGATTAAGTATGATATTTCCTGCAATTGCAAAAAATAGGGCAATTACACACGCAAGTATGACTGACTTTTTTGCGATCTCATTTTTTTCTTCATTCTTCATCTTGCTGGTCAAAGAAATGAAAGTCACTACTCCGCTGATAGGGTTGACAACAACGAAGATAATTGTGAAAACATGAATTAGAAACCCGAGGTTTTCGGTTATCACTTATTTCTCCTGCCCGTTTTACTCTCTCATTTATTCATATCATTTTTTTCTGTTATACCATTTCCGGTTGTATCCCCAGGTTATTGAACAGGAACTCTGAACGTTAATAATTCCCCTTCAAACTCCATATGTGATAAGTTATTTTTTCGGCCATTGCTGGAGTTCTTTGAAACCATTTTTCGGTTTCCAAAGTCAATTTTTAATCTTATAGCGTGTTTTTAAATTAAACTTAGTTCTATAATCTTGATAGGGTTCACACACTTAAACTGAAAAACGGAGGCATTAAACCGTTAAATATCTAAGAGGCTGTCTTAAAATTCAAATCATTTATACAATTGGATAATGGGCAAGGTTAACGTTAAAATTCATACCAGAAATTTTTCCGAAATTCAGGTGTGACCTTCCTTTCAGGCTATTCGGCGGAGGTCACTGATTATCCAGCATCTTTTACGCCAGTGACCTCTAGCCATACTTTAGATGTCTTACTTTCCTTTTTTCTCAGGCTTTTTTAGTTTATGTTCTGATGCTTTTTCTGATGCGGCTTTCATGCAATTACCTGGGTTTATTACCGGTTTGGTTGCTTTCACTGTCATGTTATTCTCCTATATTTATTGGTTGATTAAAGTCCGGTAATGGGCGTGAGTTATTGAAAAAAGTAAGCACAAGAATACCTCTCCGTTTTTAAAACATGGAGAGTGTGCTCTCTTTTTCGTAATTGATCAATAACCCCCGAACATGACCAAAACTTTTATACTCAATAAATTGAATGTACTTCAACACATAAATAAATTTTTGATTGTAGTATATGAGATTTAGACGTGATTGTGTTTTCATTGACTTCGCTGTTATGTACTAAATATATTAAAAACAAATTTTTAATATGTTTATATCTTATTTTTTGATGCCTGAAGGTAATGCTATGCACTATGAACAGGTGCTATACAAGCCGTTTCTCTTTTTACAGCTTGTACTGATGTGCATCGGTAATTGATTTCCACATTACATACAGGAGCACTCAATCAGAATCAAAAAATAAAATTGAGTTTATTTGAGATGCTTATAAGCGTAAGTCTTACTCAGCAAGAGGGTCTTGTCCTGCTGTATATAGTAGTAAGATAGCTTTTGAAAAAACTCTAACTTAATTAAAATGCTCCTTCAGACATTAAATACAAAACCCCATCCATTTTTGTTGCAATGCCAACTAGTTTACAAATTTAGTAATTTTGTCAACTATTTTCTTCACTTTCCTACAAGACTACCCAGAAACCCGAGGAAAGGCCGGCTCTCCTGCGTCGAGTGTGACAAGAACGACACAGTGTGACGAATGATGTTGTACAGGTCAGAATTTTGGATTTCGAACCATGCGCTACTTTTTTAGTATCAGTATTCAAAAACAGTTTCAATCAAGGGCTCTGCAAGTTTCAGAACATCTTCTTTAAAAGTGTATATATCCTCTAAAACAGCAGAATTTTCTCCCCCTAACAGTTCCTGTTTCAGTCTTTTACCCAGAATATCATCATTTCCCGCAGTCAGCCTGAGCACGATAGAACCCGGAAAGATTTCAGTCCGGCAGGCGAGCCTGTCACAATCCCCGTCTGTAATCCCGAGAATAGGAATCCAAAGCCTAGAGAGAATGTCGCCTGCTATGGCTGTTATATCGTCTCCTACCGTAACTACAAGTTCGGCATTGGCAGCCAGCTCAAAAGTATCTTCCGCAGGATGGTCTATAAGTACGACTCTTCCTGCTGCTGGCCTGTAAGAAAAAACAGAACCTCTGCCGCACACGTTCGGTTTTCTGCCTTGCAGGGGAAAGAAATTGCTTCTTCTCAGGCCGCCGCTTTTTACCCAGGCTTTTTCAAGGTCAACGGGGCCTCTTTTTTCATAATTATGAAGCTTTTCGAGCCCATGCTCTTTTATTTCTCCCCCTTCGATTGTGACAATAAACCCATTTTCGGAGACCACGATTACTTTGGAAGAAAAGGCGTTTCCAATCACGATTCCGTTTACCAGAATATT
Organism: Methanosarcina sp. UBA5; assembly: GCF_002505485.1. Taxonomy (GTDB): domain Archaea; phylum Halobacteriota; class Methanosarcinia; order Methanosarcinales; family Methanosarcinaceae; genus Methanosarcina. The sequence goes on along the minus strand of NZ_DAVG01000126.1, from coordinate 9,359 downwards.
TTCTCAGGGAAAGACGCCTGAGAGTTTGCGTATAACCTTGATTTTACCTTTTGCCGGGCATTTTTCTATAAAAACCGATTTTGGACCATAGAATTTCGAAGGGGCAAATGGCTTTCCACGGGAAGCCCTAAACTCTCAGAAAGCTTTTCAAGGACTTTTTTCGCTTCTCCAGAATCAATCACTTCGGGCCCGTGAACTACCAGACCAATTTTCATTTTCAGTTTGTTTGACGGAAGAAACATATTAATATGATCCTAAGTACAATTCTTTGTCTTTCCTTTCTCTTTAATTTACAACCAATGATTGATATTTCACTATTTCCGAGAGTTATAAGAAAAATAAATTATTGATAGCGAAGTACTGATGAGTAAATTACTGATAGTTAAATTACTGATAGTTAAATTAAGTTTTAATTCTTTGTTGATACACTCTGTAAAAGTAGTGACTTTGAGGCAAAAAGATGGCTGGCGTAAAGATTACCTGGCTCGGACATTCGGCTTTTTTGTTCGAAGCCGAAAAAAAATTGTTGATCGACCCTTTTATTTCAGGGAACCCACTGGCACCGTGCAGCCCTGAAGAATTAAATCCTGACATAATAGCCGTAACTCACGGGCACCGCGACCACCTTGGAGATACAATCGAAATCGGAAAACGAACCGGATGCCGGATAATTTCTATTCATGAGGTTGCAAACTATATCAAATCAAAAGGAGTTTTTGCAGAGGGCATGGGCAAGGGCGGTACAGTAAACGTAGAGGGCATAAAGCTAACTATGACTGAAGCACTCCATTCCTCCTCAATTGACGCCTCAGGTTTCAGCTTCGATGGCGGCTCTCCAGCAGGATTCATTATCCTGATCAACGGACATTCAATCTACCACGCCGGAGACACCGGGGTTTTCGGGGACATGCAACTCATAGGTGAACTCTACGAACCTGAGCTGGCCCTCCTGCCCATAGGCGACAAATTTACTATGGGCATAAAAGAAGCCACAAAAGCCGTAGAACTTATTCAGCCCAAAATCGTAATCCCAATGCACTATAACACCTTTGATGTAATAAAACAGGACCCTGAGGAATTCAAAAGAGCTGTTGAGGCAAAAATCGATACAAAAATCGTCATCATGAAACCCGGAGAATCTATAAAGCTTTGACTTAAGCTTTGGTTTCTCAGGTTCTGGTCCACCCTATTTAAAAATAAAATGTAAAAGAGGAAAGATAAATCTGAATTTTTAAGATCTCTTCTTATTAGATCTCCTCTTTTCAGAAATCTAATTTTTAATATCTGGTTTTCAAATCCCCAGTTTCTTTCTCTTTTCCATGATGTGTTGTTCTATTCCATCAACGGCTTTTACCGCATCTTTTTCCACATTCAGGATCCCACCTGTAACTTCCCGACAGTCTTCTGTGAGCAGCTTGACCAGATTTGGGGCACCTGTGACGGTCGGGACCGGGTTCACATAGGTATAGAGCCCAAGGGCCAGAGCAAAGATGGCATCTATTGTGGCTTTCTGTTCCATGTACTCAGGGGCTGCAGCAGCAACCGGAAGGTCAGGAACCGGAACTCCTCCGAGGGCTCCGGAAATAGCTCCGAGCAGATCGGCAAGCCTGCCCGTGTCAGTGCAAGTTCCATAGCTGAGCACTGGAGGGACGCCCAGGGCTTTGCACACGGTTTTCAGACCGTCTCCTGCAAATTCTCGGGCTTCAGGGGTACAGAGGCCTGCCACCTGCATGGCCCCGTTTCCGCAACCAAGGGACAGAACAAGGATATTTCTTTTGATCAGCTCTTTTACCACAGCAACGCTGTGTACATCCTGCCCGTAGTCCCTTAAGGTGGTACAGGACACCATTCCAACCACTCCTTTAATTGCTCCGCTCTTTATGGCATCAAGGAGAGGGGCAAGGCTGCCTCCCAGAGCTGCAAGGATGCTCTCGTTTGAAAAGCCTACCATCGCTTCTTTCATTGGGAGCTTCTTGACTGGCTCAACAAGGCTTTTTCGCTTTTTGAAATTTTCAATCGCCATATCTAGGAGTTGTGCTGCCTGCTTTTCGGCTTCGACAGGATTATAGTTCAGGCGTTCCTCTATGCCTTCGAAGGCCACAAGCTCACTCACAGGCATGAGTTTAAAATTGTATTTTTCGGCATAAAGAGGAGCAACAGGAAGAGAACAGTTCATATCTGCTGCAAAGAGGTCCACGCTTCCGCTTGCAAGCACCGCTTCCTGGGAAATCCAGTTGCCGGTAAATCCGTAGAAAGCATTGTCTTCTTCCCACCTCTGGATCATTTCCTGTCCTGTTTCAATGCTGGCAATAACCCTCAGGCCCTTTGCGCCTGCAGCTTTTGCTTTTTCCTGCCATTCCAGCTTTCGGGCAAGCTGGACCATGGCAAAGCCGAGGAATGGTTCATGCCCGTTCGGTAGCACATTTACGTACTCAGGATCAAGTACCCCGAGGTCTACTCTCATGGTGTGGGGTCTGGGAATTCCAAAAAGGATGTCCTGGCAATATTCGTTTACAATCTGGCTCTGGTATCCCATTGCAATTCCCAGACGCATGGCTTTTAAGGCAAGGCTTGCGTAGTATCCATCCACATTTGTCAGGCAGGAGCTTGTGGAAAGCATCATCTCTCCGTAGATTCCGCCTGGAAATATATCCAGTGCTCTCCACTTTTCTTTTCTTTCGGGAGGGGCAAGTAGCTCAACAATCTGGCTTGGTTCGTAAGCAGGTCTGTTAAACTCTTTTTCTACAAACTCACAAAGGCGAAGAGCAACTTCTGAGTCCGATCCTTCGGTTTTGAGCCCCAGCCGACTTGCAAAAGTCCTTAACTTTTCAGGTTCCCTTATTGTGTAAGGAGTGTTGCCTCTGGCAGTTTCCCTCAAAGTCCTGATGGTCTGATCCGTATGATAGTGGTAAGTAGAAGCTCCCATTACATTTCTGAGAAGCATCATCCGCATTGCCATACCATCAGCAGTGATTCCGCATACTCCCCTTTTGTCTTTTACAGCATCCGAACGGCAGGGGCCGTTGGAACACAGGTCACAGCGCACCCCTCCCATACAGAACGTACATCTTTTGTCTGGATTTCCTCCCAGACCCTGAGCTTCGTAGCGGTCCCAGACATTTGTCATCCCGTCTTTTTTTATTCGCTCGTACATATTCAGAACGGATTCGTGATAAGAAATCCTTTCTTTTTCCATTGTAATCATTCCCCCATGATGAATATCCTTTTCCTGCCTTCTCTGAAGCACCGAAAAGGCTCCTTTCGGTACTTACGCCATCAGATGTTTTTTAGATTAACAGTGGTATGCAGTTTGTAATGACTTTAATTATAGCAGTAATTATAGTCAGTGCAGGAAATATTTACTTTTTAGGACTCAACGCTTTGAGAAGTAAAAAAGTATATATTACGAGCTCATCTCAAAACTCATAATTATTTCCTTAAATCTCTAATTTTGAATAATCAACCGATCTCGCGATTATGAAACCAGTTCTGAAACTCTTATTTATACTCTTAAATAAGATCGGTTTAGGGATAAACTTAATAAGTAAAAGTACCGCCTGCGGAGTTTTAAAATAGCATGTAAATTAATGGCAGGAAATAAATCGTTGCAACTGTAGCCGGAAATTTCGTAGAAACCCCAGGAAAAAAAGATGCGGAAACCGAATAGAATATAAAAAACTAAATATAATATAAAAGTTATATTAATTATAGATTTGAATTCTTTTTAGAACTTAATTCTCTATTGTTTACCTATATGATTTTATATAATTAATACTATGACATCGGAATGACCATGACTACAGATGTAAAAACGATTCCACTCGCGTTTGGGAGGGGGGTTTTGAAGCTTGATATATCTGAGAAAAACATATCCAGTATTATCCGACCTTCTGAATTAAAAATAAAGGAAGAAGGGGCTTTCATTATTAAAAAAGCACTTGAAAATCCCATAAAAAGCCGACGGCTTTCTGAGATTGTAAACCCTGATTCAAAGGTTGCAATCATAGTTAGTGATGTTACGCGGCCTACTCCCACTGCAAAGCTTCTTCAGCCTCTGCTTGAAGAACTTTATCTTGGAGGAGCAAAAAATGAGAACATCACTATTGTTTTTGCTCTTGGACTTCACCGTTTACAGACTGAAGAAGAGTGCCGCCAGCTTGTAGGAGAAGAAATTTTTGAAAAAATAAGGTGTATCCAGCACGATAGGAAAAGGTACAGGTATCTCGGAGAGACAAGTTTCGGAACGCCTGTAGAAGTTTTCGAAGAAGTCGTCGACTCCGACGTTATCATAAGCACAGGCACCCTGGAATTTCACTATTATGCGGGATATGGAGGAGGAGGAAAGTCCATCCTTCCAGGGGTAAGTTCGGAAAAATCCATTCTCTCATTCCATAGCTTTTATAGCAAACTGTTTGAAGGTGACCCTCTCTCAGGTAGAGCCGACAGTCCGGCAAGAAAGAATATTGAGGAAGCTGCAGGGATTGCAGGACTTGACTTTATCTTGAACGTTGTACTTGACAGCAAAAAAGAGATAGTTGCTGCTGTCGCAGGCGATTTAATAGAAGCCCACAGGAAAGGGACAGAGTATGTTGATGCCATGTACAAGGTGCCAGTAGAGCCTGCGGATGCTGTAGTTGTTTCCTGTGGGGGCTTTCCAAAAGATATCAATCTTTACCAGGCAACGAAATCCCTTGAAAATGCCACTTCTGCTGTAAAAAGAGGAGGTTCAGTTATTCTTGTAGCCGAATGTGCCGAGGGAATAGGAAATAAAGTTTACGAGTGCTGGAACAGGGAATGCAGATCTCCTGAAGATGCAGTCAAAAGATTCAAGAATTGCTTTGAGTTCGGCGGGCATAAAGCTGCTATTGTCGGAAGGGCTGCAAAAGAATTCAAACTTTACCTGATATCAAAGCTTCCGAAAGCAGAAAGCGAAAAAGCCTTCTTCACGCCCGTAAAAAGCGTAGATGAAGCCCTTGAGAAAGTTCTTTCCGAAAATCCCGGAGCTAAGATTCATGTAATGCCTCATGGAGGTTGTACCTTGCCTGTAAAAAGGTAAGAAGACAGAGCTTTGAACTGAAGCCAGTATTCCTGATTTACGGTTGAGGGTCTGTATTCCTAATCGAAGGTTGAATCGTAGATTTTGACTGCAGGTTTCCTTATATACGGATGAATAATAGATTTAAGTCGCAGGTTTGAACTTCCTTTACAGCATATTTTATAGTTGTTTATCCGTATAATTTTACAGAACAAGTGAAAGTATCGGCATGAACATGACTGCAAACACAAAGAAGATTTCATTGGCTTTTGGAAGCACGGAAATAGAGCTGGATATTCCTGAAAGAAACATCTCGAGCGTAATTTTGCCCTCGGAACCTGAAAAAAAGGAAGACGGAGCTTCCATTATTAAAAAAGCGCTTGAAAATCCCATAAAAAGCCGACGGCTTTCTGAGATTGTAAAACCTGATTCGAAAGTTGCAATCATAGTTAGTGATGTTACGCGGCCAACTCCTACTGCAAAGCTTCTTCCGCCTCTGCTTGAAGAGCTTTATCTTGGAGGAGCAAAAAATGAGAACATCACTATTATCTTTGCTCTCGGGCTACATCGAAACCAGACTGAAGATGAATCACGAAAACTGGTTGGAGAAGAGATCTTTGAAAAAATAAGGTGCATCCAGCACGACAGGAAAAAATGCAGGTATCTCGGAGAGACAAGTTTCGGAACGCCTGTAGAAGTTTTCGAAGAAGTAGTAGACTCCGATGTTATCATAAGCACAGGCGCCCTGGAATTTCACTATTATGCGGGATATGGAGGAGGAGGAAAGTCCATCCTTCCAGGAGTCAGCTCGGAAAAATCCATTCTTTCTTATCATAGCTTTTATAGCAAACTGTTTGAAGGTGACCCTCTCTCAGGCAGAGCCAATAATCCGGCAAGGCAGAACATTGAGGAATCTGCAGGGATTGCAGGACTTGATTTTATCCTGAATGTCGTGCTTAACAGCAAAAAAGAGATAGTTGCTGCCGTTGCCGGCGATTTCATCGAAGCTCACAGGAAAGGCGTGGAAGTTGTGGATTCCATGTATAAAATACCTGTAGAGCCTGCGGATGCAGTAATTGTCTCCTGCGGAGGATTTCCAAAGGACATTAACCTTTTCCAGGCAACAAAATCCCTTGAAAATGCAGTTTTTGCCGTAAAAAAAGGAGGCTCAATAGTGCTTGTGGCCGAATGCACTGAAGGGATAGGGGATAAGGTCTATGAGCGCTGGAGTACAGAATGTAAAACTCCCGATGAGGCAATACAAAAATTCAGAAAATGTTTTGAGTTTGGGGGACACAAAGCTGCCACTGTTGGGAAAGCTGCAAAAACCTTCAAACTTTATCTTGTCTCAAAACTTCCGGACACTGAAAGCAGAAACGCCTTCTTTATTCCAGTAAAAAGCGTAGAAGAAGCGCTTGAAATGATTTTTTCCGAAAATCCTAATGCTAAAATTCACATTATGCCCAACGGAGGAGGGACTCTCCCTGTAAAACGGTAAAAAGGTACTATGGATAAAAGATGGAGGTTTGAACGGCCTTTAAGATTATCTTATAGTTCTTTTTATACTTGTTTATCCTTATTATTATAAAATAATAAAAAATCAACCTTCCGTGAATTATTCTTTGGTCTAAATACTTTCTTATCTTCTTTTCTATTTCAGGTGAATATTGATGTACTAATCTCATTACACCCCAAAATTCTTATTTACTTCAGTATATCCCTCTTATACTTTTTTGCAACGGAACTGATATAAATGGACAACTTCCTTATTTTTTTAGGGTGATAAATATGAATAAAACTAAAGAAATTTCTATCTTTATCATTTTTCTTGTTCTCGTTGTACTTGCAGGAATATTTTTAAAGTTGCCAATTTTTACGCCATCATTAGCCGGTGAAAAACAATCAGATATAGTAGCTGGTTTAGTAATTCAATTTAGAGATGGAACTACTGAACTGGAAGCGAAAACTATTCTTGATAACTACAGCCTGCCCACATACAAGCTCGATTATAATCTATATAACGCGCCAGGATACTACATAATAGTAGGTAAAAATGAAAAGAATGATATAAGAGATGAGTTGAGAAAAAGATCAGATTGGACTGATCCTGTGTTCCCTGATATAGACAAAGGAAATTATTACATAATTACAGTAACTGGACAAGCTATTCAGGATAAAAATTTCCTTGCGATATTGGAGAAAAATAATCTTCAGCTGAAAAAAATCGTATGGTGTCATGTTCATTTTGGAGAACGTCCGATGAGTGGGATTTCAAAGGAACGCGCAAATGAATTAAAGCGTGAACTTGAAATAAATAAAAAAGTTTTCTTAGTAGAGTTCGAAACTATTATTTCATAAACAATAAATTCAATACCTTAACTTCATTTTTATAACAGTATGGCAATGATTCGCTCTTTTTTGAGCCTCAAAGGTTTTTTTATTTTTATATGTTCTCGAGGTTAGAAGCGAGGGCTATGTTGCAAAAATTTCAGAATAAGCATGTAAATATATGTATAATGAACAAAATTCTGCTTTCCTATCTTCCTTTCCATTTCAAGTGAATATTGATGCACTCATCTCATAATTGTTGTATGGTCGACTTTTATTCTTCTTTTTGCCATCATTTCTTTTAAATTTCTATGGCTTAATGCATATTTTAAATACCATCTTACATTAATAAGATAATTTATCTTTCATAATGCTTCCATTTAAAGGTGTTTTATGGCATACCATACACTTCTAAATTCTTATTTATATCAGCGTACTCTCTCATAATTGTTTAACAATGGAACCAGCAGCTATAAAAGAGGACAGCTATAGTTAACAAATAAAAGAAGACAATTATAAAAACTTATAAAAACAAATATCAAAAAAGGGTCAAGTGAAGTGCCAAATATGATTGCAAAAACACAAACAATATCATTAGCTTTTGGAAGCATGGCACTTGAGCTGGATATTCCGGAAAGGAATATATCCAGCATTATTCTGCCTTCAGAACCTGAAAAAAAGGAAAATCCTACTTCTTTGATTAAAAAAGCGCTTGAAAATCCCATAAAAAGCCGACGGCTTTCTGAGATTGTAAACCCTGATTCAAAGGTTGCAATCATAGTTAGTGATGTTACGCGGCCAACTCCTACTGCAAAGCTTCTTCCGCCTTTGCTTGATGAGCTTTATCTTGGAGGGGCAAAGGACGAAAATATTACTATTATCTTTGCTCTCGGGCTACATCGAAACCAGACTGAAGATGAATCACGAAAACTGGTTGGAGAAGAGATCTACGAAAAAATTCGCTGCATCCAACACGATACCCGCAGGTGCAGATATATTGGCATAACCTCCAGTGGAACCCCGATTGAGATTTTTGAAGACATTCTGGATGCCGATGTTATTATAGGGACCGGAAGCATCGAATTTCATTATTACGCAGGGTACAGCGGTGGGGCAAAGTCAGTGCTGCCTGGTGTAAGCTCCAAAGAAACAGTTATCACAAACCATAAAATGATGATTGATGAAAAAGCTGTTTCCGGAAGGGTCGACGGCCCTGTCAGGCAGGATATGGAAGAAGCCGCAAAAATTTTCGGCCTTGATTTTATTCTGAATGTGGTGCTTGACAGCAAAAAAACGATAGTCTCTGCCGTTGCCGGTGATTTTATCGAGGCTCACAGGAAAGGCGTGGAAGCTGTGGATTCTATGTACAAGGTGCCTGTAGAGCCGGCAGATGCAGTAATTGTCTCCTGCGGAGGCTTCCCTAAAGATATCAATCTCTTTCAGGCAAATAAGGCGCTTGACAATGCAACCCAGGCTGTGAAAGAAGGAGGTTCCATTATCCTTGTAGCCGAATGCGCCGAGGGAATAGGAAATCAGGTCTATGAATGCTGGAACAGAGAATGCCGAAGCCCGGATGAGGCAATCGAGCGTTTCAAAAAATGTTTTGAGTTCGGGGGACACAAAACGGCAATTATTGCAAAAACGTCAAAAAAATTTAAGCTTTATCTGGTATCGAAGCTTTCAGACGAGCAAACAAGAGATGCATTTTTTACTCCGATGGCAAGTGTAGAAGATGCCTTATCTGAAGTACTCTCAGAAAATCCGGATGCAAAAATTCACCTTATGCCTCATGGAGGGCAGACCCTACCGGTAAGAAAAGATTTACGACATAATAACTATAAAAACACAGTGTAACTATTTAATTTAAGGGATTTTCTATGAAAAACTTAGATATCAGTATAAATTTTTTTATGTTTCATGCATGTGCCAAAGGCTCATGAAGGTTTCTACAGAGCCAATCTCTCTGCCCTGCGGGCTGGATAATAGAAACCAAAGT
>NZ_DAVG01000057.1 GCF_002505485.1 Methanosarcina sp. UBA5 | reverse complement strand
TTGTTAAGTCAGAAACTATAGTCTAGAATCTTGAATCTCAAACGGTGCCGGGATATTTGGGATACCTAGAAGTTAGTGGCTGGCGCGAAACTCAGTCATGGCCACACAAAACAAATAATAATCCGAAAAGCCTTCTAATAACCTTGTCATGATGCTCAAAGTTAGGCCTTGAATATATAGGCTAACCTTTAGCTAGCCCAACACACATGTCCCAGGAACCAGACATAATCTACTAACTCCTAACCAAATATTATATAGATCTACCTAATTCGGAGTAAAGTCGATCCTCATTCGATGCGCTGCCATAAATATAGAAAGCAATCAGGGGAAACCAGATATCACCTACGTAAATTCCATAAATTGCCATGAGAATAGCAACAAACTTTCCAATTGAAGCTGCACTATGAGTAGCCTTTACATAAGACATTTTCCTAGCAAAAAATGAACGGAGTATCCTACCCCCATCCATAGGAAAAGCAGGCAGTAAATTAAAGATCCCAAGCAATAAGTTCATCGATCCAAGAACCCAAATAATAAGATATATAGAGTTTTGAGAAAACGCAGAGTTCGAGGATATTATGTAATTGTATGTGAACAGGCAGATAAAACCTATTATGAGGCTCGTTAAAGGCCCTGCAAAAGCTATCTTTGCTTCTTGTCCAGGTTTTTGTGGGATTTCCATAGAGGCTACACCTCCAAAGAGGAGAAGAGTGATGCTAGCAATATTGACCCCGTAACGCTTCGCAAGATAGGAGTGTGCAAGTTCATGTAAAAGTACTGAGGCAAAAAGGAAGATGGCAGAAAGAGCAGAAAGAGTATATCTAAATATAGTTGGCTCAACTCCCGCAAAACCATATGGCTGTGAATTGATCGCGAAAAAATATGCAGATATCGGAAGTGCCAGAAGAAAAGATGTATCCAATTTAATAGGTATATCCATTATATTTCCGATTTTTAAAGATGACTGCATGATGAAAAAACTCCATTTATTCCTATAAATTAAGCAATTAATATTTTAAACTTGAGTTCGAAAAAATCTCTTAAATTTATATCTTTACTCAATATGTACAAAAATGTAGAATTTATTTCCTATTCATTCACCATAAGGACTTGAAGGCATTAAGGGTTTTTAGAAATAACATCGAATTTAATAGATGTACAACTACCTCAAGCCTTATACGTGCATCTACTAATATCCATAATAAAGAAGCCACTCTGAAGACTAAAAAGGTATATTCACAGACTGAAGTCCTTCTGCCAGTCCTGCCGGCCTATACGTATCCCTATTGTGCTGAATCCGACATATCGGGAAAACTGACTAATCCCTACTGCACGCTACGTAGATCATCTGTAGCGGATTTCTATGATATGCTTGGAGAATTGTGCCAACTAAGCGAATATCCCTGAGTCGGATGATTACCTATGTGACAATATTGTCACATCGATAGGTGCTTGCTGTGAATATCCCTGAAATCCTCTACTATAGTAAAGAAAGTCTTAACTATAGTGGGAGGCTTCGAGCCAGAGACACAAAATAGATAACAGTATAACAAAATATTATCATCGGAAATATGTTGCATTATAATATATCCTTTAGCATAACATCATTGTCCCGAATGCTTTTTTTCTGATAATATTTCTTGGCGTGCTCCACAAGCAGAGCATGGTATTCCTGGTACACATCCAGGTCTTCAGGCAAATTTTCTTCAAACATGGCTTTGATTTCATTATAACTTGTCTTCTCATCAACAAGATCAAGGTTTGTTACTATTCTTTTAGTATAGGCATCAACAACAAAAGAAGGCTGTTTGAAGGCATAAAGCAGGATCGAATCGGCAGTCTCAGGGCCCACGCCTTTTAAAGAAAGAAGCTCTGCACGCGCAGGGATTTGGTCTCCAAGTTCCGAAAACCAGCAGGCAAGGGTTTTCAGGCGCATTGCTTTCTGGTTATAATAGCCCGCCGGCCTAATAGCTTTTTTCAGGGTTTCGGGGTCAAGGGAGAGAATTGCTTCAGGAGAAAAAGAGTGTATCTTTTTAAGGCTGAGGAGATCTTTAAGGTTCAGAAGAGCCTTTTCAACCTGTATCCAGCTTGTGTTCTGGGTAAGAAGGGCCCCACAGATAATTTCAAACTGCTGGCTTCTGGTTTGAGGATAGGTATAGTCGGCAGGATGGTATCCCTGGACGGATCCGGTTTTTGTGGGATTTGTCCCCCCAGCTTCACAAAGTTCGGTTAAAGGCCACCAGCCCTGAGGACCGTAGGAGTCAAGGAGACAATCGTAGATCTTCCTGATAACAGGCCTTGTTCCTGTTCTTTCGTAACTGAGATTTTGAGCACTCTTTTTCATTTAAACATCTCATACTCAAGAATAGTTTAAAACTTTTTTATTTCAGGATTAACCTTTATGCATTTTCATTTTACTAACTATACTCACTATACTTAATCTGCATAGCCAAAAATAATTTCCAAATTTTTCTTTAATCCATGTAGTCAAAAAAAGAAAAATATTTTTTCTGTCTTTTAGAGGCAGAGAGGATATTAGAGCAGAGGAAAAACTTCTCAAACGCTTTCAAAAAGAAATTAATTGCTTTCAGAGGCAGCTTTGTACTTATCTAAGACAGCACTAACACCCTGTTTTGCAGGGTGTCCTTCACTCTGCACAGCGATATAATCTCCAGACCCCCGGGATTTTGCCGGGGAATATTTGATAGCAAGCACTCTCATTATACTTAATACAAGCAGTAAAGCCGCCAGACTTAATACAAATTGATACCCAAGTTCCTTTGAATAGAGACCTACTGCGATTTCACGCAGGACTATAAATATTGTGGCATCTGTGATATCCGTAAGCCTTATTCTGTCGTTTTCCTGGTAATCAACAAAAGCTTTGAAAAGGTCAATCACAATAAAAACCGTAAGTACACTTGTTACCATGTGATTGAATCCACTTTCGAGAGACTCAAAAATAATGAGGCGGATATCCAGCAAGGTCTTTGCCATTCCCATAACTAAAGCCAGCAGTAATATATAAAGAAAGATTATACTGATAATATCTGTGACCTTTTTAAATAGTTTAATACTATCCATTTTATCTCCTATATCCACTGCCTCTCATATTTTCGACTCTATATATAGCTTTTCATATAATTCTTCATATTTATTCAAGAAATATATTTCTTGATTTGCAATTCCCTCCTTTTCTGTCCTTCTATACTTTCTAAGACGACCCTATCGGGTGAAATGATCTCTATTAAGATATTCTTCTTTCTAACTGTTCATTCATATCTCAGTGCATCCACGGGTTTCAGTTCCGAGGCATTCTTTGCAGGCACGAGACCTGCAATCAAGCCTACAACTATGGAAACTAATGTAGAAATAAAGGTAGCTCTAAGGCTGAGGGCAAATTCGAAGGGGGTGTTCATTTTTATAGAGATGAAGAAAAGGACTGCCTGCACTGCAACTGTGCCAAGGAGAATACCTATGATTCCGCCTACAAGGCTGATCATTGCAGAATTACAAAGAAAGATCAGCATTATATCCTGGTTTTTTGCTCCTATGGCTTTCATGATCCCGATCTCTTTAGTTTTCTCAAGGACAGACGTAAACATTGTGTTCGCGATTCCTGTAGAACCTACAAGGAGAGAAATACCTGCAATGAACGCCAGGAATGCGGTAAGACCGTTAATCATCTTTTTGGTGCTTTCAATTGCTTCTTTTTGAGAATTCACATAGAAGTCCTGGGTATCTTCTGTAACTCTTCTAGAGAGCCTCAATTTGCGCTCGATCTCTTTAAGGGCTGCTTCATAATCTGCATCTTTTTTGAGTTTGACTTCTATTGTGCTGTATACATCCGTGCTGTAGTCGTCCGTGCTGTAGTCATCCGTTTCTGTCTCAGAAAGGTCCTCGTTGCTGGAAAGGGAATATGCATCCTGGTAAGGCATATAGATGCTGCTCCCGAAAATTCCTGTAAGGCCTCCAAGAAGTCCACTACCCGTTGCCAGAATCCCGACTACCCTGTATGACTTGTCATTCAATAGAATTATCTCGTTAAGCCTGATTTCCCTCTTGAAAGTTTTCTTTGCGAGCTCATTTGAAAGAACCACAACGTTCCTATCTCCGGTTTCCAGCATTCGGCCCTGCTCTATATCTTTTTTTGAGATTTTAGGCCAGACAGCTGGATCCACGCCTGTAATCCAGACATTGGTACTCTCACCCCCGAGCTTCATTTCTGCATCTCTGTCAACATTGACATTGATATATTCGATAGCTGGAATGCTGCGCAGAGTAAGTACATCCATATTTGTGAGTCGAGATTCTGTCATCTGTTCAAATTCGACAGGGCCAGATGCATTGGTCTGAGTTTCTTCTTCATACTCTTCGGTCTCTGTTGTTGTCTCCGAGTTCTCTCCCGAAACTTTCGAACTTCCTTCCGTATTTTCCGAATCCTCTACTACGAATTCTTCGTCGGTTACCTGGAAGGGGGTTGAGGCTACGATTGTGATGATATCACCCCCGAAGCCCTCCAGAGTTTCAGTTACCTCTTTCTCGAAATATTCCCCTGTAGTGACAATCGCCATTACCGAGGCAATGCCTATTATTATCCCTATTATAGTCAGCCAGCTCCTCAGCTTATTGGCTTTGACCATACTAAAGGCAATTTTTAAAATCTTTCCCGGCTTCATGGAACACAGACTCCGTTTTCCGCGTTCTTTTGATTTACCTGTCCGGGTCTTCGAACTTTATTTCTTTAAGTTCATCTTCCTGTGCGCTCTTCATTTTTATCTTCTTTTGACGCTTTTTATAGATAACAGCGCCTGCTACACAGACAAGTATAGCTAATCCAATATACTTCAATGAGCTCGAATTACTCTCTTCTGATACACCTGACTCGTCTGATGGGGTAAAGGGCGAGGAATAAAGAAGTAGCTCCTTTTCCACAGTCTGCCTGATCCCGTCATTTGAGGTGTAGCTAATTTCAAATTTTATGGGGAGTTCGGTTTCCATTGATGCTGGCTTCAGGTCAAAATCGGCAATTGTATTGTCTCCTTTTTGCAAGTTTCCGAGAACTACGGAGTTACTGCTACCGCCCGTAACAGTCCAATTTGCCTGTAAGGGAACAGAAATCTTGACCGAGTTTGCCGCGTTGTTTCCGATGTTCGAAACCGTAAAAGTGTAAGCCCCAGTAGGACTTCTTTCCATGAATGCAATATCGAAATCCGTGGTGCCTCCGACATAGACTCCTGCCTTGCTTTTGATCTCTTTTCGCTTCTGGTTTTCTACAGTCCCCGCTTCCGTGATAGTCTTGAGCTCTTCAATATCGTCATAGGTGAGCACCATGTCCAGTTTATACAGGCCTGGCTTTGTATTGACGTTTGTCAGTACCTGAAAGCTGACATTTTCGGTGTCTCCGATATCAATCAGGTTAATGTGCTTAACATTGCTTGAACCCACAGGCAGGATTACATCATTAGCACAGTCCCAGGAAAACATCGCGTTCTTCAGGGGAGAATTTCCCACATTTTTTATGCCGAAAACAAGATTGGTTTTTTGCCCTGGTACCATTTTTTCGACACTGATATATTCGATTTCAGCGTTTGATTCGCTATCAATTTCTATATCAAACTCTTTTGCAAGAGAGAGCCTGCTGTTGTCCTTAGTTGTGTAAATATATACTTTCAGAGGATATTTGCCTTCATTGACGCTGTTTTCAATCCCCAGCTTGAATTTTACGACCTTCTGGCGGTTATCTTCATAGCGTTTTCCCAGAGTGCCTATATTCTTTACAAGTGTCTCGCCAGCAATAGCCTTGAAAGGGTATTCGGGCTTGATTTCAAGGACACAGTCCTTCAGGTCCTCATATCCCGTATTCTGGATTGAAATCCTGATTTCAAGGACATCCCCAGGTTTTACCGGGTCAGGATCCTGGTTGAGCAGGTCGATAGTTAAGCCTTTATCAAGGCCCGAATTAATATTGGAAGTACTCTCATTTTCAGAACTATCCTCAGCCAGGACAGGTTGAACGCATGAAGAGAGCAGCAAGAGCAAGCAAATAAAACCTGTAAGTTTAAAGCCCATTTAAATTCCTCATTTTACTAATTTCATAACTCTTTAGAAGATCCAAAAAGATTTATCGGGCGCATATGGGCCCGAGTAGAGTTTGTTATGGTTTGAATACTGAGATAATTCGAATGACTTGAAATAATCTTAAATGGTCTGAATTTAGTCTGAAATAATCCGAACTTATATTGAACATAATCTGAATATATTCTGAAAATGTTCCATAATTTTCCTCTCAGGTTTCGGCCTCCAGCACTCTGTGTTGAGTTTCTGGGTCAAGTTTTTCCTCATTCATCTCATCCCTAATGATTTTTCCATCCTTTAGTTCAATGTGCCTTCTTGCGTACTTTGCAAGGTGCAGGTCATGTGTAACCATGACTATTGTTTTGCCTTCTTCTTTCCAGAGCCTGTATAGAATTGCCAGTAACTCTTTTCCGGTAACACTGTCCAGAGCTCCTGTTGGCTCATCTGCGAGGATGATTTCAGGGTTACAGGCCAGGGCTCTTGCAATCGAGACTCTTTGCTGCTGGCCGCCTGAAAGTTGAGAGGGCTTATGCTGAATTTTATCTGAAAGCCCTAAAAGCGAAAGCATTTTCTTTGCCCGTTTTTCTGCCACCTGATCGTCAATTTCCTGGATTTCCAAGGGCAAAAGCACATTTTCAAGAGCCGTCATGGCAGGAATCAGGTTGTACTGTTGGAAAACGAACCCTATAGTCCTGCCTCTCAGGGCTGCAAGGTCTGACTCTTCAAGGTGGGCTATATTTCGACCTTTCAGGAAAATCTGACCTTTTGTAGGGGTATCCAGGCATCCCACAAGGTTCATCATTGTGGACTTTCCGCTTCCAGAGGGCCCGACTATTGCAACGAATTCTCCTTTTCTGAATTTCACATCAACATCTTTCAGGGCATTGACCTGAACTTCTCCCATTTGATAAATTTTCCAGACATTTTGAAAGCCTATAAGTACATTTTCCATATTTTCTCCTGTATAACTTATAAAACTAATTATAATTAATTAGTTAAAAGTTTATTCTTATTCGCTTTTTTTTAAGATATGAAGATTATTTATAAAAAATTAAGAGAAAATATGAAAAACAATTAAATAAAAAAATATAAAAGTTATATAAAATATAAAAGTTATATAAAGTACTGAGGAGGAAAGTACTTTTTAGAAACTCATTCGAAATCCGAATCTTCAAAAAGAAATAACTCATCGATTGTGGCGTCCAGACACCTCGAGATCCGGTATGCAAGTTTTAATGAGGGATTGTATTTTCCCTTTTCAAGAAAAACAATGGTTTCTCTCCTGACCCCTACCATTTTTGCAAGGGCTTCCTGAGTAAGGTCATGCCTGGCTCGGAACTCCTTGATCCTCGTTTTCACGTTTTGTCCTCCGAAAGCCTTACTCAATGTCACCTTTTCGCATGAAGTACCACCTGAAAACGTTTGCGGAGATGACCATGAAGAAAAGAAGTATGCCAAGTACTCCTTCTGCAGTAAACTCAACCAGTTTGAAGTAGTTCACCAAATAGAGCACTGAAATGAGTACCAGTGTCAGAAGCCAGGAATAAGTTGTTCCGTAAGCTACTAGTTTTTTTGTCCTTTCATCCCTGTCTGGAAGGTCACCCTGTCTGAAGAGCCTAAAGGCTGTCAGAATAAAAAGGATTAGCCCCGTGCTGATTAGAAAACTTGAAAGGGCTTCATATTTATAACAAGTTGCTGATACTATTCCGGCAAGCAGAATAATAACTCCCAAAGCAAGCTTGTACACATATCTATTTTCTATATTTTTCATAGCTATCCCTTTGAATGATCTTAATTTTAATAAGCGTAGCCTAGTGGAATCTACTTTATTTAATACTACCAAAGTATTGTTTCTTATTTACAACATATTATTAGATATTGATAACATTTGATTATGTTTATCTAACATTTAGTTAGATTTAGATAACATCTATTAGATCCATATAACATATACTAATATTTAATACTTATCAAAAAGGAAATCTTAGCTCTGAGTCAAAATCAAACTTTTCTTTATCTATTACTTTTTTCTGAAAATGTCCATTCGTGTTGATCTGCTAGGCTATCCTGACAAAGCTACAAAGCATAACACAAAGCACAATATTCATACGCTGGTCAGAACTGTAGAAGGTCCGGATCCCAAGACATTTTATTTTGATATAACCAGAAGATATTCCGGAATATGTGAGACAAGAAACAGCTGAAGTGGATCAAAAACACAAACATCTTATAAGACAGAAGATCCCTTAAAAAGGCAGAAGATTTTTAAATACAGGTTCTGGAGCAGATTAAAATGACCCTTGTTATCGCTTTTATCGGGAAAAACGGTGCCGTAATGACCGGAGACCTGCGGGAAATAACATTTGAAGGAGAGAATCTGGAAAGGGAGAAGCTTGAAAAAGAGCTTTACACCGGAGCAATAGTCACGGACGATGAGCTCACAAAAAAAGCCCGCGAATTCGGGGTCGGCATAACTGTTACGGACTGTAAAAGCAAGATCATGGAGAGAGACGGCATTTTAATAGGGGAAGTATCCTCAATTGAAGGCGGGGTCACTAAAAAAAGAAGGCTGTACGCCTCAGCCGGAAATTACGCAATTTTCGAGCTCAGAGATTCCGAGATAACCTTAACCTCACACGCAAAAGGAAGCAACCTGATAGTTCTCGGAAATGATTTCACGAAGCAGGTAGCCAATAAATGCTTTATAGATAACTGGACGAAGAAAAGTACTTTTCAGGATGCCGTAAAAATTCTCATGCTCTGTATGGAAACCGCAGCAAGGAAAACCGCATCCGTAAGCAAGCAGTTCTTTTTGATTCAAACTACTTCAAACGTTGATGTTTTAAAAATTGTGGAAAAGGACCAAAACAACTGAAAAAGCAGGAAGAAATAATTGAAAAAATAAAAGTTAGAATAAATAGCTGGAAAAGTAGAAAAATAGCTAAAAGGTCGAAAAAATAGCTGAGAAACTAAAAAGGAACAATAAATAGCCGAAAAATGCAGAAGAACTCTATGCCAGGACTTTTTGCCTGCGTCTTTCCTTATTCACCAACAAAAAGCTCGACAAATTCGAATTTTGTCACATCAAACAGGCCTTTATCTCCCAATTTAAGTTCAGGAATTACGAGAAGCGACATGAATGAAAGCGTCATAAAAGGCGATATAAGCGAAGTTCCTAGTTTCCTGGCTTCTTCATTTAACCGTTCGTACCTTGCAGCTACTTCTTTTCCGTCCAGAGTGCTCATGAGGCCTGAAACCTCCAGTGGAAGATCAAAAAGATACTCTGTGGTTCCAACAACAATTCCCCCACGATTTTCCACCAGCCTGTTGACGGCTCCGACTATGTCCTCATCAGTTGCTCCGACTGCAATTATATTATGGCTGTCGTGAGCAATGCTGCTCGCAATAGCTCCTTTTTTCAGGCCTATATTCTTAATGAAACCGATCTGTACAGGATCATCGGCATACCTGCTGAGGACAACCATTTTCAAAATATCCCGGGCAGGGTCTGAAACCAGATTTCCGCTTTCTACCTTTGGAAGGGCTAGTTCCTGGCCTGTGACTAGTTCGCCATCCTGAGCAACGATTACCCGAATTTTTTTCATTTGTTCCCAGCTATTTCCAGAAGCAGGCATAGCCAGTTTTACATCATCAATTGAAATTTTGCCTCTGTTGAAAACGTTTTTTGCAGGAGCTCTTTCAACTGAAAAAAGGATCTTTTCGTCATCGTAAACACAATTTCCGTCAATAAAGGTCTTCAGCACATTGAACGATTTCAGGTCATCTACAATAATAAAATCGGCAGGATCTCCCTCGCGCAGCAGCCCGACATTAAGCCCGTAGTGTTCCACCGGATTGATCACTGCTGCCCTTATGAGGTTATAAATATCAAGTCCTTTTTCCTGCCCGCGCCTGAGAAGCTTATCTATATGCCCCTCATATATCAAAGTATCAGGATGGGAATCATCGGTGCAGAGCATAACCGATTCGGGATATTCGTCTATCAATTTGTACAGAGTCTCAAAATTCCTGGCTGAACTTCCCTCCCGGATTAGTATCTTCATCCCTAGCTTTATTTTCTCAACCGCTTCTTCATAAGTAAAACACTCGTGGTCTGTGGAAATTCCTGCGTCCACGTATTTCTGGAGGGCGTCTTCCTTTAAACCGGGTGCATGCCCGTCTATAATTTTACCGTACTTTTTAGCGGATCCCAGTTTAGCCATTACCTCAGGGAATTCCAAAACCACGCCTGGGAAGTTCATCATCTCCGAAAGGTAGTGTAAGTCTTCCCTTGCCAGCAACCGATCAACAGCCTCCGCATCCAGAACCGCTCCTGCGGATTCAAAAGGAGTAGCTGGTACACAGGATGGCACTCCGAAAAAAACCTTCAGAGGCGCTTTTCTGGCATCCTCAAGCATGTAATCAATACCTTCTTCTCCCATAACGTTTGCAATCTCATGAGGGTCGCTAACCACTGCAACCGTACCTCTTGCAACCGCCATCCGGGCAAAAACCGAAGGCACGGTCATCGAACTTTCTATGTGCACATGGGCGTCTACAAGCCCTGGAAGGATGTACTGATCATTATCGTGCTCCTTCTCTTCGATACTTATGATCTTTCCGTTTTCAACGGCAATTTCACCTTTGAACTCCCGCCTGGAAATGGCATCAACAATAATTCCTTGGTATGTCTGCATGGTAATTCATTGCAGCCGTAAATTTATAAATATTTTCAACTAAGTTGATGTTGAATGTGCTGATGTTTTGAAAGTTGTGGAAATATATCGGAAAGGATTGAAGTTAGAAACTCGGTAATAAAAAGCGTAGTAATAAGTTGAGATAAGAAATATAAATAGAAAACAAACGTACAATAATACATGGAAAAAAGTCATATGGAGATTCAAGGGTTGAAAATCCGGAAAATGAGGCGCGATGAAGCCGAATTCGCAATCCAAATGGCAGCCTGCGAAGGATGGAACCCTGGTATCCATGACGGGAAAATTTTTTATGAAACCGATCCTGAAGGTTTTTTTGTTGCAGAAATTGATGGAAAGCTCATAGGCTGTGCCTCTGCTGTCGTATATGACGATTCCTTTGGTTTTTTTGGCCTCTATGTAGTTAAACCCGAATTCAGGAAAAAAGGAATCGGGATGAAATTAACTGAAAAATCCCTGGAACATCTGGGGAACAGGAATATCGGGCTTGATGGAGTATTGGAAAACGAAAAGAAGTATCAGGAACTTATGAAATTTAAGTCCTTTTACAGTAATCTGCGCTTTGAAGGAAGAGGTGGAGGAGAATTTCCGGATGGGCTTGTAAAGATCTCAGATGTACTATTTAAGAGCCTGCTGGAGTATGACAGGGAAATGTTTCCTGCTCCAAGATCTACCTTTCTGGAAAAATGGATTAAACAACCTGATTCTTATGCCTTTGCAGCCGTTAAAGAAGGAAAGCTGAAAGGGTACGGCGTTATAAGAAAATGCCAGAACGGATACAAAATAGGCCCTCTTTTTGCCGATGACCCGATAATAGCAGAGAAAATCTTTTTAGCTCTCAAGGCCTCTATTCCAGATGAAGCCGTATATATAGATGTTCCGGAACCAAACAAAAATGCAATGGAAATTGCCAATAAATATGAAATGACTGTAATGTTCAAAACTATCCGGATGTACAGCCGGGAAGAGCCTGACATAAACCTTTTCAAGGTTTACGGGGTCACGACTTTTGAACTTGGGTGAATGTAAAAAACCAAATTAGAAATAAACTTACAAAAATATAAAATTCATTGCCATCTGCAAAGAAATGGATGAAACCACTTAATTAGGAAATACGAAACGTAATTAATTGAGGCAAGAGTATAATACCACCTCTACAATTATTCTCTTCATGTCCCCCAAAGCCGGATGGCAGTTCTGGATAGACCGCGGAGGCACGTTTACTGATATCGTAGCCCGCAGCCCTGATGGAAAACTGATCACGCACAAACTTCTTTCCGACGATCCGTGTCATTATAAAGATGCAGCTATGCACGGGATCCGGCAGATTCTCGGGCTGCCCGGAAATGTGCCTCTGCCTGCTGAAATCATAGAATCCGTGAAAATGGGAACAACAGTAGGCACAAATGCTCTTCTTGAACGGAAAGGAGAACGGACTGTGCTTGTTATAAACAGGGGGTTCGGGGACGCTTTGAGAATCGGGTACCAGAACCGCCCGGATATTTTTGCTCAGAAAATCGAACTTCCGGAACAGCTTTATGAAAGGGTTATCGAGGTGTCCGGAAGGGTCGGTGCTGATGGAAAAGAGCTTGTACCCCTTGACCTCGAAAACGCAAAAAAAGAGCTTGAGACGGCTTTTGAAGCCGGAATTTGCTCGGCTGCAATTGTACTCATGCATGCGTACAGGTATCCTGAACATGAACTTAAACTCGGCAGGCTTGCCAGGGAAATTGGTTTTACGCAGGTGTCGCTCTCTCATCAGGCAAGCCCGTTAATTAAACTCGTAAGCAGGGGAGAAACAACCGTAGTGGACGCATATCTCTCTCCTGTGCTCCGCAGGTATGTTAATATGGTACAGGAATCCCTGAAAGAAGGAAGGGAAGGAAAAGAAGACGGAAATGGGATAGAAACTGACAGCGGGGATAAAACAGAAAAAGACAGCGAAGACAGGACAGAAAAAGATAGCCGGGAAGGAAGAGAAAACGAAGTTAAAAGAAGTCCCAGGCTTATGTTCATGCAGTCCAGCGGGGGGCTTAAGGATGCGGAAACTTTTCAGGGAAAGGACTGTATCCTGTCCGGTCCTGCCGGTGGGATCGTTGGAGCAGTTGCAACCTCGGAAATGGCAGGGGCAAGAAAAATAATCACTTTCGATATGGGGGGAACATCTACGGATGTAGCCCAGTACAGCGGGGAATACGAGCGAAGTCTGGAAACCGAGATTGCAGGGGTAAGGCTGTGTTCGCCTATGATGCGTATTCATACGGTTGCAGCAGGTGGAGGTTCCATACTTCACTATGAGGGAGGCAGGTTCAGGGTAGGCCCGGATTCGGCAGGCTCGGATCCTGGACCGACGTGTTATCGAAAAGGTGGACCGCTTACGGTTACCGACTGCAATGTCATGCTTGGAAAATTGCAGCCTGAGTTTTTCCCAAAAATCTTTGGACCCAATGCCAACCAGTCCCTTGACTCCGAACTGGTGCGCAGGAAATTCGAAGAGCTTGCAGAAAAGGTTTCAGGAGAAGGCAAAAACGAAGGTGGCAAAAACGAAGGCAATATCCGGACACCAGAACAGGTAGCCGAGGGATTTCTTTCGGTTGCGGTTGAGAATATGGCAAATGCCATCAAGAAAATTTCGGTTCAGAGAGGATACAACATAAAAGAATATACCCTCTGCTGTTTCGGAGGAGCTGCCGCCCAGCACGCTTGCAGGGTTGCAGACAGCCTTGGAATTAAAAGCATTTTCATTCATCCGTATGCAGGCGTGCTTTCGGCATATGGCATGGGACTTGCAGACCAGAGACTGATAAGAGAGCGCTATATAGGCAGCGAGCTCTCAGATCCATTGATAGAAAATTTGAAAACGGTATTTACTGGACTTGAGAACGAAGGCCGACTGCTAATGAGTGAACAGGGAGTACAGGAAAATCAAATTACCGCGCTCTACAAGGTTCATATGTGTTATTCAGGCTCGGATACGCAGCTTGTGATTGATTTTTCGGACATGGATAGTCTCAGAAAGGGCTTTGAGGAAGCTCACAGGAAACGCTTCGGGTTCGTAATGAAAGGTAAAGCTATGGTTGTTGAAGCTGTTTCCGTGGAAACTATTGGAATTAATGAAAGGGTTCTCGACCCTTTGCTGGAAAAGGAAGAGAATTCTATTTTCTCTCCTGTCGCTGAGATACAGATGTACAGCAATGGGGAGTTTCATTTGACTCCGGTTTTTCAGAGGGACGAGTTCAAGCCCGGAACCTGCATAAGCGGGCCCGCGGTGCTTATTGAGAAAAACACGACCATCGTGCTCGAACCGAACTGGAAAGGCATAGTTACTGAACGTAACCACCTTTTCCTTAAAAGGGAAGTCCCACTCTCGATCCGTACAGCTATAGGAACTGATGTTGATCCTGTAATGCTCGAGATTTTCAATAATAGATTCATGTCAGTTGCCGAGCAGATGGGTTTTACCCTGCAGAACACAGCTCACTCGGTAAATATAAAGGAGAGGCTGGACTTCTCATGTGCCCTTTTTGACAGTCAGGGGAACCTGGTAGCAAATGCCCCTCATATCCCTGTGCATTTGGGCTCAATGGGAGAATGCGTAAAGTCCCTTATCAGGATGCAATTACAGGAGACGCGTGCAGGGGACGTTTATTTGATCAATTCCCCATACCACGGAGGAACCCATCTCCCTGATATTACAGTTATCACCCCGATGTTTGGAAGTTGCGGGGAAGTCCTGTTCTATCTGGCTTCCAGAGGTCATCATGCCGATGTCGGAGGGATCAGCCCCGGATCCATGCCTCCGAACAGCAGGAACATTGAGGAAGAAGGGGTGCTGAGCGAGGGAATGAAAATCGTAAAACAGGGCCGCTTCTGTGAAGAAAGGCTAAAAACCTGGCTCGGCTCGGGAAAATACCCTGCCAGAAACCCTGACCAGAATATTGCAGATCTTAGAGCCCAGATTGCGGCAAATGAAAAAGGCTTATCCGAACTGCGCAGGATGGTAGAAGAATTTTCCCTTGAAACGGTTGAAGCTTACATGGGACATGTGCAGGATAATGCCGAGGAAGAGGTCAGAAGGGTTATTGACAGGCTTGCAAACGGGGAATTCACGTATTCACTAGATGATGGGAATGCAATCAAGTTGAAGGTTACTATTGACCGCAAAAACAGGTGTGCCATAATCGATTTTACAGGTACTTCTCCGCAGCTCTCAACGAATTTCAATGCTCCTGCTTCGGTTTGCATAGCGGCTGTTCTCTATGCTTTCAGGACGCTTGTTAAAAGCGACATTCCACTGAACGCAGGCTGCCTGAGACCGCTTGAGATTATAATTCCAAAAGGTTCCCTGCTTAGACCTGAGCCTCCTGCTGCTGTTGTTGCAGGTAATGTTGAAACCTCGCAGTACATTGTTGATGCCCTTTTCGGAGCTCTTGGCACGCTTGCGGCTTCTCAGGGTACGATGAATAATTTCACCTTCGGAAATGCTGATTTCCAGTACTATGAGACTATTTGTGGAGGTTCTGGGGCAGGCCCGGGCTTTTCAGGAACGGATGCTGTGCACACACACATGACCAACTCTAGAATTACCGACCCTGAAATCCTTGAAACGAGGTTTCCGGTTTTACTCGAGGAATTTTCCATCCGGCAAGGAAGCGGCGGAGACGGCAAATTCCGAGGTGGAAATGGGGTTGTCAGGAAGCTTAGGTTCCTGAAAGACATGAATGCTGCCATTCTCTCAAGCCACAGGAAACTCCCGCCTTTCGGGCTCAAAGGC
>NZ_DAVG01000093.1 GCF_002505485.1 Methanosarcina sp. UBA5 | reverse complement strand
ACACTCACGGATATACTGCATAATATCGCTCATTTTGGCACTGGCCATTGCTACAGACATATCTGCGCTTCCATAATAAATGTGGAGTTCATCGCCCACAAGGATCCATCCACATGGGAAAACAACATCATTTACGTCTCCAGTCCGCTCATACATTTCACGAGGCCCGAAAATCCAGCCTTCTGACCTGTGGAGCACTTTTGTAGGATCTTCAAGGTCAAGAAGAGCAAGTCCGAGCCGATAGCTCCTTTTAGATGTTGTCTGACGTACCCCGTAATACATAATTAACCATCCGTCAGATGTTTTCATTGGCGGAGTGGATAATCCAATCTTACGGGCATCCCACCATCCCCCTTCTCTAGCGTACAGAAGAACTTCATGTTCTCCCCAGTATTTCATATCAGGCGAAAAAGATATCCATATATTTGCCTTTGCACCCACAATATTAGATACTGGCCTGTGTAACATCGCCCATGTGCCATTAAATCTTGCAGGAAAAATAGCAGCATCCTTATTTTCAGGCGGCATGATCGGTCCTATTCGCTCAAAATTATCGAAATCTTCTGTATAGGCAAGCGACGTTAATGGACCAGAATCTGAATAAGCCGTATATGCTATAGCCCATTTTCCCATCTCATCAATATAAGTTATCCGCGGATCTTCAATACCATATATCTCTTCAGAATGGTATGTTGGGTCCGAGGTAAAGGTTGGTTTGGGATCAATTTCCCAATTGTCAATTCCATTCTTACTTCTAGCTACCGTAAGATGAGAAAAACCTCTGTGGTCTTCAACCCTTACCAGTAATACAGTTGTATTGTCAACCATAATCGCTGCAGGGTTAAACACCGAACTGACTTCATACGGCCAGTAATCAACGGTGAGTATCGGATTATTTCTATGTCGGACAAATAATTCCCCACGATATTTCCATGTCATATTATTCCCCATCCTTCTGATTTAGAGCCTATCCTGAAATGCTGTGACGAACTGTAACTTTTACAATTAGCCACATATGCAATCTGGATAATGCCAGATATCTGATGATACTAAGATATTATAGACTTATTGTAAGATTAAAACACGCTCTTACTTACTTTTAGGATAAGTTCTAAGTTTAGAGATAACTTAAAATGAGTAAAAGAAGCAGTTTTTATTCAGCAATTTCAGTAACAATTCTTCTATGTTGGAAGTAACTAAACTTTTTTGGTCTCCCTAAATCTATTTTAACTCTATTATTCTTGTTCAGTTATTTTAAATCTGTTATTCTTGTTCAGGTTTACTCTCTTGTACATAAGGCACAGAGAACTTTGATTCAACGGAGTCTCTATGAAATATGTTATATGTGCAGAAAGGAATTATTCTACCATCTGGTATGGCATAATGTACCCCACACTTTTTGACTCTTTCGAGGTCTATGTTATATAGATCCTGGAAATGCATTGTTCCGATGAATAGTGTGTTTCTATGAAAACGAGATGTATTTTCCATGTCACCTTTTTTAAGAACGCCGAGGATCATCTGGACTACATTTATGGATTTAGGTCCCTTCTTCTCGTCAATGTACCTTGGTACTTGCCTTAAAACCTTTGAAAGGGTCAGAACTCTACTAACTTTTCCATTCATCTCAGGAATTATTTCCGTCAGGAATTCAGTAAAACCTTCCACATCAAGAAAATTTGTAATTGGGATAAAGTGTCCTTCTTCAAAGAAAATGTAGGTTCCAGCACCGCAGTGTGGATGAACTGTCAACTCCGGAATAGGAACTTTTCTCACAGCCGATAGGAAACGGCTTATAGGAACCACAAAAGATACCGGGTACCAGGCGTTACGGGGAATCTCTCCGTTAGTCTGTTCTTCTGCAAGCTTTATGACGTCGGGTATGGTAATTCTCTTCTGTTCTCTCTGAGACTTATCTATTCTTCCTGTAAATGCAATAGGCTGGAAATTTACTCCCTTTACAATGTCAAGATTTTCGGCTGCATAACGGATGATCCCCCCTATTTGGAAGTCATTTACACCTTTTGCAAGAGTTGGGACAAGCACAATACTTTCAGGCCCGCAAATCCTGCAATTTTCAATAGCCTTTTTCTTCAAAGGCAGGGCATTAAAACCCCTGGTTTCGATATAAGGATCTGGAGTGACCCCATCAAAAGCAAGATAAATAGTACGCAATGTAGTATCTTTTAACTTTTTGCAGTATTCAGGGCTATTCGCAAGGCGAATCCCATTACTTGCTACCTGGATTTGCGCAAACCCCAGCTTTTGGGCCATTTCAATTATCTCTGGAAGATCATCTCTTACTGTCGGCTCTCCGCCTGAAAACTGAATAGCTGAGCAAGGAACAGGTTTCTCGTTTCTAAGTGTTTCCATCATCTTCCGGATTTCTTCGAAGCTTGGTTCGAAAACGACGCCCTTTACTCTTGCGTTTGCAAAACAGACAGGGCATCTAAGGTTGCATCTATTAGTGATATCTATGTTTGCAAGCAAAGTCCCTGATTCATGATCTTGACAGATCCCGCAACCAAAAGGGCAATTCAAGAAACTGGAGCTCTGGAAGTTTGAAATTCCTGTTCCTGTATATGAGTACCTTTCGAACTTTCTGTAGAGTTCAGCATCTGACCAATAGACGTCCCTGAAATTCCCATGATCAGGACATTCTTTTCCAATTACTATTTTCCCATTTTCCTCGAAGATCGAAGCTTCAATTATTCTTTTGCATTCTGGGCAAATAGATTTTGTTAATCTCATGCTCCCATCCTAACTTGAGTAACTACTCCTGACAAGTCCGAAATGGCTGGAAATATCTTGTTTTTGCGTAAAACCTGAATACAGTACTTTATCGAATAAACATTAACCAAAATCGAGCTCAAAGCTTTTTAAGACGATATCTCGGACTATAAAAGGAATACAATGTAAATATTTAAATTTGCAAACAATTCCTAAACGCTTTTCAGCCATCATTTTGTAAAATTAACCTTTCCGCTGTTACGTAAAATTATTCCTTTAATCTGCCACCTCAAGAATTGCCTTTTACTCCCGCATTTAATAAATAAAGCTTTAATATTATTTAAATTCATTGAATATAAGTTATAGGTGACGGAAAAAGTAAAAGAGTCATTTCTGGCCTTTAAACGATTTCTTTGAAAGATATCTCGCATTTAGTGCATCGATTCCATATTATCCTCAATAAACCACGGATAAATACAGATGAACACAGATGGTTTCAATTAGCGTTTATTGTGTCCATCTATATTTCCTTCATGGAAAAACCATTGATCAATGCTAATTTAAAATCCAGTTTTATTTCCGTAATTGGAATCGAAGCATTAGCTCTTGATTTTTTAAGTTCACAGAGCTTAGTCAGAATATTAAAGAAAAGAATATGTTTTTTTGGCTTCGTAGAAAACCTCAATAACTAGTCTCCATTTATTTGAACTGAATGATATAAGAAGCTCGTTTTACGTATTTTAATTTCAGCCTCTTGAGGCTGGTTTAGATAGTTTTCTACAAAGCCTATTCCTGATATTCAAACTGGATGCTCAGAGTCCTCAAAAACTTGAGCCTCCATAGAGACTTTGTCCACGCATCCTTATTTATTATATAGTCCAATAGCTTTGTTTGTTTTCTCGATAGATTTTGAGCCGTCACTTTCCAATTCCATCATTGCTCTGATAGCATCCACATTTTCTGGAACTACAATAGATTCTTGATGGACAGCATGGAAGAAGTAAAGCTCTTTCTCAGTCACTGTAATGGATTCAGGCCAGATACAGAGCTCCCACATATCATGTCTGGGGCGTCCAATATCTCTGGCAACTTCAATTATTTCGGCTGTTGACGTAATCCCCTGCGCTACTAAACGGATCCTGGATTGAGAACCAAAGATATTCTTAACGTCTTCTGCAGTGCAATCCTTATTGACTTCCATATTTACAGTGTGCACATGCATAAGAGTCGTTGGGACTTTTATAGCTGCAGTCGTTATATTAATATGCGGAAGCACGCTCCTTACGTCCGGTCCGTGGTGAGACGGAAGTTTAACCGGATTAAGTACGATTGCATCAACAGGTCCCTTTTTAACATCGTTGGGATCGACTGCTCTTCTTGCGAGACTTGCCCTCACCTTATTTACTCCGAGTTCTCTGTCTATAGGTGAAATAGCCCTACAAAGTGCTGTGGTGTTGCAGGAAACAACCCTCACCAAGTCACGACCTACAGCCTGTTCGTAATTACTCTCAGCATTAAAGGAAAAATCCGAAATGGTGTGACTCTCGCCGCCCTGCCAAATTGCCTTTATCCCGATTTTCTCATACATAGGCTTATTTTTTTCCCCAACTCCCCCTGGAGTGCAGTCCACGACCAGGTCAGACTTTTCTAGCATCTCTTCAATGGTTCCGGCTGCCGGCATTCCTTCTTTCTCAAAGGCTTCAATACTCTCAGCAGGAGCGTATATGTCATATCCTAGCTGATGTGCCACTGCAGCCTCATAATTCGGTTTTGTCTTGGATACTCCAATAACTTCCATATCGTCCTGAGCCTCAACGGCGTCTGCAACCCTTTTTCCTATAGTTCCATAACCATTTACCGCAATTTTTGCTTTAGCCATTATTATCCTGCCCCGTTTGTTTAATTTTTTATGTTTGGAATTTCATTCCCCTGAAATTTTGCAAGTTCGATCTATGTAGGATACGTTTTCTCTATATGTTTCCTCTATTTCGTCTGTTTCAACAGCAGTCGCCAGCTTAGATTTTTCCTGGTGTCTTCAAGACCAAAAACTGCCATATATTTGCGACAACTCCCCCATTGAGGTGCTTTAACTCTTGATAATGGTTCTCTACATATACATTCAGCATGAATGACTATGCAGGACAAGCGAGCTACATTATCAAGTTTTATCCATTCAAGTCTTTCTTTTTATCTATTCAAGTCTTATTCAATATGCACAGCTAGTTGCAATATCCAACACTCAGTTGCAATATCCACACCTTATAACGCTTGACTCTCCCCCAAACACATTGAAAAGGTTCTGCCTTGTCATCCCCTGATTTAAACCCCCTTTAAATAAAATTCAATATTTTCAGATCAGGACTTACGTTTCTGAGGAGTAAAATATCGGCAGACCTGTCACAAATACAATAATTTAGACATTTGGCGATTTCATGCTATTGTTTTCAGTTCATTGCGTAAACCCTAAGCTATTTGCATTGGATTTAAAGAATAGAATGTCGTAGAATACAAAGCCTTTTGCATCGGTTAATTGTCTAAAAAGTAGTTATCAAGGACTTCTTTGAGGAAATATGGTTTTGGTTTACACAGTTGAGAAAAGAATGACATAAAATTTCAAACTGCTAAATTGTGCCTACAATTGACAAGTGACGAATATATGAGGAATATATGAAAAATATACATTTGTATTCGGTTAAGGAATATGTTAACGTTAAAATAAATACTGTAATCGTCTATGTATCTCGATTTACATTTATATGTTGTACAGAGATGGCAACAAAAGTAACACATTTCATATAGATCGTATCTTAACCGAATACAAATGAAAAAAATACATGAAAAAGAAAAATTTGATTCAAAATATACCTGAAATAAGTATGAATTTAAATTTAAATATATATAAGGAGATATCTACTGACATTTATGGGTTTTAAAAATTCAAACCATATAAGACAGCTTGTATAGACCTTTTAACCATTATGGGATCTGGATGCATAATTTTTTAGAGCCTTGATTCCTGGCAAGGGCTCACCAGATAGATACGTTATGCTTGCACCTCCACCAAGGCTTATGTGGGAAAACTTTGATTCTAGACCAAGTTGATCAATGGCATCTAAGGTATGTCCTCCTCCTGCAACAGAGTAGTTTGCTTGAGTTGTAGCCTTAAGAAGTTCATCTGTGCCAAGCCTGAACTTATCTAGCTCGAAAATACCAGTTGGACCGTGAAAAACGCATAACTTTGCGTCCTTAAGGTACTTGGAATAATTTTCAATGGTCTTCCGTCCAATATCAGCTATTGGAAGATTTCCTTTTATCTTGTCAACTTTCACTTCCTGGCGTTCTCCACCATTGTTTAGCGCTACATCCTGAGGTACGACTATCTTACCCGAATACTCCTTGAGTAGCTTGGAAGCAATCGGAATCTGGTCCATATATTTCTCATCTTCAATGAATTTCCTGTTGACTTCGCCTACATCGATGCCCTCTGCTATTATAAATACCGTAGCTACTACTCCGGTGGTAAGGATCTTATCAGCACCGCCTCGCTTGAGAATATTAGAAATCGCCTTTATGGAGTCGTTGGCTTTTGCTCCTCCCAACACGAAGATTGCTGGATGCTCATGACACTTCAAGGCTTTATCTAAGCCTGTAATTTCTTTGTCCATGAGGATGCCAGCAACGCTAGGCAAAACCTCTGTAAATCCTACCACAGAACACTGAGATCTGTGAGAAACTGAAAAAGCGTCGTTTATAAAGAAATCAAACAGTGGATACAACTTCTTGACCATCTGGCTTTTAGCCTGTTCCTCAGGAGCACGGTTCATAATCTCTTCGGCATTGAAGCGTGTATTCTCAAGGAGCAGGATCTCTCCCTGGGCAAGGGATTTTATAGCATTCCTTGCGCAGGAGCTGAATAAGTCATCCTCGTAGGTTACTTCTCGACCTAAAAGCTCTGTTACTAACTTTGCATGAGCTTCCAGGGTGGTATAGTCCATATCTCCGGGTCGACCCTGATGAGACATCAGAACTACTTTTGAGTGCTCCAAGGACCGCAACGTAGGCAAATGACTCTTGATTTTTCTATCGTCCAGGATGTTTCCATTATCATCCATGGGTGAATTAAAGTCCACTCTTACAAGTACTGTTTTATCATCCAATACAACGTCACCCATCGTCAGATAATCCTTTTCAGTTGTTTTCTGAGACATACAGTACCCCTTCTTATATAGTGGTATAGATCCTCTTGGCATGAAGCTGACTGTAATTGAAGGTGATGAATTTTCAGGGGAGTTCTCTCTGAAACTGTCAAGATTCTTAATGTTTTTGGATTTGAAATCAAAAAATACATCTGGAACCGGACTTCAGGAACTGAGTTGAACCAGAAGAGAAAGAGAACAGGGACAGCAGTTTCAGGTGAGGATAAAAAGTTTAATTTTCAGTCTTCTCTCCTCAAAGATACAGACAAAACCCTGGCAATTGTCATATCGAAAGAGGTTAACTGCTTAAGATAACATAGATCCTATTAGCTTCTCTCATTTACTCGAATTCATTGTTGCTAATTGCTATGACTTCCAGATATCATCTTTTTATCTTCTGGGCTCAAAATCAAGTTGCTTTACCGTTCTGGCAAAAGTACATGGATGGTACTCCTTCTCCGAGATTATACTCTTTCCAGACTGCACAGGTGTAGCAAATGCATTGTTGGTCAGGATTAAGATCCTTGCAGGTAGCTTTACCTGTCGAACAATATATTCCAGGAACGCTTTGAGGTTCCGGAACGTCTCCTTCCCGTGCACTTTCCAATCCCTTTACTAAATCATCAAGTTTATCCATTGCACATTTGCTGTCAGCTTGGACAGGACACTTTGGACACATACATTTTTTGATACTTCCTAGAGTATACGGAACTTTATCATTTTCACTCGTATTCATTATATCCCCCAAAAATAATATTTATAAAAAACATTCGTTTTATATTTTGGGCTTAGATAATAAAAGGTTTTTCAGTTTTCGAAAAAGCTATAACTTATGCGGTTGGGCTGAAACATCAATAACAAAGCTTACCTGGAATCATAAGAGAACCTGGAACCTTAGGAATTACATAATATGATAGCTCTGGCGAGAACTTATTACTTGAATAGAGTGCACCAGCATAGACCGAGTTCCCCTTCTCTCTGTCGACAACACCTTTCTCTATAATCTCGGGTTTTTGCCTCCTTGCTTCAGACAAACTTTATTCCTTTCTCTGTACACCGCAATGCAATATTTCTCCAAATAACTAAGTGCGTTATCCTAAATTCTATTTAAACCCTTATTTCTACATAACTATCTCTAAAACTTAATGTAAAAATCGTTTTATCTGTTATGCTTTTCTCTCATATGCTTTTCATATTCAGCTCTTGTTGCAAAAGTCATATGACAAACCGAACATTCAAACTTTTGTTCTTTTGATTCCCTTTCCTGCACACTGCTCCCCCCATTTCAGACTTTACTTCTTATAAAGAATATTCGAGAAACCTAAAATAATCTTTACTACAATTACAGACGTTCAACTTTCCTCTTTAACTCTTAACTGTGTTTTCTTTTTCTGATACCGAATGACTGTATCCACAAATTCAGCATGGCTCCAGGTAAGAGGTGCGACAGAGAGTGATTCTCCTGTAAGAGAGTCTACCTGCTCAGGCATAATTCCTGTTTCAAGGGAACTGTCTGCAACCCAGTTGATCAATTCTAGAGCCTTTTCTAAGTCCTTAATCTCTTTTGCTCTTGCAATATACCATTTCGCAAGCAACAGAGTACATATAAGCCACGGATTACTGTTGAGCCTGCCTTCTTGACGATGATATAGATCATTTTCATATCTTCCCAGCCCGCCTTTTCCCGGAACCCAGAGTTTTTCCTCAAGGTTTCTCATTGTCCTCACTACTCTAGGTTCATTTGCTGGGAGTAAATTGAACTCGAAGATTCCATACAAGCTACTGTCTACAGTCCGATCTATATTCTTGTTTTTTATATTGTGATTTGTATAGCTAATACCCCTTAAAAAAACGCCCCTTTCAGAATCATAAAGCTCTCTTAATACTGCCTTTTTCAACTTTGAATAGCGTAGTCTGCATAGATGAGGTAATTTCTCGTCTCCTACCAGACGGCCGAGTTTTTCTCCTGAGAGAAGTTCTCTGTAGACAGCAGATGCGGTGAAAGTAAAAATCCCTCTCCGCTCTTCCCAGAGATCGTAACTCTCAACCGGCACATCATTTGGATACTTATATTCATTCATAAAAAAACAGCATCTTTTACAAGGGGCTCATAGACTTCCTTTACAAACTCAATATCTCCGGTAGCTTCATAATACTTCAACAGGGCGTGGATAACAAGAGCAGTCTCGTCTTCCTGAATAGGAAGCGAAGTTTCTCCATACTCAACCCAGGGATGCCAGCTGCTTCCTAGAGTGCCGTCAGGATTATATTTGTGCAATAAGCAGCCAGCCCACCAGATTACATTTTTACAAAATCTGAAAAAAGGTTTGGTAAGTTAAGGGAAACCTGCATTAATTATGGCAATTGATACAAGTGCTCCATCTCTGAAGTGCTCCATCTCTGGGCCACATATAGCTATAGGTATCGTGATTAAACTGAATATTATCAGAGTCATTTGCCGCTATTATAGCTCCATGTATATCTGCCTGGGTCTTTATCGTAAGGAGAGATCGCTTATACAAATCCACAAGCCGGGGCTCAAGTCCTGATAGATCAATCGTTTGACGACTGACCCACTCTCTTTGATAGTCTTCCGTGTGCTTCAGAAGGCTTTCAGGCCCCTTTTCCATAACAAGGTCATTGAGTTCATAGACATCTTTAAAATTTTTCCCGGCGGTCAGGTAGTAGTAGATAGTTTCTGTGCCGTTACCCTGAAGCTGAAGGCTAACTCCCACAGTTGAATCTATAGATCCGTGAGCTACTGGATTCTTTGAGAGAACTCCGTCTTCGGCATCCACATATGTACCTTTTAACCCCTCGTTCTCAGAATAACCTATGGCATAATCATCAATATCGGAAGCTATCTCGTCTTTTCGATTTGACTTGAGAATGCCAATCAGGAAGTACCTTGCTCGTTTGTAGTGAACAATTACGTTATGGTCCATCTGATATACTGCAGTGTCCCCTATGCCGTCTCCACAAAGGTGAAAGTCTTGATTGAAGAACAGTCCGACTTCTCTCGGCCTGTCCTGCAGGTTTTTAACAGTTATTTTCCGGAGAAAAATATTGTCTTTACAGCAGACACTTTCTTCCAGAAGAAGTTCAACTCCGAGCTCCCTATTAACGGCCCGATTTTCGGAGACAAGAGTATTTTTCTTGTACGCAGGTTTTCTCTCCCAGTTTTCTTCATTGATCCAGGAAAGCCTTCTGTCGGTATAAACTCCGATCCTGTGAGCATGTCCCCTTACATGGTTCTCCATTCCAACATGTGGAAAATAAATATCTCTTACCTGGAACCATTTATCTATATTTATAAGCAAGGAATGATTTCCAAGAACAATATGTCGGGTCATAGCCTTTACCTTCGTCAGGTAGAATCTTTTTACAGTTCATCAGAACCTTTAGGAAAGTGTGGGACTTATGCATTTGAAGGATAAAATCAAGTATGTGAAACTTCCGTAGAATTATTGAGATTTATTCAGTTAAGGATTAGCTGCTATGGATTTAATGCTGCTTTTTAGTCCAAAAGCATAAGTCATTATTAAGTAAATAAGACCATATATGTCCCTAGTATGAAATTTATCAACCATAAAACTAAAAGAATTTGCATGTTCGCTTTAGTTTTCCATCTTCTTTTGATTTTCCAGCCTCGCCTGTTAATCACAACTATAAATCCCAGGATTAAAACCACAATTCCTATTAAAGAATGAATTAAAATTACAGGAGAAATGGCTTTTGAGATTATGGCATCGTATGTAAAATTAATCATATATGGAACAGATAAGACTACTAGCAAATATCCTAATGTGGATATTATATCGTGTCTGTGTAATTTTCCTTTACTTAATTTACCTGTTCTCATTATGACAAAACCTATTATGACAAGGATCAAGGCTATTTTCTGAAAATCAAAAGAAATTGACATAAATTCATCAGTGTTTATACCCGACATTTATGCCTCCCCAAGAATAATATATACAGAATGTTATATTAAATAACCCCAATTTAGAATAGTTTTCGTCGGCTAATATTTATTTGGAAACAGAGTTTCTAATTTGCCTACCATAAACAATAATGTCATCAGAGATCTCGCAGTCATGTCAGGTTTTTCTTTTTGTCATTACGGAACATACCCTGCATTGTAATTTTTGTATTTGTCGGATAGCTCAAAAAGTTAAGGTCAACTGCTCAAGAACAATAAGCTGATCCCAAGCCCGATAAGTATCACACCACCAATAAGTTTGGCTTCGTGCTCGAAAAAGTGACCCATTTTGCGTCCAAGAAATGCTCCAAACAGAGACATAAAAAAGGTTACAAGCCCTATAATAATTGCAGGCTCAAGAATGGATGATTTTAGAAAAGCGAAGCTTATTCCTACAATAAGGGCGTCTATACTTGTTGCAACTGCGAGTGCAAAAAGCACAGAATAACTTAATGATTCTATCTTTCTTTGCTTGCTTCCACGCAGGTTCCTATAAATCATTCTGGCTCCGATAAAAACCAGAAGTCCAGAGGCAATCCATGAAGCATATTCGGAAACGAAGCCGCTCATTGCACTTCCTCCAAACCAGCCCAGTACTACCATTAAAGCTTGAAAGCCCCCGAAAAAAACAGCAAATTTGAGAGCATCACTGATCCTAAAAGGATTTATCGTAGCGCCTCCAGAGATTGAAACTGCAAATGCATCCGTTGCAAGCCCGAACGCTAAGAGAAGATTGGAGATATAAGACATCGAATAATTGCTCCACTTTCATCTAGGGTAAGTTATCCGAATGAACGACGAAATAAACAATTATCGAGGCGAGTCCGGGAGGTACTCCAAGCCTTGCTCGTTCCTCGCTGCTTATATCTAATTTGTCCGCGCAATATGTTATGGATATTTCCAGAGATCAACATTTCATCCGATATTAAAAGCGCCATAAGCAGTTTCTTTATATAGGATTCACTCAGGACAGGACGTAATACAAATGCTGCAATTCTGCTGAAATATTTACAGCATATATCGAATATCTGAAAACGTAGTTGGATAGGTAAAAACCAGTTTTTTTATGTCCGATGCCTTGAGTCCAAGCCTCACTACCGCAGCGAAAATATTGATAGCTTCTCCGGCATCCGGACCCAGAATATAAGCTCCCGTTATACGGTCGTTTGCTTCATCAATAATTACCTTTGAAGCTGCAAATTCCATTCCTGCTTTCCGGGTTGTATACCAGTTGCTTCTGTCCCGGAATATTACCTTATACTTTTTGTTATCTTTAACGGTACTGGTTCCTACTGAAGCCAGGACAGGAATTGTATGAACTGCGTTTGGAATACCTGTATAGTTCACCTCGACACTATTTTCATTAAGGATGTTAGCTGCTGCAACTTCTCCTTGAAGAGCTGCTACAGGAGTAAGTTTCATACCTTCTGATACGCAATCTCCACCTGCATAGACTCGAAGTTTTGAGGTTCTCATGTAATTATCGACTGCAATAGCTCCCTTTTCAATCTTAATCCCGGCTTTCTCAAGATGTAGATCCTCTGTATTCGGGATGCGTCCTGCCCCATGCATTACCATATCCGCGCGGAAATTCTGGGTTTCTGACTCGGTTTCGGACCCAGACCCAGTCCTGACCAGAAAGCCATTTGCGTCCTTTTCTATCGAGGCTACCGGTTTATTTATAAGAATCTTAATTCCTGCGGCTTCGGTTGCTTTTATAAGCAAATTCACCATATCAGCATCAGAGTGCCTCAGGAGCCTTTCACTTCTGTGCAGAATTGTAACCTCTGCCCCAGTCCTCCGTGCAACATGAGCGAATTCCAGGGAGATATGACCGCCTCCGATGAAGATAATTCTTTCAGGAAGCTTTTCAATATTCATGAACTCTTCACTTGTGGTAATATACTCTTCTCCGGGAATGTTGAGTTTTCTCGGCTTTGAACCTGTAGCAAGAAAGATATATTCTCCTTTAAGTTTGTCTTCTCCAACAATTACTGTGTTTGGATTTTCAAAATAAGCTTTCCCGTGGTATGTATCGATTCCAATCTCAATAAAATGGTTCTCAATTCTTCCAGGACATTCTTCCGTAACTGCCCTCTTAAACTCGAGAAGCGAAGGCCAGTCAATTTTTAAAGGATCTTGTATTCCCACACCCTTCCCTATCAGTCGATTAGTCCAGTCAGTGACCTCGGCGAGATATGTAAACATCTTTTTTGTATCACAGCCTCTGGGAGGTGAGATTCCACCATATTTTCCCGAATCAATAATAGCTATCTTTAATCCTGAATGTGCTACTTTATCCGCAAAAATTCTGCCAGCGGTTCCAGTCCCGATAATTATAATATCGTAGTCCTTTTCCATAATACCTCCCTTCTTCTATTCTCTATCTCCTTCTAATCCACATGCTTTCTAAAAAATAGTAAAAACCCATGCCCCTATATAATTTTATATTGAATTTATTATATTAAAAGATGGTTAATTAACGAGCTTATCCTGAAATTCAAAACTTGATTTATGGATCTCGTATCTGGAACAGTAAACTGAGTATCTGATCATGGAAAGTGATCCTGAGAAAATTCTATGATTTAGAAGAAAACAGGTTTTGGAATAAATTCATGATTAAAGCTGGAGCAAGGAGTGAAAATTAAAACTCTTTGCTCGGATTTTTCTTGGAGGAAATAAATTACTTCTACTGCCATTAACACAGAAGTCTCCCTTGGGGAAAAGTAAGGTTGTTTATCTAACTTCAGAACACTACTGGATTGAGCAAATGTCAGTAAATATTTAGAGCTCTTAGGCAATGTGCCTCTTTTTGAAATAGTGTTTTTTGGTCACTAAAAATGAGCCTTAATATTCCTTTTTTCCTCTTAATTCTCTATAATCAGTGCCTAAAATGAAAAGCATTTTAAGCACATTACAATCATTTTTCAACTACCGTAAGAAAACCATGGCTCAGCAATAAAATTTAGCTGTAAGCTTCTCTCAAAGACTGTCATCGTTTCATATGCCAACTCTCTGAAAATTTCTTTAAATATCCGAGAGTTGTCCAGCCAGGTCAATATAGAACTACCCTATTGCGTAAGTAGCAAGATTTAGCTGTTGGATATCGGTTCCTATCTCCATTCAATAATCCGCACTTGCAACCAACTCAAGATGTAATTATTCCATATACGAAGAATTATGTTATCAAACATTTTCGCAAGTTTTTTAAGCCGTTATTTAGTATTTGATGCTCATGCCCTTGCTAAATCTATACTTTCTCGCCTTCGAGATTCTGGTTTTAGTGCTCTTTATGGCCTGTCTGCAAGATGCATGGCAACGAGGCTCTTGGGTAGCCTGGCAACTTCTTGCCGGGGTGCTCTTCGGCTTGCTGCTGGAATGGGCTACAATCCAGCAGCTCGATGCCTACGAATACGGACGCTTTCTGGTAATGCTTGGGCCTGTCCCTGTGGTCGTTGGGGTGGCCTGGGGAGCTATTATCTATAGCGTTCGCTCATTTTCCGATAAAACCAACCTTCCAGAATGGGCACGACCGGTGCTCGATGGGCTGATGGCCCTGAATATCGACCTTTCCATGGATGCAATAGCCATCCGGCTGGGTATGTGGGATTGGGGAAAAGGTTTTGAACATCAGTACTTCGGTGTTCCTTACAACAACTTCTGGGCATGGTTCTGGGTTGTGTTCTCATTTTCAGCAAGCCTTCGATTGTTATCAAAGCTACCTGGTTTCTGGGGGCGCTGGTTCTCCCCTGCAGGAGCTATAATCTGCGGCACAACAGGCGTGCTCATTACCAATGAGCTCATTACCAACATCCCCAATGACCTGATACATTATGCTACTATCATTGCAGTCTTAGGAAGTGCTCTGCTATTGATTTTGGTATTACGCCCGGAAGTCTCGGTCCGGTCCCAGGCTGCATTTGTCTTTCTTGTACCTCTCGGATTTCATGCCTATTTCCTGATAGCAGGATTAGTTTCAAGCGCCATACTGAATCCACCCTTTTTGCTAGTGGTAAGTATAGTTATGAGCATAATAGCACTTGGGCTTCATCGAGATGCTCTAAATTATTGGTATCGATCTAATAGAGAAAGCAAATAATTAGATCATCGACTAACCCCATCTTGCAATCCTTTTATGCCTGTCTTTTAAGGACCAACCCAACGATGGAGCATTACAAACGAACATATCTAACTGGGGGGTGAAAAATCATGTAGTCATGCACGATTTTCTGTTCTTACGTGAAGTCTCCCCCGGGGAAAAGTAAGGTTGTTTATCTAATTTCAGGACAATTACTGGATTGAGCAAGATGTCAGTAGGTATTTAGAGCTTTTGGGCAATATGTCACATTATGTAATTTATGTTATAGAATAATAATATAAGCTTTGAGTATATGCTAAAAAATAGCAGTAGTTCAAAAAAAGCCTACAAATATAACAAGAAAATCAAGGTCTTCTATATTCAGTTCTTGAACATGGTCTATTAAAGAGGTATTCTAGCTCATATATGAACTTAGTATCTCATGTGTTTAAGTTAGGACATCAAGAAGCGGCAAGTTACAAAAACTGAAACTAAACATTCTTTATTTATACAATTCTAAAAAGTCAACTGTTTAAAAGCCTACAATTATATAATCATTTAAATATATAAATATTTTTGCGAAAAAATATATTTTTATCAATTAATGTATAGGTAGTTCTGTTTATAATGTACTCACACTCTCATCATCCAGAAGGATACTGACTATAAAACAAACTTGATCGGTCAAATAAATCCTTAAAATTTTAAAAAATTTTATTTATACCACATAGTTATGGGTGTTTGAATAATTAAATCGTTTATGACGGCGCATGCTTGAGATTGTGAAAGTTTTCTTCTCATCAGTAAATACTTCTAAGCATCTGTAATTGTATAAAGTCGATCTTATATACAGTTGTCTAATAAATTCAACTTTTATAAATATATAAGTCAAAAGAAAAAAGTTAAGTTCTCATTTAATACTTAATTCATGGAGTTAAAGCTCCTGAGCTAAAAAATTAGAGATGGGAAATATTGAATAAAACAAAGACTCTGTGTAAAATAAGTTTTGTCTCAATAGCTCTAATCTTGCTTTTGATATCTACAGCATTAGCAGCTACTGAGAATGCCACCGGGAATGTCACTATCAAAGATAATTACGTTTTGCCTGCAACATTAGCAGCTACTCAGAATGACACCGGAAACGCCACCATAAAAGGCAATGATGTTTCGTCTACAGCGTTGGCAGCTACTGAGAAAGGCGCTTCGCTTCAGACTGCTGAAACCAGAATAACGACAAGTGGACACGCATCCTATCCTGCTATCTATGGTAACAGGATAGTATACGTCGATGATCGCAATGGAAAAACAGATATTCACATGTATGATCTCTCCACTAAAAAAGAAACTCGAATAACCAACAGTGGGAAAGTATGGGGAAGTCCTGATATCTACGGGGATAAGATAGTATGGTCAGATACTCGAAATGGAGATTATGACTATGATATCTACATGTATGATCTCTCTGCCAAAAAGGAAACTCGAATAACTAACAGTGGATCAGCATCTGATCCTGCAATGTATGGGAATAAAATTGTATGGTCAGCCGCTGGGAATGATAATTATCACTATGATATATACATGTATGACCTTTCCACTAAAAAGGAAACTCAAATAACCAACAATGTCTACTACAGCGCATACGCTCCTGATATTTATGGTAACAAAATAATTTATGGTTTAATGGATGAGGAAGGCTACCGTGATATCTACATGTACGACCTTTCTACTAAAGAAGAAACTTCGGTAAGCACCACCGGAACAGCAGATAATCCACATATATACGATAACAAAATAGTCTGGGATGATAGTTTAGCAAGCTTGGAGGATCCTAACACAAGCGATGATGTTTACATGTATGATCTTTCCACTAAAAAAGAAACTCAGATAACCAGCAGTCCAGATAACCAGGGGTATCCCGCTATCTATGGTAACAGGATAGNNGATGGTGGACAGGATGATGGTGATACAAATCATGGAATTTACATGTACGATATTTCCACTAATAAGAAAATGAAAATTAGCGCCAAAGGATCAGCATACAATCCTGCTATTTACGGTAACAATATAGTATGGCAATATGGTTCTTATGGAGACGGCGACATTTACATGGCTACTGTTGGAGTACCACAACCAAAACTACCCGTTGCTGCATTCTCAGCTTCTCCAACGTCAGGGAAAGTTCCACTGAAA
>NZ_DAVG01000015.1:978-24397 GCF_002505485.1 Methanosarcina sp. UBA5 | reverse complement strand
TCTTTGAGATAAAAATTTAAAAGGGATTCTTAGAATTCCCCACTGCTCTGAGAGAAATTGAGAATTTCAGAAAGTCCCAGATTAAATTTGTATTTTTGAGAACCTGAAGCCTCAAGAATCTGATGCTTTATATAATACAGTGTGCTCAGAATATCATTACTATCTTCGGAATCCATATCTCCTGCGTAGGGGTGGATATTTTCTTCAAGGGCATTCAGGAGCCCTGGATCAAGGTCGTTTATGAAGTAAGTATCCAGAATCAGAAGGTTCGAAATCTGCTCGTAGAAAGCTGTAAGTTCCCGAAGCCAGTCTGGAACTCCGTAATCCCTTGCATACTTTTCCCTGTTAAGGAACGCAAGATAACTGGAAACAGTCTCTATGAGATCTTCGGTTAGCCTGTTATCAGGAAACACGATTGGGAAACGTTTCATCACTGCAGGAGCTGTGTAGCTCGAGTACGTCATTTTAGATTTACAGACTGAAGGAAAGAGCCTGGCAATCGAACTGTTAAGCACTGCAGTAACATAGGCATACCTGCTTGGATCCTTGAGGACAATGCCGCATCCGTTCTCAAATACATGATTTCCTGCAGCATCATATGCAGCCTGCAGATGATAGCCTTCAGTAGCAATAATCTTAGGAGTATTAAAGTATTCCAGAAATTTTCTGCCTTTTATGTTATAGTCTGCAGACTTAAGGGGAGAGGTATCGTGGAGGAACTTTCTTTTGAATTCCAGAATTCTCCCGTAAGCCATAGGGAATCTTGTCTTGAGTTCTTCGGGTGGAATTACATTGTATTCATTCTTTTTTTCCGTAGCGGACAATTCATAAGGCAGCATGAAACAATACGGTGAAGGGCGAAATGCAAATTTCTCGGAAAAGGCTCCTGATACATACGGATAAACAAGTTCAGGTTCTAGAAATACAGGCCTGCAGAGGCCTTCACAAAGGTAATACGAGTCGGAACCGCCCTCCTCAGGAAGGGCAAGCCTGTGAAGCAGACCGTTTTGTGTGCTTATACCCCCCAAAATGCTCTCGGAGATGTCTCCAAGTGTAACCGGGATTTCACAGATCTGTTCTACAATTTTGTTTCGTTTAACAAACATCTATTTTTCACTTCTGTAAAAGTACATTGAGAAGTATATTCTCTTGTGCTTTTTATTTTCAGGACGCAATTCCTGGAGGGATCATACCAATTGTATGAAGACTCATGAATTTTGGACTTCTAAACCTTCATAAATTATCAAGCTCTGCTTGAAATCTGATAGGATTGGGTTACTTATACAAAGATCTCATTCCAAAACTCAAATTGGTTCCCTGAATCTCCTACACCCTATGTTTTATTTCCCCATTTTAAAGGAATATGGTAACCTATTACCTAGTAGTAGTATAAATAATTTTTGTGTTCGGTGAGTAATCTAAATTGAACAAAAGCTCCACATAGTATAAAGAATCATGGAGAAAGTAAGTAACCGAAAAAGCCTGAAAAAAATCCTGCAAAAAAAGCGTGGAGAATAATACGAGCGAGAAGTATGTAAGCGAGACATACGTTACAAACAATCCTGACTATAGACGATAATGGTAGGTTAATTCCCAAAGAAATCGGCTTTAGAAATACTGATTTCCTGGGGCTCCAGCGAACAGATATTCTTGTGGAACAGATGGGATGGATGGCTCTATTGAACTTAGAAAGGGCACGGGAACAGAATTCAAGATCTGGTTCAACAACTCCAGGAAATAAAAAATAAAATTGTTCAAATTAATATTTACTGATCTGCTTAGCTTATTTCAAAACTACCTCCAATCCTTCTAAACCAATATTTTGGAGTAGAAAAGTTAAAGATCAATATAAATATGGCATCTGTTTTTGGTATGAAACTTGAAT
This sequence comes from Methanosarcina sp. UBA5, assembly GCF_002505485.1. Lineage (GTDB taxonomy): Archaea > Halobacteriota > Methanosarcinia > Methanosarcinales > Methanosarcinaceae > Methanosarcina. Next base: position 22,512 of record NZ_DAVG01000015.1, on the reverse strand, counting down.
AATAGGAATTTTGAAACAAGATCAAAGCTAAAAACCGATAACTATAAATCATTTAGTTTTTTTAGCTCCACAATATCAGGCTTTATATGTCTAATTTTGTCATAGGTTCTCAAGGGAAAGATATATATAATAGATATAAGGTAGTAAGAATCCGTGTTCCTAATTTACAAATATACATCTGCAGCTAGAGGTACACTGGTGTTATATCTCCGTTATATAATCAGGTGTATCGCCTGGATAGCCTCTAAAATCTGGATGTCTATTATGAACCCCATTCTTAATCCGACATGTAAGAGTTAAAGATCTCAAAAAGATATTATTGGCAAACGTGAAGCTAAAGTGGATTTCCAGACGATGATACAGTATCTCAGTAAACCTGTAAATATGGAATACAAGAAAGAAAAATGGCAAAATCCAAAAATGGCAAAAAAATCTAAAACAACATAAAATCTCCGTCAAGGATCTACGGTAGGGTACGAGGAAAACCCTACTTCAGCTCCTTCATTTGCCTTTGTTATGATCTTTTTAAGGATTCATTTCTCAGAATAAGCCACAATTTCCAATCTCATCTTCTGAATATGGACACATCTTTGTATATACTATTCACGTTTATAATATCCATTGGCTTGTTTATATTATTGACCTTTTTGTTGTAGAACTAATCTTTGTCATAGAACTATAATTTAACAGTCTGTTAGTAGTTTTTTATTTCTCTTCCAGAAGATATTTTTTAAACCATTCTCCAGCTAGATTTGCGACTTCTTCTAGCGTGCCCGGTTCTTCAAAAAGATGGGTTGCTCCGGGAACGATCTTCAGTTCTTTTTGTTCTACCGTCAATCGGTCTAATGCCCATTGATTCATCTTTATTACTTGAAAATCCTCCCCACCTACAATCAGCAATGTTGGTGCCTTTACATCCGGCAGGGCTTTTTCCGCCAGATCTGGCCTTCCTCCTCTGGAAACTACTGCCTTTATAACGTGCGAATGCTCTTTTGCAACTATAAGTGCGGCTGCAGCTCCCGTACTTGCACCAAAGTAACCTATATTGAGATTTTTAGTCTCAGGATTGCTTAAAAGCCAGGTTGTTACGTCAACAAGCCGGTGTGCAAGCAAATCAATATCAAACCTGAGGTGAGCAGTTATCATATCAATTCTCTCTTCTTCAGCTGTCAACAAATCAAATAACAGTGTTCCAAGGCCTTCTTTCTGAAGTTCCTGCGCAACATACCGATTCCGAGAGCTAAAACGACTGCTCCCGCTGCCGTGTGCAAAAACAACAATTCCTTTTGCTCCTTCAGGAATTGTGAGATTTCCTTCAAGTGTGATAGAATTAATTGGGATTTGGATTTCACTACTGTTTTTACTTTTACTTGATAGCTCGTTTATGCCAACCCCCCCAAAAGGTTTTACTATTAATTGCAGATCTTAATAATTGCAGATCTGCATTTGGAAAATGTTAGATAGTGTTATTATCTTGCCGGAAGGGCCCTTGCCTTATCCAGAAGTTCGCAGACCTCTTCATCGGTGGTTTGACTGAAATTCCCATACCAGGCTCCGACCCCATAGAAAGGTTCAGGAGTAGCTACACATATTACTTCGTCTACTTCCCTCCTGAAAAGCTCACATGTGTCAGGTGCACCCGTGGGCACTGCAACCACTATTTTAGCCGGGTTTTTAGTTTTAAGGGCAGCTGCAGCTGCACGCATTGTCGCACCTGTAGCAAGCCCGTCATCTATTAAAATCACAGTCGAGCCGCTGACCTCAGGCTTGGGCTTATCTCTACGGTAAGTGCGTTCCCTGCGTTCAAGTTCCTTTAGCTCATTCTCAGCTACCATATTAATTACCCGTTCAGGTATCTGAAAAGACCTGACAACGTCTTCATTCAACACACGGATATTGTCAGAAGAGATCGCTCCCATTGCTAGCTCTTCATTTCCGGGCACTCCCAGTTTCCGTACTATAAACACATCCATTTTTACATTAAGTTCCTTTGCAACTTCAAATGCCACAGGAACCCCACCACGCGGGAGTGCAAGTATTAATACATCTGAACGATTTGCGTATTTTGAAAGTTCTTTTGCAAGCTTTTTCCCGGCATCTACCCGGTCTTTAAAAAGTGCCATTTGTCCCTCAACCCCTATCAAACTGGATTAATTAATAAGATAAGACATCTTAATATAGTATCTATGTTTAAATCCTTAAATGTATAGAGTATAAAATTTAATTTTAAAATTTATATAATTATTCCTTTTTCAAAATAAACACCAGGAAAAAGTAAAAATTTAAAGATGTTTATATAGTTCTCTAGCTACATTAATCTAGTATTTATTTTTTAGTTGCATTGACTACATATAATAATAAATTTTATCAGGGCCTTCAAACTTTTTACGCTAAATTATTTTTTGTTTGTAAGTAATTTTTTGAATAATTAATTTAAAATAATTTATGTCCTTAGTATATTCTGGAGTTGGGAAGTGAGTTGGATATCAACAAGTAAAGAATTGTCTGGAGGTTATCAATAATCTTGCTCGGATCGGTATACTTGGGAAAGCATATCGTCTGCGCTGCTGTGTTAGGGGATACGGTAAATGGGATCTAACGCCTCCGGGCTTCTTCTTATTCCTCTTTTCTGCAATGCTTTTTACTCTTCCGACTCCATCATTTTGCAGGTTATTCAGGTCTAAAATTGCATTAATTCAATATAATTCGATGTTAAAACCACTTTGTAAATACAAAAAACATTCAGTTTTATATGAAGCTCATGAATTCTTGAGGCGTTAGGTGCAAGGGGGTAATTGAACATATCAGATGTTAGGGAAAACGCACTAAAAGTAGACTTCTACGAATTAATTATCTGGATAACCATAATCATTTTGCTGTATCTAATTAGTCTTAACAATTACCTCCTCTTCCATATAGTAATAGAACTGTTCAGCGCCTACTTTGCATACGTAATATTCCTCATTGTATGGAAGTCGAGAAGCCGCCTGGAGAACCGATACCTTCTGATATTGGGAGTCGGCTACTTTTTCGTCGGGAGTTTCGACTTTCTGAGTGCACTTGAATTCCACGGCATGAGGATGTTTCCGGGGTTTGATGCAAATCTGACTGCTCAATTATGGATCGCTGCAAGGTTCTTAGAAAGCACTTCTTTTCTAGTGGCTTCGCTATTTTTGATACGCACTGGAGAGAGCCAGGAGAAAAAGGTCAAAACCCTTGAAAGCTCAATTTTTGCCTGGAAGACATTTCTTGTATATGCAGTTATTAGTGTTACCTGCCTGATTTCAATCTTTTTTTCCCAAAATTTCCCGGATTTTTATTTTAGGGGTTCAGGATTTACTCAATTCAAGGTAGCGAGTGGATACCTTATTTCTTTCATGCTTCTCTGCTCACTTTTTCTCCTGTATATTGTCAGGGATAAATTCGAAGAAAAAGTTTTCAGTTTACTCTCAATCTCCCTGGTTCTTACAGGCGTTGTGGCATTATCTTTTACGTTCCACAGCCAGATGGGTGAGGCTATGGGCATTACAAGTCTTTTCTTCAAATTATTGTCTATTTATCTGATTTATAAAGCGATCGTAGATATCGGATTCGAAGAGCCTTGCAGTCTGCTCTTCAGGGAGCTTAAATACCGAGAAGAAGATTTCAGGCAGAAAGCCGTTTTCTTTGGGGAAGAATACAATCATATTTGCAGGATGATAGGCAAGAGATACCTGACTGCACATCGAAGTGCTGAGGAAAAAGACTATCCAGAAAATTATCCAGACAGTTATAATTCTTATATGCAAAATCTACAGGGAATCGGATTCCAGCTTAATAAGGATTTTAAATTGATATTTCTACACGGTCCTGTTGAGGAAATGACAGGTTATCCAAAGCAGGATTTCCTCTCTGGAAAATTTGAATGGCAGGAAATAATCATACCTGAAGATTGCCCAGTTCTTTTTAAAAAAAGGGAAAAATTAAAGCTAAACCTGAATTTCATCGTTGAAAGCGAATATCGGATACAGAAAAAAGACGGGGAAATAAAATGGGTCCGTGAGATTATCCAGAAAATCTCGGGCGACTCCAAAAGTTCAGGAAAATTCCAGGGGCTGGTTTATGATATCACTGAACGTAAAATGGCTGAGGCAGCTCTGGAAAAAATAGACAAAATTCGAGTAAAAGAGGTCCACCACCGCATAAAAAACAACCTTCAGGTAATCTCATCTCTCCTCAGCCTGCAGGCAGAAAAATTCGAAGACCAAGAGGTGCTTGAAGCCTTTAGAGAAAGCCAGAACCGCGTTGCATCCATCGCAATGATCCATGAGGAACTCCATGAAAGTGAAAGTATGGATGCCTTCGATTTCTCAGACTATCTGAGAAAGCTAACCGCAGATCTTTTCAGTTCTTATAATGTAGGAAACCGAAATATAAACCTCAAACTGAACCTTGAACAGGTTTATCTGGACATGAATACTGCAATCCCTCTTGGAATTATTGTAAATGAGATCGTTTCAAATGCCCTTAAACATGCTTTTCCTGCAGGAAAAGGAGGCGAGATCAGCATAAATTTCTACAGAACTGAAACTCTTGCTGCAAAGTACGGTATGTCAAGTCAGGATAAAGACTGTTCAGAGGGAGACGACTGCACGGATTGTGAGGACTGTATAAATAATAATTTCCGTTACATACTTACAGTAGCCGATAAAGGGAAAGGAATTCCCGAAGAAATCGACTTTCAAAATACGGACTCCCTGGGGCTCCAGCTTGTAAAGATTCTTGTTGAGCAAATAGGAGGCTTTGTAGAACTTAAAAGGAGTCAGGGAACAAAATATATTATCTGTTTCAGCAATGAAGAAAGATAAAGCCTTATAATTTTTAAATATTTGTCCGTCCCAGACACTTCATTTTTGGAAAACTTTTTCTCTTACCAAAAGTTTTTCTGCTACCTTAGCTAAGTAAAAAGTCTATTTTTAAGTTAGTTCTCTTGAGGTGGCTCTATGAAACGCAACACAAAGGAATGGAAAGAAAAAAGGGCCGAGTTTCTCAAAGGCAAGACCTGTGAGTGGTGTGGGTCTTCCGACTCCCTGTGTATTCATATTCCCAGAGCCTTTTCTCCGGCACAGGTTAGCTCTGAGATTTACAGTGCTGCGTATACCAGGTTCAGAGAGGTTTACAGGCAGAAGTACCAAAAGTTCGATTATATTTCTACCGGCAAACACCGTCACAAAAGTCACCCGGCCTGGCATAAAGCCTTAACTGTGCATAAAATAGAACCTGATGATACTGACCTTGAGGAGCAGTTTATTGAAGTTCTCCTTGAAGATTCAGGAGAAGGCAATTTCAAAAAGCTTTATCATGAATGGCTAGAAGAAACCGGGATTAAAGAATTGATTGAAGAAGAAACTAAAAAAATAGAGAAAGAACATGAGTCTCTGACAAACGCAATTGTGCTCTGCAAACGCTGTCATTTTGCAAGCCTTAGGAATATGAATCTCTGCCCAAAATGCAGGAGTAAATATAAAGCCGTAAACTATGAAACCTGCTTTGACTGTCTGCCTGACGAAAGAAAAACGGAGTTTCGGGAAAGGCAAAAAAGGTAGGCTCCCTGAAAATTCAGAAATTTCCTCTAAATTTCTCCTGTCACCCCGTGATCTCTTGAAATAGTTTCAGAGAAGAGCCCAGCCGCTTCCTCCACATACCCTGCAAGTTCCATTCTCAAGACTCCCTGACCCGTTACAGAGAGGACATACTATTGCAGGCTGAGCAACAAGTACATCACCCTGTCCCCAACAAGCTTCACAAATTCCGCCATTAGCATGTCCGGTTCCATTGCAAAGAGAGCATTTTTCCGGAGCGTATTCAGTATCAATATAGCTATGAAGCATCTTATCACCTTTAAAGGTATGACTACAGAAATATTATCTCAAGAAATCTTTTGATACCTATTTTCGGCTTTCTGGGTTAAAAGATCTTTCAAAAAGATAAAAAGGAAAAAGTTATATCTTAATTGTTGGCTTTTCATTTTTTTCAGTATCGGTAGGCATTTTAATAAATACTCATAAAATATATTAAAATATATTTGAAGGGCTGCAAAAGTTTGGTTCTCTAAATGAATTAAAAATTTTCTCTTTAAATTTCTCTTTTTTAGTTGCCAGTTTCAGCAATACATTTTTCCGCAGGAGATTTTTTCTCAGGCGTTTTAAGCGATTTGCCAGAGGGATATTCCTGGATATAAAACAGGGTTTTTTCAAAAAAATCTTTTGTTACCATCTTTTCTCTCTAATATTTATTCATAAATTTATACTTAATAACATAAAATAATACTTTTCATGTTTCCGGTAGTTTTAAGTAACATTAAAAAAATAATATTAATTAGAGTAGATGCTTTGGAACTGTGTCTGGGGGCGCAGGCTTTGAAATGGGCATCTTCTAGGGTTGAGGGAGTTGAACTATGGCAGATAGGGATAATCCGGATTTTTTGTCAGCAGGTACGATAAAAGGAGATAAGGTAGTCAATAGGACAGGAGAAGAACTCGGGAAGATTGAAGAATTAATGATTGACCTTCAAAGTGGAAGGATAGCATACGCCGTATTGTCTTTTGGCGGATTTCTGGGTATGGGCGACAAATTGTTTGCTATTCCCTGGCAAACTCTTAGCCTGAGGCCGCACGAGCACGCCTTCTTACTTGACATTCCTAAAGATGTCCTGGAAAAGGCAGAAGGCTTTGAAAAAGAAAACTGGCCTCTAACTCGTGAAGAACTCGCCGGAACTTATACTTACTACGGGTACCAGCCTTACTGGCAGACAGCCGTAACTGGACAAACAGGAATGCCGGGAGAGGCCGGATCGGAAAAGATAGCCCGGACGGGGACTATGGCAGGTAGGGACAACCCGGATTTTTTGTCAGCAAGCACGATAAAAGGGGATAAAGTCGTCAATAGGGCAGGAGAGGATCTTGGGAAGATTGAAGAATTAATGATCGACCTTGAGGATGGAAGAGTAGCATATGCCGCACTTTCTTTTGGCGGATTTTTGGGCCTGGGCAGTAAGCTGTTTGCTATTCCCTGGCAGGCTCTTGAAATGAAATTGCACGATCATGCCATCCTGCTTGACATTCCCAAGGATGTCCTGAAAAAAGCAGAAGGTTTTGATAAAGATCACTGGCCTGTAACTACCCGTGAATGGCTTTCTACGATGTATAGCTACTACGGATACCAGCCTTACTGGCAGGCACAGAGAATAGAAAACCGGCCAGGCAATCTCTGAGCTTTAATCGGATAGCAGATACAGGCATTAATTTCCTGGCAAATAGGATGCCGGAATAAACTTGATTGGGGGAGAAGTTTGACACTGTGCCTGGAACACAAGCGTTTAAACGTATATTCTGTAAATTAGGGAGTTGGAACTGTGGCAGATCGAAATAATCCAGATTTTTTGTCAGCAAGCACGCTAAAAGGGGATAAGGTCGTCAATGCAGCCGGAGAGGACCTTGGAAAGATTGAAGAATTAATGATCGACTTACGCGATGGAAGGTTAGCGTTTGCAGTACTTTCTTTCGGCGGATTTCTGGGTCTGGGCGACAAACTGTTTGCTATTCCCTGGCAGGCTCTTAGATTAAAAGTTCACGACCACGCCTTCGTCCTTGATGTTCCCAAAGATGTCTTGGAAAAGGCAGAAGGCTTTGACAAAGATAAGTGGCCTATAACCTCCCGTGAGTGGCTTTCCACTGTGTATGGTTACTACGGATACCAGCCTTACTGGCAGACAGGAGTGGCAGGACAAACTGGAATTTCGACAGGAATGCCTGCAGGGAGAGAATCCGAAAGGATGGCTCGGATGGAAAGAGAGACAAAGGCCAGGACTGTAAGTACAACAGCTAGAGAGATGCCAGACTTTTTGTCAGCAAGTACTATAAAAAAGGATAAAGTCATCAATAGAGCAGGAGAAGACCTTGGGAAAATCGAAGAATTAATGATTGATCTCGAAAACGGTAGAATAGCATATGCTGTACTTTCTTTTGGTGGGTTTCTGGGCATGGCTGATAAGTTGTTTGCTATTCCCTGGCAGGCTCTTACTCTAAGGCTGCATGAACACGCCTTCTTACTTGATATTTCCAAGGATGTCCTGGAAAAGGCAGAGGGCTTTGACAAGGACCACTGGCCTTTAACTCGTGAGGAACTTTCCAGAACTTATACCTATTATGGATACAAGCCTTACTGGCAGGGAGAAGCGGTCGAAAGAGCCGAAATACCCAGAGAGACTCAACCACAGAGGACAGCCCGCACTGAAAGGGAAAAATCCTTTGAAACAGCAGAAGAATTAATAGCGGAGCAGGAGAAAGAGCGGATAGAACAGTTGGAAAAGACAGAAACAGATAAAGAGAGACTCGAGCAGCTGGAAAGAGAAAAAGCGATAGCAGAAAGGCGGGAACATAAGTACCACTGAAAAAGAAAAGGTAATAATAGGAGAGGCGGAAACACAAATACAAGTGATAAACACATAAATACAAGTGATAAATACAAGTGATAAACACATAAATACAATGATAAAAACATAAGAGGGACATATTTTAAGTGTCTCCCCCTATTTTTACAATCAGGTTGTCTTTTCTGTCAAAAGCCTTGCAAGCAGCGATTTTTTAATTTCTACTGCATTGTTGGGGCACAGTTCACGACAGCAATAACACAGGATGCACTTCTTCTCATTGATCTTAAAACTCCCGTCTTCGAGCCGTTCAATAGCATGGGGAGAGCAGTTTAAATAGCAGGCTCCGCAGTGAGTGCATTTTTCCCTGTTGATCCTGGGATAAATCTTATAGTATTTGCCCAGACTGCGGGTAAGAAAGGAAGGAGCTGTACTGACTCCTCCGCTGGATGGTTTGAATTTTGTTTTGACTTCTTTTAAAGGAGTTCCGACCACAACAGGACACTGATTTCCAAAACCTTTTTTCATGGCTCCTGCAGTCGTGGGAATTTTGAGTGGGTCAAAGCCTATCATTTCCGCAGCAACAATATCCAAGGAGACACAATCCTGGCTTGCCAGAATTACCTCGGAGTTTACGGGCTTTCCATGAGAAGGCCCATTTCCTTCCATGCCAAAAACTCCATCCATAACTGCAAAGCTGGGCCTGACAATTGAGTACACATCGGCAACAGCTTCGCCAAAAAGATCCCTTTTTCCAAGAAGATGTGCCTCTTTTCGGCACCTTAAAGGGAGAGTTCCGAAAAAGTTCTTGACCGCACCTGTGTAGTAGGTAAGTTCATGAGTTTTTAATTTTGGGAGAGAGATTACTACATCGGCTTCGAGGACAGGGTTTGCAATGTATAGTTTGCGGAATTGCAGGGGGTCAGGGACGTCTACCAGGGTAAAACCTGCAGTTTCGAAATTTACTACCTTTGCTCCGGCCTTTCGGGCGGCTTCTTCTATACCTGAAACATTCAGGGCTTTTGAGGTGGCTCCTGGCCTTGAGATTCCGGCTCCATCCCCGACTACAGGTTTTCCTCCGGCCTGAAGCACGAACTTGCACATTGACGTTACAACTGAAGGATGAGTTGTTACTGCACTTTCAGGAGAAGCAGCCGCAAGGATATTTGGTTTCAGAAGTACGCGGTCGCCGGGATGGATTATATTCTCAAGGCCGCCGAGAAGTTTCAGAGCCTCTGCTATTGCTTTTTCTGTGTCAGAATAATCAGGGCATCGGACTATGGATACTCTATTCACAGCTAGGAAATAAATGGGTTTATTCTTGAATTTCTTTCCGGTTCAAAGATTTGTCATTTAATTCTTTCTAATTCAAATTAATTGATTTTCTTCTTAGACCCTTTTAAACTCTGATCTTAATTTCTTATCGGTTCTTGATCCCGATCCTGAGATCAATTTCTTCAGCTATGCTTTCAAGATCATCGAAAATTCTTTCCGAGTCCTTTCGCATTTCTTTTACCGCGGCTTTCAGGCTTCCCCCGCGCAAATATACCAGGCGTTTTTTTCTGTAAAGGAGACCCGAATCGTTTAGGTTCCTAAGATGATGGTTTACTCTGGATATTTTTATTTCAAGGTCTTCAGCAAGGGCTTCTGAGGAAGTTATTTCATCATTTGAGAGTTTGTCAAGCAAGCTAAAAACTATCCTGGTCGCGGTATTTTCTGTATCCCTACCCGAAGAAAAGCCAAAGCTATCGCATAACCACATTAGATCGTCTTCTAGACTTTTGATGTGCGGTTTTTCAAGGTATCTGAGGATTATCTGTTGAACCATCAGTATATATTTTACAATATTTCGTGTATATAATTTCTTTGTATTTTGTCAATATCATTTCGATTTTTTGTGAATCGTATTTATTTTCCCAGTAATTTTTAAATATGAGTTCCGCATTATATGCAGATAGTCAGGCGCACGAGCGCTCAATATATTGACCAATCCCATACTGGCTCATAGCTACCAGTTAATGTTCAGCTAACATGGGGTCACTTACACATAAGGAGGAACAATAAAGTGATTATCAAACCTATTGGCGAACGAGTCTTGCTTAAGCACCAGAAGAAACAAGAAGTTACAAAAGGCGGGATCTATATCCCGGAGTCTGCACGGCAGGAGAAAAAGGAAGGTGTTGTTATTGCTGTAGGGACTTTTGAAGATGGAAAGGAGCTTCCCCTGAAGAAAGGTGACCATGTAATCTATGGGGGATATCAGTCAGATGAAATTGAAATCGATGATGAGAAGTACATTTTTGTCGACTTCAAAGATATTCTGGCAACAATTGCTGAAGAATAATTTTGAACGAGGCCGATTCTGAAGAACATAGATAAGAGTATGTTCAGATTTGATTCATGGAACTTAAGAGTATATTCAAATTTGATTCGGGAAAGATTTGATTCTATTTGATTTAATCCAGGTGAATACAGATGGCTTCAAAGCAGATAATGTTTGACGAGAGCGCAAGAAAGGCACTCTTAAACGGTGTGGACAAAGTTGCAAATACGGTCAAGATCACTCTCGGGCCAAAGGGACGTTATGTTGTGCTGGATAAAAGTACAAAACCTGTGGTCACAAATGATGGGGTAACCATTGCAAAGGAGATCGAGCTTCATGACAAGTTCGAAAATATGGGGGCCAAGCTTGTCAAAGAAGTTGCTTCCAAAACCCAGGATAATACCGGAGATGGAACAACTACTGCAACTCTTCTTGCCCAGAGCATGATCCGGGAAGGCCTGAAAAATGTCAGTGCCGGAGCAAACCCGATAGATGTCAAGAAAGGTATTGAGATTGCAACAGAAAAGGTCGTAGGCTATCTCAAGAGCAAGAGCGTTGAGGTAAAAAGTAAGGAGAAAATCGTACAGGTAGCTACAGTTTCTGCAAATAACGATGAAGAGATAGGCAATTTGATCGCCGATGCCATGGAAAGAGTCGGCTACAACGGTGTAATCACTGTTGAGGACTCTAAGACAATGGAAACTACCCTGGACGTTGTAGAAGGAATGCAGTTCGACCGGGGTTTTGTATCTCCTTATATGGCAACCGATACCGAGAAGATGGTCTGCGAGTTTGAGGATCCTTACATCCTTATCACAGACAAGAAAATCAACAGCATGAAGCAGATCGTTCCTGTGCTTGAAAAAGTTGCCTCTGAAGGTCGTTCCCTACTTATTATTGCCGAAGATGTCGATGGGGATGCCCAGGCTGCCCTGATCCTGAATATAATTCGCGGAGCACTGAGGGTCTGTGCGGTCAAGGCGCCCGGATTTGGAAACGAGAGAAAGGAGATGCTTGAAGACATTGCCGTGCTGACCGGCGGGCAGGTAATTAGCGAAGACAAGGGCATGAAGCTTGAGGAATTCGATGATTATATGCTAGGAAGTGCCAGGAAAGTCACAGTTGACAACCACAAGACCATCATTGTAGAAGGCAAGGGCGATAAAGCAAAGATTAAGGAAAGGGTCAGACTCATCGAAGGTCAGATTAATATTGCAGACGTGGATTATAGGAAGACAGAACTCAAAAAGCGCCAGGCAAAGTTAGGAGGCGGGGTCGCAGTAATCAAGGTGGGAGCTGCAACTGAAACTGAGCTGAAAGAGAAAAAGATGAGAATTGATGATGCTCTCAATGCAACAAAAGCTGCAGTTGAAGAAGGAGTAGTTATAGGGGGAGGAATAAGCCTTTTCCGTGCAGCTGCCATTCTGGATTCCTTGAAACTTGAAGGCGACAGAGAGGTAGGCGTAAAAATAGTCCAGAGAGCTATCGAGGATCCGGTACGCCAGATCGCTGAAAACGCAGGCAGGGAAGGTGCTGAGGTCGTTGCAAGCATCAGGGCTGAACCCAGCGAACTCTTTGGGTACAATGCAAAGAAAGATGTCTTTGAAGACCTATTTGAAGCAGGCGTTCTCGACCCCACAAAAGTAGTCAGGAGCGGTCTCCAGAACGCTGCCTCAATTGCAGGAATGGTACTTACAACTGAAGCTCTTGTCACTGACTTCAATGAAGAAAAGGACGAAAGGACATCTGCAATCATAATCTAATTTTAATTTTTTCTTTTTTATCTTTCTTGTTTTTTTACTTTTTATCTTTTTGTTTTCCCTTCTTTTTTACTTCTTTATTTCTGTTCTTTTCCAGCTTATTTTTGGTCTAATTATTTTTATTTTATGCGCAATATATTTTTAATATCATATTTATCAATAGCTGCAATTAATATTATGTAACTTTGCCACATTAATATTTATATCTTTAGCTACAGATTTTAGCCCAGTGTTCAATAGAATCTTCTACTGAAAAGGTGAAACTACGCATGTTTGAAGTTTACTGTGACTCTTCCTTTAATGAAGGTGAGGACTCTTATATCGGCTGTACAGTGCTCCGGAACGGCGAACAGATCCACCAGTCTACAACAAAGGTTCCTGGTACTCCTCAGAGTAACCTTGATTGTGAACTTGAGGCTCTTTCTTTCGCTGTAACCCTTACCGGGATTTTTTCCAAAGGCGACCGGGATATTACCATTTATAATGATTCTACTGAAGCCGTAAAAACTTTCCAGAGGGAAAGGCAGGAAGTCGAAAAGAAATTTCCGGGACTTAGCATTAATTTTGAGTATATTCCACGCGAAAAGGTAAATCAGGCAATTGCAGACAGTTTATCTAAGAAATTTCCAGTATTTTTCCTGAATATTCCCACCTGTGAGGTGGAGTCTTTTTCCCGGAGAGAAGAAATTCTTTCCGATATTGCCCAAAACGGGCGCAATATTCTTTATCTTAAGAAAGTCGAAGAAAAGTCCACGAATAAAAAGACTTGCTACAGACTGATCATCCGTACAATGGATAAAATCCTCTCGAATGACCGGTTTTATCTCATAAAAAAAGGAGGTCCGGGCACGCAGGTAAAAGTCGCAGAAGAAATAAGGAAAGACCTGTCCGACCCACGGGTTCTCTCTTCGCTGGAAGCAAAAGGTATCAGGCTTGAAAACTCTTACTTCCTGCTGACTGACGAAACCTGGGGGCTTCGGGGCACGGACAATCAGACCTGCTCCATTCTTCCAATCTCAGTTCCCCACAGGATCATCTGTGACGAAGTGGATCGTTCCTCTGAAAATCTCTTTCGAAGAGCCGAACGCTTCAGGTAACCTTTTTGGTCTAAGCCAACCGTTGGGCTGCAACCGTTGGGCCGCAACCGTTGCGCCGTTTGATCACGCCGCTGCTCGGGTTTTCGATAAAACCTTTTTTGAAAAGGTTTTCGGTCAAGCAGTTTTTTGAAAAGGTTTGTGAAAAGGCTTGCAGCACCTAATATTTATGAGTATTCCGTTATTATAATATAGGGGGTGCGAAGTTACGGTAGAATATCCTGAAAATGAGATATGGCAGACTGTTCCCGATGTTCATCGGGGGGCGGGAAAAAAATCAGAAGGAAAGGCCGAAGAACCGAAAAAACTCGGTGAGGGGGAAGCTCAGTATGCTGGGGTTCCATTCGGTGAAAACTGTATGTCCTGTCTTGAAATGCCTGAAGAGCAGCGCAAAAAGTTTATCCTGGAAATCCAGCAGGTGGCAGAAAAGATACTCAGAGCCCATGGAGTTCTCAATGAAGTTGCTGATCTTTTAAAGGGCGAATGGTTCCTTAAGCTTCAGAAATCCGGATTTGAGAAGAAACTGGTTCTTGCAAAGTACGGGGAAGAGATTTCCATAGGATTTTATATTTACTCGGATGATATCCCGGTTCCTGACCCGAACTTTGCTTTGCTCTCACAGAATGGGTTCTGGTACCCGCAGAGAATCGAGGAAAAGTTTGAGGAAACAGTTTCTTCCTTCTTTGCAGGGGCATACGGGGACTATGACTTTCTCAATATTATTCCTGAAAATCTAGAAAAGTTCCAGGTTTCCCAGCGAGATTTTGCGAAAACACTTGAAAGCCAGGGTTGGAGTGGCCCGGATGTAAAAATTCTCGAAAAAATCATGCCAAGGAATTAAGCTATCTTATAAAGCTGGTTTCATATCAGAAATTAATTTTTCTCTTCATTTTCTCAGGAACTAGCCTTTTTTTCTTTCGGGCTTCTCAGGGTTCGGCCTTTTTCTTTTTATTTTCTCAATTCTGATTCTGTTTTTCCCACAGAATATTTAAATCTTGAAAGCATACGCAGTTTCAGGTATAACTTCAGCGGTATTACTTGCTTTTACCTCAGCTCCTTTCACAATAATTAATTTTTTAGAAGGTCTTTTATGTTTTCAATAAATTCCGAATGCATCTTATCAAAAAAATCTGAAGATATCCCTCCTTTCTATGTGATGGAAGTGCTGGAAAGTGCCCAGGCTCTGGAAGCTGAGGGAAGACACATAATCCATCTCGAGGTAGGAGAACCTGATTTTCCTACGGCTCCCCACATATGTGAAGCTGCCTGTGCTTCTATTGGTCGGGGATTCACAAAATACACTCACAGCCAGGGACTTCTTTCGCTCAGAGAAGCAATAGTCGAATCTTACCAGCAAAAGTTCGGAGTCGAACTGAGTCCGGACCAGGTTATTGTAACATCCGGCACGAGTCCGGCTCTTTTGATCGTTTTTATGGCTCTGCTCGAGAAAATGGATGAAGTCATTATGTCGAATCCTCACTATGCCTGTTATCCGAATTTTGTGAAATACCTGAGTGGAACTCCTGTTTTTGTTTACACGAGCGAGACAAACGGGTTTGCCCTTGAACCGGAAACGGTAAGGCAGTGCCTGAGCCCGAATACTAAAGCTATCCTGATCAATAGTCCTTCAAATCCAGGAGGGCATGTTATGTCTCCAGAAAACTTGCAGGGCCTTGCCGAGATTGCGGACGAGAAAGGAATTCCTATTGTTTCGGACGAGATCTACCAGGGTTTAATCTATAGCGGTGAAGATCATACCATCCTGGAATATACAAAGAACGCCTTTGTCCTTAATGGCTTTTCCAAACTGTATGCAATGACCGGCTGGAGGCTCGGCTACATTATCTGTCCTACTGAATGCGTCCGTGCGATTCAGAAAATCCACCAGAACTTTTTCATTTGCGCCAACTCCTTTGTCCAGGAGGCAGGAATCGCGGCCCTGAAAGGTCCACAGGATCACGTCGCCGAGATGGTCCAGACTTATAACACACGCCGCCAGTATATGTTGAAAAGGCTTATCGAAATGGGCCTTGAAGTCCGCAAAGAGCCTATGGGAGCCTTTTATGTCCTCGCCGATGCTCGCAGGTACGGCAGTGACTCCCTGGAACTGAGCCGCCGCATTCTTAACGAAGCCGGCGTTGCAGTTACGCCCGGAATCGATTTTGGAAACGGGGCCGAAGGCTATCTGCGTTTCTCCTATGCCAACAGTATAGAAAATATAAAAGAAGGTATGGACAGGCTGGAAGCCTTTTTGGAAAAAGAGCTTGAAGGATTAGAAATTCTATAATAAAGTTAGGTTAATAATTAAGTTAAATCGATCTTTTCTTCATTTTTTCTACCAATTTTTTCTTCTTTATATGGTTTTTAAAATCCGGAAAGACTGCTCTGGATCTCGCCGTTTTTTTCCGGGCAGAAAAGCCCTGTTATCATCCAGGTCCCATACGTGAAATGCGTCCCCATGATAAAGTATAGTTCCCTTTCTTTCATGAGGTCCGAGAAATGCTCTTCTATTTTCCTTTCTACAGCTGCCGGTTCCTGTTCATCCCTTGTAATGTTCCGTACGGTTTCATTGAATTCCCAGTCAAGCAGGATTATTTTATGCCCCCTGCAGACCTCTTCTCCCTCACACTTGAAAAAAAACCTTATCTCGACAGGCATTCGGGCGGCTTTTTCTCCTTTTTCCAGAAAATCTCCTATGAGATTAAAATACTGCTGCCGGTCATAAGCTTCAGTGCTGTTCACCTTTATCTCAAGATCCAGGATTTCCGGCTTTACCACTCCAAGACTCGCTCCTTCGAGATTCAGCCTTTCTATAGACGTTACAAGCCGCAGGACAAGCCCTTTTATTTCCCTTTCTTTAAGTGGGCTTTCCAGGTTAACATGACTGAGGGCTTTCCTGCTCTCCCATCTGACATCGTGCTCAGGTTTAGTAACCGTGACCTCAAGCAGGTCATACTTCCTGAAATCAACCAGCCCTTCCCCGTACCTGAATCCCATAGGATAGAGCCTCAGCAGTTCTCCATGTTTATTGATGCAGATAACTCCTACGGCATGCCCGTCTCCATCCTTTTTGCTTTTTTCAGGAGTGACTCTGACAAGGACAGCTGTTTCTTCTTTTTCGCGCCTCAAGATAAGAACCTCACTTGCTGTTGAGCAGGTTTAAGCAGGTAGAATAAGATTGGACTTGCAGGTTATTAACCATTGGGGGAGTTACGTGAAAGTATTACTTTTTACGGCTCTCTACATTCCTGAGTATTAAAAAGTTATATCTGTGAATCTACCAGAATTGACCTCAACTGGGTACTAAAAGAATATTCACAGAGAGGAGCGTTAAAAGGTATTTAGAGAGTATAGAGATTAGAGGATATAGAGAAGATGCCAAAAAAGTGGTATAGAGAAATAAAATTAAATCAAAAAGGTGGGGCTGGTGAGATTCGAACTCACGATCGACGGGTATCTCCGAACAACTGCTTATACAGTTTTCTGGTGAGCATCTATCAGTGCTCCAACGGTTCCTCATTGTCCTGCCCCGTCGGGAAAGACTCGGTAGACCCGTTGTTCATCATTTATCCGCTGGAGCCCATCGCCATGCCGGGCTAGGCCACAGCCCCTTTACAAGGATACTCAAATATCCTTCTTCTATTAAATACTTAACGGCAGGAAATAATGTTTTTTGTGAATAACTCTGGCACTTTCACTGTTTTGCATGGGTTCAAAATTATTACTTCGTTCGAAAGTTCCCAAGTCAAAAAAGAGGGAGTCGATATGTTTATATCTAAGTTATAAATCATCTTTTAGATGTAAATTATTCATAAATATTGCCTAAAATTAAACGAGAAAATAGTTTACTGGTAACAAACGTAGATCTGGAAATCTACTAACTGGTAAACGACAGCAAAAAACTTGAACACGGTTTTTATCTATTGGGATCTGGAAAAATTATGGTCTATCCTGAATTCCCCCACCCGTCTTCCAGGATGCAGGGAAAAAGGCGTATTCCTGAAAACCTGTTGACATTGAAGTACTAGTTCATAAAAATGATACAGTGCTGTGAAATTGCTGTGCACTGTTCATTAGCATGAAAATGAACTGCTGTGCAGTGCACAGAACAATGTTGAGAGGCAAGTAAAATGCAAGACGAAGCGCTACTATCTACTTTTTCCAAAAAGTGTACTGAATATACAATATCAAAATTTTATACTGGAGGACATTGATTATGTTTTTCAAAAATATAGTCTGTCCTGTCTGTGGGGCTTCCTGCGACGATATCCAGATTGAAATCAAGGGCGGAAAGATTGAAGCTAAAAATGTATGCAAGATGGGAATTTCCAGATTTAATGAGATTACAAGTCCCCGAAGATTTAGACAGCCCCTTCTAAAGTATGGAGGAAAATTAAGATCGGTTTCCTGGGAAGGAGCCCTTCAAATAGCCGCAGACATCCTGGCTTCGGCGAAGCGTCCCCTGATTTACATAGGCAGCGAAACATCCTGTGAAGCACATGAAGTGGGGCTTATGATCGGGGAATATCTGGGTGCAATTGTTGATACAGTAGGCAATGGGGCCACAGTGATGGGAACTCAGGAAGCCGGAAAAGTCGGTGCAACTGAAGGGCAGAAGAAAAACAAGGGAGATCTCATAGTCTACTGGGGAACAAATCCACTTGAATCCATGCCCAGGCAGATGTCCAGATATGGGGTTTTCCCCAGAGGTTACTGGACAAAACGCGGGCGTTTTGACAGGACAATCATTACTGTGGACCCAAGAAAAACTCTAACTGCTAAAGCTTCAGACCTGCATGTGCAGCTTAAACCGGACTCCGATTATGAGCTAATAAGCGCACTCTTGACGCTTTTACATGGAAAAACTCCTCATCCCTCAGTAGAAGAGATTACAGGAGTTCCCATTCCTGTTATGGAAGAAATGCTTGATTTGATGAAAAACTGCAACTTTGGGACTATCTCGGTAGGGGTTGGACTGTCTTCATCTATTGGAAAGTACAGAAATACTGAAATTGCCATGAACCTTGTGAAAGAGCTGAACAATTATTCCAAATTTACCATTGGAGTTATCCGCAGTCACTGCAACGCGGCAGGCTTTAACCAGGTTGCCTCCTACATGTACGGGTACCCCTTCGGGCTTGATTTCATGCGTGGACACCCACGTTACAATCCTGGAGAATTCACAACCGTCGATTTGCTTCGAGAAAAGGACGTGGATGCAGCTTTTGTAATGTGTGCTGATCTTTTGAGTCAGATCCCCCCTGACTGTGCAGCTTACCTTGCAAAAATTCCATTAATCTGCCTGGATACAGTTCCTTGTCCAACTACGTCTATCTCAGACATTGTGCTTCCGGGAGTCATTGATGCCATGGAATGTGACGGGACGTTCTACAGGCTTGACGACGTGCCTATCTACTTTGAACCGTTCCTTGATTCTCCATTTAAATTCACTCAGAGCAATGAGGATACCTTAAAACAGCTCTTTGAAAAAATAAAAGAAAAAAGAAGTCATAATAATTTTTTCCCATCAGTGTTTAAGCAAGAGGAAGCAATACATGCAATTTTTCCCGGAGTGCTATGAAGCTCACAAAAAACAGATACTAGTATGCGAATTGCTTAGAAAATGTCCACTAATTATTGGTGAGTCACACACGAAAAAGAGAAAATTCATTATTTAAGCTCAAATAATCTTTTTTAAGCTTTTAACTTAAAGATTCACGCCCAGGGCAGGATTTGAACCTGCGCTCTCCCAAAGAAGAAACGGTTTTCGAGACCGTCGCCTTACCACTAAGACAAAACGGCATGAATAAACAGGTTTAAAGCCTATTTTCGTTTAATTATTGTTTTTATATTAGATTTAAAGAGCCAATATATAAAATAATTCTCTATCAATTTTAGATATTGTTTAGGGCGTTCTTCACTTTGCTCTTTTATAATTCCTCAACTTGCAGACTGGGAAACAACATGCTGTCCTAACAAGCTTAAATAGGCATTTGACTTATTGGCAATAGAAATCATTAATATTATAACTTTTTATCATTATTTTTATTTTGTACACGACGACATTTTTGTTATTTATTGAATGAGTAATTATATATAGTTTTAAATCAATTTATTAATGTTGTAGGGTTGGGAAATAATCCCACGATAAAACCTATGATACCATAGAGATTTCACCGAAGCCCCGATAGTCAATAATATAGGAACGGTGAATGAATGGAGCTTGAAACAGATTAATTTTTGCTGTATTCAAGAGTTGACACCAGCAACACAATGCGGTGGAGCACTGCTTTTGTTGACCAGTGTGCTTGATTGGTTAGTATCTCCGGTACTGCTATCAAGATCATAAACACGAATGTAGGCATAAATGCTCTATTTTTGTCAAATCAGACTTCATTGTGGGCATAAATGCTCGAGTTTTAAATAAATTTGTTGCCTATTATTTGTTGATTGATTTTTTCCAATATTATAGTTTCCAGTTCTCACTTCCTAATTTTAGCACTGCTGGAGCAACAAGTGGCTTAGTCTTTTAAACGCAAACAAAAACCCGTTTGAGATATAGCCATAAATCAGGATAATGGGCGACCAAAATGCAGAAAGGGAAAAGTAATCTTTAGAGATTTGGGAACATTTCTTTTCTATTTATTATTTTCCATATCAATAAACTACTAAAAAACAGTTAGCTTAATCTTTTTTGCATTTGATGTCAGTATATTACTTTTTTATCAATAGTCATAGATACGGCAAATTATTCTGTTTTCCTTAATAACCTCTTTAATTACTTATTTTCTTATATGAGATGATAATATGTGTTTAAATAATAAAATAAAAGGTATTATTAAACCATTTCCCAATATGACGACTTTTGGGTTAGTAACAGATGATGAAGAACTTTATATCGCTGATGAATATCAGGATCTTTATAATAATGGTATTCTCAATGATTTAGAAAGTAAGATGGCCTTAAACATTGACATTTTACTAGAGCTTATTTTTGATAGGAATATTTCTAAAACACTAGATGACGCTTTTGTTAAAATTGACAACAAACAAACTCCCTTTTTGAATGATGGTAAATTTCTTTATTTACCTGTTTCCGTTATTGAGAAAATTATAGAGGCTTCTGGAATTGAGATTTCAGTACCGTTCCTATCTGATACTCTTACAAAGATGGGGTACAAATCAGAGGGTTCGGCTATGATCCTTTATAAAACAACTAATGGTGATATTGCTCAGGAAAGTTGGGAGTTTTTACGCAAGTGGGAAGTGGAAAGATGTTAAATGAATTAGTTGCACCTTCGATGCCAGAAGAGAGAAGGGGGTTAATTTTATGTCAACATTAAGTTTTATCGGAAAGGAAAATAATAATATTTGTAAAACTAGCTATGACCAGCTATTCAGTAGTATTAAAGAATTTTTAGAAAAAAATGATTATAAATTTATAGAAGACGACTTTTTCAAAGACTATCCCGATTTGAGAGATGATAATAGGATTCAAACGGCAGTAAAACGAATTCAAAAACAAAATAAAATGGAAAAACTCGATATTAATCTTTCTGATGAAGATTACCCTGAGCAGGAATATGAAGACCCTAAAGAACCAGAAATTGAATTTCCTGATGAAACCTCAAATTACGTTAATGATAATATTTGCTCATGGTCTGAATACACAGTCCCGGTTGGATATTTCATTGATGATACCGGAGTTTACAAAGAGGTTTTAGTTCCGAATAAAAATTCTACGGAGTTTAAGAATATACGTACAGATGTATGTAAAACTCCTTTTATCCTCAGTGGAGTAAGTGAGTCTTCTGACGATAACTCTGTCTTTTTCAAAGTAAGATATAAAACTATTAATGGCACTGTTAAAGAGTTCTGGGCCGATCAATGCGATTTACTCTCAAAACGAGAGCTAAAAAAATTGTTTAATTCAAACGGTATAAACTG
>NZ_DAVG01000015.1:0-906 GCF_002505485.1 Methanosarcina sp. UBA5 | reverse complement strand
AGCAATAACAAAGGATGGGGTCGGGCCTATCTTAGCTTTGCAGAAATTCCCGGAACTGGATGTTAAAGGGGATGTTAATACATGGGCTGAAGGAGCTAATATATTTCTAGCCTATGATGTAGCACGTTTCCGGTTTTATGACGCTCTGAGTGCCCCACTTAAAAATGTATTAAATTGTGAGTCTCATTGCACAGATCATTACGGTAATACATCAGCAGGAAAAACGTTACTAGCATCAGCCGCATTATCGATGATAGGCAACCCAAATGGGTTAATGATAGGCGCAAAAGGTTCTGGTAAGGGAATCCTTGTTCGTGTAAGGGACTATTCCGACTTTCCGGTACTATCGACGAATCTTCAGATGCTGGAGAACACCTTTCTGATTTAGTTTATACTCTAACCAGTGGTAAAGGTAGAGTAAAAAGTACAACAGGAGGAGAAAGAGATGGAGGTGAACTTTACCGCACTACTGCAATGTTTACTGGTGAAAAACCCATTAGGGATTGTCTTCCTAATGCCGGACAGCAGTACAGGGTAATTGAATTAAATGATTTTATTCCTGAGTTACCTACTAAAGAGATAGATAGGATTAAAAGAATAATATCGAATAATTATGGATATATTATAGAACTTTTTATTCAGGAAGTATTCAACAATGATGTGCAGGAAATATATGATAAGTGCTTTGACTCACTTCCTGAAACAAAATCTAATATTGAGGGAAGGTCAAAGTCAATTTTTGCTTGTATTATGACATCCGGGATATTACTTGAAAATGTCTTTAAGAAGATTGGAATCCCGGAAAGAGACCCTATAGTAATTGTTAACAAATATTTTAAGGAATGCATTCAGGATAACCCTGTAGAATTAGAATGGGTTCGAGCCCTTAGGGTAATTAATGACTGG
>NZ_DAVG01000013.1 GCF_002505485.1 Methanosarcina sp. UBA5 | reverse complement strand
CTCTTTCTACCATCATTTCCTTTAAATTTCGATAGCTAATGGGATATTTTAAATACCATCTTACGTTTAATAAGATGATTTCTCCTGCAAAGTGCTTCCATTTAAAGGAATTAGATAGCATATCACTATCTTTGATTTCATTTTTATTTTAGTATATCCCTAGCAGATATTTTTTGCAACGGAACCGGTTTACATGCTTATTCTGAGATTTTTTGCAACGGAACCAATTAATTTATATTAATTTATATGTTTACCTGCCGAAAGTAGGAAATAACTCCCTGCAAAGTTCAATGACTCTGTCCGTTTCTTTTATTTTTTTATCTCCACAGTCCTCTCGGTTTTATTCATTGAACGAGCACGGAAGAGCGATCCTCCCGGTGATGGAGGATATCCTTGCGTGGTGGGCGTCACTACCTCCCTGTAGGGAAAAATAATCCCATTAAGGGTTCTACCCCGATTTCTATGTATATGTACGCTAAGGCCAACCGGTTATGATATTATTTCATGCATCTTGCCTATATTGGCATTAAGAAAAGGAGAAAAACTTCTCTAATAGATCTCTCCTCATCGATTTTGCTTACCCAAAATTAGTAATTATCTCTTAGCGTACACCTACGTTAAAATCGGGACAATATCCTTTTTATAGAATACTTCAAAATACGAACATTTTGAGCTAAAATGTTCGTATTTTGAAGTACCCTATAAAATTAGATTTTTTGAGAAATGCACAGATTTCATATATTTTTACTTGCACGGCTCCCAATAAATTAGTGCTTCGATTCCAAAATTGATTCCTTATTTCCCGGAAAAATTCCCGATCATCGGATCTATTCAAAAATCAAGTTTTATGAAACTATTTCGGAATCGCAGTACTAGTGTTGAGTCAATCACCAAGTATTGAATGGTAATGAATGATTGTAATCTAATTCATACAACATTATTTGGTTGGCAGGACACTAGGAGCGAGAGTAAAGACATAAATTGCTTGTTTTCTTCCTCTCGCAGAGTAAAAAGCAATTTTCTTGCCGTCTGGGCTCCACCGGATATGAATCAGTTGGATCTGTTGTTAACTGCGCTTTTGTTTTCCCATCTGCACCCATAACCCATATACCACTGCTTCCGGTTTTATCAGACAGATATAATATTTTGGTTCCGTCTGGTGAAAAAATGGGGTGTGTATCATTTGCCGCAACCGAACTTTTTGACGGATTGTACATAGAACCCCAAAATGTAAAAAAGTCGCAAAAAGTTACAAAGTAAATGCCCTAGGGTTGCAAGTGTTTGATGCTTATAATATCACCAACATACTGATAAATATAAGAAAGTAGTTAATATTTTAATTGCACATTGTCTGTNNACAGACAATGTGCAATTAAAATTACAAAGGAGCTAATATAAAATGTCAACGCAATTGATAAAAGAACAAAAAATTGAAGCCACACGAGAATCTGAAACTATTATTGATAAACTAGAAGCTGCAGATTATGTGTATACACCTGAATATGTATTTCTCGACATGATTGTATCTGTTTCAAAAGGTCTTCTCACAATGGCTGGTACCAAAATCTTAAACGAACTTAATGAAAACACAGTAAACATGGAGAGAATAAGAGAAGAAATGGCGAAGATCGTACGTGATGCTAATATTCAGAATACTGTTAAAGAAACTGAAGGCAAGATATATGGAACCCTTGAATATATAAATATTACATATGCTAATCGTAAAAAACAAACAACTGACAAAAGAGAACTTTATAATATGTTAAATCAGCATGTTTTAGTTGATTTATATAAATATTGTTCTATTTTAAGTAATGATGAATATAAAAAAAAGGGCATTTCGACTTATGTTGTTGGAGTAAATGTTTTATTCAGTGTTTTACAAGAAATGGCGTTGCAGGATCCAGACGTTTCAGACTATAAAAAATCTAGTCATTTCAAGGATCTGATAGATTATATAGACAAATGCGCTCCATTCTTAAATAACTTAAAAGATGAAATTCTAGGCGAGAGAATGTCTCATGTTCACTCCATAGTTAGATTTCTATCTGGAGGGGTTTACTATTTTTATTACAATGATTCATTTGATCATTATCTTTGCCCCTATAGAACTCTAGGTATGGTACAATGGGATCGGGATAAACGCATTGAAACCTTACTCAACGAAGTCAGCTGGATTGATAAAGTGGTTACAAATTGGATAGAACTTATGCACTAGTACCGTGAAAATTTAATTGTGGATCGCTAGAATAATACAGACAATCAGAATAACTACGAATCAATTTATTATGATAGGAATTCATTGGTCATCGGTTAAGGAATTTTCTTACCTCTGGTCTCGATTTCAATGATAAAATCAAACCCAAATTTTGTACGCTGAAACTGAAATATAAATCAAAATCCAGCTTAATATCAATGAATAATTTGACAAACTTTGTGGAAATCGATGCAATTGATTACGATTCCTCCTTAAACGATAACCAATGGATAAAGGTGCAACCTTTTATTTTACGTTACCAATAAACACTGTTTTATCCTGAAATTATTTCACTTTGAAACTTTTAGTAAGTGTCATATGAACGAATTTTATAAAATTCAAAACTACAGCTTTTTTCCGTTATCAAGAAACATTAATAAAAGTACCTATGTGTTTGTTAGTATTTTTTTGCATTTGATGACGTACTAACAGAAAGAAACAAGCGTATTCCTATATTATTTGTAACAATCGAGAAAACAAACACATAGGCAATTGTGGAAAAATCAGCCTGAAATTGGCAATTTTCATTATAATTATCAGACGATAAAACATAAATAACATTTTTTGTATTACGGCTTTTAACAAAATTGTGCTAGTTCTGCATATTAAGGGTATTTTGTAATTTTTCTGGAATCTGAAACTTTTAGAATATCCATAGGTTTCATGGTAAAACCTATGGATAAACTAGAAGGCAAATTTACAGAACTTTCGCTACACTGCCAAAAATACTTGATCCTGAAATAATTTCGCCTTGAAACTCGTCTCAATTTTTTTCATATATTCATAACTCAAACAACCGAATTCCTGTTCTTAACTATGTTTCTCCATCCTTATTATATGATTGTTTTTATAAAACTATGCTAAATTAATACACGGAGATAGTCTATTATCGAAAATAAGTCGCATGCAAAGAACAAAGAATAGAGGAATGAATCATGAAAAAGCTATCCGATTATTTGCAAGAGCTCGCGGACCATGTGGTGGATGCAGAAAAGAAAGTCGCAGCCGCCGAACAAGCATCCAAGGAAAAGGTAGAAGCCTCGATCCAGAAATCAAAAGCAGATGCTGAAGCAAGGCAGGAATCGTTCAAAGCTGACGTCAAAAAGCGACATGAAGCAACGTATATGCATTGGCAAGAACTCCAGAAAGATTATCATCAGAGTGTTCAGCACATCAAGAACAAAATTAAAACCGAAAAAGAAGCTAAAGAAGTCAAGCAAGCAACACGACGGGCGGATGATGCGGAGGCGTATGCCAAGGCTGCCATCGATTTTGCCATGATGGCGATTGACGATGCCGAAGTGGCAGTGCTGGAAGCGATTGACGCACGGGTATACGCAGAACGTTACCTCAAAAGTGAAAGCGGCGTTTAGATCATTGTGCAATTTGGGTATTTTAGCCCAATGCCTAATAGGCCTAATGGGAGCATAGCTGCTACCAAGTGCAAAGTAGTTTACACATAATAAACATACTTGAAAATAAGGATCAGAAGCTAGTAGTGTCAATTTTACATGTATCAAAAAATTTCTTATTATGACAATATGCTACTAACACAAGGTGACTTCAGGCCTTTATAACACTGATTTATAGCCGCATTAATCCATATGGACTTTTAACTTGATACGGAAAAGCGGATTCAATTGAGCTTTTTGCTAGTTAATTATAAGTTACTTTGCACTTGATGACAGTTATGCTCCCATTGGGCCGAGTTAAGGTCACCAATCAATGCAATCTGGACAAGCGCCCTCGATTGTTCTTACAAGGCGATGTTTTAATCTATTAAGCATTGTCTGTTCTAAAAATTCGGCTTTCTTCAAATCCTCTTCTGATGCGCCGACTCTAGCATCCATAAGTCGCTGTTCTGCTTCACGCAATGCTTTTTTTGCAGAATCAATCGTATTTATTTCTAAGTAAACGATATCACCAAACATCCAATTCGCTGTATTAACTAGACCACTTTTATAATTTTCTGAAATGTGAGTTGTTTTAATCATATCAAGAACAGCATCACGATCATTAAGAGTAAATGGTTCGAAGTCTATAATTTCATTAACCATACTAATACCCTCCAATATACTATGCATGTTAATAGTATATGTATCTGGTGATGTTTCAATTCTTGTTTTAATGGCTCTTGCTCTCGAATAAGCTCTTTTTTTGAGTTGTGGTGCAAAATCTTGGTAGTGTGCCAAAGGTTCTGTGAAATCTGATATTCATTAATTCATAGGTTTTGTGGTAAAACCTGTGTATTTTCCTAAAAATCTAAATTTGCACAATGTTTAGATATACGAACGTTTCTTTATAGAAGATTTACATTTTATGGAAAGTTTTGCAAGTTTTACTATCGTGTTTCGTTATTTGTTGCTAAAAAAGTGGAAAATCTCTAATTTAAATTGCGAGGTCTGAGAAAACTAATAAGAGTCTCATGGCAAAATAATTTCAAGATGAATAAAATTTATTTTACTCTTATTTAGAAGATTCTTTACTGAATATCATAAGGCGATATCTCCAAAGTGCACAACTATCTTTGCTATCACACTCTGTTACTTTTACACTATCACCTGAACTACAATCGATACAGTTTTGATATATTGCATGTAATAGCTCCTTCTTGCTACAAGATACCATACTTACACCTCTATGACTTATGACTTCTGACGTAAAATCAAGTACAGAACTTTTAATATTATATAAATATTCCACTTTCTTTAGGATACTTTTTTATCCTGAGATTATTTCGCATTCAAAAATAGGCATGGAGCCTATCCCAAAACCAATTTTATTCCCACATCAATAAGAGTTTTCAGAACTATTTTCTATGATCAGAAACTCTATTGATTATTCAGAATACGAGATTCAGAGGAGCAATTTTGAGTTTTGGGATTAGCTCATGTAATAAATAGAGTAAAACATACACAGGTTTTGTTGTAAAACCTGTGCATAATATGTAAAGCTAATTTACAGAAGACTTGATACACTGCCTTCAGTGGCAGTGTACTGATTCTTCTGTAAATTTGCTTTCTAGTTTTCATAGGTTTCATGGCAAAACCTATGGATATTCTAAAAGTTTAAGATTCCTGAAAAATCACGAAATACCTCTAGTATGCAAAATTGACATAACTTTACTAAAAGCCGTAATACAAAAAATGTTATTTCTGTTTTATCGTCTGATTATTATAATAAAAATTTCCATTTCAATGCAAATATTGGTTCCGTTGCAAAAAATATCTGCTAGGGATATACTAAGATAAAAATGAAATCAAAGATAATGATATTTTGAAGGAAATGATGATAGAAAGAGGAATTCAAGTTGATCACAGTACTATAATGAGATGGGTGCATCAATATTCTCCTGAAATAGAAAAGAAGATCAGAAGACATTTAAAACCAACAAATGACTCTTGGAGAGTTGATGAAACCTATATCAAAGTAAAAGGTAAATGGAAATATTTTTACCGAGCAGTTGACTCAAATGGAGATACAATTGATTTCATGTTAAGTGCAAAACGCAATAAAAAAGCAGCGAAGAGATTNNATCAAATTCCAAGAGTAATAACCGTTGATAAGAATCCAGTTTATCCACCTGCTATAAATGAACTGAAAAATAACAAAATGTTACCTCAAAATGTAAATCTTCGACAAATTAAGTATTTAAATAATATTGTTGAACAGGATCATAGATCTATAAAACGGATAGTGTGTCCAATGTTAGGTTTCCAGTCTTTTTCTACGGCTATTAAAACTATAAAAGGAATTGAAATCATGCATATGATAAAAAAGGACAGGTTGATACTTTAAATCAATGTGTCCGTGCTGAAGTCAATTTTATAAATCAGTTATTCGAAATAGCTGCCTAAATCTGGATGTTATTTGAGATATTCTGTTTTTTTATGTTCTTTGTTGTGAAACTAAATTTTTGCTTCAATATCATGATTTTTTGCAACGGAACCCGATAAAATGTTGCTTTAATTCAGGTCGCTTATTTGAATGTTAACGGTTTAATGCTATCATAGAAAACTATCCCAAGGTCATTTTTCTGTACAATATAAAATTGGTACATAATTATGACGCTTAGGTATATAAATATAGACCATTAAGACTTGCTTATAAATTACGAACCAGATCTTTAAGGTGTTGATAATTGATGGTTGTGATATTATGGTAAAATTAGATGAAGAGATGAAAACTGCATTTTCAAAGGTTAAGATTTTTCCTGTAGCTACAGCCTCAAAGGATGGAATTCCAAATGTAGTACCTATAGGGTTCTGCCAACTTATCGATGATGATACAATCTGGATTGTGGATAATTTCATGAGTAAATCCTTAGCAAACTTAAAAGAAAATCCTAATGTTGCAATTTACGTTTGGGGTCCTGATACAGGTGGCTGCTTTCAAATAAAAGGTAAAGCAATTGTTATCGAATCGGGAGAAAAGTTTGAAAAAATGAAGTCAATTGTGCATACAGCAAAACCCGGACTTCCTGCAAAGACTCTTATAGAAGTTCAGATTTCCAACGTCTTTCAATGTGCTCCTGGTCCAAATGCAGGACAGAAATTGCTTTGATCAAAGTAAAGGTGAACTCAATATGGACTCCTCTAGCATGGATAGAGAAAAGTTCTGGGATGCACAAACTTTTGCAATAATCACTGATCACACAAAGCCGGCTATGAAATGGACAGCCTCTGAACTCAAAAGCAGAGGTAAAAAAGTATATCTTGTGGACCTTTCCCAAAAACCTGATCGAGATTCACTTACAGACCTGGCTGAAATCCCCGTAGACGTAGATCATGTGGTTATTGGAGTCACAAATACCGAACCAGGCGATTTAATTCCTATTCTTGAAGGAAAAGGCATAAAAAAAGTATGGCTTCACTGGAGAACTGATACTGAAAAATCCGCGGAAGCCTGCCAAAAACAGGGATTTAAGTGTATAACTGGATACTGCCCAATGATGTATCTCGGTAACGGGTTAAGCATTCATGGTATGCACAGGGGAATTGTAAAGATTATGGGAAAGTACTAAAATTTAGCAAATGATTCAGGAATATCCATCCTAGATAATTCAGTAAACCATGGGGGAAAAAAACATAATCCAAATTGCTCTTTATGGGAAAGGAGGCATAGGGAAGTCAACCATTGCTGCAAATCTCTCGGCTGCCCTTGCTGATTTGAAAAAAAGGGTGTTGCAGGTCGGCTGCGACCCAAAACACGATTCTACTCGTCTGCTCCTTGGAGGGGCCGATATCCCCACAGTGTTGGACTATATGCGCAAAAATCCTCAGGAAGCGCAGCATCTTGAAGCCGTGGTCTTTGAAGGCTATGGAGGCATTGCCTGCATAGAAGTCGGAGGTCCAAAACCCGGAATAGGATGTGCAGGTAGGGGAATACTGAGTAGCTTTGAGGTCTTAAAACGCCTAGGGCTTAGAGCTTCCTCTTTCGACGTCGTTCTCTATGATGTTCTTGGGGACGTAGTCTGTGGAGGGTTTGCACTTCCCCTCAGGAAAGAATATGCTGATGCGGTTTTTCTGGTGACTTCAGGGGAATATATGGCCCTATACGCAGCCAATAATATCCTCCGGGGAATCCAGAATTTCGAGGACACAGCCCCCAGAGTTGCAGGCATCATCTTCAACAGACGCGGACTTTTCGCTGAAGAGAAAAGAGTTTATGCCTTTGCTCAGGCAGTAGGGCTGCCTGTAGTAGCCTCCCTTCCCAGGGATGAAGTATTTTCTAGGGCTGAAAAAGCCGGAAAAACCCTTGCTGAAGCCTTCCCTTCTTCTGTCCCTGCAAATGTTTTCAGGGAGTTAGCAAGATATGTTGAAACCCTGGAAAAGAATCGGAGCCTGCTCTACCTTGCCAACCCCCTAAGTGACTTTGAGCTTGAAGCCTTGGTGCTTGGAAGGCGTGAACGACCCGATATAAAGTCATTTGAAATAGGTTCTGTATCCGAAAAAAGGCAATATGCTGAATCTGTTCCTATCAGACAAGAAAACGGATCTTCCACGAAAATCCACATGAAGATACCCGAAGCAAGTTCTGAAAATAGCTGTAAATTGATTCCCGAAATACAACCTGTAGAAATTTTCACGGGAACTTCCAAAAAAGTGTCTACGCCATCTCCAATAGTATTTACTTCTAGACCGCTTCTTTATGGTTGCGCTTTTTCAGGGGCTGTAACTGCGACTTTTCAGGTTAACGATGCTGCTACCGTTCTACACGGGCCAAGAAGCTGCACTCATTTTATAACCGATGCCCTTGTAGGCTCATTTTTAAGGGGAGGAAGAATAAATATACAGACTAACGATGAAAGGCAGATCTCTAGCCTCTTACCCACAGATATAAACGAAGAGGAAGCAATTTTCGGGGGATTTGAAAAGCTTGAGAGGAAAATCGAAGAAGCCCTTTCAGCTGGCTGGCGAACTGTTTTTGTGGTGAACACCTGCCCCACAGGGATTATAGGCGACGACATAAAAAAGGCAACCTCAAGAGCGAAAGTCCGTTTTCCCGGAGCAAGAGTTATCCCCATTCCTGTAGAAGGAGTTATTACAGGAGACTTTTCGACTGGATTGCTTGAGGGCTATAAAAAAGTTGCTGACCTGATTGATCCTTCTGTAAAGCCTGAAAAAGGTCTGGTCAATATTATTGGAGAAAGGAGTATTTCCCTGAGGGACGAAGAACACTTCCATACTGTTGAGAAGCTCCTCAAAAGGTTGGGTTACAAGGTCAATTGCAGGTTTTTAAAAAGGACAGACACTCTTTCCCTTCGTTCTTTTAAAAAAGCGGAAATCAACTTGTTAGCCTATGATGACCCAGATACCCGAAACATGCAAGCATACCTTTCTGAGCGTTTCGGGGTTGAGTTTTTTGAGCTTCCATTTCCTGTGGGTTTCCAGGAAAGTTCTCTCTGGGTGAAAGCCCTAGTAGCACGTCTGCTCCCTGGAAAAGATTTCACACCCCTGCTGCAGGAGCAGGAAAAGATGTATAGATTAGGGATTGAAAAATATGCTCCTTATCTCTCAGGTAAGCGCGTACTTTTGGTGAACTACACAGAGAACAGCGGATGGGTGCTGGACACCATCCAAGATCTAGGAATGGAAATTATCAAAGTTGGAATTCCAGTCTCTTTTTTTGAGAGGAAAAACCTCAACCTCCAGTCTCACGAAAATTTCCCAATAGAGAGGAACTATACTGATGAAAAAAGAGAAAGGGATATTAAGATTTTCAAGCCAGACTTTGTCCTTTCGAATTATGCACTTTCGGTCCCTGAAGATGGAGTGCATTACGATACCATCCCCTTTTCCCCACGGGTGGGGTTCCTTAGTGGGCTTGAGCTTGCAAAACGCTGGAGTACACTTCTACGGCTTCCAGCTGTGGAAGGATGGAAGTATGACGGTGGTGATGAATGTTGATTTTTTCTCCTGATTCTTTTACAGGTTCTATCATGGCGGTAGAAGGGATCAGAGATGCGGCTGTGCTCCTGAACGGGCCTACAGGATGCAAGTTATACCATGGTTTTCTCTCAGACAGACAATTTCCCAGAGAAAGTTCACATGACCCCCTGGCATTCCAGGATGAGTTCTATGTCGGGCAGCCTAGAGTTCCCTGCACCTGCTTGGATGGGGAAGACTACATTCAAGGTTCCCTTGAAAAATTTGAGAGAGCACTTACAACAATAGCAGCAAAGGAAAAAGGCTTACTTGTGGTGATTAATTCCCCAGGAGCAAGCCTTTTGGGAGACGACCTGGAAGGTGTAATTAAAAAAGTAAGGATGCAGGACCGCTGTTTTGTGATAGAAAATACAGGTTTTTCCCTTCCCGCAGCAACTGGCTTTGAAAATACTGCCCTTACCCTGCTCAAGCACCTGAATCTTCAGGCCTCCCATAATATAGGCTCTTCAAAAAAAGTGAATCTGATTGGGCTTTCCCTGCTCAATAAACACTGGGAAGGCTCAGTTACAGAAATGAAGCGGCTTCTGGCTTTTCTTAACCTGGAGGTAGGAACCGTTTTCCTTGCCGGAACTTCCCTCAATGAAATCCGGAAGTCAGGCGAAGCAGCCTGTAATATCGTTATTTTCCCCGAATACGGAAGAAGGATTGCAGAATGGTATAAAGAACATTTTGGGATCCCAGCTGTGTTTTCTCCTTTTGGGGCTCCCCTTGGGTTTGATGCGATTGAAAGCCTGCTGAGGGAAGTTGCAGCTGTTTTGGATATCAACCCTGCACCTGCCCTCGCAGAAGTCCATAAAGCCAGAAAGGTAAGTTATCAACAGATTTCGCGTTTCCATTCTTTCTCAGGGCTTCCCAAAGGAGCCAGTTTTTCAGTCAGGGCTGAAAGTTCCCTTGCCTATTCCCTTATACACTGGCTTTATTCTTACTTGGGAATGGCTCCTCTTGCAGTAAAACTACTTCCTGGAAGCGATCCTAAAGCAGCAGAAAATCTCAGAATATTTCTAGAAGAAAATGGTTTTTTTGAAGCATGGGATAAAGATCTTACCCTTGAATCGGTGGACATTGCCTTTGCAGATGGTCCTACTCTGCAACTTTTAAAAGCAAAGGAATGTTGCAAAACAGGCATTGAAATAACCATTCCTGAAGAGGGATACATCCACTTTCTCCCTAAGACATATCTGGGAGTTTTGGGTGCCCTCCTCCTTCTAGAAGAAATCATTAACGGATTACGCTCTAGCCAATAACCTTCTATAAGGGGTAGAGCTAGGGTTCGTGTCCACAGACCTTCTGCAATAGCACTCAATGAAACTCCCAAGGAATTCCATATTTCCACTGGACGATGTCAGAAAATTTAAATCAAATTTACTGCAGAAGGTCTGTGGACATGAACATTAACTTCTTCGGTTCCGTTGCAAATAATTATAAAATAGAGTTATTAAATCTAATTTTTCAGGATATTTTAATCCGAACGTTGTATGCTAAAAGGTTCGTATTTAAGGATATTTTGTGAAGACAATAATTTCACAGATATCAATAAAAATTCATATAATTAACTATTTATGTTCAACGATGTGTATATCATAACGAGTTCAATTTGATCTATTAAATGAATCGAGGTCTACAGACGAAATGCCCTTACTTAATATCTAGACATAAACCGAGAAGTGACAATAAATATAAATGCGTAGTCACTCGTGTTCATTGCATATTAACACTTGAAGAATTGTCTAAATATTGTGATGTTGAAGGAGAAAGTGCGTTTCTTACTTGTCCCCGATTCCTACAAAAATTAAGATCTAAATAAATACAGTATCGAAATTTAAGCTAATTTTAACGTCCCAGAACATTGATTTTCTATCAATACCAACGTTTTATGTGAAAACGTTCGTATGTCGGCCTAGTACCAACGTAGCTGTCACCACCTGCAATACAGAGTCAATTAGAATTTACAGAGTCAATTAGAATTTAGTGTCATTTACTTTACCCTTGGTGACAGCTACGCTGGTATCGGGCCTAAAAACAAGGAATTCAGATTAAAAAGTTGCAGTAAGTTACAAAAATTGTGAGATAGACCTTAAGTTAGATTCTTCTTTATTTCTTCAAGTT
>NZ_DAVG01000049.1 GCF_002505485.1 Methanosarcina sp. UBA5 | reverse complement strand
ATAAAGATGAGATAATAAATGGGGTTTATTATCACAAGATTGCCTGTGATCAAAACGGGGGAATCGTTGAGCAGATGAACCGTATGTGTGATGGTATGTACTGCCGGTTCCTCGAGGTGAGAGAAAGTGCAGGAGAATTTGATGTTCTACATGGTCACGACTGGCACCCTGTAAATGTGCTTTGCAGGATAAAAGCCCAGTTTGGACTGCCCTTTGTGCTGACTTTCCACAGTACGGAATGGGGGCGCAATGGAAACCGTCACGGAGACTGGTGGGAGGCAAAGGAAATCTCACACAGGGAGTGGCTTGGAGGCTACGAATCTTCGGAGATTATCACGACTTCTACTATATTGAAGGAAGAAATCAAACATATCTACAAAATTCCCGATTACAAGCTATGGGAAATCCCTAACGGCATAAACGTGGGAAAAATAAAAAGGCAAATCGACCCCGGAGATGTGAAAAGGCACTATGGTATTCATCCCTGTCTCCCAGTGGTACTTTTCACGGGGAGGATGTCCTATCAGAAAGGGCCTGACCTGCTGGTCGAAGCTGCGGCTAAAGTGCTGAAAAAAAGGAATGCCCAGTTTGTGCTTATAGGCGAGGGAGAAATGCGCTCTCAGTGCGAAAATCAGGCTCAGAGGCTTGGCATATGGAACTCATGCAATTTCCTTGGATACGCTCCGGATAATACTGTAATAGACTGGTTCAATGCCTGCGACCTTGTGTGCGTGCCCAGCCGGAACGAGCCTTTCGGAATTGTGGTGCTTGAAGCCTGGGATGCAAAAAAACCTGTAGTTGCAAGTGATGCCGTTGCCCTCGTAGAAAATTTCAGGACAGGCGTTATTGCACATAAAGAGCCCTCTTCCATTGCCTGGGGCCTTAATTACGTCCTTGAAGGACTTGGCCACAACCGAATGGGGGAAAAAGGTTACGATCTTCTCAAAAAACAATACAACTGGAAAACAATAGCTGAAAAAACTCTCGAGGTCTACAAAAAAGTAATTGAAAAACATGAGGCTGCGGCAGGGAAACTTAGTTGAAGCTCTGAAAGCTTTTTAACAACTTTTTTTGATAACATTTAATTTTTAGGTATATCTACTTCGATATTCAATTTTTTATAAATTTTCAAAGGACTTCCGCATTCCTGAAAAATTGGAAACGGAATCCTTTGTTAAGAATAGTTTATACTATATCCTCTTCATCTTCTTCGTCAAATTCCTTGTAGCTGTCGCTTCCTAACATTGCAGCTGAGATGGAATCAATTCCGTCAAGCCATTCTGCGACAATGCCGTAGGGAAGATCGACCATAACCTCTTCAGGAAGGCTCTTCCCTTTAAGTACGAGCGCCCCGCACTGTGCAGTATAATCAAGGGCAAGCTCAAGGTTGTCCGAGGATTCTGCCTCAATGGCTGATTTTACAAGCTCTGCAATATTGGCTCCCTCGTCATAGTCGCCCATAATATAGCACTCGAAGGCGATAAGAGCTCCCATAAGAGAGGTCTGGACAGAGTCGATCATAAGGTTGATATCTTCAGAAATTGGCTCGACCTCGGAAAGTACAATGTCCCGGATCTCAGCCAGGATCTCCAGAGCTTTTTCTCTGGAGAGCATACCCTTATCAAAGCGTGCAATCACTTTCAGGCAGGCAAGAATCACATCATCAACCATATTCACGAATATGGCACTTTCCTTTCCAGCTTCTTCTTCCGACTCCTTTATCTGGAAACCGCTCTCTCTTGCCCGTCCGAGCCAGTTTTCCCAGCGCTTTTGGGTATAAAATTCATAGGGGGGGACCTGGTTCATTTCCTGTTCAGGCACTTATAACACCGCTTCTTACCTTTTTTATTTATTGATAATCAATCTTACTATTACTAAAATGTGTTTGTTTACATTCACCAGGACAATTTCACCTTTTTGAGGGAATAATTGGCTTCGCACTTGGAATCAAGGTTTTCGAGAACCTCTACAATTTTGCATTTATCACCTTTTGAGAGTCCCTCAGGGTGACAGGTCTCATAAATCTCGCATCCTCTCTTACCGCACTTTGGAGGCTCATACATGATTCTTGCCCCGTCGACTGCTTTTCTTGACTCTAACGTAGTCAGGATAGGTGCCTTGCTCACATCTACGGCAAGCACGCCGCTATCATGCAGGAAACATTCGTGGACGTCTTTATTCCTGATTTTCTCAACTCTGTATCTGCGTCCGGGTTCAAGGTTAAGGCAGGTATTTTTCAGCCGGCATTTCTTGCATTCGGGCATCTCACCTTTAAATATGAATTCCAGTCCTTCCCTTGCAAGCCGTGATCCGATAAGTGTTATTTTGGTATCGCTCTCTGTCATACTAACTCTTCCGTTTAATTGTTTTTTGGCCTGTGCTCCATTTCTCAGGCTTAATTTTCGGCGCGGTCACAATCCTTTTGTAACAGACTTGACCACAAGCCTTTTCAAAAAAGGCTTGAGCGAAAACGTCATTGTTGGTGTTGTCAGGCGACTCAAAGCTTGTTTTTTTCGCGCCTGTGTCCCGCTTCTCAGGGTCACCTGGAGCTTTTCGATATCATTTGAAACTCGATATTGGGTTTGATTTAAGATAACTCTTTAATTGGAAACTTAGTAACTAATTAATCTGGTTGGAGATTAAGTGATTACTTGATTGGAAATTAAGTGATTGTCTGATTGGAAGTTAAGTGATTCAAGATTAACCGGATTCTTTTTAATCGTATATGTGCTGTTTGATTCCTGAATTGAATCCTGCCTTAAATTCTGGTATCTTGAACGGACATTCATTCTTCGCTTTAGCCTGAATAAGAATAACTTTTCAATTTATGACCTTTGTGATTTTTGCAACTTTCTCAGCAGCGGAAGGATTAAGGCCGCTCCCGAGAATTGTATAACGTTCCGGGCGAATACTGTGTGCATGTAACAGGGCTTCAATTATATACTTATCTTCTATACCCAGTTCCTCGGCAGTTACAGGAGCTCCTATCTTTTTTAAGGCTTCCCTTATCTCCTGCCAGTTTCCACCGTGGAGGTACATCATCATAATCGTCCCTACTCCACATTGTTCTCCGTGGAGCGCGGGTTTTGGAGCTATCTTATCAAGGGCATGGCTGAACATATGTTCCGAGCCTGAAGCAGGTCTGGAAGAGCCTGCGATACTCATCGCAACCCCGTTCGAAACAAGAGCCTTTACCACAAGCCTTGCTGAGGTCTCATGTTCAGGCTTTATGGAGTCTGCACAATCGATAATTACCCGGGCAGCCATACGGGAGAGGGCTGCAGCATATGCCCCAAAATATTCATTTCTGAGCCTGCTTGCAAGTTCCCAGTCCAGTACTGCTGTATAATTGGAAATTATGTCTCCACAGCCAGCCGCAAGAAAGCGGTAGGGAGCTGCTGAAATAATCTCCGTATCTGCAATAACGGCAATAGGTGCCTGGGCCTGCGCAGAAGTACTCCTCCCATTATCCACAATTGAGGCACGAGAAGATGCAATGCCATCGTGGGACGCTGCAGTCGGCACGCTAATAAAAGGAAGTTCAAGCCGGGTAGAAGCAAGTTTTGCAAGGTCAATAGACCTGCCGCTTCCAACCCCAAGGAGAAAATTAGCCTCTACCTCAAGGGCCTTTTCCATAACCTTTTCAACCTCTTCCGTAGTAGCTTTGCACGTCAGAACTGTTTCCGCGCTAATACCTGCACTCTCAAGGAGGTTACGGACTCTTTTGCCTGCAATATCCTTTGTAGTACTTCCGGTTACTATCAGCGCATTTCCTTTCATTTTCAGGTCCCTGCAGACATCTTCGATTTCCTC
Organism: Methanosarcina sp. UBA5; assembly: GCF_002505485.1. Classification (GTDB taxonomy): domain Archaea; phylum Halobacteriota; class Methanosarcinia; order Methanosarcinales; family Methanosarcinaceae; genus Methanosarcina. Next base: position 27,611 of record NZ_DAVG01000049.1, on the reverse strand, counting down.
AAGCACGCCATGCCCGACAAGCACATCTCTGGGAAGCTGCATCCATTTTGCGCTGTTTTTGTTAATGGTCAATTTCATACCTGCATCAGTATTCTATTACGATAGATAGTAAATTGGCTCTTATAAATCCGAATATACGTACGAAGTCATAAATTTAGATTATCAGCAGACTGTGGCATATCAGGTACATTTAATACGTTAACGCATTAACTTAATTCTTTATAATTCCAGTCTGAAATATGTCTTAAATCAAATATATTACAAATATTTAAAGTGTTTTTCAGGTCTGAGGTCTTGTTTCAAGTATATTTAAGGTCTGAGATATCAAAACTCATAATTTATAATTCTTTTATTCAAAACTTATTTAAGACTATTTCCATGTTTATATCAGAATAATCTTTATGTTTACATCATTATAAATTCTCTATCCTAATCACTACATTATATATGCCTATTATACCATTAAAATATTTTAAATAATTATAAAACTAAAGTAATACATTAAAGCTTATATAATATTGCTAACGCTTATTGGATAGAACTCTCCGGAAAGAAATATCTTAAATCAGAACGAACATCGTGTACCGGAGAAGAATATTACCTTCTTGATTAAAGAAGTAAGTTTGGTGTATACATTGTAAGTATTAATTGTATTAGGATATTGCCATTTTGAATGAGTGATAAGATGAGTTTTTCAATAGATAATATCTCACAGTTTATTAATACCTATTATCTTGATCCCATAAGAGGTGACGAGGGATATAATACTGTAAATACCTTTACCTGGGCAATAATACTGGGTATTTGTGTATTTGGGGTTTTCAAGCTGCTCGAAAAGCTTGAGGTAAAAATAACCCCTCGCTTTATTGCATCTGTCCTGCCTTTCGTACTTGCAGGGTCTTCTCTGCGCGTAATTGAGGATTCTCCTTCAGATATTTTCCACCCACCATTTAGCTATCTTCTCATAACTCCCAATATTTACTTCCTGGTTTTTGCGATAACTGTAGGTTGCCTCTGGATTTCAATCCGGATGCAGAAAGCAGGGCTTATAAAGGATTTTCATTTCACCTTTGCAGGCTTCGGACTCGCATGGTTTTTCATAAATCTCGCTGTTCTCCTGCATTTTGAGAGTATATTAGTCTCGTACGTGCCCTTATTCGTAATCGGGGCAGGAACAGGTCTAACCTTTATCTTTTATCTGGTTGCTCGACATTTCAAATCCTCGATATTCACCGATCCCCTGAACCTTTCTATCCTGATGGTTCACTTGATGGATGCTTCTTCGACATACATAGGAGTAGATCATCTTGGATACTTTGAAAAGCATGTAGTGCCCACCTATCTTATCAACCTGACTGGCACCGCATTGGTTATGTATCCATTAAAGCTTATTATCTTCGTAGGGGTTCTTTACTTGCTTGACACTCAGTTTGAGGATGACGAGCGTTCCGTGAACCTGAAAGCACTAATCAAAATGGTCATTTTGATCCTTGGGCTTTCCCCTGCAACCCGGAACACGATCCGGATGATGCTGGGAATTTGAGACAAAAAATATTTGGCCATATGCATCTGGATCAGGATTAAATAAACTGAGAATTACTTGTGGGGATAGGTATGGAAAAAGAAGACGATTATGGTTCAGAGGAAAGAAAAGCAGGAGTACAGACTTCAGGGACTCCTGAAGGGAAGATAGAAAATAGAGGATATGCTGCAGAAGAGAAAGATTTCTTCCCAGGAAGCAGCGCGGCAGAAGCCTGGCACGATAACAGAAATGATTCGAAAAAGGGGTTTACAGAATATCTGCGCTTTATCTGGCCTTATGCACTTCTCATGGCCTTTTTATTTTCTGTATTCTTAATCGTAGGCTATAATTCAGCTGCAAGTTTTCCTTCTATGGCTGAGACTCTAAGAGAAAGTTTTAGTTCCCGCTTTGAATCAATCATGACAATGAACCCTCTTATCATAATGCTTACAATTTTTCTTAATAATGCCTTTTTAAGCCTGCTTTTTCTGGTACTCGGGCTGGCTCTGGGAATTCTTCCGGTACTTTTTATCGCCTTCAATGGATATATTGTGGGAGTTATCGTTTATCTTATCGCTCAGGAAAGAGGACTGCTCTTTATTTTGCTTGGCCTTCTTCCCCATGGAATACTGGAACTGCCTATGGTCTTCCTGGCTGCAGGCATAGGGCTTCGGCTCGGGCACCAGGTATTTTCTGCTCTTATAGGGAAACCTACCCAGATCAAAAGAGAATTTAAAGAGGGGCTCATGTTTTATTTCCGCTGGATCTTGCCTCTTCTTCTGGTCGCAGCTATTATTGAGACTTTTATTACGCCTATTATCCTTAGTTTGATTTAATAACGTTTCAAAAACTCTAAAAAATCAGAACCAGGAGACTGACTGGGAAAGTGTCAAAAACTGAAGGGAAATAGAACCCGAAAACTAATGGGAAATGTTTGGATCTCTGTTCTGGCCAATCTCTTTTTGGCTTTAGAATTTTTCTGGCTTTCTTCTCATTATATAAATGATTACTTATATTAGAAAGGGATTTAATAGGTAAAGCCATTAATGGGGAAAACCTATCAGAATTTTTACTTTATAATACATGGCAATAGTCGCGAGACCTGTATTTCGAGGAATTTCCCTCGAGTAGCAGGTTTGAAAGCCATACTTATTATCATTTCATTGAAAGAAATATTATTTCCAAAGCCAAGGAACATCAAATATGATTGACAGGAAAGAGATTAAGGAAATCGTTGAAGGCTATTATACCCATGCTGATAAGATAAAAGTTGGAACTATAGGCTCTCACTCAGGACTCGACATCTGCGACGGGGCAGTTGAAGAGGAATTCAGGACTCTTGCTGTCTGCCAAGCTGGCAGGGAAAAAACATACAGCGAATATTTCAGGTCCCAGAGAGACCTTTCTGGAAAAGTAAAGAGGGGGATTGTTGACGAGACCATTGTTTTCAAAAAGTACAACGAAATACTCCTGCCCGAAAACCAGCAGAAACTGGTTGATGAAAATGTGCTTTTTGTCCCGAATCGTTCCTTTACCTCCTACTGCAGTATAGATGAGATCGAAGAGAGCTTCAGAGTTCCTCTTGTAGGAAGCAGGAATCTTCTTAGGAGCGAGGAACGCAGTGAGCAGCAGAGCTATTACTGGATTCTGGAAAAAGCAGGGCTTCCTTTTCCGGAAAAAATCGAGTCTCCTAAGGATATCAACGAACTCGTAATGGTCAAGCTCCCGCATGCAGTAAAAAAACTCGAGCGGGGATTTTTTACCGCTTCAAGTTACAGAGAGTATCTGGAGAAATCCGAAGCTCTAATTAGGCAGGGAGTTATCACACGTGAGGCCCTCGAAAAAGCAAGGATAGAGCGCTATATCATAGGTCCTGTATTCAACTTTGACATGTTTTATTCCCCAATCGAGCCGAAAATGAGCAAGCTGGAACTTCTTGGGATTGACTGGCGTTTTGAGACCAGCCTTGACGGACATGTAAGGCTTCCTGCCCCGCAGCAAATGGCCCTGGCTGAAAGCCAGCTAACTCCCGAATATACGGTCTGCGGGCACAACTCTGCAACCCTGCGTGAGTCTCTTCTTGAGAAAGTCTTCCAAATGGGAGAAAAATATGTAAAAGCTACACAGGAACATTATTCTCCTGGAATTATAGGGCCTTTCTGCCTGCAGACCTGCGTTGATAAGGATCTTAACTTCTATATTTATGACGTGGCCCCAAGAGTAGGCGGCGGGACCAATGTGCATATGTCAGTAGGGCATTCTTACGGCAACTCGCTCTGGAGAAAACCAATGAGTACTGGAAGAAGGCTGGCCTTTGAGATAAGGCGCGCCCTCGAACTGGAGAAGCTTGACGCTATCGTCACATAAATTTATTAAGGCTTTCCGGCATTAGTAGATATTAAATATGCAGGATACCGTAAACTTTAAAAGTATCGCCTGAATCTGCAAGCCTTAAACCGCGATAAGAAAATATAATAATAGAATTTGCCCGGATTCCTAATTCAGGAAATCCAGACTAAGGATTGGGACGGAGAATATTTCCGTCCCACAAATCCCGCTTTAATTCAGAATTGTATTTCAAATTACAGACCAGATGATTTAAAGGTTGGAATCTGCGGACCTACTGGAAAAAGTAATTCCAAATTTTATGGTTCAGGTTTAAGATAAAGACCTGCCTTATATGGATCACTTCACTTTACTGGAGGAAATTACAACTTGAGTCAGCCTTGTGTTAATATCGGCATGGTAGGACATGTCGACCATGGAAAAACCACGCTTGTTAAAGCCTTATCAGGCGTTTGGACAGATACACATAGTGAGGAAGTAAAAAGAGGAATTTCTATCAGACTGGGGTATGCAGACTCCCTATTCATGAAATGTCCCAAATGCCCCTCTCCCCAATGTTACACTGTAGAAAAGACTTGCCTTAACTGTGGAGAAAAGACTGAAGAACACAGGACTGTGTCCTTTGTAGATGCCCCGGGGCACGAAACACTGATGGCTACTATGCTCTCAGGTGCTGCTATTATGGACGGGGCAGTGCTGGTTATTGCAGCAAACGAAGACTGCCCGCAGCCCCAGACAAAAGAACACCTTATGGCCCTGGATATTATAGGGATTAAAAATATCGTAATAGTGCAAAATAAGATCGACCTTGTATCCAAAGAACGCATTATCGAGAATTATCACCAGATAAAAGAATTTGTTAAAGGCACGGTCGCAGAAAATGCACCTATAATCCCAATCTCGGCTCAGCAGAATATTAATATCGATATCCTTATCGATGCTCTGGAAACCGTGATTCCTGCTCCTGTCCACAAAGTGGACAAGCCTGCCAGCCTGTTGATTGCCCGTTCTTTTGACATTAACAGACCAGGGGCTTCAATCGATGAGATGCGTGGGGGAGTTATCGGAGGAACTTTAACGGAAGGAGTTCTTCACCCCGGAGACGAGCTGGAGATAAGGCCAGGAATTAAGGTTACAACCGAAGGCACTACAAGATGGATTCCGATTTTGACAACAATTTCGTCTATCTTTGCAGGCGCGACAAAGGTAGAAGAAGCAACTCCCGGAGGCCTTCTGGCTGTAGGGACTTATCTTGACCCTACTCTGACAAAAGGTGACTCTTTAACAGGACAAATTGCAGGCGCACCTGGTACCCTTCCCGAGACCAGACATCAGTTCGTCATGGAATTACACCTGCTCGAGAGAGTAGTGGGAGTTACAAGGGAAGAAAAAATCAATGAAATCAAGACAAGTGAACCCCTTATGCTCAATATCGGAACTGCAACCACAGTTGGAGTGGTTACAAGTGCCAGGAAAAACGAAGCGCAGGTGGCCCTTAAACGCCCTATTAGCGCAGCTATCGGGTCAAGGGTTGCTATCAGTAGGAGAATCGACTCTCGCTGGCGGCTTATTGGAGTAGGGGTAATTAAGAGTTGAAAGTTATAATTGATACTAATGGGTTCATGATCCCGGTCCAGTTCGGAGTGGATATTTTCGAAGAACTTAATAGACTGGGATTTGACGAATTTTTTGTGCCTGAGGCTGTAGTATTCGAGATAGAAAAACTCATAAAGCGGGAAAGAGGTTCGGACAAAACAGCTGCAAAGGTTGCCAGGTCCATGATGGACAGATGCGAGCGTATAACTCCTGCTGCAGGCCCTGCGGATGATGTAATTCTCAGGCTGGCGAAGGAAATGGGAGCAGCTGTCCTCACAAACGATATCGGGTTGAAGCGCAGGCTTGCCGAAAAAGGGATCCAGACCATATCCCTGCGCCAGAAAAACAAACTGGACTTTGTCTGAACCATATTATTTTACCGGGCAGCATTAAATTGATTGTTTTTACGGGTGATTAGCAGATGTATAAAATGATGAAGCTCGTTGATACGGTCCGTATCCCTCCTACCCTTTTAGGGAAAGAGGTGACGCAAACTGTTAAAAATGCATTAAGAGATAAACTTGAGGGACAGGTTGACAAAAAACTTGGTTCCCTCGTCGCGATTTGCAAAATAGTTGAGATAGGGGAAGGGCATATCCTCGTAGGAGACGGGGCAGTATATTATGATGTTACATTCGAAGCAATAATGTTCGTACCTGAGCTCCAGGAGATTATTGAGGGCGAAGTTGTTGAAGCTGTTGGTTTCGGAGTTTTTGTAGGGATAGGACCAATGGACGGCTTGCTTCACGTCAGCCAGATTACGGATGATTTTATTTCATACGACGCCAAGAACGCAAGGCTTGTGACAAAGAACGGAGGCAAAGCCATTGCTGAAGGTGACCATGTAAGAGCCAGGGTTGTCGCTGTAAGTATCAACGAGAGGGAACCTAAAGAAAGCAAAATAGGCCTTACCATGCGTCAGACTGCTCTTGGAAAGCTACAGTGGCTCGAAGAAGCCCGTAAAAAGAAGCAGTCTCATGAAGTTGCTCCTGAAGGAGCTGCCTGAAAAGGAAGAGGATTTGTATGGCAGAAAAAGTATGTCGACACTGCATGAGAGTTCTGGAAGGACAAAACTGCCCTATCTGTGGAACTTCGGACCTTGCAGAGGAATGGAGTGGGCTTGTAATTATCCTGGATGCTGAACGCTCAGAAATAGCAAAAAAGCTTGGGGTTGACATTCCGGATAAATTTGCTCTGAAGGTGCGCTGATTTGAGTGTTCATATTGAGCTTCCGAGAGAACTTCGTCCACTGATGAAAAAACCCCTGGGTATGCTTTACAGGGGCAAGGGCAGGGATACCATAGAGAAGTTTGCAGGAGAGCTTGGAAGCCCCACAAAACTTATATCCGTAGGGGATGTTACTACCTTCCACCTGCTTGAGGTCGGGATTATTCCGGATATCTGTATTGTGGACAACCGCACTAAAAGGAAACCGGTTTCCAGTCATGTATCCGCCCGAAATATGGATAAAGTTTATGACGAAGTATCTGTGGACAACCCTGCAGGAATTATTACCGATGAGTTGATAAAAACCCTTTGTGAAGCGTTTGCTTCCGACAAACCTCTCAGGATCTTTGTAAGGGGAGAAGAGGATCTGGCAACCCTTCCTGTAATTCTTCTTGCCCCTCTGGACTCTGTGGTTCTGTACGGACAGCCCGATGAGGGTGTGGTCTTTGTGAAGGTCACTGAGGAGAAAAAAGGGGAAATAAGGACTCTCTTTGAGAAACTCATCAGCAAAAATCAGAATTACGAATTGGATAAGCTACGGAGAATTTTAGATGGACATAAGAATTCTTAAGGACAAGAAAAATGCACTTTTAAATCGAAGGGAACTGGATTTCATTGTGAAATATGAAGGTTCGACTCCTTCCAGAAATGACATCAGGAATAAACTCGCTGCGATGCTGAATGCCCCTCTTGAACTGCTGATAGTCCAGAGAATCAAAACCGAATACGGACTGCAGGAAGGCAAGGGCTATGCCAAACTCTACGAAAATGCCGACCGCATGAAGGAAGTAGAACTGGAATACGTCCTGAAGAGAAACGCTGCCCCAGGAACGGAAACTGAGGGAGAAGAGGCTTAAGCGAGGTGCATATAAATGGCAGTAAAAGATTACTATAAAGTCCAGGGCGACTCCGTAACCAGAATCAAACAGTTCTGTCCCAGATGCGGGCCAGGTACATTCCTCGCCGACCACAAGAACCGTCTCGCCTGCGGAAAGTGTGGTTATACCGAATTCAAGAAGTAATCCACTTAAATAATAGACAAAACTCTTTTTCAACTAGAGCCGCAGGATATACCTGCGGTTCCTTTCACTCCCGAGTTCCGCTTCCCGAGTCCCGTCTCGGGAGGACGGTGCCCTTTTCGCTACCCGAATTTCGCTTCGCTCAAGAGAGCTGAATTATGGACAAGATAAGTTGTTTTTCAACTTACTCAAGCAGGCTGATTTACCAACAATCTTTTTTCAAAAGGGTTTATCGAAAACAGGTCAACGTTTGGATTTAAGGACCTTATTCCCAAACCCTATCCGGCGTGATAAACCGGCGCAACGGTTGCGCTCAAGAGGGCTGAATTACAATGAAGATATTTAGCTAAGCCAAGAGGGCTAATTTTCCATTGAATATCTTTTTATTATAAACTGTCCAGGCTTAACTGCTCAGGCTTGAGTTTAAGAGAGCCGGCAAATTATTGAAAATCAATTCAGTAACTATCTTCTGCGCCCATATTTATAATAAGCCTCTTATATATTTATATAAATTTGAATTAACTATAATTTACTCAAAGATCTCCGGGGGCCCATGAATTCTCTTTATGCCAGAGCCTGGTACAGTAAAGCCCTTGCTCTTTTGAACCTGAAGAACCAGATCGGGTCAGAGAAAAACTTTGAGAAGGCACTTGAAGCTTTCGATGCCGTGCTTGAGGTAAATCCTGAGGATAGCATCGCTTGGCAGTACAGGGGAAATATACTCCGTTACTTGGACCGCCCGGAAGAAGCTCTGCAGGCTTTTGGAAAGGCACTTTATTTTGATCCTGAAAATATTCCTTCCCGATATCTCAAAGGACTTACCTTCGGATACCTGAACATGCCAGAACAGGCGCTTGAGGCTTTTAACGGCGTTCTTGGGAGAGATGAAAAGCACATCGGTGCCCTGTACTATAGCGGGCTTGCTTTAAAACAGCTCTCACGAGATGGAGAAGCTCTTGAGGCTTTTACCAGAGCCGCCGAGTTTAATCCCGAAAACCTGAAGGCCTGGTACTATAGAGGAACAACCCTGTCTGCGCTTGGGAGAAATGAAGAGGCACTTGAGGCTTATGAAAAAACTCTGAAGCTGGAACCTTCACATTCAGGGGCATTAGAAGGCGAGGCAAAAGCATACCTTGTACTGGGCAGAAGGAGAGAAGCTTTGAGAACCTGTGAAAAGGCTCTGGAACTAGAACCTTCGTCCTCTGCGGCCTGGGAAATCCAGGGCAGGATTCTCGAAGGCATGGGAAGTAAAGAGGAAGCTCTTTCCGCTTTCGAAAAAAGCCTTATCCTTGAGCCAGGAAACGCAAAAAACAGGCTCGAAAGGGGCAGGCTTCTCGGACAGCTGGGAAGGCCCTTGGAAGCTCTTGACGTTTTTGAAAATGCGCTTGAGCTGGATAACTCTCTTATAGAGGCAAAAACCGGCAAAGGAAAAGCCCTGCTGGCACTTGGAAGATACCAGGAGTCTCTTGAAGCTTTCAGGAAAGTACTTGAAGATGAGCCTTCGAATCCAGAGGGATGGAGAGGAGTAGGTAATTACTTTCTCGCCACTCGGAGGCCTTACGAAGCTTTACAGGCTTATGAAAAGGCCCTCTCCTCCGGAACTGAGAATTGCAGCATTTTGAGCGGCCTTGGAGAGGTATATTATCAACTTGGGAATTATTCAAAAGCTCTTGAGAGCTTTGAGGAGGTTCTTAGGCTTGATTCCGAAAACCTTTTTGCATGGAACGGAAAGGGAAATACGCTTTGTAAACTTGGAAGATACAGAGAAGCTCTTGAAGCTTATGAGACGCTCCTCGAACTTGACTATGATAGTCTGCCTGCCCGATATAACCGAGGAGTCACTCTCTCCCGGCTCAAACATCAGGAAAACGATTTTGAGAAGGTTCTTGAAAGTCAGCTCCAGGCAGCTTTTAATAAATATTTGGAATTGTCTGGGGAGCTTCCTGAAAGAGAAACTGGAGATGAAAGCTGGAAATACCGGGGATTTGCTTTTGCTGAGCTTGGAGAGTATGGTGAAGCTCTTAAAGCCTTTGACAATGCCACGAAAAAGGAATCTGAAAACTCTTTTCCCTGGATTTACAAAGGAATTACTCTTCTCTGCCTGAAAAAATATGAAGAAGCCTTGAAAACTCTTGAAAATATCGAAGGGGCTCTTTATGCAGCCTCAGGAGCAGAGAAATCAATAAAAAATGAGGAACACGAGGGATCTGGGGTTTTTATCTCTGATAATCAAAATTTCCGGCAGGAAATTCTCTGGAATGCTAAAGGGCTTGCTTTGGATGCCCTTGGCAGGCATCAGGATGCTTTAAAAGCTTTTGAAAGCGCCAGGGAACTTTCCAAAGCTGAGGATATTGCATGTTCCGGAAAAGGCCTGGTTTTTGCGCACTGTGGAGAATGGAGAAAAGCCCTGAAAATATTTGATAGAATTCTTACCCTCTACCCTCAAAACACCCAGGCCTCAGTCATGAAAGCTTTTGCCCTCATAAGGTTGCAGGAGTTTGAGAAAGCCATTTCAGTCCTTGAAGCGCTAACAACAGACGAGATTAGCTCAGATTTGCCTTCCTGCCTGCTGGGTTTTGCCTGTTTCAGGCTGGAAGATTTCGAAAGAGCTCTCAAGGCATACAGGAAAGCAATCGATATAAATCCAAAAAATTCTCACGCAAGAAACGGGCTCGCAGAGCTTTACTTCAGGCTCGGAAACAGTAGGGGTGCATTAAAAGAGCTCGAATCCTCGATTTCAGAAGCTCCTGAGAATGCATTCTCAAGAAACCTGAAAGGTCGGGTAGAACTTCAAGAGCAGGCCTGTGAGGAAGCACTTGAGTCTTTCAGGCGAGCTCTTGCCATGGATTCGGAAGACCAGAGACTGTTGCTCTGGGATGTGTACGCGAGGTATATGTATGCAGAAGCATCTTTTGAGGAAAATAGTGCACGTTTCAGGCATATGCTCCTTGCAGCTGCAGGAAAACTTGAAAAAGCAGCCATCCGGCAAAGGTTCGAAGATAATGAACTGAAAGCTTATGCCCTTTATTTTCTGGGGCTTTTTTACTGCCGGGCGCGCTACTTCCGAAAAGCCGCCGATAGACTTGATGAATGCCTGAGACTGGACCCCCCAGCCGAAGTTAAAAAGCTTGCAGCATTGTCCCTGAAAAATCTCCGTACAGGCCCTCTGAAACCTATCTGGTGGGAATGGTGGCTTGATGCAAGGACAAACCGCTTGCTTAAAAAGCTGAGTTTTGGGTTCATTTTCCTTTTTATATTCAGTCTTCTGTTGTCCCATCCGGCAGCGCTATCCCTTCCAGTTATCTCCTGGCCTGCGTTCTATATAAATCACCTTTTTTCTCTCACAGGGAATATTTCATGGCCGATTTACGGCACAGAGTACATGGTCTTTATCATGTTTTTGGTTTTTATTCTGCTTCTGCCCGGTTTCAGGCAAAGCAGGCCGGACGAAGAAGATCTTGAGCCTCTTCCTCCTCCATACCCTGATCTCGATATTCCTGAATCTATACTTGAGGACTTTGGTGAAAAGCTTGAGATAAGCTTGTTCTCTCCCGAACTCATGGAAGAAAGTGTGCGAAAGCTCGAAAATTTTTAAAGTTTTGGAAAAAATACAATTTTGAGAGTAACTGTTCAGCCTATCAAAACATGTCTGTTGATGCTGATTATAGTAAAAACGAGGAATCCGAGAAATAACCTATGAAAAAAGATTAAATGTAATCAATCGCCAACAGCTTAAGGAAATAAATTTACAGAAATTAATCTATTGAATTTTAATAACTATGGCTATTGATTCTGTTTTATATAGGCTGAATATTTACTTTTGATATTTCAGTTAATAAGTAAAAAATAATTACTCAGTTAAAATGTAGCCAAGCCAAAAAGAGTAATATCAAGCTTGAATGCGATTTTCAACAACAGATATTTCTAAACTCTATAATTCTACTTCAACACTTCGGAAATGAACGTAAGTTATCCATTTCATTTTTCTATAACACGGAAAGACACGGAAATTTCTGTCCCGTGAATTAGTCCGCTTGAGTGAGCGAAGCGAGTGAAACGGACCGCGTACTCCCGAGGCGCAATTCGGGATGCAAACGTATATAAGTTTTCTCCTGTATTATCGAAGGCAGTGACAGCAAAAAGGACTGGAAGGAGACCGTAAGCCTTGAAAAACACGTTCATCCTTGGAATCGAGGGCACTGCCTGGAACCTGAGTGCCGCAATCGTGACCGAGACCGAAATTATTGCCGAGGTCACAGAGACCTACAAACCCAAAACTGGAGGGATTCACCCCAGGGAAGCAGCCCAGCATCATGCAAAGTATGCAGCCAGCGTTATAAAGAGGCTTCTTGCAGAAGCAAAAGAAAAGGGAGTAAACCCTTCAGAAATTGATGGAATAGCTTTCTCCCAGGGGCCTGGGCTTGGGCCTTGCCTGAGAACGGTTGCAACGGCAGCCAGAATGCTTTCCATATCCCTGGGCGCTCCTCTGATAGGGGTCAATCACTGCATTGCCCATATAGAAATCGGGATCTGGAGAACGCCTGCAACGGACCCTGTCGTTCTTTACGTAAGCGGGGCCAATTCTCAGGTTATTTCCTATATGGGAGGAAGGTACAGAGTCTTTGGGGAAACCCTGGATATAGGGCTTGGAAATGCCCTTGATAAGTTTGCGCGGGGGGCTGGCCTGCCGCATCCTGGAGGGCCAAAGATCGAGGCCTATGCAAAGAACGCAAAAAGGTATATTCATCTTCCTTATGTGATAAAAGGTATGGACCTTTCCTTTTCCGGGCTTTCCACGGCAGCCAGTGAAGCCTTGAAAAAAGCTTCTATTGAAGATGTCTGCTATTCTTATCAGGAAACGGCTTTTGCAATGGTTGTTGAGGTTGCAGAGCGAGCTCTTGCTCACACCGGAAAAAAAGAAGTCTTGCTGGCAGGAGGAGTTGGGGCAAACACAAGACTCCGAGAAATGTTAAACGATATGTGCGAAGCCAGAGGCGCGAAATTCTATGTGCCCGAAAAACGCTTTATGGGAGATAACGGGACAATGATCGCATACACCGGGCTTCTTATGTATAAATCCGGAAACACCCTTTCCCTTGAAGATTCTCGCGTAAACCCGAGTTATCGGACTGATGATGTAAAAGTGACTTGGATCAGGGAAAAAGAGATGAAAAAGATCCCTGAAATCCTTCCCGGAACTTCACTTCAAATTGGAGAAACGCTGGACAACGGGGCCGAAGCTGTTGTTTACCTCGAAGACGGGCCTGAAGGAAAGAAAGTGCTTATTAAGGAAAGAGTTCCGAAAGCTTACAGGCATAAAGAAATTGATGAAAGGATCAGGGCCGAGAGAAACCGGACAGAAGCCCGCCTGATGTCTGAAGCCCGACGCAGTGGGGTTTCTACGCCAATTATCTATGACGTGGAAGATTTCAAGCTCAAGATGCAGTATATTGATGGCATTCCCATAAAATACCTGATTACTCCTGAGATTTCCGAAAAAGTGGGAGAGCTTGTAGGAAAACTCCATAGTGCAGGTATAATTCATGGCGATCTGACAACCTCAAACCTACTGCTTGCAAGCGAAAGGCTTTATCTCCTTGATTTCGGGCTTGCGTATTTCGACAAGGGCCTTGAGGCCAGAGGGGTTGATGTCCATGTACTTTTCCAGACCTTTGAGAGTACTCACCGCAACCACCAGGCCCTTATAGAAGCTTTCAACAGAGGGTACCAGCGTACTTTTATAGATTCAGAGGATGTACTCAAGCGCGTTGAAGAAATTAAAAAGAGGGCTCGTTATGCATAAGCTCGTATTTGTTACAGGAAACAAAGGCAAGTTTGCCGAGGTAAGGGACATCCTCAGGACTTTCGGAATTGAAGTAATCCAGGATAAAAACGGCTATCCCGAACTTCAGGAAGACGATCTTGAGCCCATTGCAGCCTATGGAGCGCAATATGTTGCTAACAGACTGAACATGCCTGCAATGGTAGACGATTCCGGAATTTTCATAAAAGCTTTAAACGGCTTTCCAGGTCCTTACTCTCGTTTTATAGAGGACACACTCGGAAACCCGAAAGTGCTTAAGCTCATGGAAGGGGAAACCAACAGGACAGCGTATTTTAAGACCGTTATCGGATATTGCGAGCCCGGAAAAGAACCTCTGGTTTTTCCAGGTATAGTTGAAGGGAAAATAGCATATGAAGAAAGAGGCACAGGCGGTTTTGGGTATGACCCTATTTTCGAATACCAGGGAATAACCTTCGGGGAACTTGGGGACGTCGAGAAAAATAAAGTTTCCCACCGGCGCAGGGCCATTGACAGTTTCCTGGAATGGTATAAGGGTAAACTTGAAAAAATCTGACAGCAAAATTTGATATCAAGACTTCAAAGTAAGAATGTACAAAAAACTTGACATTAAGGCTTGACATTAAGGCTTGACAGCAAGTCTGACAGTATGAATTAATAAACCGCAGCCGCAGAAAAACTGCCTAAAAAGGATTGTTTATATCAATCCTTCCCTTTTTTCCCATACTTTTCTTCATTCTTTTAGTTTATTTTTAAGTAGACCAAGAGCTATATCGAGCTGGTTCAGACCTAGTTTCAGAGCGATAGTAATAATCTCATTATTCGAAAGATTACCAAATTCTCGTTTGATTGCAAATAAATCCATAATACACTGCTGGTCCAGAACGAGCGGTCCATCAAGTAGATCTTTTGAGGTTGAGGCAGGCAGTTCTTTTGAAATCGAGCCCAGCTTTTGGCCTTTAAACTCAACTTTCCTTGCTACTTCGATTCCACTTTCCGGTTTTTCAGCGCCTCCTGCAGCCTCAGATGCTTCTGACTTTTCCCCATAAAGGCATTCCATTTGCTGGAGACAGTGAGTCAGACAAACACTCTTTATAAATTCTTCAACTTCCATGCCACTGATGCTCGCGTACTTCTTTATTTCGGCAAGCTGTTCTTCAGAAAAAGGCACATAGAGCACGTTTTCGTTACATTCTTCTTCTATCCCAAACCCTCCGTGTATTTTTCATTATCTTTTGATATTATGTAATTTTATCCTTTGGCGATTTATTCTTTTCTTCTTTATTGTTTATGTTTTAATTTGTTCTTTATCCTTCAAGTTTTCTTTTACTTTGTTATTCTCACAGCTTTTCTGTTAATCGAGGACTGTCTGCTAATCCAATATGTGCGATTTAACTCTACTTTTGTGAAAAATTGTATGTTAATCAAAGATGATCTATTAATCAAAGATGCTGTTATCAAGGATTATCTGTTATGAAGGCAAATAAAATTTTTTAGTGTATGCCACATGTTAACTCTTTGATGAGATATCTTGACTCAGACCCAAGGCTGCAGATACTCTCTTACTAAAACTCGTTGTATATCTCGGGCTGCTTGCGGCAGTGCTTATTCTGGTAGCTCAGGCCTGGCATACGGTGAGTCCTGTTCTTGAAGATGCGGAAATTAAATCCCAGGCCGAGGCTGCTTCCCTATCGATCCGTTCAATTCAGGAAAGGTATGCCCGAGATTCTGCTGAGAGTCACAGTCCTGAGGAAACAATGTGTACCCTCAAATTTTCCTTTCTTGCTTCAGTCAGGTATATTAGCTTCGGAGTAGAACCCTGATCCTGAATGCAATGGGCAACTGAGCGACTTAGAATGGACTCTTGAAAATAATACAATTATCTACCAGTATAATAATGGAGTTAAAAAGAGATTATTTCTTGAAAGAAAGCCGGTACACTTTATAAAAGGCGGGCAGGATTCAGAAAGAATATGGATGCCTTCAGGGAGCCAGGAAAACTCTCTGACACCGTTATCTCTTGAAAAAACGGGAGTCGTAATCGAATACCGGTTTCAGGAGAGTTCCTGCCTGAGCTGGTCACACAGAGCGGGATAAGGTACACGATGTCTCATTTTTGAAGGATGCCTGGAAATTCAGAAACAAAAAAATCAAAAGTGTGAAATCAAGAGTAAGAAATCAATAAGGCTCTTGCAGGAGCACCGTCACAACCTTCAATTTTGAGGGGAAGGCAGAGGAAGAAATATATTCCTGCTTCTATGGAGCTGAATTCAAGGCATTCTACTACGTTCAAATTACCTGAAAGAAGGATATGATGAGCAGGTAGGGTTTCTGAATCGATGTCATCCACGGAAAAACCATCAATCCCGATCGTCTTGAAGCCTTTTTCGACAATCCAGGCTGCTCCACTTTCGTCAAGGTATGCGGAGCTAGGTTTTTCCTTCCCAGGTTCCATGTCTTGAGAACCGGACTCTGCGCCTGAGAAACTGAACTCACCTGTCTTTCCTTGTTTTCGGAAAAAAGCTTCTGTCTTCAGAAGGAGAATCTGGATATTTTCAGGAGCTCCCATGTTCCGGAAGGCCTTTTCAAGAATGCCAGCAGTCAGTTCGCCTGATAGTGATGAAAAATCGAGAATAAGGGCCGCGCCCATGAGGTTTTTGAGTTCCAGTTTGTCAACAGTAAGGCCGTTTTTCAGGACATGAGAAGGAGCATCGACATGAGTGCCTGTATGGCTTCCAAAACTTAACTTTGAGACAGTACATCCTTCTTCTTCAAGAGTACAGACCCTTTCAATTGCAGGTGTCGGGTCTCCGGGAAAAGTCTGTGTAAGAGGGGAAATTGGGGTTGTAATATCTATAATTTTTCCATGAACTTTTAGCTTTTCCACCTCAGCCTGAGTTTCTTCCAAGTTAGTAGGAATCCCTTTCAAGTTAATCGGAGTCTTTCCCATATTAACACCTTTAAATCTTATTCCATATAGATAATGGATCTGTTCGTGCACTCATCTATGCATTTCATACAAAGGGTGCATTTTATGGGGTCAATTTTCGCAAGTTCATTTTCCTCATAAATTGCGCCCACAGGACAAACATCTTTGCATTTTCCGCATCTTTTACAGCCGAAAACCACGACGTATCCATTTTGTTCTGACATCAGTGAACCTTTAGCACCCTATGATATATCAGTTTCTGAGAAACGCACCCTCTTTATAAAGGTGTCTCCATATTGAAGTATAAAGACCCAAAACAAGCCTTATATATAAAAAACGAATATGCAGGTTGAAATATGGAAACGTTCACTGAAGACGAAACCGGCTCCTTTTACAGTTATCTTTCTGAAGGGTGTAGACTCTGCCAAGAGGGGGCCAAAATGGTACTTTTTGTAACAGGTCTGTGCTCTAAGAGCTGTTTTTACTGTCCGCTTTCTGATGAAAGGCGAGGAAAAGACCTTGTTTTTGCGAATGAAAGACCTATAACCAGTGATGAAGATTTACTGAAAGAAGCTGAGCTTATGAATGCTCTAGGAACAGGAATTACAGGCGGAGAGCCCTTGCTGAAAACCGAAAGAGTCCTGCACTATATCCGAATGCTCAAGGCTTCTTTCGGAAAAAGGCACCACATCCATCTCTATACTTCCCTGGCCCCTAACAGGGAGATCCTTGAAAAGCTCGCAGACGCAGGCCTTGATGAAATCCGTTTACATCCGCCGCAGAAATGCTGGATAGATCTTAAAAACAGTCAATACGCAGATGCTCTGCAAAATGCAAAAGAGCTCGGAATCGAATCCGGAATTGAGATTCCTGCCCTTGAAGGAGCAGAAAAAGTTGCAGCTTTTGCGGAAGAAATGGGAGTTTTCCTTAACCTGAATGAACTGGAGTTTTCCGATAATAACTCCGAAGCCCTCCTGAAAAATGGCTTTTGCCTTGAATCCGACACGTCCAGTGCGGCTGCCGGATCCTGTAAATTTGGCAGGATCGCCTTCGCGAAATGTAAAAAGGCCCACTTTTGTTCCTCAATTTATAAGGACGCAGTCCAGCTCCGCAAAAGATTTCAGCGGATCGCAAAGAATACTGCAAGAGAGTTTGACGAAATCACGGAAGACGGCACTCTGGTATATGGGGCAATTGAAGGGGGAGACCAGGAGCTTGCAGGAAAAACTTTGCAGGGCATGGAAATCCCATCTGAATTGTTTGAAATAAAAAACGGGAAGATCGAGATCGCCTGGTGGGTACTTGATGAATTAAAAGAAGGCATCAAAGAAGAATTAGAACCTTCCGGATCAAGGCTTGTTATTATTGAAAGGTACCCATTCGAGGATGGAATGCTTGTCGAGCTAATTCCTCTTTAAGGAGGATTCGGGGCGAAAAAGCGGGCAAGTAAAATTCTTTCCTGAATCGTGGCGTCTTTGAAGTAACTAACTCCTACAAAAAGATCTTTGTGCGAAGAAATATTTCCCGGATTTGCAATCTTAAAAAATATTAAGTAGTTTGGGGGCCAACTCTTCTCTAACTTTAAAACTGTCTATCTCTTTAGAGAATTACAAGTGTTTTCTTATGCCCTACCCGATCGTACATGTGTTATTCTTTGTATTCTGTATCAGTGCAGTAGCAGTCTATGCTGCTGCAAGATCGCTTTTTCGAGGGGAACTCTCTCTTAAAGGTTCAACGCATTTACTATTTCTGCTGTTCGTGGGCAGTATCTGTTCCTTATTCCCGGATATTATGATCATTCACAGCCTGCTCGTAAACGGTACTATGGAGCATTGCTGGGCCGGCCCGATTCCAACCCATTCGCTTTTATTTAGTCTTCCCGCAGTCCTGTTCGGGATCGTTGCAGGATATGCTAAATACAGGGAGTCTGGCAAGGCAATGTATCTCGGAATTCTTGCAGAGGCTGCTTTTGCTTCGCACCTGTTGCTCGATGACATTAGTGAAGGCGGCTGCGAGTACCTTTATCCTTTATACGAGAACAATATCAGTGTATTTTCAATGATGGACATAGGTTTTCGGGGAACCGGAATCTTTGATTACCTGATGGCATCTTTTGTATCGGTCTTTTTCGTTTGTTTCATAATAATGATGGCACTCTTTGCCCTGAGTAAGTACGGTTTTGAGCTAAACTACAAAGCCGAAAAATAAAACAGTAAAGGTATTTAAAGCTAAACTGTATAGTCAAAAAATAGAACAGTAAAGGTGTTTAAATTAGGTTTTAAGTTCACCTACACCTTCAAGTTTTTTAACAACCCTTGCAGGATAGCCCAGAGCAAGACTATTTGGAGAAATATCACGGGTAACTACGGATCCGATACCTATTATTGAGTTTTCCCCAATTTCGACACCCTGCGTGATTATACATCCCGAATTCACAAGAGCTCCGCGTCCGATTTTTATGGGATCCGTAGTTCTCGGATATGCCTGTCTTGTAGTCAAACTCCCTCTCGAATGTGCAGATAGTATGCACCGATCGCCGATTTCAGCATAATCCCCTACCGTAATTAATTCAGGGTGAATCCTATCAAAAATCACGTCATAGCCGACATATACATTCTCTCCGAGATTTACACCCCGCATCCTGTGTAATTTAGCTCTCCAGGAAGGAACGGGAGCGCTTGAGGCAAGCCGCTCCAAAATCCAGTTTTTTAAATATTTAATGCCAAACAGAAGTTTATTAGTGTGGTAATGATCCGCAATTTCGCAAAAGGTTACCTGATCTCTATTAGACACTACAGTAGTCATGCTAATACCCCCATTTCCCTATCAAATTATCTTATACTGCTTTTTTATCTATACTATTTTCTTTTCAAGTTATTTTGTACTTTTTCTCTCTCAAGTCGTTTTGTAATATTTTTCTCTCAGATTTTTTATACTTATTTTTTCCATTGAAATTTTATAATATATATAAATTTCTACAGTTAATTATTAATTAATTTTGATAATGATAATTTGCTGAATACAGTAATTTCCTGGATGCTTGGTAAACAGACCTCCAGACAACTCTTCTGTTAATTACAACTTCCCATTAACTTTTACTTCTGGTTACAAGCTTCATAAGCAGTGATTTTTTTATTTCCACCGCATCGTTAGGACAAAGTTCGCGGCAGCAATAACAGTGAATGCATTTTTCCTCGTTAATTTTAAGTGTCCTGTCTATTTCCTCAATGGCATGTGCCGAACAGTTCGAAACGCAGGCTCTGCAAAGTGCACAACTTGAAGTGTTAATAATGGGCCTTATAGCTAACTGCTTTCTAAGAATTCTCATGAGGAAGGCTGGTATGTAAGCCGTGATTCCGCCGTCGGGGCTTTTGAACTTGACCTTTACTTTTTCCAGAGGCATTCCTACAATCTCAGGATGTTCGGTCCCGAATCCTCTTTCGAGTGCGGCTCTATTTGTAGGGACCTTTGAAGGGTCGATTCCTATAAGTTCAGAGGCTACAATATCCAGGGCTACACAGTCATAACTTGCCATAATCACGCCGGCAAAAACAGGTGTACCATTGGACGGGCCATTTCCTTCCATTCCTATTACACCGTCCATAACTGCAAGTTGGGGTTTAACAACAGAATATATATCGACAACTGCCTCCCCGAAACGGCGGCGGTCTTCCAGAAAATGAGCTTGCTTTCGGGTTTTCTGAGGTACAGTGCCGAAGAAATTTTTGACTGCTCCTGTATACAGTGTGAGTTCATGGGTCTTGAGCTTTGGGAGCGAGATTACTACATCTGCCTCGAGTACCGCTTTTGAGATGTACAGATGAGAAAACTGCCTTGAGCCTGGAACATCAACCTCAACAAAGCTTGAGGTCTCAAAATTGATGAGTTCAACCCCATGAGCGGAAGCAACACCCTCAATGCCAGACACTTTAAGCGCCTGCGAAGTTGTAGTTGATCCAGGTTTCACGATGCCGGATCCGTCTCCTATAATTGGGATGCCTCCCGCTTCGGAGATCAGTTCGCACATAGCGGATACTACTGCCGGATGGGTTGTAACAGCATCCTCTGGCGGTCGGATAGAAAGTACGTTGGGTTTGAGAAGTACGCGGCTGCCAGGAGCTATAATCTTCTCAAGCCCACCTATCAGGCTCAATGCTTCTTTTATCGCTTCTTTAGCATTCGAGTAATCCTGGCATTGAACAATTGAGACCCTGGTGTTCATATTCACACATTTGAGTTAGTGATTAAGTTTATTTTTTCACAACGATATTATGTGAAAGCACTCTGCCAGAAAGGCTTCTAGCAGTTTACAGGCAGGTATTTGCTGGAGGCAAAGCCCTGGATCAGTTTTTAGACGGCATAACTTTGTCTACAGCCATCTTCACATTTATTTATTGATGTAGCAAATCGGCGGCGTGGCTCGCACATATTCCGTCGTATCTCTTACTCTATTGATATGTTTCTGGGTTTTTTCTATTGTCTCTCTGGAAAGTCCAGTGCTCTTTTCAATTACCTGTAGAGGTAACTGATATTCCTGGGCATACAGTATCTGGTCCATGATCTGAATCGGCATGCGCCAGTAAAATTCCTCGTCAGTTGTGTAGTGGCTCCATGTATCAGCACTTGGAGGGCGCTTTATAATCTCTTCATTGACATTGAGCAATTTTCCAAGAGCATAGATCTGGACTTTATAGCAGTCCGCCAAAGGCTCAAGATCTACGCCTCCGTCCCCATATTTGACAAACTGGCCAAGGACCAGTTCTGTCTTGTTAGTAGTACCGCAAACTGCGTAATTCATCTTTTCAGCATACATATATTGAACGAGCATTCTGGATCTTTGCTTGACACCCTGTAATCCTATTAATTCGAGATAATCATTCGCCTTCAACCTGTACTTTCCAACCGTCTTCCCATCTTTTACCAGCCGAATATAAGGAACATTTAATAATCCTTGATTAAGGAAATCAGGCAGCACCAACGAGGTCTTATATATAGTCGGATCATACTCCGGACAGGTTCTCTTTATAATCTGTTCCTTCTGATCATAGATATTAAGTGATCTCAGGATGGGAGAAATGGGAACTTCCTCATATGATACACCTAAGTTTTCACAGATTTCTGCTCCCAGGGTCTTGCTTGAAGGAGCCGATTCTTCTTCAGGAAGAAGAAGTCCATATACGTTTTCTTTTCCGAGTTCCTGTACGCACAGAGTAAGGGCTACGGCTGAGTCGATCCCTCCCGAAACTCCTATAACCACTCCCTTTTTCTTAAAACCCTTTACCTGATCTTTAATAAAACATCTAAGTTTTAAAGCGATTTCTCCAATGTTTCCATTGAGTTTTTCTAATATATTCATGCTCAGTTTTTCTGCAACCTGCATAATATTACCCCCTAAAATTATTATACTGTTACATTTAGATTGTTATATTTTAACTGTTATTTTTTAACTTGTTACATTTAGACTCTTAATCTCAGAATCAAACTTTAACAACTATTTTTTGTGAGCTTTTTATTTTCAGTTTGAGCTTCCTTGCAGCTTCTTCTATCAATGGCTGTGACAGTTCCTGGTTAATTTTCTCAAGTCCTTCTTCCCTTGGCATTTCCCCGCTTCGGACAAGCCCCGCTACGTCAAAGGCATATGGATGAAACCCGTACTTTTCCAGGTGATTGTAACAGGCAAAGGAATTCAATGTACAGTTGGTTGAATTGCTGTCATTGATTCCCGGAGGTTCCCACCCGATTTCCAGCAAGGTTTCAAGCACTTTATCTTCACTGTAATCCCACAGGCACAGAGGATGCAGAATACTCGGAACGTTCTCACCTATGTTCTCAAGAACTTCTTTTTTCAGGAGGAAGATTTCGTCCTTATCTTCGATGCCTATTTTCTGAAGTTGTTTCTCAAATAAGTTTCTGGACCACTGGATAAAATTGACTGATAGGTTGATTATTGGATTAGGAGACTGTCCGGCTGTAAAAGCAAATACAACGAAGGGTGCTTTTTGAACAATGGCCTGTTCTATCAGCTTCTGTTTAATGATAGTGATGCAAACGTTGCATATGTCACTGGCTCGATATTTGGCGAATTTCGGAAACGCATCATATGACTCTGCAGCTTTTTGAAATGTGTCATACAGAATTTCCTTTTCCATTGTCAACTGGAAATAATCGCATCCTGTGATCTTGCACATTTTTTTTGCATTCATTATTGCGTTTTCGGAAGTGAACCCATTATCGAACTGCACAGCCAGTATCTTAAGGAAAGGGTAATCTTTTTTGAGTTTGTAGAGCGTGTAAGACGAATCTTTCCCACCGGAAAGTGCATAAATTACATCGTAGTTACCTTTTCCCCCGTACTGTTTAAAAAGTTCTTCAATTCTGGTTAGATACTCCTTTTTTTCCTTTGAACTAAGGGGAGTATACGTCTCACAGAAGTGGCAGAGGCCAGTGTCCTTATTAATTTGTATACCTGGAATCTCGGAATCCAGAACGCACTTTTTACATACTAGCTTTGACATGTTGGTATTCCTCTATGATGGATCTATTGGATATTTTCCCATTCTCGCTTAAAGGAAGGTGGTCAATGAATAGTATTTCTCTTGGACACAGGTAGCCTGGCAGACTTTTTCGGCAGAATGCAAACAGTTTTTCAATTTCTGTCCCTGTTGCAGGCATGACCATCAGGCTAATTGCAGTTCCCATAAGTTCATGGTGCACAGGTACGACAAAAACCTTAGATACTTCGTTATTTTCTTCTATACTTCTCTCAATTTCTCTTGGGTTAACGCGATGATCACCGATTTTTATAAGATCATCCTTGCGTCCCAGCAGTCTGATATATCCATTGGGTAATTTCTGTGCGAGATCACCAGTATACAGCCACCCGTTTATAATTTTCTTTTCAGTGGCGATTTCATCGTCCAGATAACCCAGCATAATGTTGTCTCCTGTAGCAACCAGTTCACCCGTGATATTAGGTTTTGCTGGCTTGTACTCTGAATCAAAGACATCCAGTATAACCCCTGAAATTGCTTTTCCTATAGTATCAACGAACTCATCCACGTCTTCTGCTGGCAGGTAGGCAAGCCTTGCCGTAGCTTCAGTCTGCCCATACATCGGTAGAATCTCCAGGCTCGGAACTAACCCCCTTATATCTTTTACAATAGCCTGATCCATTCCCCCACCTGCCGATGCAGCAGTTCTAACACTTGAGAAGGCCTTTTTGAATCTATCCGGATATCGAAGGAGTATACGGTAGGTACTGGGTACCCCATAGAATATGGATACGTCTGACCCTATAAGGTTGAAAGCGGAGTCTATGAAATTCATATTTCCAATCCTGACAGAGCCGCCAGCTACCAGATGGGAGTTAATTATGGAATTCCCAAAAGCGTGATGTGGGGATATCACCAGTGCTCCTTTATCTCTTGAGGTTATCCTGAGTACTTTTATTATTGACTCTGCGTTTGCTGCCAAATTTCTGTCACTTAACATGACCCCTTTTGGGGTGCCTGTCGTGCCTGAAGTGTAAAGAACCAGCCGTAGTTCCGGATTATTCTTTTCGGTTTCAATCTTCTTGTGCAAAATCTTTCCAAAATCACTGCTGGAAATAATTATTACAGTTCCAAAACGTTCAAAAAAGTCTTCTCCAAATTTTGAGTACTGTGTATCAGTTGCGATTATATTATTTACATGGGCAGCATTAAGGATTTTTTCAATACTGAATTTAGGAAATTCTATTGGTAGAGGAATTGCGATATTAGCAGATCGATATACTGCCATGAGCACTTTAACATATAGCATGCCTGACTCTGCGAGTATTGCAAATCGGCAGTGGTTAAAATCCATTAAAGATGAAGCAATAGCATTTATGTCATCGTCAAGGCAGCTATAGGAAATTGAACTTTTTCCTTCTTCCAGGGAAATGCTTTGAGGAGTTTTCTTGGCGTACTCAGTGATATACGCATCAATTCGCATACCTTTTCACTTCGCCAGTTTGGTTATCATATTAGTAATTCCCTGCAACGAATCAAAGTTTTCAGGTGTCAGCATATCTTCAGGAATCTCTATAGAATATTTCTCACAGATATAGTCCATAAGTTCAAGCAAACCAATTGAATCTATAATGCCATTTTGAGTGAGAGAATCATTATCTTTCAAGCTGCTGTTATTGTCCATAAAAGAATTAGCCTTCAAGTAATCGACTATATCATTCTTTATTTGTTCCATGTATTATTACCCCCGACGTTTTCGTTCAGCGGACCAGCGATCATGAATAACGCATTTCTGCTCATAATGACGTGAGTCCCCAGTGATAATTACGTAATACAACTATATAAATAATTTGAACCACTTATTGGCTGACAAAAGCTCTGATATAGACAAAATTTGAGTAAAATCAATTGCGTGCGCTCAGATATACAAAGTAATATAATTTCCTTACCCAATAAAAATATATATTTAGTACATCCGCCAGACAATTGAGTATTAATATACACATAGATAAGCCCGAAAAAAGAGATAGAAAAGATACAGAATTTTAAACTTTATATCTCATCGAGAATCTTCAGTCCCAATTACAGTCTATTTTTTGAAGGCGATTTATATCGATGATATGTGAGTCCGAATGGGTTACAATAGAGAATATGTATTTGTTGTCTAAAACATAAGTTGAATAGTTAACGCTGCTGAGATCCAGTTCTTTATTGAAAATAAGATACATTTTTTTGTTTGAAAACTTGGAATAGGCTTCTTTTAAAGTCCACATTTTTAAAATATCGGCTTCATTTATAGTTTCGCCCGTGAGTGAAGTTTTGTTATGCAGGTTTTTAAGAGTACTTTTAAGAGTCAGCTTTCTAGCAAGTTCAATATCAATACCAACATCAACCTTTGAAATTGCAAGAGCTACAAGGTTTTCTGTATATGATATACAAATACATAGTTCATTGTGATTAAGGATGCAGACCTTCCCATATTCGTCTTTGTATGTGGATATTTCGGAGACGGATTGTTCATTAGCAACCTTGCATATTATGTGCTTTAAAACTGTTCTGGAAACAATGTACCTTTTCTTAAAATAACTTGTCTGCAACCTCTCGAGGTATTCCAGTTCTATCCTGTTGAGGTAACTTGCATTGAATGTGTCATAATTATCTAGGTCAACAAGAAGAATAAGAACATCTCTCTGTTGCCACAGGTAAGGGACATATTCAAGAGAAATGGGGAAAGGCAACTTTAAGTACTCATTGCACATGCAATCCACTTACATATTTTATGTTTAGTATATAAATTCGATGTTCTTTATTTATTGGAAATTCGCTGAACAAGGGTTCAAAGGCCGGATCGAGAAATATTCCTGCCTTTTCTGGGAAACGCTTCCAGAGTTACAGATATCTGGCCCAGCTGTGGAATTTTCACTTCCTATGTAATATATCTTTGTAGTTTATGCTCAGATCTATGAGCTAAATCTTGTATTAATTATTCGTCTTTTTAACATACTTTACAATTCTCAAACTTATTTAAGTATCGAGATCGGAGGATTTTAATTCACGAAAAGAGGGGATTATTTACCGACGCTTACAGTGTGCTGAAACCCTGCGTTGATATTAAATTTATACTTTATATAAATAATTCAAAAAAGCAATCCTAAAATATATAAACGATAAGGATATAGGGTATTCGTTTCTTAGCGCCTCTACTCAGAGGTTACATACTTTTTATAACTAAAAGAATAGTGAGCAGTATAATGCTAAATCAATATAATTCAATCATTAACTGAGGTGTCCGAAACTGCAAACTGCGGAAGAAAGGGTAAGAGCGAGATTGATTAAGTATCTCGGCAGGGATGAAAACGGGATACGCAAGGTTGTGCTCAATCTCTTCCTGACCGGAGACAAGTTCACCACCGGTGAAGTTTACGATTACCTGGATAAAGGAAATTTTGAGGTAAGCTACCGGGGAGTCTCGGCTATGGTCGGGCTTATGAATACAAGGCTCGGTATCTTGAGCATAAATGTCACCGGGGATCACAACGTCTATTCCCTTAAAGAGAGTTATAAAAATATTGTTGGCTCCGTGCTTGAAAACTACTGAGCCATTTTTATTGCTATCTGTTTTTAGGTAATGATTTTTAAATTGAGCCTATCCCAAAAGCCATTTAATTCTTAATCATCAAGAATTTTCAGGATTGTTATCATGATCAGAAACTTGATTATAGTCTTCAACGCAACTTATTACACGTATTAACACTTATCTATTCATATGGTGGGGAAAGAACACATTCCTATTGATCGAAACATAACTCTTGATGAGATTAACGTTTTAATCAGACATGAAAACAATTCAAGAGTTCTTAAAAGGCTCTATTTTGTTAAATTCAGGTTTTTAGGAGATTCTGTAGAAGAAGCTGCTACTAAAGTTGGAGTGACTAAGAAAACAGGATATTACTGGCAAGAGGATTNNAATACCAAATTTTGGTGGAGGAAGAAAATCCAAGCTTACCAATAATCAGATAAAAGAATTAAGAATTTTGTTGGAAAGGAAGGATTACTGGACTACAAGAGAGGTTTTGGAGCTAGTAAAGGAAAAATATGATGTAGAGTATTCACAAAAGCAAATAGGAGTTATACTGCGTAGTTTTAGTATGCATCATTCAAAACCATATACTCTTGACTACAGAAGGCCTGAAAACGCTGAGGATATTTTAAAAAAAGTTAATAGAAGCAATTCCAGCATATATTGGTCCAGATGACCAATATATCATAGGTTTTCTGGATGAATCTTCGCCACAAACAAAAGCAAATACGCAACGATTATGGTCATTTAAAAAGCCTTTAATGATTAAAAATACAGATTATATAAAGGCAAATGCATTTGCCTTTTATTCTCTCAATGGTAGAAATCTCATCGATTTTATGGAAAGTTCAAAAGCAGAAAATGTATGTGAATTCCTGGTGAAAATTGTAGAACAGAATCCAAATGCAAAAATAATTCTTATTCTGGATAATTCAAGGTCACATCACGCTGATAAAACGGTGAGGAAAGCAAAAGAATTAAAAATAACACTTGTGTTTCTTCCTCCTTATTCACCAGATCTAAATCCTGTAGAATTTGTATGGAAAACGATAAAAAGAGAAATATCTGTCAGATTTATTCAATCTAAAGAACATCTAA
>NZ_DAVG01000035.1 GCF_002505485.1 Methanosarcina sp. UBA5 | reverse complement strand
AAGGGGAAATTACCATCAAAATCGAAGAGCCAGGAAGGGTCAGGACAGAGAAATATCTTGAAAAGTCGGAAATTTCGAGAGACCTGTCAACTATTGGAAGGGAAGGGGAAGAACTTGCTACACTCCTGAGGGTTAAGGAGGCTTGAGAAAAGATAGGCAAGTGAGAGGGAGAGATTCTGTTGACACAAGGCCAGAATAACATCAGGTTCTGGAGCGTTCCTGTGCCAGAAATGCTCCAGAGGCTACAAACAACCGACGAAGGCTTGAGTAGCTTAGAAAGTAGTAAACGCCTTAAAAAATATGGTGCCAATCTCCTTAAACCAAAAAAGAGTTCAAATACCCTTACAATCTTACTTTCCCAGTTTAAGAGTCCGATTACTCTCATTTTGCTTTTTGCAGCCGGACTATCTTTCTTTCTTGGAGACGTTACAGATACTGTAATTATTGTAACCATCATCCTGATCAGCAGTCTACTCGGTTTCTGGCAGGAGAAAGGAGCTGCAGATGCCTTTGAAAAATTGCTCAGTGCAGTCGAGGTGAAGGCAGCAGTATTAAGGGACGGAAAAGAAGAGGAAATTCCTATAGAACAAATAGTACCTGGAGACGTAATAATCTTCAACGCAGGCGATATAGTTCCTGCTGACTGCCTGATTCTGGAATCAAAGGGACTTTTTGTCAATGAGGCTACTCTCACTGGAGAGACTTACCCGGTAGAAAAATCAACAAAAACATTGAATGCAGAAACCCCTCTTGCACAGCGTACAAACTCCCTCTGGATGGGAACCAGTGTGGAAAGCGGGAGTGGAAAAGCACTGGCAGTGGCTACAGGGAAAAAAACAGAGTTTGGAAAAATATCGGAAGAGTTAAAAACCAGTGCTCCAGAAACGGAGTTTGAAAAAGGTGTTGCAAAGTTTGGTCATTTTCTGATGGAAGTTACCCTGCTGATGGTTATCGCAATCTTTGCAATCAATGTTTATCTTCATCGCCCGATTCTGGAATCTTTCCTTTTCTCCCTTGCGATTGCAGTTGGACTTACACCGCAACTTTTACCTGCAATTATAAGTGTTAACCTTTCTCACGGCGCAAGAGAGATGGCGCAAAATAAAGTGATTGTCAAGAGGCTGGCTTCAATTGAGAATCTCGGCAGTATGAACCTGCTATGCTCCGACAAGACCGGCACTCTGACAGAAGGAGAACTTCAACTTCATTCTATCCTGGATATGAAAGGAGGCAAGAATGAAAAAATCTTTCTTTACGCCAGCCTCAATGCCTATTTCCAGAAGGGTTTTAAAAACCCTATCGACCGGGCAATCCTGGCACAGAGCAAATTTGACATGTCAGAATATAAGAGACTGGACGAGGTCCCTTATGATTTTACACGCAGGCGATTAAGCGTTCTTGTCTCAAAAAACAATAATAGCCTGATGATCACTAAAGGTGCGCTCTCTAATATTCTTGAAATCTGCACCTTAGCAGAAATGGAACCTGGAAAAACGGTAGAAATTTCTGAGGTCAAGGAACAAATTGAGCAGCAATTTAAGGAGTTAAGTGAAAAAGAGTTTCGAATACTCGGAATTGCATACAGGGACATGAACCAGCAGACAACTATCGAAAAAGAACAGGAAAATGGAATGACCTTTCTAGGACTTCTCTTGTTTTTTGATCCATTGAAGCCAGACATTGCAAAAACGATAGAAAATATGGAACAGCTTGGGATTTCTCTGAAAATTATTACCGGAGATAACAAACTTGTGGCTGCCCGTATAAGTCGAGATGTAGGGCTTAAGGACTCCGAAATTCTAACCGGAAGCGAAATTGCCCGAATGAGCAGTGAGGCCCTTATAAGGAAAGTAAATGACATTGACATCTTTGCCGAGGTAGAGCCAAATCAAAAAGAACGTATTATCCTTGCACTTAAGAAGAGAGGAAATGTCGTTGGGTATATGGGAGACGGTATTAATGATGCATCGGCTCTTCATGCAGCCGATGTAGGAATTTCAGTTGACAGTGCTGCAGATGTCGCCAAAGAAGCTGCAGATATTGTGCTGATGGAAAAGAGCCTGGATGCACTTGTAGAAGGTGTTAAAGGCGGACGAAAAACTTTTGCCAATACGCTGAAGTATGTTTTCATGGCTACCAGCGCCAACTTTGGGAATATGTTCAGCATGGCAGGAGCGTCCCTTTTCTTGCCCTTTCTTCCTCTACTGCCCACACAGATCCTGCTAACTAATTTATTGACTGATTTTCCGGAAATGACCATAGCCACAGATACTGTTGATAAAGAGTTGGTTGAAGAGCCACACCGCTGGGACATAAATTTCATCCGCAAGTTTATGATGACATTTGGCTTTACCAGTTCGGTCTTCGACTACTTAACCTTCGGGGCTCTGCTTCTCCTACTACCAGGTATGATAGAACAATTCAGGACAGGCTGGTTTATAGAATCAGTAATTTCAGCATCTCTTATAGTGCTGG
This sequence comes from Methanosarcina sp. UBA5, assembly GCF_002505485.1. Classification (GTDB taxonomy): domain Archaea; phylum Halobacteriota; class Methanosarcinia; order Methanosarcinales; family Methanosarcinaceae; genus Methanosarcina. Next base: position 3,457 of record NZ_DAVG01000035.1, on the reverse strand, counting down.
TAATCCGAAGCCGAAAGCCTTTCTTCAGGAGCAGGCCAGGAAAATACCTGTTGGTTGCCACTGCATTGATCGTAGTCCTGACTCTTGGTTTCCCGCTAACTCCTTTTGCAGCTCCCTTTGGGTTCAAACCTCTTCCTATAAAGGTTATTTTAATTATTGGAGCCATAATAGGATTTTACATCTTTACAGCTGAGACAATAAAGAGAATTTTTTATAAAAAAGTAAAATTTTGAGAGTTACCTGTACTGACAGATATATTGACGACAGCTATACTGACAGTAGAAATCCCGGTTTACCTTGAAGTTACTTAGGCTTGCCTTCCTCATAACCTGCCCCATCCGGCAGAAAAGGAGTGAAGATAATTACCATAAACAGCAACAAAAAGGTGCCGTACATTTTGGTCGTTGCCTCAAACGTAGCATAGAACATGAAAATCACAAGCATAACCCAGACAATAAAACTGAGCTGAAGAGCAATTTTTACTCTGTACAAATTTTCCGCGCTTTCGCTCAACAAAATCCCCCTTAAAGAATCCCATCCGAAATACCAAGTAAAAATGATTCTCGATTGGATAAATAAGTGTTTGTCTTAAAGAAAGCTCTGGAGATCTAGAAAAGTATGAATTCGAAAAACTCTTTAAAGAACCGCCTTAGACCAGGGTAAACCCTGAGCCCAAAGGGTTAAAAGCTGCGAATTATCAGTATCCAACATCAGGCAACATGGATCCGACTCTATGAGTCTAGTAATCCAACCCTATGAATCTCTCAGTTGACTCTAAGAATATCGAAACTTAATAACTAAAATTTGAAAACTATTAAATCTCAACAAACCGGAGAAACTTGTCTCCTTCATTTACACGCCTGAGAAAGTCTTCTCTGTCAATATAAGGAACTCCAGCAATTATCGAATCCGCAGCTTTCCTGCCAAGCCCGGGAAGTTCACGGATAAGATTGGGAGAAGCAGTGTTAATAAGTAGAGGATAAGGTATGCCTGTAATCGAGCGCATCCCGTGCCCTGTGATCGTAATGTCAGTAAATTTTCGCAAAGGCAAAGAAGCGGGAACTCCAACCAGCAAAGGGTATGAACCAAGCTGCCTCCCAAAAGTGACTCCTTTTTCGTGAACCTCACATATTACATCTCTGAGTACGGTACCTTCAGGCACAACACGCCGCAACATTGGGAGATCAATAGTCTTCCTTACTCGTTCCTTGTAGTCCAGAAAGAGCTTTTTGTGCTTTCTTGCAGCTTCGTCTTTTCCATACATTGGAGTTCCGGGAAAAGCCATGACCTGGCGGATATTGATCCTGCGAAGTAGCAGCCCCGAATCTAGCACATGCTTCAGGAAATCATAATTGAGCTGAAAAGTTTTCTTGGATTCGCCCATCAGTCCATGCACGAAATTGATGCCCGGAAGGATTTCTGGAAGCCCGTTTGCTCCTTGAACGGCTCCAAGCCTGTTCACAAGTTTGATCGCCTCAAAAACCTCTTCAGAAGTTGCCTTAAGGGAATTGGCCTCAATTACTGCCCTATCGGCACTCTCCATCCCAAAAGCCGCCACGTCTCCTGCGGTATGATATTTAATTATCGTTTTCAGGATCTGTTCCGACTCTTCAGGATAGGCTGCAAGCGTAATCGGGTTTGCATTGTCCATATGGAGCACAGACAGCTCTGGAGCTGAGTTTCGGATTCCCCTGTAGAGCCTTTCAATAGCTTCTGGATTGGGCCTTGGGACAGGGCCTCCTGTGTCCGTTCCGTGATAGGAAAAAAGGTCAGGCTGCCTACCAATCCTAAAATAGCGGGCTCCGTGGGAGTAAAGGGCGGATGCCTCGGAGATTACATCCTCTATGGGACGGTAGTCGGAAGCCCCATAAAAAGGCTCTGTACAGAAAGAACAGTGAACCTGTCTGCCGCAACCCCTGTAAGTCTCAAGCTCACACATGCAGTAAGGATAATCAGGGTGCTGCCTGACCAAAAAAGCTCCCCTGGGTCCCCAGCGTCCGATTTCAGCTGTTGTCCTGAAGCGGTGCTCTACAGCCTCGGGATCTCTGAGCTTCGCAGGAGAAACTCCGCTAATGCCGTCCTTAAACAGATCATAAACAAAAGCTTCAAGATCCATTCTGGCAAGCACTGCACCTGAGAGTTTTATCCTGTCTTCAGTACCTTTTGCAGCCCTTCCGCCTTCGTCACTGAAACCGAGCCTTATAGGCCCACCTATAACTTTTGCCCCGTGTGCAGTTCGGAAAATTGTCTCGATTTCCCTGGGAGTGATTGGGGAAGCCCGAAGATATTTACCTGGCACAGTCATGCCTGCTATAATGACAACAAGGTCTGCTTTTCCTGTAAGTTCCCCTGCTCCGGGCGGGTTCTCTCGCAGGGTGTCAATGGTCAGGTAGTGAATGTCCTTTTCGGAAAGCCCACGTTCCCTGAGAGCGCCTGCTATATAACGCGGATAGGGAGAAATGTAAGGAGGAACCCCAAGACAGGCAGGTTCATCCACATAGCCGTCTATAATGAGTGCTTTCATGTCAATTCTTGTTTCCATTTGCTTGATAATCGAAAGTATACAGTCCAGTCAGATATAAGTTACAGGTAAATTACAGATGTTAAAAGAAGGTTGAAAGACACCATGCAAGAGAGTAAAAAGTAAAAAACACTTCCACAGAAACAAAGGAGTCTGTTAAAAGATAAGAGAAATAAAAATTTAAAAGAAATAGTTAGGGCCGGGACCGAGAATCGAACTCGGGTCGTAGCCTCCACAGGGCCACAGGATGGCCTCTACCCTACCCCGGCCACAGGGTCTGGTACTTCAGATTGAAGCAAGCTATAGAAGGAGTTTTTTTATATAAAGTTTTTGCCGGAAAGGGCAGGAGACCCTCCTCAGGAAAAGAAAGGCTTCTGTTTTCCGGCCCTCAATATGAGCAAAATTCGGCTAAAAGTTCTTTCTGGATCGTTATCAGAGTTCCTTAAGCTTTTCAAGGGCAAGTTTTGCAGCCTTTTCTCCCGAGAGAAGCATGCCTCCGAAAACTGGGCCCATTCTTGGAGAGCAGGTTGCGGCATTTGCAGCCATGCCCGCAACGATCAGGCCCGGATAAATTTCTTTGGTTGCATCAACAGCCAGGCGCTCGCCAACTTCTGACCACATCGGTTTTTCTCCGAGCTTTCCGAGGTTTCCAATTTTTGCATTTGGAATTTTTCTGAGAATTGTATTGCATACAACCGCTTCATGTCCTGTTCCATCAATTACGAGTTTTGTACGAATCATGAGAGGATCTACATGCAGGCGCTGTGCCGTGACAGATCCCCAGTTGATGACGATTCCGGTAACTCTATCGTTTTCCCGGATCATGACATCCTCAAAGCTCACAAGGTTGAAAACCTCAGCCCCGGCTGAAGTTGCACCTGAAATCAGCTTCCCGACGGACTCTACGGAATTAGCCACATAGTACCCGGGCTGGTA
>NZ_DAVG01000041.1 GCF_002505485.1 Methanosarcina sp. UBA5 | reverse complement strand
AGTAAGGCTTATGAGTCTATAAAGTCGATGCCTGCTTCTAAAAACGAGAAGTTGTTAAAGGTTCTGATCGATGAACACCACGATGAGGGTGTCAGAATTTATTCTACAAAAGATTCAGAACCAATTGTTAGGAAATTATCTTCTTTATCCTACGCTGGTAACATCGATATTCTCGGTGGTATTATTCTCGAAAATGAGGATAGAACGGTCAGGTTAGATTTCACATACGATTCGATCCTGAAAAATGTATACGAGCGTTCATTGAAGCAGATATCTGATATTCTAAACGGGTGATGTTTTATGCGGCTTTTGGAGAGATTCCGGGGGAAAAAACCCTCACAATCCGAAAAGAATAAAAAAGGTAATACTAACTATGCCTATTCCGTAACCCGTGTCCGCGCGATGAAGAGTAAGTTGCTTCCTAAAGAATCGTATCCCCGGCTTCTCAACATGGGGATTGATGAAATTACCCGTTTTATCCAAGAGTCTGAATACAAAAACGACGTTGACGAACTGGCAATGAAATACAGCGGTGGCGATCTGGCAGAACACGCATTAAACAGGAATCTTGCGCTTACCTATGATAAGTTGGAAAGAATCACCACAGGAGAACTAAATTATCTGACTACCGCATATCTGAAAAGGTATGAAATCTGGAACGTCAAGACACTTCTCCGCGGGAAACTTTACAACGCCCCTATAGAAGATATCCTGGAGTTTCTGATTGCTTCCGGGCAGTTTACTTACACCTTCCTGTCAGAACTTGCAGCCAAGCCCACGTATCAGGAAATCATTGATGCCCTGAGACGGACAGAATACTATTCCTTGCTGCAAACGTTTGACGGAACTAACCTGGCCTACATAGAAAACGAGCTTGACAAGATGTATTATGCAAGTTTGTTTGAAGCAATCGGGATACCAAAATCTAAAGACCGTAAGCTTTTTGCCAGGTTCATCAGACTGGAAGTCGATGTTAAGAACTTGAGTAACCTCTTCAGACTGAAAAAAGCAGGAGTAGAACAGTCTGATGAAATAATGCCTCTCATGATTGAGGGTGGGCTTGAATTAAGGCCCGAGAAACTCGCACATTTTCCATATGGAGAGTTTGTCAATGAGCTTCAAAAAACTCATTACTGGGATGCAATTTCAAGCGTTATCGACTCGGATATGACTTCTCTAACTAGTCTTGAAAGCAGGCTCACAAGATATTATCTTGAATCCGCAACCACTTTTGCACACGCGTCTCCGATCTCAATTATACCTGTTATGGACTATATTATCCATAAGCATAATGAGGTTACTAATCTTCGGATAATCTTTAGGGGTAAAGAGTCTGGCCTAAGTGATAACTTAATTAAAGACCAGTTGGTGGTTATCTAATGGAATTAGCAGTGATCGGGAAAAGTGATTTCGTTACGGGATTCAGACTGGCTGGTGTCAGAAAAATCTACGAAGTTGCTGATATCACAGCCATCGAGTCCGCGGTAAAAGAGGTGCTTCAAGACAAAAGTGCCGGGATTCTTGTAATGCATAATGATGACATTAGTAATCTGCCGGAAATTTTAAGGAATGACTTGAATGAGTCTGTCCAGCCTACAGTGGTAGCCCTTGGAGGTAGTGGATCAGGCTCAAATTTAAGAGATAAGATAAAACAAGCGGTAGGTGTTGATCTGTGGAAGTAAAAGGTGAAATTTATCGTGTGTCTGGGCCTGTCGTCACCGCCATCGGCTTGCAGGCAAAAATGTATGACCTGGTCAAAGTCGGTAATGAAGGTCTAATGGGTGAAGTCATCCAGATATTAGGGCCTAAGACCATCATCCAGGTGTACGAAGAGACCGCAGGCATCAAGCCAGGGGAACCCTGTTATTCTACAGGGTCGTCTCTATCCGTGGAACTTGGTCCGGGTCTTCTTTCTAGTATTTATGACGGGGTTCAAAGGCCTTTGCACGTCCTGCTTGCTAAAATGGGCAACTTCATCCAGAGAGGAGTCAGCGCAGATGGGCTTGATCACAAGAAACTCTGGGAATTCAAACCCATTGTCAAGAAGGGCGATTCCGTAAAAGGCGGAGAAGTAATCGGTGTTGTACAGGAAACCGTGAATATTGAACATAAAATCATGGTGCCTCCTGACATCTCAGGTACAATTGCCGACATCAAGAGCGGAAACTTTACGGTAGTAGACACAGTCTGTACCCTTACTGATGGGACCGAATTGCAGTTGATGCAAAAGTGGCCTGTCAGGAGACCCAGACCTGTTAGGACAAAACTTACTCCAACTAGGCCTCTGGTTACAGGAATGAGAATCCTGGATGGGCTTTTCCCTGTAGCAAAAGGCGGAACGGCTGCAATCCCCGGACCTTTCGGATCGGGAAAGACCGTTACTCAGCAGTCGCTTGCAAAATGGAGTGACACCGAAATTGTGGTCTACATCGGTTGTGGTGAGCGCGGAAACGAAATGGCAGATGTTCTGAGTGAATTCCCTGAACTCGAAGATCCGCAGACCGGGCGCCCACTGATGGAACGTACTGTTCTTATCGCTAATACATCAAACATGCCTGTGGCCGCAAGAGAAGCATCCGTGTACACCGGGATCACCATTGCAGAATACTTCCGTGACATGGGATTAGATGTGTCCCTGATGGCAGACTCCACCTCCAGGTGGGCAGAAGCCATGAGAGAAATCTCCTCCCGTCTGGAAGAAATGCCTGGTGAAGAAGGTTATCCTGCATACTTGTCTGCAAGGCTTGCCGAATTCTACGAGCGTTCTGGGGTTGCGGAGAGTCTCTGCGGTGAGACAGGTTCCATTACTGTTATTGGAGCAGTATCTCCGCCTGGTGGTGACTTCTCAGAGCCTGTTACGCAGAACACCCTGCGTATCGTAAAAGTGTTCTGGGCTCTCGATGCCAAACTCTCTCAGAGGCGTCACTTCCCGGCCATCAACTGGCTGAACAGTTACAGTCTGTACAAGGAAAGCCTTAACGACTGGTTTGCAGCTAACGTGGCTCCCGATTATGTTGCTCTGAGGGAAAGGGCAATGGAAATGCTCCAGACAGAATCCGAACTGCAGGAAATCGTGCAGCTTGTAGGTTCCGACGCTCTGCCAGACGATCAGCAGCTCCTGCTTGAAGTCACCCGTATGATCAGGGAAATTTTCCTGCAGCAGAATGCATTCCACCCAATAGATGCCTACAGCCCGTTCTCTGAGCAGTACAGTAGCCTGAAGGCAATCATGAAGTTCGGAGACGCTGCACAGGAAGCCCTGAAGTCAGGTGTTCCGATACCTGAAATTCTCAAGCTTGAATCCAAAAATGTGCTTGCTAAGGTCAAATATGAGGAGGACTTCGAGGGTTCTATGAACGCTGTCCTGGCACAGATGGATAAAGAGTTTGCATCCCTGAGAGGTAGGTAAGCATGGTAAAAGAATATAAGACAATCACTCAGATTGCAGGACCGCTTGTCTTTGTTGAAAAAACAGAGCCTGTAGGCTATAAAGAAATCGTTACTGTCAACCTGCCTGACGGAACCACCCGCAGAGGCGAGGTGCTGGACTCTTCAGCGGACATAGTGGTTATCCAGATTTTTGAAGGTACCACTGGTCTGGACAAGAATTGTGGTGTAGTCTTCTCAGGGGAAACCCTCAAGCTCCCCGCATCCCTTGATCTACTCGGAAGGATCCTTTCAGGCTCAGGAAACCCACTTGACGGCGGGCCCAGGATTGTACCTGACCAGCTTCTGGATATCAACGGGGCTGCAATGAACCCATATGCCAGGCTGCCTCCAAAGGATTTCATTCAGACAGGCATCTCCACAATCGACGGAACAAACACCTTGGTTCGTGGGCAGAAACTGCCTATATTCTCAGCTTCAGGTCTCCCACACAACGAAATTGCCCTGCAAATCGCAAGGCAGGCTGCTGTGCCTGGATCAGAAGCACCTTTCGCAGTAGTTTTCGCAGCAATGGGTATTACAAATGAAGAAGCCCAGTATTTCATGAGCGACTTCGAAAAGACCGGGGCTCTGGAAAGGGCTGTTGTGTTCCTTAACCTTGCAGATGACCCTGCTGTCGAACGTATAGTCACTCCGCGTATGGCCCTGACCGCAGCTGAATATCTGGCATACGAACACGGCATGCATGTACTTGTCATTCTGACTGACATTACCAACTATGCAGAAGCTCTCCGTCAGATGGGTGCCGCCCGTAACGAAATACCTGGTCGCCGTGGGTATCCGGGTTACATGTACACTGACCTTGCAACTCTCTACGAGCGTGCAGGTATTGTCAAAGGTGCCAAGGGATCCGTTACTCAGATTCCGATTCTTTCGATGCCTGGTGACGATATTACCCACCCGATTCCTGACCTGTCCGGGTATATTACTGAAGGTCAGATTGTGGTTTCAAGAGAACTGCACAGGAAAGGTATCTACCCGCCAATCAATGTGTTGCCGTCCCTGTCAAGGCTGATGAACTCCGGTATCGGAGCAGGCAAGACAAGAGAAGACCACAAGGCAGTTTCTGACCAGATGTACGCAGGTTATGCAGAAGGGCGTGACCTGAGAGGTCTCGTGGCTATCGTCGGTAAAGAAGCTCTGTCTGAGAGAGATGTCAAGTTCCTTGAGTTTGCCGATCTTTTCGAAAACGAGTTCGTTCGCCAGGGCAAAAACGAAAACCGGACAATTGAAGATACTCTGGACATCGGATGGAAGATTCTTGCGCACCTACCTGAAAACCAGCTGGGTAGGATTGACAACAAGTACATCCAGAAATACCACCCTGCACACAGAAAGGGTAAGTGATTACCATGGCTCAAGACGTAAAACCAACTCGGTCGGAGCTAATCGAGCTCAAGAAAAAAATCAAGCTCTCTGAAAGCGGGCACAAGCTCCTTAAGATGAAAAGAGACGGTCTTATTCTTGAGTTCTTTAAGATCCTTAACGAGGCAAGGAACGTCAGAAGCGAACTGGATGCTGCCTATCTAAACGCTGCAGAAAAAATCAATCTTGCCTCTGCTGTGAATGGAATGGTTACAGTCAGATCAACTGCTTTTACAGCAAAGGAATCCCCTGAAATCCAGCTTTCAGGACACAATATCATGGGTGTCGTGGTGCCTAAGATCAACTCTACTGGAGTCCGCAAATCTCTCACTGAGAGGGGTTACGGTATTATTGGGACAAACTCATACATCGATGAGACTGCTGATGCCTATGAGGCCCTGGTAGAAAAGATCATTACTGCCGCAGAGCTGGAAACAACAATGAAAAGGCTCCTTGATGAAATTGAGAAGACCAAGAGGCGTGTTAACGCTCTCGAATTCAAGGTCATTCCTGAACTCATCGCAACCATGAAGTATATTCGTTTTACCCTTGAGGAGATGGAAAGGGAGACTACTTCCCGGCTGAAGAAAGTCAAGGCGAGAATGAAATAATTAACTTGATTTGAACATGGCAGCATGTGACGATCGACCAAATTTGGTTGAAAGAGTGATATTTAAGTTAGGTGAACCCAAAAACCAGGCTCGTCTGTTACAGGCAGCCTGGAAGATTTCTCTTTTAATGATGGTTTTTGGGATCATTCTAATGGTAAAGACAGTTTCTCCAGACTTTATGTGACCTGAATTTCAGGATGATTCTGATCCTGAATTCAGCCACAGATTTTTGCTTTTGTTTGGATTTATTTCAGCTCAGAGCGTAGCTTTTATGCCTTTTTAAAGTATGTTATCATTTAGCTTGGTCTTTTTACGCTGGTCTTACTGGACTGAAGTTCGCACATTTCCTATATTTACAGTTTTGGTTCAAGTCTGAATCTATTTACGATATTGTCGGACAGTTTTACTATTTAGAAAGCTATTTTAACGACAAACAGTAATCTCTGTTTTATATGCAAAACGAAGCAAGGCTTCTCCATATTACCGGTACTGTACAGGGGGTAGGGTTTCGCCCCTTTATATATCAGCTTGCAAAAGTCCATGGGCTTTTTGGATACGTAAAAAATCTGGGAAACTATGTGGAAATACTTATAGAAGGAAATAAGGAAAGTCTTGACAATTTTGTTAAAGAACTTCCTGAAAAGAAGCCTCCTCTAGCTAAAGTTAAGGAAATCAAGACAAAAAATGTCTCTTTTTCCGGGTATTCAAAATTTATTATCGTACCCAGCGAATCCGGAGTTTTTGAAAACTCCATAATCCCTCCTGATACGGCTATTTGCGAACAGTGCAGGTCTGAGATTTTTGATCCTTCTTCCAGGTATTTTCATTATCCTTTTACAGTCTGCACAAACTGCGGGCCCAGATATACAACCGTCCGAACCCTTCCTTATGACCGGGAAAATACCACTATGGCAGATTTTCCTCTTTGCCCTAAATGTGAAACCGAGTATACCGACCCTCTCAACCGAAGGTATCATGCGCAGCCTGTCTGCTGTCCAAAGTGCGGGCCAGAAATCTGGCTTTCTGACCCTGAAGGAAATGTCCTGGTAAAAGGTTATGAAGCAATTGCATATGCCTCGGATCTCCTTCAGCAGGGTTCAATTCTTGCTGTAAAAGGATTTGGTGGTTTCCATATAGCCTGCAATGCTCGAAAGGAGGAGCCTGTAAAGGAACTTAGAAGACGGTTAAGGCGTCCAGAACAACCTTTTGCGGTTATGGCAAAAAATGCTGACGTTGCGGAAACTTTTGCAGAACTTGAAGGCATAGGCAGGGAATATTTAATTTCTCACCGCCGGCCTATTACCGTGCTTCCCAGGTCAAAGGAATCCAACTTGGCAGAATCGGTTACTCCCGACCTGCACAATATAGGAGTTATGCTTCCCTATACAGGCACGCAGAATCTGCTTTTTGACTGCGTACCTGATGCAGTATATGTTATGACTTCGGCAAACCTTCCAGGAAGGCCTATGGTTGTCGAGAATAAAGAGGCGCTTGAGAAACTTAAAGGGATTGTCGATTATTACCTGCTGCATAACAGGGTTATTGCAAACCGGAACGATGATACGGTTATCAGGATTGTGAATGGAAGGGCAGCATTTATCCGGCGTTCCCGGGGTTTTGTGCCTGAACCAATAGAGCTGCCTTTCGAAGTCAAAGCTTCTATAGGGGTGGGGGCTGAAATGAATTCCACGGTTACTGTGGCAAAAGGAAAGCTTGCCTATATCTCTCAGTATATAGGAAATACCAGTCATGTGGAAACTTTCAGGTATCACTCCGAGGTTGTCAGGCACCTTATCCGACTTACCGGAATCGAGCCCCTTTACTGGGGGTGTGACCTGCACCCTGCGTTTAATACAACCCGTTTTGCGCTAAAGATGGGGGGGGAGGATACTCTTCAGGTTCAGCACCATCACGCCCATATGTTAGCGCTTATGGCTGACAACTCCCTCCCCCTGGATTCCCGAATTCTCGGAATCGCCCTTGACGGTGTAGGATATGGCACTGACGGTACAGTCTGGGGAGGTGAACTCTTTGAATCCTCTTACTTCGGATATGAACGCATCGGGCATTTACTCCCTCAACCAATGCCAGGTGGAGATCTTGCCTCAAGGGTACCTTCAAGAATGGTTCTGGGGATCCTTTTTGAGAAACTTGGAAGAGCGGAATTGGAAAAACTTCACCTTGTTTTTCCGCAGGGAGCTATGGAATTTTCAACGGTGATGAAACAGCTTGAATCCAGGGTAAATGTTGTCCGAAGCAGCAGTACAGGACGAGTACTGGATGCAGCAGCTGCCCTGCTTGGAATCTGCGAGATGAGAACTTATGAAGGGGAGCCGGCAATGAAACTCGAATCTGCCGCAACCAAGAGTACCCATACCGTAGATCTTCCTGTAGTTTTCAAAAAAGATAAATACTCCGGAGTTCCTTTGCTTGACACAACTGAGCTTCTTCTGGGGGTATATGAGCTTTCCGGAAAGTACTCTCCTACTGATCTTGCTTTTGCGGTTGAGGAAAACCTTGCGAAGGGAATTTCAGAACTTGCCATCTCCCTTGCCGCAAAAAGGGGACTTGAAAAGATAGGCCTGAGTGGAGGAGTTGCCTATAACGATCACATCACTTCTTGCATTGCAAGAACTGTTACAGAAGCAGGTTTCGAACTCCTGGCCCACCGCCAGGTTCCCTGTGGAGATGGATGTATTTCATTAGGTCAGGCTCTTGCGGCAGGGTTGAGCATAAAACCTGAGAATAAGTTTTAAAAGCCTTCCTGTCTCGGCTGGCATGCGATTTCTTAGTAAATATGTTTATGTCTACTCTTAAAACTTTAAATTTAGAACTCTTTCAGCATTCCTCTACTTATTTTCTCTTTTTTCGTATACTTTGATTATTCCTGTTACTATTGTACTGAAATTTGATTAGAAAGACTGAAATACAAAATTAAATAAATGATACATGCTTAGATAGAAAAGGGAGCATAAATGGGGCTAGGTAGTGTACGCATCAGAGTCGTAACAAGCAGGGATGAGATCTCCGGCCTGGAGGCAGAGGAGAAGGCAATACATCTTGCTTTTAGACCTTCGGACAGAGATCTTTTTAGTCTGGTCAAGGCATGTCCCGGGATTGAATTACTCCAGCTTCCCGCATCTTCCTATGAAGGACTCTCTAAATTTATCAAGATGTACCTTGCTTCTTCAGGTATTCACCTGGTAAAAGGGGATGTCAGCGGGCACTGGCATGATCTTAACAATTACTTTGTAATACCCGCTTACGTGCTTGAAAAAATAAACGAACTGAAAGTCCAGGGAAGAACCGAGGAAGAAATAATAGGTGAGATTACACATATAAGAAAAATTAGCCCTGACATGGTTATTAACTTACTTCACAGCTCATTTCTGGCATCAGGTCCGGAGCGGCCGCGAATGAACAAAGTTTAAATAGATGAATTCTGGTTTTTCTTTAGGTGGGTTTACAGGCGCTTCCACCATTTTTTTGAAGCTTTCTGTTCTTCTATCTGCCTTAATCCTTCAGACGCTAGTTTTTGCTGCATTTTATATTTCCGGTTTTCTTCGCTAACCCTCGAAAAAGCTTCCTCTTTACTTGCGAGAGTTCCTTTTAACTGTTTTATAAACTCTTCTTTTTCTCGAAGTTGAACTGCCAGTTTTTCTTCTTCTTCAAAGGCTGAGAGCTGCTTCTCAAGCTTTTTTACTTTTTCTCCGGCTGTAGCAAGCATAGTTTCTATAGTGTTTATTTTTCTTTCTTTCAAGGTAAGCTTCTCTTCAATTTTTCTCATTTCTCCAGCCTTTGTAATAACCTCTTCTGCCAGGGTCTTAAGATCTTTATCTTTTATGGAGATGGTTCCCTCAAGTTTTTTTATCTCCGTTTCTTTTGCTGAAAGTTTCTCTGAAAGAGCCTTTATGTTTTCCACTTTCTCCCTAAGTTCCTCGGTAAGACCCTCAATCTGGTCTTCTTTTTCTATGAGCCTGGACTCAAGGCGTCGGTCTTCTTCACTTTTATTCGTAAATTTTTCCTGAAGGGCTCGCAGTTCCGAATCCTTTTCAAGGAGAAGCTTTTCACGTGCTCCAAGTTCTATTCTCAACCTGTCGATTTCTTCTTCCCTGCCTGCAGCTTTTTCGTCAAGTTCTTTTATCTTCTGGATTTTTTCTTCAAGCTCAGCTTCCAGGTTTCTCATTTCTGCTGGCTTGCTGTCAGGCTGGATATAAACAGAATTTATTCCTGAGCTTTCTTTATTCTCCTCGGCGCTAAAAGTCGGAGAAATTTCTTTTTTATTTTCACAAGTCTGAAGCTCTTTTTCCTCGGAGAGGAGCCCAATCTGCCCGCGGGTGTTTTCACAAATTTCAGCCCAGGCAAGGATGGAAGCTACAGGGGTAACTCTCTTAAACACAGGATCGCCTATCCTGCAGCTGTAAACTTTGCTGGCAATATAACCTTCCAGGGTATCAAGGCCAAGATTTGGGTCCCCCAATCTCGAATTTGTCGCGTTCCCTTTCTTTACCTTTCCACCGTTTTCCTTTATATAATTGACAGCTTCGGAGAATATTTCCCAGGGGAGAAATGGTTCTTTTTTCAGGTTGTCAACATAGACTCCATCCGTTTCGGATCGGGCTTCGAAAAACTGTTTCCCGCTCATCAGCGGAATCTTTGCCGGATTTCCTTTCTTATCAAATTGATTTTTTATTTTTGAGATAACAGGATCTTCCATGCCTGAGCCTCTTAAAATGATCTCTGAAGTATATTGAACATGGCATTTTATAAAAGTTGTGTGATTTTTGATCTCTCTTAAGGCTAACTCTGCCTTTTTGGAAAGAACAAGTTTGGCTTTCTTCAAAACAAAATTCCGTTTAGTCAGGAGACAGTCTTGGCAGACATGGGAAATCTATAATTTTCGGGGTCACGAGCCAGAGGGTTGATTCTACTTATAAAATCTGTAAATTTTATGTATGTATTCGTTTTTTTACAGCCCTATATCTTAAGTTCGCAATCGAGTACTTTCTTTCTTATTTTTCTACTATTACAAAATTGTAACAAAATTGCCTTAAATAGGCAATAGATCAAAATAAGTTCTGTCCTTAAAATGTAGCTTTCTTAAGTTTTTTGGAATATTGTGCTTTTTTCTAACTAGCTCCCTATTTTAGGCACTTATTATTTGTTGATTACTGAGCGCATAAATTTCCCGACAATCAGTGCAAAAACTGAGATTAACAGCGGGATTGCAATACCATAAACAAGTTTCCTTTGTCAGCGTATTTAAACATGAAATAAAATAGAAAGGAAGTCACCAATATTCAGATAATTGTCGGGGGTATAGGTGGTCCGCAATATAACTCTTCAATTGTATTGCTCATGTCTTTCCCTTCAGGTAACAGGCCTTTTGAGGACTGGCCTGAAAACTCTCTTGCACATTATAAAATTAATTTGTCTGTATATAACTCTTTATCAAGAAATATTCTCCTGTTTTATGGTTGAAAATCATAAGAGTATATATATAAACTTGAAGCAAGTTCTTCCTTCTTTCCAATTTTTGGGAAAAATTTTCACTTCCACCGAATCAATTTTTCATTTTTAACTCTTCTTTTCTATATCGGGCTTTCAAACTCACAAACTGTTGGAAAGATTTATATCAGTTAAAAACAATCTATCTCTATTATCTTAATAAGATAATATGCAAAGATACATACCTTGCATTACAATCGAACACTTGCTGTCGGGGAGAAGTTTAGTTACGACAAATTTACGCCTTTCGATAACAAGTACATGTCTATAACAAGTACATGTCTATGTTTTGGGCTGGTCGATTAGCAACGGATTAACAGCCTTTAGGACAGCAGGAACATCTGAGATGATTACCCCCACTGATCAGGATAAGATGTTCCTTAGGTGTTTCCCGTACTATTCCAAAAATAATTAAAGAGTACTATCTAAGTGCAATGTATATATGATTTATACATAACTAAATTCAAGTCTCAACTGAAATTAATTCTATCTTTAATGGTATAGGAGGATCTTATTCGCAAAAGATGAAATCCAAAGAATACTACCCCTTATGTTATTTTTCACAGATTGTGATATTGTCGGTCCTGTATGCTCTTTGTTTGTTTGTCGTGCCTGCGATTTTATGAGATTTTTAGAGCCTACTGGTCTTGCACAGGGAAGAATTCAATGGCTGTAAGTAGTCTTCAGGAGGCGAATCTAGCGAAATTTAGAGTAAAGCGTTGGTTTCTGGACCTGGTCTTTATGCATATCATGTTTGTGGTGATCTTTTTTATCATTTACAAATTGATAGTGCCAACCATAGTCCCTGTTGATTGGTGAAGCGTCCCAGTTTATAGTATGCCAAAATAAAATAGTTTTAGGAGTAAAATATGTAACTGGAGATAAAATCGGAAAACCAAAGTTCTTGATTGGAACAAAATTATATAATTTCCTACAGAAAAAAAATTCTACCATTCTGGGAAATTTAAAAAAATTCTACCATAAAAGGTAAGAAAATACATTAGAACCCTGGTTCTAAAACCTTAGAGCTCTGGCTCTAAACACAGGGGGTACTGGAAGAAGTGATAAACGACGCTCAGACGGAACAGACTAAAAATATAAGTGAAGGAATGAAGTCTCAGATCGGAACCACTCTTAAATATAGATTTGATAGTTCAGCAGACGGTTCTCAAGTGAGAGGAGTAAAATCCAGGTCCTATTATCTGGATGTTATTTTTGCTCAGATTATACTTTTGCTGTTGCTATATGGAATCTCTGTAGTGGTGATTCATACTTTCAAGTAGAAATACAAGGAGAGCCTAATAAAATGTTGCTATATAGGATCTCTGTATTGGTGGTTCATACACTGGTCTGAATGCCTTATTTCAAATCTCCTATGGGTAATGCATTATCTTATGCCCGTATTATAGCAGTCGGTCTATCTTCGATTTACATCGCATCAACGGTCAATGATATTACTTTCAAAATGATCTGGGCTGATCATTCTAAGATCGGTGCCATAGCAATAGGTGCAATAATCTTGTTTATACTCGGACATGCCCTTAACACTGTCTTGAGTATTATCGCTCCCGGTCTGCACGCACTCAGGTTGCAGTATGTAGAATTCTTTGGAAAATTCTATGAAGGCGGGGGCAAAAAATTCAATCCATTTGGTTATATAAGAAAATACACGGAGGAATAAAAACTATGGCAGACATAGGAACATTAACAACATTGCTGGGAGATACAGGACTTAAAGCAATTGGTGC
>NZ_DAVG01000137.1 GCF_002505485.1 Methanosarcina sp. UBA5 | reverse complement strand
TTCCAGAGTGAGCAGTGTATTTCCATTACTTGATTTCAGCAAAGTAACTGGCGGAAGATCCACTCTGGAATAAGTATCAACAAAGGTGCTTCCATCCGGTGCCATGCTTATTTGATGATCAGCATCTTCAGGAGTGAGAAGTTCCAGGTTGCTCCCGTTCAAATTAACCCTGTACAAGTGTTGATAGTATGGGTCTCTACCTGTCTCTCGACCTCCAGCCGTGAAGTATACCAGAGACCTGTTTTCATCCACATATAAGAGATTTCTTACAGTCCAGTTTCCCGTCGTAATGGAATTTTTCAGGCTTCCGTTATTGTCATAGAGGTAAAGATGCCCATAACCACTGCGCTCAGAAAACCATATGAAACCGCCATTGTCCAGTACCTTGAAATTCGGTTGTTGCCACTCAATATAGGTAGATGCGCTCTCGTTAAGGATTTCTTTTGCTTGACCGGTTGAAGGATCTATTCTCAGAAGGTGAAGCTTCTTTTCATCCCTCTCATCGTAAATTGAGTATAGAGTATCGCCTGCTTTGTTCCAATAATAAGAATATGTTAGTTCCTTTGTCTCAGGATAAGCACTATGTTTAACAGGAATGACCTTCCGCGAAACTACGTCCAGCACCATGGGCTCATACATTGGTATATATTCGTCTCCTGGCATAGGATACTTATATGTCCAAACCTTTGGCCTGGAACTATTCTCGGGCACATATTGCAGCAGCGAGATAGGAGTGACATTCCTTTGATCCATTTTGAATGTGGCTATTCTCCTTGAATCGGGAGACCATATTGTAGATTCAGGAAGATCAGGTTTTATCCCCAAGCGTTCATCAGTAACAGTATCGTTGAAGAAATCTGAATCCTCATAGCCATAGTCCTTAATGCCATCGCTAGTCAGAGAATAATTTTTGCCCGTTTCCATCTCCCTAATCCATATATTGTGATCCTTTACAAAAGCAGCAAGCTCTCCATCAGGTGAAAGCAACTCTCCCTTAGATTCCTCAGCCCAGGGCGAAGCATTACTGACACGGTAGCTCTGGAGGTCACATTGCCAGGATTTGGTGAATGCAGAAAAACGTATGCTGCTCATGCCAGGCAGGAATGTGATCTTATCAAAGGGAAGATCTGATGAGTTGACATCGGTTTTGGATGCGTTAGAGAGAGCCTTAGCAAGCAGCTCATGGTCGAAGGCTTCATCCTTAGTTAGATTTACAGTATCTACGAGCATGAACTTCTTGCCTTCACGGTCATTCTTTGTGTACCAGAAGGAATTAGTGCGATTTATCCAATTAGGGGTGATGCTGACATTGAACATCGATGCTGCTGCATTTTCAGGTAAGAATTTATCCGCATTTTCATAGCCAGTGAGGGTAGCTGAGAACCCAGTCGCATTATTATTAGTTCCAGCTTCTGCCAAAGGCGTCATTGCGGGAAACATTAGAAGGCATACCATAACCAGGGAAAAAAAGCAGATGCTTGTGAGACTCTGCCGTTTAGGTGGCTTAATGCTCAATAGCCATAATGCTCTTGGGATCAGCATATTGATACCTCGTACTCGATCACTCAAGAAAATACTCATTTTTCGTTAAATAGCGGCTTCAGATCTACCTCAGTCCATTCCTGCACCTCTGGTACTCTGACCCAAACCTTCAGCTCTTTGGGCACGGCGACTATTTGATAACTTGTGACGTTAGGAGCTCTAAATGCTCCACCTTTCTCCAGGGGAATGCTCATAGTCTCCATCATGACCTCGGGATTAAACTTTCCTTTATATTTCTCACCCAGGGCAAGCAGATTTGCACGCCTATGTGCTGTAAATGCAGGGTCCTGATCATCTAATGCAATAGGCGCTAATCCCCAGGAAGGATCGACGAAGTGATTTGTGGCTACCAGCAGGCCATCCTTATCGGGTGCCCTGCGCACGACATCAGAGGTTGCCCATTCGTAAGAATATGCCCCTGTTTCGTTAGCTACGTTCACTATGTACGCATTATCAGGATAGGATGTATGGAATTGTGCGTCAATCTGATCGAGATCAGTCGAACTCTCCAGGAATGAGAATAAAGAAACTGGAGAGAATACTCTATTATCACGCTGCATATTCTCGGAGATCTGGCCATTGTTAAGCTCCAGGAACATCCCTTCTTTATTCATGCCTGAGGTCACATAGATAACTCCTGTGTAAGTTATGCTTGCTACGGGAATACTTCCATCATCGGGGTTGTAGATAGCTACAGTTGCGTAATTAGCGAATTTTGGCCCCATATCGTAGTTTCGACCGAAGACAAGCGGGCCACCGGAGGTATAGTTGCCCCATGCAGCGACTCCTGAGCACTGCCCTTCCTGTAAGTTTACGTAGGTTTCTAAATCATTGACTATCAACTGCTTATCAAGCCCCAGACCTGAGGTCTCAGCCATTCCGTATATGATCTCCTTGTATCTTTGCGGATAAAACCTGAAGTTATATCTTGCATCCTGCAGCATGACATCATATGTAAACTCGGGATTTTTGTAGAAGTCGGCACTTATATTACCGTAAATTTCGTTCAGCTCCTTCTTTTGTAGCGCCCCATACTGTCTTCCCATTTCCCTATAGCTACCGTGAAGCTCGACTATGTTCAGAGATCCAGTTTTGTAGAGCTTGCCGCCCTCAAAGGTCATTATAGGAGTTTTGGTATTCAGGACTAAACTTTCATTGTCAGCGCTTGCTCCCATTACAGGCTGCCAAGCTATAGCCAGGAGTATGAATAGTAATAAAGAATGAACTATCTTCTTTGCAAAAAACGCGCTTTGGCTAAATTGACTCCCCCCCAGGATCAAAGTATGATTATAAATTATAAATAGATTAATTATAAAATTTGCTATTATAATACTTACATACAATATGCTCTGAGCTGATGTTATAGTCCAAGATAAACGCAAATGGGGAGATTTGTATGAGAGCGATAGAGCTTCTATATATTGCGCTAATGGTCGCCCTGATAGCACCATCTGCAGTTGCTGCTTCTAATAATATAACCTATGCCTCTAACGTAACCGATTTTAGTTCCCTGGATAAGACCATTCAAGAAGAACTTAACGTAACCAACACGCCAGGATGCGCCGTGGCTATAGTTAGCGGCGATAAGATCGTTTATGCAAAAGGTTTTGGCGTGGCCACAACGTGGAGACTGGACAGCCCGTAACACCAGAGACTCTGTTCATGATAGGCTCCACTACAAAGCCCTTCACTGCCTATACACTTCTATCTATGGCTGAAGAGGGGAAGGTGGATATCAACAAGTCCGTGGGCTGTTACATAAAAGATCTAAGCCCGATACTGTCCAATGTTACAGCCAGCCAGCTTCTCAGCCATACAGCTGGCTTGAAAGAAGACTCTGGAGATTATGAGAAAGATAAATGGGACGTTGAATCCGGTCTGGAGGAGTATATAAGGACATTGAACGACTCCAGTTTCTTCACCGATCCAGGAGAGATCTTCTCTTATTCAAACACAGGTTTTTCCCTGATTGGCTACTTGGCCCAGACCGTGGGAGGAAAGCCTTATCCTGATGCAGTGGATGAGAGAATCCTAAAGCCTGTGGGCATGAACAACTCTACATTCTACCTGGAAACTGCTGTGACCCATCCAATGTCTATGGGACACATTGGAAATGCATCGATAAATGTGACGGTCTATAGGCCTTTTGAGGAGGATGTTCCCGAGTGGCCTGCTGGATACCTCTTCTCCAATGTCAATTATATGGGTAGATTTGCTACGGCCCTGATGAATAATGGTACCTTGGATGGCAAGCAGGTTCTCTCATCTCGGGTGATAAATGAGATGTCCACGCCCCATACTCCATTGTATAGCTATTATCCTGATGGAAGCTATGGCTATGGTTTAATTTTGCATAACTACCGAGGTGTTGATGTAGTGGAGCATGGAGGAAACCTTGAAGGCTTTTCTTGCGTTTTCAAGATGGTGCCTGAGCACAAGTTCGCCCTGATTATCCTGGATAATGGCGCAGACAGAAATATGCCCAACTCCACTAAGAAGGCTTTTGAGCTTATGTTGCCTCTAAAATCGGAGGTTCAACCAAAGCCTATGGAAACAAACGAGTCTGAGATGATCAGGTACGTAGGTAACTACTCAATGGAACAGAATCAGAACCCTCAACCCGAGAACATCACCAGTGTCACAATAAAAGATAACAAGCTTATGATTAAGACTAAGGATCGTGAGGTTGCTTTAGAGAAGGTAGGTAAGGACCAATTCACTCAAACTATTCCTGAGAATCCCGAGCCAATGCATATCAGGTTCATGCCAAGCAAAGATGGGAGGATCAAATACTTGCATACTGGTTTCAGAGCCTTCCCGAAGATAGAATCTTAGGAACAAAGCTGCTAGAGGGCGTATCCCATTACGCACTCTAAACTTTTAAGGCCTATATTAAATCCTTTAAAAGCTCGCCTTATCTGTTATGTCTCAGATCTAATTGAGTATGTGTTATGATTAATCTCTTCACTTTGTATTTTTATGCAAGAGCACTAGTTCATAAGTATCTTTTTAATTTCGTGGCCCAATACCTTTGCGCTCCAGAATTTTTTGAAAAAGCTGGAATCAGCTAAAGAAGATAACATTTTTAAGAAAAATGTAAAAACTTGATTTAATAACTTCAGGTTTTAATTATTATCGGTTTCTTATTTATATTTCTACTGTACTATTATTCATTGAAAAATCATACTCATACATTGCTATTGATTCTCAATAACATAATAAAATATAATTGAAAAAACAAGGTAGGGGGTTTATACTTGGAAACTCAAACATCGAATAGAATTAAAAAAGCAATGGCTATTTTGCTCTTAGTCTTATTTTTAGTATCATTGACAGCCATTGCGGCAAGTGCACAAACTTCAAAAACTTGTAAGGGAAAACCTTCTTGTGGTAAAGGGATGTCAGCGGTCTGTAATAATGGAAAATGGGATTGTTTTCCCAAACTACCCAAATTAAAAACATGCACTGGACATAAGCCTAGTTGTTCTAGTGGAAAGCATGCGTTCTGTAACCCTAAGAATGGAAAATGGGAATGTCTGAAGTAGATATGAGCCAAATAAAATTACACTAATGCAGAAATGGGCTTATTAATATAAATTTCTACTACAGGTAGGATATATTTATTCGCTTGATATACCTTAGTTCATTGAATATAAATTTTCAAATTTTTAGTATAATTAATAAATGTGCTTAATATTTTGGATACTTTTGCAAAAAGCTAGAAAAGGCAGTGGCTATTTTGCTTTTAGTCTTGTTTTTAGTGTCATTGGCAGCCACAGCGACAAGTGCAATACCTTGTACGGGACCAAAACCTGTGTGTATTCATGGGAAAGCGGTTTGTGTAAATGGAATATGGGAATTAGGTTGTATTGGATATAAGCCTAGTTGTCCTATTGGGCAGCTTGCTGTCTATCTCATATTTATTTTCCCTGACTTTACTAGATATTTGTATGAATTATTCTTTACACGTAATTACTAACTTGATTTTGTACCTCATTGCTTAAGCCCTGGCATCTTAGATTAAGGCTCATCTAAGAAGCCATTTTACCTTCATCATTAACAGTTCCCAAGATAGGCTCTAGAATTAAAACATGATAGAAGTGAAATGCCATAACACCCATCCAAACTTTATGGCTTTGTTAAATTTTTTAAAATGTAGCTTAATCCATGATTTTTACATAAAAGATCTGGGTTTAAGGCTGTCAAATCTTATAGCCAACAGGAGCTCCAAGATTTGCAGAATCAGCCATCTAGTAGCCTATCGAGTTAACTAGGCCATTAGAGGCCAGGCAGTTAATAGGACGCTCAGGACTATTATCTAATTATTATGGAGCTGATCCCAAAACTCAAAATTGCTTCTTGAGATCTCGAATTTGCAATTACTGCTTGAGCTTCTAATCATGAAAACAGTTCAAAAAATCTACTATTTTAGGAATAAAGTTGGTTTTGGGATCAGCTTATGTATAAAGTAAAAATTGAAGACTGATTTAAAAAAGGAATTTATTTTCTTAGTTCGGCCATTTCCTTTCGCATTTTCCTTTTCATTATCTGTTCGGAGATCAAGCCGATAGCGTTGTAAACAGGATTAACCGGTACATCCACATAATATTTTGCTTTTGGATTGAGCCAGCCTTTTTCTTTCCAGTACGCATAGTCAGCAGGAGCAGTGTACCCAGGCTTACCAAAACTCACCTTTTGAAAATGAAATGCCAGTACATCTATGAGCTCAGGAGAATGACGTTTTTTCATAATGGAATTGTAAAATATAAGTGCAGCTTTCTCAAGTTTCCGGTCATTCTCCTGTTCGTTCCTCTTCGAGATTTGTCTTGCAGGAATTACAAGGCCAACACTATGAGATACCTCAAAACCCCATGTACCAACTATAAATTTGAGGTAATCAAGAACTCTCTTAAGACCCAGAGAGCCTGTGGTAGAGAGAAGAAGGGCCTTTTTATCGAAAAAACGAGGGCGATGACAAACATAAGCGAAATGGTCAATGAAAGTCTTCATGGACCCAGAAACATTC
The DNA here is from genome assembly GCF_002505485.1 of Methanosarcina sp. UBA5. GTDB lineage: Archaea > Halobacteriota > Methanosarcinia > Methanosarcinales > Methanosarcinaceae > Methanosarcina. The sequence goes on along the minus strand of NZ_DAVG01000137.1, from coordinate 50,056 downwards.
ATAACATAGACCGGAGTAGCAAAAATGACACCATCGGCAGCGTGCATCTTTTGCTCAAGAACCGAAGATTCTTCTTTAAGGGGGCAGTGATCTTCTCCTTCCATAATACACATATAACAACCGCGGCACTGCGATAGATTTGCGTCTTTGAGCATAAGATACTCAAATTCAACATCACCTAGAGACTGCATGAATTTTTCGATTTTCTTCACAGCTTTGTATGTGTTGCCTTTCCGCGGGCTTCCCATTATAACCAAGATTTTCATGATTTAAACACTCTTGATGTTCGAACCAAACTAGTATAAATTCAACCTTTAACCTGAAGAATTCCTGCGAAAACAGACCCAGATTATTGCCTTTGACCTAGCTGAAAATATCACATGAAGTATAGTATTTAACTGGTCTGCTAACATATATCAAAATTACCTGCAACTGTTACGTTTTCGCGCCGGTTAGGAAACCACACTCGCTGAGGAATCTGGATCCAGACCAGAAAGAGAAACCAGAAAAGAACCGTCTCAAAGGGAATTGGAATCTAGAAGTTTGGGAAAAATCTCAATTATATAAATAATAAAATTAAGAATAATTATATAACCGTTAAAAAAGGAATTAAGATAAGGAAAAAAGGATGTATGAAAGGTTTAGTTTTTAGTTTCGTCCTGTTGAAACTCTTCTGCTTTTTAGTTTAAAGAATTAGATCAGGATTTTTCTGGGGGTGGAAAAATTACTTCTTTGATATCTGAAGATGCAGGATCTGAGGAACTTGAATCAATAGCTGTTGCAGTGCATTCCCTTATTGGGCTTCCAACTACTATCCGCAGCCTCAAGCGAAGGGGACTTCGCCTGGAGAATGGTAAAATCCTTGACAGAGAATATACAGGCCCTGTACTCGAAGAGGTGCTCAGGACAGGCGAGACCATACGCAGAGTGCCTAAGGAAGGCACATATCTGGGTAGGAACGTAGCCGTTTCCCCCATCCTCTCAGAGGACGGAAAGGTTATTGCGGCAATAGGGATTGTGGATTTACTTTCGGTCCTTGAGATGCAGGAGATAATTAGAACAGTGGTAAATAATAGTCATGCGGTAGTATTTCTCTGGAAAAACGAAGAAAAATGGCCTTCAGACTTTGTCTCTGAAAATGTGGTCCAGTTTGGGTACACAGTTGAGGACTTTATTTCAGGCAGGGTACTGTATGGAGATATCATTCATACCGATGACTTGAAGAGAGTTAAAGATTTACTTAAAGACCGCATCCGAAGGGGTGAAGTTGACTTCAATATAGAGTATAGAATCTTTACAAAAGCCGGAGACCTACACTGGGTAAACGAGAGAACGTTTATCCAGCGGAGTCCTGACGGAGAAGTGACTCACCTGCAAGGGCTTGTGCTGGACATAACTGAGAGGAAGAAGAGCGAAGAAGCCCTCAGAAAGTCTTTAGAAACTCAGAAGATGTTAAGAACCATAATCAATAACAGCCAGGCAGTGGCTTTTTTGTGGGAAAACAAAGAAAATCTACCAACGGAGTACGTCTCAGAAAATGTGACTCTATTGGGATATACGGTAGAAGATTTTACTTCAGGAAAAGTCCCTTATAAAAGCATAATTCACAGGGATGATATAGGCTCAGTTATTGAAACCCTCAAACGCAACATTGCAGAGAGACAGGATTCTTTCGACATTGAATACAGAATTTTCACAGGGGACGGAAAAATGTTCTGGGTAGAAGAGAAAACCTTTATCCAGAGAGACAAGGACGGAAAAGCAACCCATCTTCAGGGCCTTGTAGTTGATATTACCGAAAGAAAAGGAGCCCAGAAAATGCTTGAAATCCAGAGAGAACTCGGAAAAGAACTGAGTACTACCTGGAATCTCCAGACAATACTCTCCCATGTTCTTGATTCCTGCCTTCAAATAAACGAACTCGATACAGGGTGTATATATCTCAAGGATGAACTCTTGGACCAGATAAACCTGGTAGCATATAGGGGAATCTCCCCTGAGTTTAGGGAAAAAGTTTCCAGATATAAGGCAGATTCTCTGGAGGCAAGGCAAATCTTGATTGGAAAGCCCATATACTCACTGGAATTCTACTCCCATACAACGGTTGACGCAGTAAAGAGAGAAGGAATAAAAGCTGTTGCTATAATCCCTCTTAAGTACAGAGGGGAGATTGTAGGCAGCCTGAACTTTGCCTCCCATACTGTGGATAAGATTCCCTGGAGTATCCGAAACTTCCTTGAAAGTATCGCTCTCCAGGTGGTAAACTATATCGCTCCAGTCTGCATTCAAGCAGAACTATCATAAGCTTCGAAATTCTCCTCTGTCCTCATAAAGAGACTGCTATAGGAAATTGTCTGATGCCGAAAAAATTGCTGCCAAGGCAAGCAAACAACAACAGCCCAAACCACAACAACCCTATGATATTCTGCATTGATCTAGGGCAAAGAGCAAAATTACTGTACGAATCGAGAAACTGCTTGACTCACCGTGAAAGTGAAAAACTGAGAGTAGAACAAAACTGAGGATATAAAAGAAAGTAAAAGAAAGCCTGAGAAATGAACTGTTCGTAAATTTAACGTTGAACAAAAGTTGATGAACAAAAGTTGAATCAAAAAAGTTGATGAACAAAAGTTGAATCAAAATCAGTCAGGTGGTTCACAAGGTTTGTTCTATGTTAATGAAGTTCATTACTGGATCAGTTTTGAAGCTGTCCGGCATTTTCCTCCATTTCACAGTACTCCCTTATGAACCAATTTATATTATGTATTTAATATTATAAAATATTAACGATTAAATTGCATTTTATTTAACCAGTTATTATATTAATCAATTGAGCACCTTTGTTTACCTAAAATGGGGTCTTATTATTCCGATATTTTTACAAGGTATCCTGTAGGAAGAGACTTTATTATTTGGCTCCCTTTGAAGACAAAGCGCTCAAAAACCCTTTTAATCAATTTAAGAGTTTAAGAGTTCTACATAACAATTAAAAGCACCATTTTATTGTCCTTTCCTTTATCTTGATCCTGTCCAGATATTCTTCCAGATTTCCTTTACTTTCGGTCTTTTCCCGTACATGAGCAGATAAGTCCTGAAAAGCCGGCTCGAAAGTAGGATCACAACATGAACTGAAATCAACAGAATAAAGATACTGGCAAGAATCTGAGAAATAGGCACGGTTGTTGCTCCCATCCTGGTAAGCATGGCTACAGGCGAGGTAAGAGGAAAGAGGGAAAGAAAGACTGAAAATGGGCTGCCTGGGTTTGTAAGGATAAGCTGCATAAATATTAGGGGTAATGCGGCTGCAAAAGTGAAAATTCCTGCAACCTGCTGACTTTCCTGAAGGGAGCCAGTAACTGCTCCTATTCCTGCCATTATACTGGCAAAAAAGAGGAAGCCAAGCACGAAATAAATAAAAGCGAAAAGGAGAGTGTCAGGCTCGATTTGTATAGGAAGAGCATAGCCACTTCCGAAAACTACTGCTGCAAGCCAGATTCCGATTTGCAGAAGGCCGACTGCACCAAGCCCGAGGATCTTGCCTGTAAGGATTTCGGAAGGAGTTACGGAAGACAGTAGGATCTCTATTATCCTGTTTTCCTTTTCTTCGGCAACGCCGCGAAGCAGGAAGCCGGACGACGAAAAAATACTGAAGAGAAGGAGAAAAGCTGTAAGAAGAGGAAGACCAAAGCTGGCAAAAATATCAGCAATACCCCGCTCAGAAGACTCTCCGCTCTCTCCTACATTATAAAACTTTATATTAACCGGATCTCGGACTCTATTGAGAGTCGGCTCATCCACTTTGTCCTTAAGGAGGGAAGTAATAACAATATCAGAGAGTTTGGAAGACAATTCAAAATTTGACACAGATGCTTTTTCAAGACTATACAGTTCTATTGTTCCGGTGTTAAGAAAGTCTTCATGAATAACGAGATAGGAAGAAATCTGGCCTGCCTGTAAGGCCTGCTTTGCATCGGAAATTTCCCTGTACATTACAAACTCTGTAACTGAGGTTTTTGCTCCTGAGGATCCTAGAGACAGACCTTCGCTCTGGATTGATTCTGGAAATCCAAAGGAGCCGGTCATATCAATATAACCTACTTTCTGGTCTTCAGCAGGGTTCATGCCTGAAAGCACTGCCGGAAGGATACTGATTCCTGCAAACAGGACTGGGAAAAAGAAGGTCATAAAAAGAAATTCTTTACGCTTTATTGTTTTCAGGAACTCATGTCTTGCAATAATAAAAGTTTTCCCGGGAAAACTATTCATTTGAGGCACTCTCCAGGGTTTCGATAAAGATTTCATTCAGAGAGGGAAGCGTTTTTTCAAAACGCAGGAGATTTGCTTTCCGGACAAGCTCCTCAAGGAGAATCTGGACGCTTACTCCTTCCTCAGGGAAAATTTCAACCGATTTTCCATGTTCTGTTACTTTCTTTATGCCAGAAATTTCCCGAATTGCGTTCAAATCTCCTTTTTCTGCAAATTCTACAATCAGAGAGTTATTTCCACGTTCCTTCCTAATATCATCCACAGGGCCGTAAAGTACTCTCCTGCCGTTATTAAGCATAAGGATCCTGTCACAAAGTGTCTGGGCCTGCTCCATCATGTGTGTGGAAAGGACTATTGTTTTTCCTGCTGCCCTGAGCCCCAGGATTCTGTCCATAACGGTCTTTGTATTTAAAGGATCAAGTCCGGAAAAGGGTTCGTCAAGGATTACGAGTTCAGGTTCATGGATAATTGCAGAAAGAAACTGGATCTTCTGCTGCATTCCTTTGGAAAGCTCTTCAACTTTTTTATATTTGTATTGATCCAATTCCAGGGATTGGAGAAGGGATTCGGCGTTTAAATGAGCCTGTTTTTCTGGTATGCCTTTAAGCTGTGCAAGATAAACCAGCATATCCAGAAGTCTTGTTTTCTTATACAATCCTCGTTCTTCGGGAAGGTATCCTATCCTGTTTTTTGCAGCAGGGCCCAGGAAATCCCCAAAAACACGTATTTCCCCGTAGTCCGGTCTGATAATATCAAGAAGAAGCCTGATAAGCGTTGTCTTTCCTGCCCCGTTTGGCCCTAGAAGCCCGAAGATCTCGCCATGCTTCACTGAAAACGAGATATCCTCAAGAACATTCCTTTCTGAGAAAGACTTTGATACACTCTCAAATTCCAAAGTATGCATCCAAATTAAATACGTTCCAATATAGATAACTTATTCGATATTTAATAGAAACTTCAAATAAATTAAAAGTAGATTCAGCGTTTAATAAAGTGGTAATTTTGCATAAAAATGGTAATAGGAATTCAATTGGGGAAATAAGAAAAATTCAGGGGATAGTATGATACCTAAACTAATCATTCACAACAGTGTCAGTCTCGATGGCTCCACTACGGGCTTCGAAGCAAATCTTGAGATTCATTACAAAATCCTTAGCGGTTACCTGCCCGATGCCATGATAGTCGGCTCGAACACGGCAAAAACCGGAACCCAGTTCTTTTGCGAAAAAATTCCGCCTGAAGAAGAATCGGACTTCATGAAGCCTGAAATCCAGCCGGATGATCCCAGGGCATACTGGTTGATCGCGGACTCAAAGGGAATCCTTGAAGGGTTAATGCACGTGTTCAGGCGTTCCGAATTCAGCAAAGATGCAATCGTTCTGGTCTCGGAAAGGACTCCTGAAGCTTATATAAATTACCTCAAAGAAAGAAATTACGATTTCATACGGACCGGAACAGACCGTGTAAACATCAGACAGGCACTGGAGATTGCAAACGAAAAGTATGGTTTTGAACTTGTAGTTTCGGATAGTGGAGGAGTGCTGAACAGTATACTACTCGAACATGAACTTGTAGAAGAAATCAGCCTTATTCTTACCCCTGAAATTGTAGGGAAGAATGGGACAAATCTTTTCAGGACTCTGGAAAAAAACGGGATTCGGCTTGAACTTTTAAGAGACGAAATAGTGGAAAAGCAATACGTACATCTGGTGTACCGGGTTTTGAAAGAATAAAAAAGTTGAAACCATCTATTTATACAAACTTTTCTCTTTTAAGAGCGTTCTTCCTCTCCAATCACTGTCATTTAAGATCATGGTCAATTAAAATATTCTCAACATTTTTAATATATATGTTCTGTTATGAGGTGAAAAATGAAGATTTTTCCTTTCAAGAGAGGAAAAAAGCCTTTTTATTAAACTTTGAGAAGTTCTATGCTTCCTATTTTTAGAGAGCAAGTGTCAAAAATGAAAATGGATCGCTGTTTACAAAAAAGTTTATAATGTAAATCTGTGTAATGTTAGGAAGAATTAGGCGAAAAGTTTCCGGGAAAAAAGAACTCTCTAAAAAGAAGTTTTGGGTGGAATGTATAATACGGATCACAAGATTGTTTTCATAATTTCTAATAGAAAAGACAGTTTTAATAATTTTACGTGTTGTGGTATACGGGATGAAAAGGCTGAACGCACGGTTAATTGGCTTAAGGAGTGAATGAATTTGCTCGAAGCCTTCATTTATAGTGCTATTATAGCTCTTATAGCCGGAACTGTCTTGCCTCTCCTGTACCACAGTAAAAATTCAAGAAAGGCTTCTTTTGTCCTATCATTTCTTTCTTCGATCCTGCTACTGATTTTTGCAGGCATCATCCTTTACACCGGAAAAGAGCCTTCTTTTCCAGCCTTCAGATTTCTTCCCGGGTTGGACTTCACCCTCGCTACAGACAGGCTTTCAGCAGGCTTTATTCTGTTGATTGCAGCCGTTACGTTAGGGGTTTCAATATATTCCGTTGAATATGTGGAGCATGCTAAAAGTGAAGCCAGAAAAGATATTCAGGCAGCCCTTACAAACCTCTTTATCCTTTCAATGCTGATGGTCGTGCTTGCAGGAAATATGGTAGGTTTCCTGGTTTTCTGGGAAATAATGTCTCTTTCTTCCTTAATGCTTGTACTCCACGATTATACCTCGGAAGAGAACAAAAAAGCAGGGCTCTTCTACTTTATAATGACAAGCCTGAGTACAGCTTTCCTTTTTATGGGTTTTATGAGTCTGTTTAGTCTGACGGGCTCTGCCGAATTCGGACAGCTGGATTATCCGACAAGCTCCCTGACTTTGCCTTTCCTCTGCCTCTTTACAGGTTTCGGAATCAAAGCAGGGCTTGTTCCATTCCACAAATGGCTGCCATATGCTCATCCTGCAGCCCCTTCGAGCATTTCGGCCCTGATGTCAGGCGTTATGCTGAAAGTTGCAATTTATGGTTTCCTGCGGTTTTTGCTTTCAGTCGCCACCCCAGAACTCTGGTGGGGTACATTGATCCTTATAGCAGGGACTCTCTCAGCCATACTGGGGGTAATTTACGCCATTAAGGAAAGCGATATAAAAAGGCTGCTTGCTTACAGCAGCATAGAAAATATAGGGATCATTTTCACAGGAATTGGCCTGTATCTTATATTTAAACTGGAAGGAGTTGAAAGCCTTGCGCTCTTAAGCCTTGTAGGAGCCTGCTTCCATGCTTTTAACCACGCTCTTTTCAAAAGTTTGCTCTTTCTCGGTGCAGGCTCGGTGGTTCATGCGACAGGCACACGGAATATCGAAGCCTTCGGAGGCCTTATAAAACGTATGCCTTATACCGCCACTCTTTTTCTGATAGGTTCGGTTTCAATTGCCGGCCTTCCCCCAACAAGCGGTTTTGTAAGCGAACTAATGATTTTTCAGGTTTACTTTAATTCTTCAGCGATTCCGGACCCTCTGCTAAAGGTGCTTTTAATTATTACTCTGTCGGTCTTTGCCCTTACCAGTGCGCTTGCAGCAGCTCTTTTTGTGAAACTTTTCGGAATTACCTTCCTTGCCCTTCCAAGAACGAAATATGCACATGAAGCTACCGAAGTCCCAAAACCCATGTTGTTAGGAGAAACTATACCTGCAGCTTTCTGCATCCTTTCAGGGCTGTTTTCATCCAGAATTCTGGCTCTGCTCGGCTTTGACCTTGGGATTCCAGACATGCTGCTTCTAGGGCTGATTCTTGCAGCCGCCTGCGGGCTTGTATGGCTTGCGGTTCGAAATTCCGGCCCTGCGAAAGCAAGGATGAGTAAAGAAACCTGGGGATGCGGAATCCTGGCCCAGCACCCTACAATGGAATATACCTCTGCAGGTTTTTCGGAGCCTCTTGTAGTCATTTTCAAAAAGATTTACAGGACTGAGATCTCCAGTACGCGAATATATTCAGATACCAGAGAAAGCATTTTTAAGAACGGGACTGCCAGAATTCATCTGATTAAATTCTTTGAAGAGCGTCTATATCTTCCTGTAGCCTCTGCGGTCAGCCTTGTCTCTTCCCAGGTTTCCAAAATGCAGAATGGGAAGCTGGACACCTATGTACTCTATGTTTTCATTGCGGTACTAACACTGATGACATTTACGAGGTATTTCGCATGAATGCTTCATTCCTCTTATTCACTCTGCTAAACACTGGCTTTATTCTGCTGGTATCACCACTATTTATGAGCCTGATTAAAAAGGTCAAGGCGTCTACCCAGGGACGAAAAGGCCCGAATTTACTGCAGAGCTATTTCGATTTGCGCAAACTTATGAAAAAAGAGGTTATTTACTCGCCTAACTCCTCAGGAATTATGAGAATTACTCCCTATCTCAACCTGGCAGTCCTTATCCTGGCCTCACTTTTTGTCCCAATCGTCTTTATTCCCGAAGCCCCGGCAGGAATCGGAAATATAATAGTTTTCCTCTACCTGCTCGCAATAGAACGCTTTTTTACGGCACTATGCGGGCTTGATGCAGGCAGCACTTTCGGAGGCATGGGAAGTTCCCGCTTAATGAGCCTCTCGGCCGTTATTGAACCTACAATGGTCATAGCCTTTGCCGCGCTTGCATATGTATTAAAAACCGTAAACTTTCATGAAATGTTTGCAATAACTGCCGGGTCAACGATTCCGAAAAGCCCTACCCTGACCCTTATTTCAATTTCCCTTTTTATCATCATCATAGTGGAAACCGGAAGAATTCCCGTGGACAACCCCGCAACGCATCTTGAACTTACCATGATTAACGAAGCCATGATTCTGGAACAGTCCGGAAAAAACCTGGCTTTAATAGAGCTTGCCCACGCCGTTAAGCAGACAATCCTGATGGCAGTCCTGATAAATATCCTGGCTCCCTGGGGGCTTGCAACCAAGGTTACCTTTGCAGGTCTTGCGGTCTCATGCCTCTATTTCCTTGTAAAAGCCAGTTTGCTTGCAGGAGTAATAGGCCTTTTTGAATCTTCCATTGCAAAAATGCGGCTTTTCAGGCTGCCCAGCTTCTATATGATGGCATTTTTCTTTTCCGCGCTTACCATCCTGATGGAAGTGTTTGCATGATATCTTCTTTCCTGGCAGATCCGGCATTCCTCGAAGACATAATCAGGATTCTCTTTGTATTTGTGTTGATCACTGCAGCTTTTACCCTTTCCACAAGGAATATTGCCTCTCTACTGACCGTCTATGCCGTCCAATCCCTGCTGCTGGTCCTGATCGCAGAGTTTCTCTACCTGATTGAAGGCAACAAGACCCTGCTTGCGATTGCAGTTCTTACACTTGTAAGCAAGGTGATGCTAATTCCCCTTTTTATAAATCTTATCGGAGAAAAAATCAAAATCAGCCGGGACCTGAAGTTTAATTACCTGGAGCCAACAGCGTCCCTACTTGTTAGCATGGGCCTGATCCTGCTTGCATATGTCTTCCTTTCAGGCTTCTTCAATGAGTATGTCCTGGGAAAGTTGTTTTTCATGGGAGCTGTTATAGGTTTATCCCTAACACTCATGGGTATGCTTGTGATATTCAGCCGGAGAAAAGTGATTACAAAGGCCATAGGTTATCTGACAATGGAAAACGGGGTTCTGCTTTTCGGAATTTTTGTTGCGGATCTCCCCTTTATTATAGAAATCCTGATAGTAATAGACCTGATGATCCTTGTACTGTTAACAACTATTCTGGCAATCGGTCTCGATTCTACAATAGAAGAATATCACCAGCACCTCCAAACGCTTAAAATCTGGTCAGGGAGGGATAATTAATGATAATACTCAATTATCTGGCAGTCGGAGCCGTAGCTTTTGCCCTTATCTTGCTTTCAAAGTCTCACAGAGCAATGAACGTCTTCTTCATTCTGCATACTCTCGCTTTTCTTGCAATCGGGTTTTATGCGCTACTCACCATCACAGCGCCGGGCTTTGAAACTGGAAGCGAATACTTCTATGTGGATCATCTCAGCCTCTATGAAGTTCTTATTGCGGCTTTGCTGTTCTTCCTGGCTTCAGTCTACGCAAACGGCTATGTAGAGAGCCTGATGCAGGCCCAGGAATTGCACAGGAATAACCTGAAAATCTTTTATATGGTTTTCAGCCTTCTGCTTACGACAGTAACCCTGGCTTTCTTTTCGGACAATCTTGCTCTATTCTGGATCTTTGCCGAGCTGACAACAGTGTTTTCAGCCGCACTCGTGGCAATCCTGTCTGCCAGAGAAAACATCGACGCTGCCATCAAATATATCTTCATAGCCTCTGGAGCCATGCTTTTTTCATTCATAGGGTTGATCTTTTTATACACGCTCTCCGGGGAAGTCCTGGGCAGCGGGACTCTGAACTGGACCCTACTGCTTGAAAACGCAGCCCTCCTATCCCCTAAAATGCTGACTGCAAGTTTTGTATTTCTGTTTATTGGCTTTGCAGCAAAATCCGGGATTTTCCCCTTCCATACCTGGCTTCCGGATGCCCACTCAAAAGCCCCTTCAGCAGTAAGCGCAATTTTATCTGGAGTCCTGTTAAATATAGGCGTATACGGAATTCTGCGGATGTACTCGATTGTCAGGCAGACCCAGGCCGAAGATATGATATCTCAGTTCCTTCTAGGTTTTGGGCTGCTTACCGTCGCAGTTGCAGTCCTGAATATGCTTTTGCAGAAAAACCTGAAGATGTTGATTGCTTTTTCAAGTGTAGAACATATGGGCATCCTCCTCCTCGGAATAGGCATTGGAACGCCTCTTGCTCTCTTCTGGACACTTTTTTATATCCTTGCCCACTCGCTGACCAAAGCCGCACTCTTCTTCTCGGCAGGCATTCTGCACAGGCAATATGAGAGCAATCTGATTCAGGACGTAAAAGACGTCTTTTCACTCCAGCCAATCGCAGGCTGGGGATTCGTTATTGGGAGCTTTGCAATAGTAGGGATGCCTCCGTTCCCGATCTTTTCGGCCAAATTCTTTATCCTGCTGGAAGCTTTCGGGTTTTCGAAATCGCTTGTTTTTGCAGTTCTTCTCCTCCTGGTCATTGCATCTGCTGCATTTGCAAGGTTTTTAATCGAAGCCTTTACCCGGAGCTCGAAAGAGGCTGGAACCGAAGGGCTGGAAACTCCGCCTCTTCCCTATGTAGTCCGAAGCGGCATGAAATTCCCAATAATATCCATTATTTTCATGATTCTGGTACTTGGAGTTTTCTTTCCAGAATCTCTGAAAAACCTGTTGAACGAAATTGTGTATGAGCTTGGATACCTGTAAATAGGAGGCAAAGAGAAGATGAACTCAACCAAAAACATAACTGGTTCCCTGAGCCCGGCAGGCCTGAAATTAAGAGATAATTGCCAGATTTCAGTTAATCCTGCAGTTCTGGAAACCCAATATGCTACGGATTTAATGATTGACATTTCAGGCACAAAACCGCAAATCAGGAGGGGAAAAAATGGGGAATTCTATATTCCCCTGGCAGAAGAAGAGTTTTTAAAAATAGTACCTGAGCTTTCCGAGAAGGGTTTTGTCCTTATAAGCCTGTTCTGCGTTCAGGATTTTGAGGAAAGCCCTTGTTTTACTCTCTTTTATATTTTCAGGCTGAACGGTTCTACTGACGTATTTGCATTTATGCGGTATGTAAAAACGGAAACGACTTCTATTGCCACTCTTTTCCCTTCAGCCTGCTGGTATGAACGGGAGATCCGGGACGGATTTGGGATAGAATTTACGGATGCTTTTGACAAAAGAAGGCTCTTTTTACACGAGGTGTATCCTGAAGGCTTTCATCCTCTCCTGAAATCCTTTAAAAACGGAAAAATCCAGGCTGTCGAAAACCCGGAGGAAGCATATCCTTTCAAGCAGGTGGGAGGCGAAGGCGTTTACCAGATTCCGGTTGGGCCTGTACATGCAGGAATTATCGAGCCTGGACATTTCAGGTTCAGCGTCATTGGAGAACCAATCTTCAATCTCGAAATAAGGCTCTTTTATAAACACAGGGGAATCGAAAAGCTTGCCGAGGGAAAGAAAACCTCTGCCTGTGTCCCGATTGCCGAGGCAATAAGTGGGGACGAAACCGTTGCCAATACCGTTGCCTTTTGTACAGCCGTAGAAAAAATTGCGGGAATCGAAGTTCCGGAAAGAGCTAACTACTTAAGGGGCATTCTCCTTGAGCTGGAACGCATTTACTCGCATATGGGTGATCTCTCAGGTATGATTACCGATATAGGATTCCCAAGAATGACAACGCCTTTCCTTATTCTCCGCGAAAACATTTTCAGGCAAAACGAACTTCTCACTGGCTCCCGATTTATGAGAGGCGCCATAGATTTAGGAGGCGTAAAAAAGGAGATTTCAGGCGAGGCTCTTTCAAAACTCAACCTTTATTTGAAAACATTTGTACTGCAGTTTGAATCCGCTATTGAGGCTGTCCATGCTTCCTCATCCCTTATTGACAGGTTTTCAACAACCGGGGTTTTGAAAAAAAAACTGATCGCTCCACTTAATATTACAGGTCCTATTGCCAGAGCGGCCGGAGCTACATATGATGTCCGGTTTGACCATCCCTATGGTATATACGAAGACATAACTCCTGAAAGAGCGATTAAAACCGCAGGCGATGTCCTTTCTCGGTTCGAGGTTAAAGCTGCCGAAGTTATTAATTCAACTTCCCTGATAAAAAAGCTTATAGCGTCAATCCCGGAAGGCGCAATCATTTCCGAGACAATCGAATTTGCAATTTCAAATATTCCGGATGGATACGTCCTTTCAATGGTTGAAGCTGCACGGGGCCAGAACCTGCATTGGATCTATATTAGAAGAGGGGTAATTGACCGCTACAAAGTGCGGACCGCATCTTTCTGCAATTGGCAAGCTGTAGAACATGCAGTACTCGGGAATATTGTTCCTGATTTTCCCCTTATAAATAAAAGCCTAAACCTCTCCTATGCAGGAACCGACCTCTGAGGTGAAATGGATGGTAAACCCACTTACATACTTCTTCCGCCCGAAAGTAACTGAAAAATTTGAGTTTTCCGATAGTGAACTTGAAGCCCTAGGCTCCGAACTGAAAACTGAAGTTAACAAGGTTTTCGGGCACAGCCTTGCAATCCGCGAACTGGACTCAGGCAGCGACAATTCAACAGAAATTGAGATTTCAAACCTCGGAGCCCCGCATTATGATGTTGAGAGGTTCGGGATCTCTTTTGTGGCTTCTCCAAGGCATGCTGATGTCCTGCTGGTTACAGGTGCAGTCACCCTGAATATGGCCGAAGCCGTTCTAAAAACCTATGAAGCCATGCCCTCCCCCAAATTCGTTGTCGCAGTAGGAGATGATGCCTGTGATGGGGGAATTTATAAAGGCTCTTATGCCGTACTTGGCGGAGTTGACAAAATCCTGCCTGTGGATATAAAAATTCCTGGAAACCCTCCCTCTCCGAAAGAAATCCTGCGTGGGATCTTTGCCCTGGTAAAAAATAAGGAAAATGAAAACTAACATCATTTGGAATGTTAAATTATTTCAGAAACTGGCAGATTGGATATGCAGGCCGAAAGAGACATTCCACACAGAGAACTAAAACTTTCAGTTAAACAAGCTGAAGCCCTGGGCTATTACGACTTTATGAGTTATCTGGGAGTACCTTATTATCATGTAGGCGGCCTTATCTCCACCAAAAAACTTGCGGAGTTATGCAGGATCGACTCTGCGAAAAAAGTCCTGATGGTAGGGTGTGGGACCGGTTTTTCTGCCTGTTACCTTGCCAGAGAAATTGGCTGTGAGATAGTAGGAATTGATATTGCGGAACTTTCGATTGAGAAAGCAAAAGAAAGGGCAAAAAGCCAGGGAGTTTCCGACAAAGTAAAATTCAGAGTAGGGGATGCTCACGTCCTGCCCTTTGAAGCAGGAACTTTCGATGCCGTGATAACAGAATTTGTGTCCCAGTTTTTGGATAGGGAAAGAGCTTTCAAAGAATTCACAAGGGTTCTGAGGCCGGGGGCTTACGTAGGGATAAACGAAATGTATAGAGAAAAGGAGATTCCTGCTAAAGCCACCAAAGAAATCGCTCAAGCTGAAAAAATAATTGGAGAAATAACAGGGCTTCCGTTTTCCCTGTTGTCATCTGAAAAATGGAAAGAAGAACTTGAAAGAGCAGGCCTGAAAGATGTTAATGTAAGAATGTACAAACCTATCCGGTACCTTCAAGAGACAAAATATATGGCAGAAGCGATGGGAGGAACCTGGAGCTTTGTAGAGTACCTTATAGGCACGATCTTGAAAATGACGAAGTACTACCTCTTAAGCAGAAAGATTCGATACCGGTTCAAAAGGCTGGAAGAAAGCAAAAAAATTCTCCTCCGAAAAAAATCAACCTCAAAATATGTGGGTTATGTATTAGCTACGGGAAAAAAATAAGGGTTTTTTTTGGAAAAAAATATAAAGGATCAATTAAAAAGTAACGCAGTAATGTTGCGAGAAATTCCTTCAAAGTTCTTCTGGAAAATGAAAGAATTTTTGTTAACTCAGACTGCTTTCTGAAAAGAAATAAAGGGGAAATATCTCTTCTAAATATAAAAGTTTCCCGGGGAGATGGAACAAAATGAAAACATCACTTATTGATCTAGCGTTTCTTTCAGAAAAAAGGAAGGATGTATTGCTCCTGCTAGAAGAAGGGCCAAAGACCGGAGACGAAATAAAAACAGCTCTTAACGTCAACTCGACATCGATCATGCCCCAGATCAAGAAATTAAAAGAGGGACGCCTGATAGTACAGGATGATAAAAACACTTACAGGCTCTCGGAGATGGGAGAAATAGTAGTTGAAAAGATGGAACCTTTGCTGAATACCGTAAGGGTTTTTGAGGAAAATTACGATTACTGGACAAACCATGACTTTACCGCAATTCCCGAGTCTCTCCTTAACAGGATTGATGAATTAGGGAACTATTTCATGCTTGAACCCGACCTTAACCGGCTTTTCGAAATCCCTGAAGATTTTAGAAGTAACCTTCTGGAATCAAAGCACGTAAAGATGTTTCTCTCATATTTCAACCCTCTTCACGTTGAAATGTACCTGGAACTTGCAAGAAAAGAGGCTGAAATATGTCTTATCCTAACAGAACCCGTTTTTGACAGAATGAAAAAGGATTACTACGAAGATCTGAAATTTCTCTTGAAATCGAAAAATATTGAGATTTACATCTGTGACAAAAGTGTAACCTTAAAAAACGTAGTGACAGAGCGTTTCTGCTCGCTTGTGCTTTTCGACAAGAAGGGAAAGTTTGACCATCAACGCCTGATGAGCTTTGATGAGAGTGCACTGAAATGGTGTGAAGAGCTCTTTTCATACTATAAAGACAGGTCCACACAACTGGAGAGATTATAACTACCCTTCTGAAATTAAGATGAGTCTTCTCCCAGATACTTATTGATCAGAGCCCTGAATTTGTGGATATCTATGGGTTTGGAGACATAGTCTACGCAGCCCATTTCTATGAAATGTTCTTCACTGCCTTTCATAGCATGGGCAGTAACCGCTATCACAGGAATATTTGCAGTCGCAGGATTTTTCTTAATTTGATCGAGAACCTCAAGCCCGTCCATCTTCGGAAGTTGCATATCCAGCAGGATAATATCGAATTTTGTTTCAGCAAGGCGTTCAAGAGCCTTTATTCCATCCTCGGCTTTAGTTATGTTATGTCCATAGAACTCCAGAAGGTCCAGGACCAGTTCCATGTTCATGGGATTATCTTCAACAATCAGGATTTTTTTCATCATTACAACTCTCCAGCATAGCTAATTGTTTTATTCTATTAATTAACTCTTTTCTTCCGAAAGTACCTTTCTTCAGAATAGAAATAAGATGCCCTTTTAGCTCACAATTCAGTTCCTCGATATTCTTCTCAGTAAGTTCTCCGGAAGTGCATACAATAAAAGGAATATCTTTTGTGCGTACATCGGCCCTCATGCTGGATATAACATCAAACCCGCTAATTTCCGGCATCATGAGGTCAAGAATCAGAATATGAGGCTGTGGTTCAGAGAAAAGCTTTTGCAGACCTTTCCTCCCGCTATAGGCTTTTATAGCCTCAAAGCCCTCGAGCTCAATCATCGAACTTAGCAGTTCTACATTATTTTCGTCGTCATCTACTATAAGAACTTTAGGATATTCGAACCGGAACTGTCTGGCAATTTCTTTGAGAGAGTTTACCAGTCAATTCTTTTTACCGGCTTCGTAAAGGAGTAGGTTGTTCCGAGGGTAACTCCAAGCTCGTTATTATCGGTCATAGAGACGATAAGTACAGGTATAGAAACCGTACAAGGGTCATTCTTTAGCTGCTTCAGGACAAAACAGCCATTAGTATCCGGCAGGAAGACATCCAGAGTAATATCAAGGATCTTTCTACTAACGTTCATACTTTAAGCTCGGGGTCGAGTCCTGGGTTAATTAAGCCGAAAGTGGGTTATGGGTTGGGTTTGAAAGGAACTTTATAATGTAATAAAATAACATTAACAGATAAAATTAAATTGGAATCTATATAAAAGTTTTCTATATGAATTCATAACAAAGTATCTTTCGAGAATCAAAACTAGAGAATAATAACGCATATTATACCAATTAGGAGCTTACGTTAGAATTTTTATAGAAAAAAAGACTTAAAAAGCAGTTATCAACAAAATAATACAATTTTGGTATTCTGAAATTAACAAAACAATACTAATTCTGGAGCTATGGTATTATTCAATTGATAACAGATATTAATAATTAAATAAAAGTTATTAATGTAAAAAAACAAAAAACTAGGACTTACTTATTTTTCTACCCTGACTAGCATTGCAAGTTTCATCGTAAATCCTGCTTTCTGTAACCTTGATTTACCATTTAAGGTATGTGATTGCCCAGCTTATATTCCTTCTCAACAGATATTTTCTTAACTCATCGACTCCGAGCAATAAAATTGCAAAAGGAATAGCAATCAGTAAATATCTGAGATCAAGAGGATGAGTATTGAAAATAAGGTTTGCCGACGGATTCCAGATAATAAATGCTAGAATCAGGAGTTCAGTTACAATCCCTACCAGAACCGTACGATTACTAAATAAACCCATTGTGAAGACTGACTGGAACCGGGTTCTGGAAGCGAAAACATTAGCAATCTGGCATATAATTACTGCTGAAAAGAAAGCAGTTATTGACTGCATATAAAGGGGATTGTTGTTTGCAAGCTGCTCGCCAAAATTCCATCCTCCTCCAAAAAGTACGGAAAAGTAGCAAAAGAAGCCTGCAATAGCTTCGATAGGTCCTTTTATCCCATAAGCTGTAAGAAGCACCTGAGGAGTTAATAATTTTTCGTTCCTAGATCTGGGAGGTCTTTTCATAATATCCTCTTCTCCTTTTTCCTCCCCAAGAGCAAGTGCAGGCAGCATATCTGTACCAAGATCAATTGCCAGAATAAGCTGTACTGGCATAGAAAGAGGCAGGGCAAAAAGGATGAAAGCTATATAAGGTAGAACTTCAGGGATGGTGTGGGTAATAATATACACAATGAACTTTTTTATATTATCAAAAACGGTTCTGCCCTCCTCTACAGCATTCACAATAGTAGCGAAATTATCATCAAGCAGTATCATATCTGCAGCTTCACGGGCAACATCTGTTCCACTGCCCATAGCGACGCCCATATCCGCATTCTTGATCGCAGGAGCGTCATTGACCCCATCACCTGTCATGGTAACGATTTCCCCTTCAGCCTGAAAAAGTTGTACGATTTTCAGCTTTTGTACAGGAGAAGTACGGGCAAATACAATGCTTGGATTTTTTAATCTTGACGCAAGATCTGTGCTTGAAAGCGTAGCCAGCTCGTCTCCGGTAACAATCTCAAGGTTTCCAGCATTTGCAAGTCCTACATCCTTTGCAATTGATTCTGCGGTAACCGGGTGATCACCCGTGATCATGACAACTTTGATCCCGGCTGTATGGCACTTTGCAATAGCTTCTCTGGCTTCAGGGCGTGGAGGGTCTACAATTCCTACAAATCCGAGGAAGATGAAATCCCCTGTATATTCCTTTAGCTCTTCTATCTGCCTATACGCAAGGGCAATAACTCGTTCTCCTTTTTTTGCAAGGCTCAGATGCCGGTCAAGAAGCTCTTGTTGCTTAGTTTCATCCAATTTTCTGATTTCTCCTGAATCCAGGGATGAACTGCACATTTTCACAACTACTTCCGGGGCACCCTTGAGATAAACTTCAAGTTTTCCTTCAGGAGTGCGGCAGATAACTTCCATTCTTTTGGTAAGCGAATCAAAGGGAAATTCTTCCAGTCTTGGATAATCATTCTGTAGTCTTTTTATATCTTCTATGCTATTTGCAAAAACAAGAAGTGCTCCTTCGGTGGGGTCACCGGTATACCCTGGAGGAGACTCACGAAGTTTCGCATTGTTGCAAAGGCCTGCAACTCTTATGAAAACAGACGACAGTTTTTCAGGAACCCATGCAGGTTTTTCTGTAACGCAAGCTCCTTGTGTTCCTGAATCTGCAATTTCTTCAGTAACAGCTTTGTTTTTGCTTTCTTCGACCTCCTGCGTTGCAGCTTTTTTCTTAGAACTCAGAGTGTATTGAAGAATTAGACATTCAAAACCGATCATAAGAGTATTAACTGCCATCCTGTTTTGAGTTAGAGTCCCAGTTTTGTCAGCGCAGATGACAGTAGTCGAACCTAGAGTTTCTACTGATTCGAGCTGTTTTATGAGAGCATTCTGCGAAGCCATTCTTCTGGAGGCAAGGCTCAGGGCAAGGGTAACTGTGGGTAAAAGTCCTTCGGGAACATTGGCAACTATAATTCCAATGGCAAAAATAAGGCTTGCAAAAAAAACATTCTGGAGAAAAAACGAAAGTATAAAAAAGACTACTCCCATAATAACAGCAATCGTGGATATAACCTTTATGAAATGGTTGAGTTCTTTTCGGATAGGAGTGTCAACGCCTGAAGTCTGTTGTGTGAGAGTTGCAAGGCTTCCGATCTGGGTATTATGCCCTATTCCAAAAACGACTGCCTTCCCGTTTCCACTCTGTACCAGAGTCCCTGAAAAAACCATGTTTCTGCACTCTAACATATTTGGATGAGTGCGCTCAAGAGATCGAAGTTGAGGTTCTGATTCGCCGGTAATGGCTGAATTATCAACTTTCAGAGCGTTAGTTTCAATCAAGCGTCCATCGGCAGGAACCTTATCTCCTTCCTCAAGAAGAATAATATCCCCTACAACAAGCTCTGATGCCAGGCTATCCCTTACCTTACCTTCTCTTAGAATTCTGGCATGGGGTGGAAGAAGCTGCCGAAAGCTTTCCATTGTTTTTTCAGCCTGGTATTCCTGTATGAATGTAAAAGTTCCATTGATAACTACAACGCCTGCAAGAGCAATTCCGATATACAGGTTTCCTTGCCCGGGCTCAATATACTCTCCGATAAAAGATAGAATCGCTCCCATAGTCAACAGGATAGAAAATAAATTCCTGAACTGCCTGAGATACTTCTTTATTATGCTTTC
Source organism: Methanosarcina sp. UBA5 (assembly GCF_002505485.1). Classification (GTDB taxonomy): domain Archaea; phylum Halobacteriota; class Methanosarcinia; order Methanosarcinales; family Methanosarcinaceae; genus Methanosarcina. The sequence goes on along the minus strand of NZ_DAVG01000137.1, from coordinate 30,261 downwards.
TTTTCCTATTTCTTCGAGAACATTGGGTCCACACTCTTTGAGCCGACTTGCAGCTTCCTGCTCGCTAAGTCCGTTTTCGTCAACGTTTAATTTTTCAAGAAACTCCTGAAGCGAAATACTATGCTCGTTCCCCTGAGGAGAACAAATCTTGCCGTTACCTCCAGTTAGATTCTTCCCCATCGAATCCCCTTTGTGATTTTATGTAATACAAGAATAAGAAACTTGACATAAGTTCCGAAAACCATCTCGAAATCTAAAGTAAGAGAGGAAATGACACTTGATGCGTTACCAGATCAAACTTGATCCACTAAAATGGAGTAAAAAGTAGAGAATCCAATTATCGTAAAACACCGAACAGCGAGGTCAAAATTTATGACCTTGTTTATTTAAAATATGGCAAGAAAATATTCTTGACAAATAGGTTTTATAAGTTGTTAACTAAAAAATGCCGCATTCTAATGTGATCGTAAGTAGCCTGAGAATTATTTTTAGTACCGGATTTCCATCTCTGCTCGGGCGAGGTGGAAAAGGAAATTCGAATTTATTATTGATTTCCCAGGCAAAACTTCGATTTTAACTTCGTTTCAAAACTCGGATTTTCTACTCCGGGGTGTGAAACCTTTTGGATTGAAAAGATCTAAATATATTATTGTCAAGTAGACATAATAATTAATAAAAATAATATAAATAAATTAAAAAAGGTATGACTATGAGCGAATTTACACTCAAAACGAGACTCTTAGCTGCCCTTGAAGGCAAGCCTGTTGACAAAGTACCTGTTTGCGCCGTGACCCAGACCGGGATTGTAGAACTTATGGATAAAGTTGGAGCTGCATGGCCTGAAGCCCAAACCAATCCTGAACTTATGGCAAAGCTGGCAATTGCCAACTATGAACTTAGTGGACTTGAAGCTGTGAGGCTTCCCTACTGTCTTACCGTGCTTGGTGAAGCAATGGGCTGTGAAATCAACATGGGTACCAAGAACAGGCAGCCGTCTGTCATAGCTAGCCCCTTCCCCAAAAACCTCGATGGCGCAGCCGTCCCTGCAGATCTCCTGCAGAGAAACAGAATTCCAGCCGTACTCGAAGCCATTAAAATTGTCAGAGAAAAGGTAGGACCTGATGTGCCAATTATCGGAGGAATGGAAGGCCCGGTTACACTAGCTTCCGACCTGATAAGTGTAAAATCCTTCATGAAATGGTCCATTAAAAAGACTGATCTCTTTGAACAGGCTCTTGATATCTCCACAGAAGCTGCAATCGCCTATGCAAACGCAATGGTTGAAGCCGGTGCAGATATTATCGCTATTGCAGATCCTGTCGCTTCCCCTGACCTCATGAGCCCTGATACTTTTAGACAGTTCCTCCAGTCAAGGTTACAGAAGTTTTCTGCCAGTGTGAACTCCGTGACTGTACTCCACATCTGTGGTAAGGTTAACGCGATCCTCAGTGACATGGCAGACTGCGGTTTTGAAGGACTCAGTGTAGAAGAAAAGATAGGTAGCGCAAAGGAAGGAAAGGAAGTCATTGGAGACAGAGCAAGATTAGTAGGGAACATCTCCAGTCCATTTACCCTGCTGCCTGGTCCTATTGACAAGATAAAAGCTGAAGCAAAAACAGCTCTTGAAGGCGGAGTCGATGTGCTTGCACCCGGCTGTGGAATTGCACCCATGACACCCCTCGAGAATATCAAAGCAATGGTTGCAGCAAGAGACGAGTATTACGCCTGAAAAGGCACCAAAATTTCTTTATTTTTTTTCACGAACACATCCAGAACTCCAAAGCTTTTAGGTTTTCTGGAACTTGTGTTCCACTTTGTATTTTTAGTTTTGACAGGCGGAGTGAGCACTCCAGAGCCAAGCGGCCCTAGCAGGCTGTAAGCTGAGGAGAAACAGTCTGGATAAATGATTCAGTATAAATAGCTTTAGAACTTATTCAGCATAAGCTTGTTAGATATATTAAGTTTATAATTTTACCTATTATTAAGTTTAGGATCTGTCTGGAACGTACGGGTTAAGAATTTTTAATTTTTTTAAAGGAGGTTAAGATATGAGAATAGGAGTTGCAATTGACCTCGGAACCAGCGGTTTTAGGGCCCAGAAAATTGACCTAGAGACCGGTGAGATTAAGAAAACTGTCATAACACTGAGAAATCCCCTGCCAGGAGCAAACGTAATGGACCATCTTGACTTTGCAATCCATTACGGACTTGATAAGGCCCACGGGCTCTCAGCAACAGCAGTAAAAAATATCCTGACCGAACTTGGAGTAAACCTGGCAGAAATGGAAAAATTTGCAATTTGCGGAAACCCTATCCAGCTTTCCATCTTTCAGGGAATTCCAATTGAGGATCTGGCATACGCCGGAGAGCGTAAAAAGCAAAAATACCACATAGAGGAACAGAATAGGGACGCTCGCATAATACCTCTGGCCGAGATAGAAGGATTTGAAGAAGCTGTAAATTGCAAACTATTGGTACCCCCGGCGATTAAACATGAAGTTGGAGCCGATGCGCTTGCGCTTATTATAAAGGCTGGCATGATTGAGAGTAACGATATCGCGATTGCAACAGATTACGGAACAAATGCCGAAATGGCTCTCAAAGCAAACGGTATTATATACACCGGTTCGGCAGCTGCTGGTCCTGCTCTTGAAGGTCAGGAGATAGAATGCGGGTCCATTGCTTCCCCTCACACAATCTGTGACGTGGAGTTTGAAGGAGATAATCTGCGCTGCTACGTACTCGATCGGGATATGAATACCACCAAGGGAGACCTTGTAAATCCTAAAACCGGGGAAATAGTGGAAAAGGAAGAGCTCACTGCAAAAGGTATCACAGGCACTGGAGTTATTGCCCTTATAGAAACAGCTATGAGAAATAAATTAATTGTGCTGCCAAAGATTCAGACCCCGGATGGCATTATTCACCTTCAGGACGGGATAATATTCACGAATAAAGACCTTATCGCAGCCGGAAGAGCCATAGGAGCACTCAGGGCCGGGCACATCACTCTCTGTGCAGCCGCGGGTATAGGAATGGAAGAACTTCAGACAGCTTACATGTCAGGAGCTGCAGGTACTTATATGGATGCTGCAAAAGCTCATAAAGTGGGCATGATCCCTTACAATACGAATTATGTTTCCCAGATAGGAAATACCTCTCTGATAGTTGCCAGGGAAATTCTGCTTTCTGAAGACAGACTCTGGGAACTGCAGGCAATTGCAAAGGAAATAGTAGGTACCCATGTAATGTTTGCAACCTCCGAAGCTTTTAAGGAAGCTTATCTGCTGGAACTTGCATACTGGAACGAGGGCATGGCTTTCAAGATGCTGCAGAAGTTCCTGAAAAAGAAAAAATTACCCATGATTGGTGAGCCTTCCTCTGTTCTTAAAATTGACCGCCAGGTTGAAAGAGATATTCCCATACTCGGAGAAGAAGGGCTTGAAGTTCTCGAAAGAGTCGGGACTTACCTTACTATGGTAATTGAGGGGTGTGAAGGCTGCCGTAAGTGCGTAAAGGTCTGCCCAACCGGAGCCCTGAGAATGGAACAAAACGGAACCGTGAAAATAAGGACTGACCTCTGTGATGGCGCAAATTGCCAGCGCTGTCTGCACGCCTGCCCTGATGATAGATTTAAATGGGAAAATCTGACAGTTGCAGGAAAGTAAATGGAGTAAGCTAAAAGTAAAAAGGGTAAGCTTATTGAGAGTAAAAACGAATAAAGGGAAATAAGCAGTAGACCAGAAGATACGAAGGGAGGAAAAAACGTGCAGGTCATTGTAGTGGGTGGGTTCCTAGGAAGCGGGAAAACCACCACTATTATCAATATGGGAAAATACCTGGCAGAAAGAGGGAAAAAAGTTGCCATTATCGTGAATGAGATAGGGGAAATCGGGATTGACGGAGACGTGATAAAGAGGTTTGGGTTCGATACGAAAGAGATCACAAGCGGATGCATATGCTGTACTCTGAAAGTAGGGTTAAGGACAACAATGAACCTTCTTGTAAAAGAATATAAGCCAGATATTATAATGATCGAGCCCACAGGAATAGCTTTCCCACATGTTATTAGGAACGAAGTCGAGCTTATGAACCTCGGCGAGCAGGTAAAAATCGCTCCTCTTGTAACCCTGATTGACGGCAGCCGTTTCAAGCACCTGATGAAAGAAGTAAAAGAATTTGCCATGAGGCAGATTATTGATGCGGAAATTCTCGGGATAAACAAGATAGATTTAATAGAACCTATCCGACTTCCGATCCTTGAAGCTTCGGTCCAACAGCTGAATCCAAAAGCCATGGTAGTCCTGCTTTCAGGAAAGGATACAGGTGAGAGTTTCGAGAATTTCATGCGAATAGTGCTTCCGGATCTCGAAGAAATATCCAAAGGAGCTCTGAGAGCTGAAATAACAGAAGAAGCCGGGCCTTCTAAAGCCGAACCTTCTGCACCGCAGGAGACTGAAAATTCAATTGAAGCCTCAAGAGTAGGCAGTTATTCTGCTGAGTTTGCAGTTAAAAATGGAAATCTCAGTACTGAGGCTGCCAGGGAATTAACAACCGAGCTGATGAACACAATAAAAGTGAAGGTGCTGCAACTAAATCCCGAATTTGTAGGACACATCAAACTTTTCCTTGATAATGGCTCAGAAACCGTGAAACAGAGTGTTACAGTATATTATGAAGAGCCTCAGGAAGATGTAATCAAATCGAAGGAAGGAGCTGTCCCTACCCTCAAGATACTTTCAGCGGTCTCAAACGTTGACAAGGAAGCTGTTAAAGCTGCTGTAAAGAATTCGGTACATGAGGTCTTTGAGAGAAAACAAATAAAAGTAAATAAAATCGAGCCGGAACATAATCATGAACATGATCATCATGAAGAGCATAAGCATGGTGATCACGGTCACGTGCAGAGAATTTCAAATATTAAAAGCAAAAACTAAGAGGAAGAAATTAGTGAAATAAATTTTTCCTCACGGCTTTTTAATTGATCTTCGGTTTTAACTGATTTTTATAATTTTAATTAACCGTCATTGCCTTAATTGATCTTCGTGGAACGGTCTATATAATACTGAGCCAGTTCATTGCCCCACTCAAGGGCACTCGGAGTAAAACTCGTAATCTTCCTGTGATCGAATTCCCCTTCTTTTCCGAATAGTTTCAGCATCAAGAAATTATCTGTAACCATGAAGGAAGAGGGCCTTATTTTGCCGGAGTATATATAAAGCGATACATTATTTTCAAGCAACACGTTATATTCTTCTACAAAATCGTTTTTAAATCTATTAAGTACTTTTTCATCGAGCATAAGGTGTACTTCGGCCCCATTTTCCGCACAGGCAGCATGGATCGACGGGCACTCAGGACAGAAATAGGAGTAAAAGGATTTTACAGTTTTTGAACCGTTTAGCCTGTCACGCAAATACCCTGGAAACTCGAAAATGTGGTCAAGATCAGGTTCGTCCAAGCTACATTTTTCCAGCATATCAATTTTCTTAATTAAGTGTTTGGGAATAGGAGACCTGTCATGCTTTGACCAGTAGTCCTTGTTTCCATCAAAAACGTCAAGAAGGGATTTAAGAGGGAGCATTTTCTCAACGATTACTTCTCCTATATCCGAAAGTTGGTAGATATCTCCCTTCTGCACTATCATATCCATATCTTTCAGTTTTTTAATCTGAGGCATTAGAGCACAGGATTTTACGTTAAGAACTTCTTTTATCTCGTTAATATCCATCGGCCCGTTAGCTAACTGAACAAGAAGATTTTTTCTTTTTTCAGAGAAAAAAATAAGGTCTACAAGGGAACTCATGTTTATCAGCTTCCAATTACTCACATATTGCCTAAACCAGAATAAATTCGCCAGAATTTGCCTAAAACCTACAGCGATCATGGAGCAGCATAGTTTCAGCCTTTAATCAAGAGATGATGAAATAAAAAGCGTTTCATATCAATCGATACATATCACGTTAATCAATATTAAAAGCAATTAAGATTTTATTATTGCTTATTCGGATCCTGCTAGAAACATATATCCTTGTATCAATTGATAAAACGCTCTCGTCTTAAAAACGGGAAATAATTTTCAACCAGAACTAAATTAACATTGTGAAGATTATATTTAATTTAGGATAATACATAACAGATATTGCGGAGATGATATTTAAAGTATATTGAAATAAAGCTCTTTTATTGATTTGCACCGAATATTATAAACTACTGACCTGTAAGCAGGACTAAGCTCTTTAAAACTCTGGATACTCAGGACTCTGGATTCCTATATATTAAATATGAAATTCAAGCCTTCAAATTTTCAATACCCTTCAATATTTAATGACCTCTTTTTTTCTATCCTGCGTAATTTTGTTATCCCTCCTGTAATGTTGAAAATGTAATATGTTGAAAAATTCAGGCAACTATGAAATATCAGGAAAAGATTATTTTTAAAAGGGGAAAATATTGCACCTCAATAAAAAACAGCGTCGGTTAAGCTATATACAATTGAGACAATTTCTAATTGATAATCATAGAGTCAAAAGGAGTAACGATCTCTGGAGATAAATCCGGAGGAAATTACTTAAACGCTGGTGGCAGTATCTCTCCATTTTCGACACCCTCTAGAGACATTGTCATTACCCAGAGAGTAATTTGGACTCTTGCTTAACCTATGGAAGGTGTAATAGTATGAAATGTATATTAATAGGAGGATTCCCGGGAAGCGGGAAAACCACACTGATAAGAAAACTTGTTGAACACCTGGAAAAACAGGGGCACAAAGTGGCAGTTATCGTTAACAAGATAGGAGAAATAGGGATCGATGGAGATACAATCTCGAAAGGTGAGGTTGAAACCAGGGAAATTACAAGTGGCTGTGTCTATTGTACCCTGAAAATCAACATGGAATACACCCTGCGAACTCTCATCGCATCTTACAATCCAGACACTATTATAATAGAGCCCACAGGAATAGCTTTTCCTGGACAAATAAAAAGAAATATTGAGAATATAGGAATTTCGGGAATAACTTTTGCCCCGATAGTGAATCTTGTGGACGCTGGCCGCCTGAGTAAGGAGACAGGCGAGCTGCAGACTTTCATGAAAAAACAGATAGGTGAGGCTGAGATCCTGGGCATTAATAAAGTTGAACTTATAAATAATTGTGAAGAGCTCCTAGAAATCTGCCTGTTCCTGCGCAAACTAAACCCTAGAGCAAGAATGATCCATTTTTCGGCCCGGCAGGGAGGAGAAAGTTTAGACAAATTACTCGGACTACTGGAAGAAACCAGCAGGAGAAAAATGACTATGGGCAGGGAAAACTCAATTCAAGTGTCTGGAGTTACGGCTTATTCATCCTAATTTGAAATCGCTTCACAGAAGATTTCCATCGAAACAGCGATTTCTGTTTCCGAGTAGATTATGGAAAGCATAAGAAATAAGGCAGAAGAGCTGAACTCCGAATTCATAAGTCACATTAAGCTTTCTTTCAGGCGTCAGGAAAATTTTGTAAAGGAAATTGTAACTTCTGCGCATAAAATCCGTGACAGCTCCCGCCGTTGAAACGGCAGGCATCTACGGTATTTCAACCGAGGCTATTCTGCCCAAGAGCCACTATTTAATTGGTTCTCGCTGTCAACGTTCAAACTTTTACCTACAGAACTTCTCTGTAGAACCTTATAGTTTAAGTTCCGAAGCAAAGTCGAATGACCTTTGTGGCACTTCCAGCCTCCAAAGCAGAGTTCGACAATATAGTAATAGCCTCGAAAGTAAAAAAACATTATCAGTAAACACATTATGAGAGAGATAACGCATTCATCCCATCACTGAAGTGATGGGGATTCTGCTTCGCTCTCCTAAAATTGAAGTCTTTAAAAAAGAAGGAAAATCTCAATCAAGAGTAAAGATACTTTCTGCGTTAACGTCCGTGCCCAGAGATGAACTTATTAAAGCTGTGGATGGCAATAAGCAGATGTCTGAAAGAAAGGCAGCTTTCCTTCAAAAAAGTGGAAAGAAAAAGACCAGGCTATAATAGCCAGGCAACGACCATTTCTTAAGCTGGAAAACTTTGGCTTTTCTTTATTATTTGGTTGGTGTTCTTTTTTGGGAATACTCTTTATGATGTTTCTAAGCTTTTAGCGCTCCAATTCGGTTGTTACAGCAGACCTATTTTAACACACGAAAATGAAATAATTCTTACACTGGAAACTTGATCATGAAAACATCAAGAGTGTACTGGTAGACGACCAATTTTGCTATTTTGATAATATTTGCGTTAGACTGTTTGTCCTATACAAACCACTAATTTTTACCATTTTGTAGAAATTAGACCGACAATAGCTTCTATAAAACATTTAAGATATATGTTGTATGGAATATACAATAACCATAGAGAATGTAGTGGCATCCACCACCCTGGCGGAAGATTTCGACCTGCAAAAAATAGAGGCCGGGCTGGAAGGCGCAGAATATAACAAAGCGAAGTTCCCCGGACTGGTCTACAGAATTGCTAATCCAAAGGCTGCTTTTCTTATTTTCACCTCCGGAAAAGTAGTATGTACCGGAGCCAAGAACGTCGAGAACGCTAATATAGCCATAATCAATCTGGCTAACACACTCAAGTCCATTGGCTGCGAGAAAATAAATCCAGAACCTGAGATTCATATTCAGAACATTGTAGCCACCGCTGATTTGAAAACGAACTTGAACCTGAATACCATTGTTATAGCCTTTGGGATGGAGAATGTCGAGTACGAGCCAGAGGTATTTCCTGGGCTTGTTTACAGGCTCGAGGCTCCCAAGGTAGTAGTTCTCATATTCAGCTCTGGGAAACTGGTGATCACAGGTGGAAAATCTCCTGAGGATTGCGAAGAGGGCCTGCAGGTTATAAAGGAAGAGTTTGACAACTTAGGACTTCTTTATTGAACCTTCGGTGAACCAGGGGACAAGAATGATTCATTTATCAGCCCGGCAGGGAGAAGAAAACTCTAGGAGGAAGAAAGTTTCCGGTTAGAAAATTTCCGAGTAAGGACAGTTGGGCATGGATAAGGAAATGATAGAGGAATAAATTTTCCGGTAAAGGACAACTGTGATTTGACACACAAAAACTTTATATATTATAAAAGGGTCATCGGCCCCTGTCCGGAAGATGACCCCTTAGATAGAGAGGTAAGGTACTCTTTCAGCCATCTGGAGAAAACTGGCTCTGGATAAACAGCAGAATTTCAAACAGTTATAAAGAAGCCTGCTTAATAAGAAATTAAAGACAGAGACCGAATAACCTGCTAGGAAAATAGTTCGCCTCTGTTTAAAAAAGAGTTAAAAAACGGCAAAAAAACGAATCTGAATAAATTCCAGAGAATTAAAAGATCGGAGCTATGGAAGCTCTCACACAGTTCCCACCGAAAGCAAGAGATTAGGGAATTTCTGAGGAGAACTGAACAGGAGATTCATTTCACTTGTGTGCTTTCAAAAATATACTTTGATTATCTCATTTTGCCTGTTTCAAACCTCCAGTAAAAAACAAATTTACTTGATAACCTCCGCGCTCAAAATAAAAACCTCCATATCTTCACCCTCTGCAATTTAAAACTTCCCGAAAATGAGAATAATCAACCCATAAATTTTGATCTCATTGATTAGATCAATATGGGCAAAAAAAGATTTCTTTTTTATAAAATCATTTGCAGAGAAAATTGAGAAGAGAATTATAAAATTATAGCAATTCAAAAATTAGCATCGGTGAAGGTATATGCAATAAAATATAACTGTGATCTGCAAGTGCATCCCGGAATACTAAAGGGAGTACACTTATCAGAATTAACTGGAAAGAAGATCCTTTAGAGCCAGAAAATAGAAGATATCTGAACCTGGCGACTAGAAAGCTTTCTGAAAAATGCTTAAAAAACGGGATAAAAACGGGAAGTAACTCAAAAGCTCTTTTCAGAAAGCTTGAAAAACGAGAGAAAGGGCTGAAATCCAGCTTTTGAATGATCAGTACACCACTCAAAGTTATCCAAATCCCCCAATGGAAGGAATTCGATCTGGAGGTTTTCGAATTCCACATTATATTCAAGAAGCGTTCGGTAAAAAACGCTTAGAATCTTCAGGGAGATGTAACTTGCAGGGTCAACGATCTGAGCAATCCGAGACTCTTTTACTAAATGGAGGTTAAAATATGTTGGATTTGAAACTGGAAGACATCGACGGCATATTAGTACGCTACAACGTCGCCCTCGAAAAGGAAATGACCCCCGATGAAGCCGCAGAAGAGCTTTATCCCAAAGACGACCTCATCTACCCGGTTGCAAAAGCAATCTATGAGGGAGAAGAGGATGACGTAGTTGACGCACTTCAGGCTGCAATCGATGCAGGCAAGAAGCCAATCGCCCTTATCGATGATGCCCTGATGGTAGGAATGGGAGTTGTAACCCAGCTCTACGATGATGGTATCATTTTCCTCCCGAATGTTATGATGTCCGCTGATGCAATGCTAGCAGGCATCGAATTCTGCAAGACCCAGACTACCGAAATTCCCGTGCAAAAGGGTAAGGTCGTCTGCCATGTTGCAGAAGGTGACGTTCACGACATTGGAAAGAACATTGTTACCGCTCTTCTCAGAGCAAACGGCTATGAAGTGATTGATCTTGGAAGAGATGTCCCTGTAAATGAAGTAATCACTGCAGTTGAAAAAGAGAAGCCGATGTTGCTCACAGGTACTGCTCTCATGACAACCACCATGTATGCATTCAAGGAAGTTAATGACAAGCTCCTTGAAAAGGGCATAAAGATCCCGTTCGCATGTGGTGGCGGTGCTGTCAACCAGGACTTCGTGTCCCAGTATGAACTTGGAGTCTATGGTGAAGAAGCTGCAGATGCCTCTAAGATTGCTGACGCAATCGTTGCAGGTACTACAGATATCACAGCATTAAGGGAGAAGTTCCACAAACACTGAGGAGGGAGCAAAAATGGTAAAAAAATACACTTCAATGGCTTATGCTAGCGCAGATGAACTAATTTTTGGGCAAGCAAAATTCCCAGTAAAGGCAGGCCTTGGCCTCGAAATAGGTGGAGGTTACACATCCCCCGAAGTTAACTATGCCCCAAGACCTGGAGCCGGTGCATCCAAAGAAAAGCTCATAAAAGAGTATGAAAGGATCACCACCGATATTATGGCAAGGATGGTCCAAATTGGAGCTCCCTCTGTTGTGCTTGAAACCGAACACGTCCAGCAGATGTCCAACAACCCCGACTGGGGAGGTGCTGTTGCACATGCTCAGAAGACCATCATGGAAGAGTACCATGACGAATATGGCATAAAGTGTGCACTCCGCCACACTATTGGTGATATCCGTGAAGACCGCAACTTCCTCCAGCTTAGAGGAGATAAGTATAACACCTTCATTGAAGCCTTTGAAGAAGTTGCCAATAATGGTGCAGACCTGCTTTCCGTAGAGAGCATGGGTGGTAAGGAAGTCTTCGACTACTCCATTCTGAGAAATGACACTGCAGGTATGCTCTTCGGTATCGGTGTTCTCGGTAGCATGGACATGGAAATGATCTGGTCCGACATTGCAGACATCGCAAAGAAGACTGGAACTGTTGCCGCAGGTGACACAGACTGCGCCCAGGCAAACACTGCAATGTTCATTGCAGGCGGTTTACTCGACAAGAACCTTGCCCACACAACTGCAATCGTTGCAAGGGCAATCTCTGCAGCAAGATCTCTCTGTGCATACGAAGCTGGTGCAGTAGGCCCTGGAAAGGACTGTGGATATGAGAACGTTATTATCAAAGGCATCACAGGTATGCCGATGACCACAGAAGGTAAGACCTCTACCTGCGCCCACTCTGACCTGATGGGTAACCTGATCATGGAATGCTGTGACCTCTGGTCCAACGAATCAGTTGAATACCACGGTGAATTCGGTGGTACAACTGTCCAGTGCTGGTCAGAGACACTTGCATATGACTGTTCGATGATGAACGTTGCACTTAAGACTGGAAAAGCAAAGGATCTCAGGGACATTCTCGTGCTTTCTGATAAATTCAGAGACCCACAGGGCTATGTGCTTGCTTACGACAATGCCTACAAGGTAGGACAGGCAATTGTCAAGGACGGAGAGAACAACTATCTCCGTGCAAAGAACGCTGCAATCGAATGTTGCAACATTGTCGAAGAAGGCGCCAAATCTGGTAAGCTCAGACTTACAAGATTCGAAACCAATGCTCTTGCAAAGGTTAAGGCCGACCTCGAAGCCCTCACCGACGATGCTGACAAGTTCGTGAGCGACAACCTGACCAAGTTCAAACAGGAAGTTGCAGTTTTCAAACCAGAAAACTACGGGCTCTAAGCCCTAAACTTCTTTTTTTTAATTTTTATATAAAACTGGCTTTAGGTGAAACCATGAGCGAAAACGTGGGAAATCCTACCATAATAGTTGACAAGACTGCGAATGCTGCCCCCCTTGGCTTTACTGGCCTTGGCCTTGCGGCAGTCCTGTTAAGTCTGAGCTACATAGGGATATATCCCGTAGAATCAATGATTGTCTCCATGGCAATATTTCTAGGTGGGTTCGCCCAGGTATTTGCAGGAATTATGTCCTGGAAAAAAGGAGATATTTTTGCAGGGACTGCATTCTCAGCTTTTGGCCTTTTCTGGTTCTCGCTGGCCGGATTGCTTGTTATGCCTGCAATCGGCTGGGCTGAGGCTTCTTCCGGAACTGCTATGGCCGCGTATCTCTTAATCTGGGGTGTCTATACCTTTGTGATGCTGATCGCTACTATGAAAATCGGAGTCCATGCCCTTCAGTTTGTATTTTTTACGTTATTTTTATTATTTATATTGCTGGCTGTTGTAAACGCAACCGGAAGTACAGGGTTGCTTGTAGTGGCTGGCTATGTAGGACTTATTATGGGTCTTGGAGCTCTTTATACAGCTCTGGGCATGGTAATGAATGAAATCCACGGAAAAACTGTAATCCCACTTTAATAGTAAAACAATCAGCATTTAAGTAAAACTCTTGAACACTTGAGGAAAAAACCTGCGCCAACCTCGAGATCGGTATGAAACCCATAAAGGCAGGAAGAAACAGAAAAAGCAGCCAAAAATAAGCCAAAAATAAGTTTTCAGGCAAGCACAGATCTTAAGTCTGCGCTTTCCAGTCCTCCCCAATATTATTGCATTAGTGGCTAAAATTCTGTGTTGTGACAGCGTTAGAAAAATACAGGCACTCGAGGGCCTATTTAATTTTTAGAGATAATACAGTTTTTTTTGATTTGTCGGCCTGCATAAAAAGGTCCGCTTTACGAAGGAAGATTGGAAAATTAATTAACGGTGAACTTCGAATGCAAGCGGATAAAAAGTTTGACGAAACCCGCAATAAATCTTACATAGGGCTTGCTTTCAGTTTGCTGCTCACACTTTTCAAGCTGTTAGCCGGGATTTTGGGAAATAGTACTTTGCTTCTTGCTGATGCAGTTCGCTCCTTCTCCGAATTTATCAATGAGTGTATAAAACTCCTGGATTTTTCTATTGGAAGCAAGCCTGGAGATGAAAACCACAACTACGGACATGGAAAACTCACAACCCTCTGTATGGGGGCAGGGGCTTTTATTCTTCTTTTTGCAAGTTTTCATACGATTTTCCTGAGTTCTGGGGAATTGCTCACGTTTTTGCAGGATAAAGAGCCCGAAACTCCTGAAATCATTGCACTCTATGCCGCAATCGCAGCCTTTGTATTAAGAAATGTTATGGCTGTTTTGACAGGAACTCCTGAAGCACAGGCTAAAGAGGTTTCCTCGAAAGCTCGTATCCCCGTAAAAGGCTTATCAATCATCCCAATAAAAGACTTATTAATATCCTGCTTTGTTATTTCAGGGATAGGATTCACGTTCCTGTCTGGAAAAAGCTTTGATATAGCTGACTCTTTTGCTGGGCTTCTTTTAAGCCTCTATCTCCTTGGAACTTCAGGCAGGCTTCTCTACAGGATTGTAAACGAGCTGATAGAAGCCTCCCTTGATGAGAAAAATAACCTTAGAATAAGGGAGATTATAAATAAAACCGAAAACGTCACGGGTTCCGGGGAACTTAAAACCCGCAGGATAGGGAATGGCATAGCAATCAATGCCAGTGTCAATGTGAATAACTCCCTGAGTGTCCTAGAAGCCGCAGAGATAGCAAACCTGGTAGAAAAAAGACTGAAAGCGGCTTTTACGGAAGATACGTATGTACTGATAAAAATAGAGCCCATCCCGTTAAAGAACCAGAATTTCGAAATCAAAGATAGATCCTCTAATGAGAATAAAGGTGAAAAGGTAAGTTTATTTTAAAAAGATAAAAACGTAGAAAAAATAAAATAATATTGTAATAATGGTGTGGAAAACCCAGTGCGAAAACCGACAGTTCGGAAGACATCAAACCCGTCGCTATTTATTTTAGCAGCTATCCATTTAGCTACTGCAATGCTTAACAGATATCCAGACTCTACATATATTAGGTATAAACCGATACCTGGATTCACAGAGATGCTGAATACTGATTGCTAAGAAAATTAATTACCCGAAGTTAGAATAGATCTGGAAATATTGGGAAGTTATATTTAGTTCACAAAAGAGGCTAAAAATGCACTTCAGTCTTGGAATCGATGCAGGTGGAACTTATACTGATGCAGTCATAATTAGGGATTCGGACGGAGCTGTGATCGAATCCAGCAAAGCGCTGACTACCTACCCCGATCCCCTCCCTGGAATGAAAAACGCTATTGATGCGCTAAACCCTGAGCATCTTAAAGACATTAAACTAGTATCCGTATCTACAACCCTATCTACAAATACTATCCTGGAAAACACCGGATTTCCAGTAGGGTTAATTATGGTAGGAGATTATGTTATTCCTGAGAAACATCCTACAGACTACTGGGTAGCGGTCTCTGGCGGGCATAACAGTGATGGGGAAGAACTGAAGGCTCTTGACCTCGATTCCGTAGAAGAATTTGCCCTCAAGGTAAAAGATAAGGTTTCGGCTTTTGCGGTTTCTTCATATTTTAGCAACCGCAACCCAGAACATGAGCTTGCTGTCAAAAAAACCGTAAAGGAACTTACAGGGCACTCTGTGGTTTGCGGGCACGAACTTTCCCAGGATCTTGGAGCCTATGAAAGGGCTATAACTGCATTTCTTAACGCCCAGTTAATTCCTGTTACTCACAAGTTTATCCAAGCAATAGTTGAGGAGTTCGAAATCCGAGGTATAAACGCGAACCTGCTGATGCTAAAATGCGACGGGTCAGTGGTGGGAATAGAAGAAGCCCTAGAAAAACCCATTGAGACCATATTTTCAGGGCCTGCCGCAAGCCTTGTTGGAGCGTCTCATCTGAGCAGGCTCAATACCTGTGCCATGATCGATGTTGGCGGCACGAGCACGGATGTAGCTATGATGGAGAACGGGCTTCCCCAACTCAGTAATTTCGGTGCTGTTGTAGGAGGCTGGCAAACTCGCGTAAAAGCCATCCGTATGGAGACTTCTGCAACCGGAGGAGACAGCCATATCTGGGTAAAAGGCGACCGAATTCATATAGGCCCTCGCCGGGTAATTCCACTCTGCCGGGCTTCGGTCATATACCCAGATTTCAGAGATAAATTGAAATCGAACAAGGTTGCAAAAGGATATCTCTGCGAGAGCATCCAAGTAACAAAATTTTATGTCAGGACCGACTTCAGGCCTATCGAACTGAAGGCAGGAGAGCGAGAAATCTACAGACATATCGGAAAAGAGCCTGTTTCCTTCGGTGACCTACTCATAGCCCTGAAAAAACGCCCTTCCCCATCAATGCTGGACTCACTAATCCAAAAAAGGTTGATCCAGGCAATAGGCTTTACCCCTACTGATGCCCTTCATGTGCTTGGAGAATATACCGAATGGGATGTGGAGGCTGCAACAATTGGGGCTTCCATGCTTGGGAGGATACTAAAACAGAGCCCAGAAACTTTCAGTGCGGAAGCAAAACGCAGGGTTGCGCGTAATATTGCCGAAGATCTTATTGCTTACCTTATAGAAGGGATGCCGAGAAACGAGATTGACAGAGTTCTTCTCGGAAGGAACTTTACCCGCTTCAGGGTTGAAATTCCTGTGGTGCTTCTCGGAGGACCTGTAAAGGCATATGTTGAGGATCTGAAAAGCCTGATTAACGCTGATTTTATCGTTCCAGAGCATGCGGAGGTTGGCAACGCTGTCGGAGCCCTTGTTGGGAAAGGAATTAAAAGGGTAGAGATTCTTATAAAAACAAAAGTTATTAAGTCCCTTGAAGGTGAGGCTGAGAATATAGATTACGAGGCTCACGAGAAATGTACTGCAGAAGATATCTTACCGTATGAAACAAAAAACGAGTTCATTGTCTTTTCCCCATCTGAAAGAAAGAAATTTGAAAGCTATAGTGAAGCCGTTGAGTTCGCAGAAAAGCTTGGAAGACAGCTTGTTATGGATTACATGGTGAGTGCAGGACTTCAAAAGGAGAATATAAAAATAGACGTAAGCCGGATGCATTTGGCGCCGAGCGGCTGGACTGATGTGCCCCTGGAAACAAAACTTGTTTTCGTAGGGATAGGAATCCCAAAAACTACGATTACGGCTTGAGAGGATAAAGATAAATCGTAATATCATCAGTCGGATGTTGTAAACAGGAATATATATCTTGAGAATAATTTTACAAATCCGGATAAAAAGGATGTATACAGCTAAAAAAGGATCTGAATTGTGTAATATAAAGTAAAAATGGGGCTGTTTTGACATGCAATATAGTCTGGGTATTGACGCAGGCGGAACCTACACCGATGTTGTAATTTTAAGAGATTCGGACAGCCGGATCCTTGATACCAGCAAAGCAATTACTACCTATCCAGACCTTATGGTCGGAATTCGAAATGCAATTGACAAACTGAATCCGGAGTATCTCAGCAAAGTAAAGTTGGTGTCGGTTTCCACAACTCTGTCGACAAATACCATTCTTGAAAAAACAGGATATCCTGTTGGCCTGATCCTGGTAGGGGACTATACCGTCCCAAGGGAACTCCCCGCAGATTACTGTATTACTGTGAGAGGGGGACATGACAGTAATGGAGATGAGTTGCAACCTCTGGACATTACTGCCGTAGAACAGTTTGCAATAAGCCTTAAAAAGAAAGTCTCTGCATTTGCGGTATCTTCGTACTTCAGTACAAGAAATCCAGATCATGAGCTTAAAGTAAAACAGATAGTCCTTAAATTGACAGGGCATCCTGTGGTTTGCGGGCATGAACTTTCTCAGGAACTTGGAGCCTATGAAAGGGCAGCTACAGCTGTTTTAAACGCCCAGCTTATTCCTATAACCTATAAATTTATCCATTCCATCACATCTGAAATAAAGGAAAGAAACCTTGATGCGAAAATCCTTATGCTGAAATGTGACGGCTCGGTTACAGATATAAAAGGTGCAAAATTGCGTCCCATTGAAACCATATTCTCAGGCCCTGCAGCAAGTATAATTGGAGCTTCTCACCTTTCAGGACTAGATACCTGCGCTGTAATCGATGTTGGGGGGACAAGTACAGACGTCTCCATAATAAAAAAAGGCGCTCCTGAGCTTTGTGAGAAAGGAGCAGTGGTTGATGGCTGGCAAACACGCATAAAAGCCATACGTATGGAGAGTTCGGCAAACGGCGGGGATAGTCATGTGTGGTTTAAAAAATGCATCATGATAGGCCCCAGAAGAGTTATGCCCCTCTGCGTTGCTGCTGTACGGTACCCGAACTTTAAGGAGAAACTCGAAAAGAATCCCGTGCCCCTGAGAACCATGCTCAATGAGCATATTCAGCCCACCAAATTCTTTGTCAGTACTGGAGCAGATCCTATTAATCCCACAGAAAGCGAGAGAAAATTAATTGAGTTCATAAGAGACGAACCTCTTTCTATCTACGAGATTTTAAATAAAATGAAGCGATTTCCCTCTCCAGAAGTTCTTGATTCATTGATTCAGCAGCGTGTGATCCAGGCTATAGGCTTCACACCGACTGACGCCCTGCATGTGCTTGGGGAGTATACTGAATGGGATGTAGAAACTGCCCAGATTGGCGCCAAAAAGCTTTCACGTTTCACTCAAATGGGAGTCCATGCCTTTTGCAAAAAAATAAAGCAGCAAGTTGCAAAAAACATGGTTTACAGCCTGATGTCCTTTATCATGGAAGGAAGAGGAAAAGAAGGAATAAAAAAAATGCTGGAGGAAGATGTTCCTGTCCAGTACAAATTAAATATTCCTGTAGTCCTGCTCGGAGGTCCTGTAAAGGCTTATTATGAAAACCTCAAAGCTCTTATTGATGCAGAAATTATAGTTCCTGAACAGGCCCAAGTAGGAAACGCAGTTGGAGCCCTCGTAGGAAAAGGTATTAAGAGAATTGAGATAATTATCAGGCCATTCTCAATGGAAAATCCGGATCAAAACTTCCTTGTATTTACCCCCGAAGGAAGGAAAAAATTTGAAGAATACCGGATGGCGGTAGAATATTCCTATAAAACTGGCGAAGAACTTATTCTGGATTCAATGAAGGATTTTGGACTTCCGGAAGGCTCAATAAAAATAAGCACAAGTAAGGAATACCTTTCTCCACCTGGCTGGAAACATACACCAATGGAGACAAAAATGATTTTTGTAGGAGTCTGTGACCCTGGGATTTTAACTAATTAGAAATAATATTATTTACATATAAAATTTAATTTGAAAAGCCGGAGAAATGCCCAATTTGAAAACGAACAGCTATAGAACCAGCCTGCCGAAAAGAAGGATCGGCTAGAACTGTAAGCTATTGAATAACAGGAAGTAAGAGAACATGGATTCTTCGCTTATTGATCTTGTTTTCCGCTCTGATAAGAGAAAAAACCTTCTTATGTTGCTGGATAGCGGCTCAAAAAATATTGATGAAATCAAGAACATACTTGATGTCACAGCCACCTCGATCCTTCCCCAGATAAAGAAACTGATAGATCACGATCTTATTGTCCAGGAAGACAAAATGTATAAACTCACAGTCCTGGGAGAGTTCATTATCAAGAAGATAAAGCCCCTGATAAGTGCTCTTGAGGTAATTGAGAAAAACAACGCATACTGGACAGGCCACGATCTGAATGCAATCCCGCGCCGCCTACTGGAACGTATATCTGAACTGGGAGACTGTACCTTTATAGAGCCCGACCTTAATCATATATATGAACCCTCTCAAGAAATAATTGACAGGATGGCTAATGCGAAACATGCTTCGACTTTTGCTTCTTATTTCAATCCTGCCTATCTCCCCCTGTACGTTGAGCTTGGCAGAAAAGATGCCGAACTTTCCCTGAATTTTACTCAGTCTGTCTGGGATCATCTATCAAACGAACATACAAATATGATAAATGAATTAATGGGCATGGATAATGTAAGCCTGTATGTTTCCAAAGAAGGAATAAAGCTTACTGAGGTTACCGTAACTGATAGGACAATGATGCTGGGTCTTTTTGATAAAAATGGCAAATTCGACCAGCAATTCATTATGAGTTCCGAACCCAGCGCCCTTTTGTGGGGTCAGGAGCTGTTTGATTATTTCAAGAGGCTTTCCAGACTGGTAAACAAGATATGATATGAAAAGATACAGATCTTAAGATCCCCAAATACTTTCAGAAGAGCAACTCTTTAAATAAATGTGTAAAGAGGTGTTATGTGTTATATGTGTTATAAGAGAACTGTCATATAGAAGTATTTAAGGGATTTATTAGAAGATAATGAAAAGTAATTATATTTACAAGTAATATTATGATATATGATATTATGATACATAAAAAAATGGTAATTTTCTTTGTATCCTAAGTATAAATCCCAAAACCCTCAAAGTATGAACCCCAAAACCCCAAAAACCCTAAAGCCCTAAAGATCCTTTATTCCATCAAAAACTACAATGGCATGAATAAAGGCAAAAAGTTCAGAGTCTTCTAGTATAGAGATATATATGATGTCACATATAATAGGATGAGACCTAAGAGAGGGAATCAGATGGATTCATCACTACTGGATGTTCTCTTTCTTTCAGAAAAAAGGAAAAATCTACTTTTACTGCTTCTGGACGGACCCAAGAACATCGAAGAAATCAAAAATACGCTTGATGTCCGTTCAAGTCCGATAATGACCCAGATAAAGATACTGATGAAGCAGGATCTTATTGTTGAGAGTAACAGGCTTTACAAACTTTCCAGTATCGGCGAAATTCTGGTTCCGAAGATGAAAACAATTCTTGAAACGTTTAACGTTTTTGATAAAAACCACGATTATTGGATAAATCAGGATATGACATCAATCCCTCCTGAGTTTCTTGATGAGATAGGAAAGCTTGGAAACTATATGGAAGTAAATCCTGACCGAAACCACGTGTTTGAATATCCAAAAGAAGTTGTAAAACATCTTTGCGAATCTGAGAAAGTGAGGATTTCATCCTCCTTTTTCCTGCCCATCTATCCTTCCCTGTGCATAGAGCTTGCCGCAAAAGGCACGGACATAACCCTGGTATTTACAGAATATGTTTATGATAGAATGCTCAATGACTACAAGAAGGAACTTGAGCACTTTCTGAACCTGAAACATACCAAACTCTATGTCTGCAACAATAATAATATGAAAATTGCTTCAAGCATAGTCACGGAAAAGTTCATGGCGCTTTCCCTCTTCTGTAACAGTGGAATTTACTATAATCATAACCTAGTAAGTTTTGATGAAAGTGCACTCAAATGGGGAAAAGAACTTTCCGATCACTATAGAGGTATAGCAAGACCTATTACCAGAGTATGATAATTTCCCCAGGTTTCTCCAATTCTGGAAATAAACCGCTCTAAGAGGTATTTTAACTCTCAAATAAAGAGTAGCTTTTTGGGAGAAACAGGAAGCTCGGCTCTTTTCCAGCCCATCAGGTTTTATCGATGATGCCCCAATCATCCCTATTCTGAGTTCAGAATATGATATAATCCTTGTTTTTGTACACCAATTGTTTCCATATCATCGTCCGGTTACGAGATACGCTCACTGCTTTTTTTCAATTCACTCTTTCTGCCTCGACAATAAAAAAGCACGCGCCCAATAATTTTGCCAGATTGATTTTTTATCCTGTTCCTGTACTCGTTAAAACAGTCGAGTATCTCTAGGTGCAGAGTCTTCCGTTATAAAATCGAAGCAAAGAAGGAATCGAGAAGAGTAAAAACGAAAATCCGATGAAGAACAGAAGATCAAAATAAGAAAACAGAAAATTAAAATAAGAATTTACGTCCCGACTGAGACTTGAACTCAGGTCTAAGGCTCCGCAGGCCTCAAGGATATCCACTACCCTATCGGGACACAAGCGAGCAACATTCATAAGCACATTCAAGGATATAAACCTTATTCCTCAAGAGCCGGCTAAACCCAGAATTTGCAACTCTGACCTCGGTCTGAAAGTTAAGGAAGAAATCCTGCTTCTCCGGCATCACTATCAATAAAGATTAAATGCAACAAGTTCGTTTTTATAATTTATGTCAATGACTATAGGACTTGCAGGAAAACCCAATGCGGGAAAATCCACTTTTTTCAAAGCTGCTACACTTGCAGACGTTGAAATTGCAAATTATCCTTTTACAACTATCAATGCCAATCACGGAGTTACCTATGTGCGGGTTGAATGTCCCTGCAAAGAGAAGGAAAAGAGATGCGGAAAGTGTGTGGACGGCATCAGGCTCGTCCCGATTGATATTATTGACGTTGCCGGACTTGTCCCTGATGCGTACAAAGGAAGGGGACTTGGAAATACTTTTCTGGATGAACTCAGGCAGGCTCAGGCAATAATTCATGTAGTAGATGCCTCAGGTGGAACTGACGCCGAGGGCAACCCTGTAGATATCGGAGATCACGACCCTCTCGAAGATGTAGCTTTCCTGAACAGGGAAATCACAATGTGGCTTTATGGAATTCTGGAAAGAAACTGGTTCAAACTTGCCAGAAAAATCCAGGCTGAGGGGCTTAAGCTCGAAGTTGTAATTGCAGAACAGCTTGCTGGGGCAGGAATAAGAGAATCCCATGTAAGTGCAGCTTTGATGGAAACAGGGCTTGCAAGGCTGGACCATGTTAAATGGAGCGAAGAAGACATGATCCGGCTCTGCGACGCAATGAGGGAGATCAGCAAGCCTCTGCTCATTGCTGCAAATAAAGCCGACATCGCCTCAAGAGAAAACCTGGACAGGCTTAAAGATCTTGATAGAATAGTAGTGCCTGCAAGTGCAGCAGCCGAACTGGCACTTAAGTCTGCAGCAAAAAGCGGGCTTATAAAATACAGTCCAGGAGACAGGAAATTCGAGATACTTGGAGGGGAGCTTACAAAAGCCCAGAAAAAAGGGCTCGAAGCTATCCATAAAGTAGTTGAGAGGCTTGGCAGTACAGGTGTCCAGGAGTGCATAAACAGGACTGTCTTTGAGCTTCTGGACCTCATTGTTGTATATCCCGTAGAAGATGAAGGAAAATGGTCCGATAAAAGTGGGAATATTCTACCTGATGCCTACCTTATGAAAAGGGGATCCACTTGTCATGATCTTGCTTACCAGATACATACCGATATAGGGGATCGATTTTTGTATGCAGTAGATGCAAGGACAAGACTCAGGCTTGGAGAAAAGCATGAACTGAAAAATGGCGATGTAATCAAGATCGTATCCACTGCAAAGTAAACAACACAATAATAGATCCGATAAACCCGAAAAAGCTATCATCCGAAACAGGTCATTAGGAACAGGTCTGGAAAAGACTCTGGAGTTTAGATATACAACAGAAAAGATGAAATAGTGGATTGCTTTAGCTTGTCAGGGAGGATATTTTCCAGATGGATTTACTTTCTTTTGCATATCCGGTCTATGAGAGGTTCCTGACCTGGCAAATAGCCAGGGAATTTTCAAATACTCCCAGACATGTAGCAATCATACTCAAGGAAACCGACCTTTTTGACCCTGAAGGAATGGAGAGGCTCATATCTGTACTGAGTATTTTTAGAAAATTCAGGGTCGAAGTTGTGAGCATCTATGTAGACATCCTGAAAACTGATCTGGCTTTAAAAGCCGAAATCGCATCAACGCTCAAAGCCAGGCTGGAAAAGAGCTTTTCTAACCTTCCTAGCGGCACAGGTTATAGAATTTATGGTGTTGATGGAGAGGTAAATAGCACTGCTCCTGGAAAGGATTTTCTTATATATGTATCACTGGGATTTGGAGGAAGAGACGAAATTATGAGGGCTGTACTGACTATCCTTGCCGAAGTTAAAGCGGGAACTGTCAGGCCTGAAGAGGTGGACGAAAAAATGCTCGAATCCTATCTCCTTGTCAATCACGAGCCTGACATCATGATTCGTTCGGGAGGGCAGAATCTTTCGGACTTCCTGGTGTGGCAGTCAGTCTATTCGGAACTTTATTTTACAGATGTCAACTGGAAAGATGTACGAAAGGTCGACCTGCTGAGAGTTATGAGGGATTTCCAGAAAAGAAAGAGAAGATACGGAAGGTGAATTGAGCTGGAATTCGGACAAAAGCGCAAAAATCTTTGCTATGCTGTGATTGTGTGCCCGAAATGCCGACAGCACGCCCAGATCATAGAAACCGGAAAAAAGACCCTGAAATGCCAGCATTGCGGCGTTCTCCTGCAAACCCGAAAACTGAGGGTATTCCACTTCTCCGAAGATCTCGAAGACGCAGTGCTTTTTCGGACTCGCCTGCAAGCTGAGATCTCCGGAAAAGGTAACGAAACCTCTTCACTGGCCTCTCCCTCCAGAGAGTCTGAACCCTCAATCTCCAAAAACGAAAACCCAGTAAAAAAACTTAAACTTCCAGAAAAAAACCTTTCCAGTTCCCCCCCTGCAAAAAAAGACCCAAAATTAACTCTTCTCGAAATTCTGAACACCACTGACGGAAAAATAGAGAAAGAAGAACTTCGACAGAAAGCTCTGGAAAAAGGAATAACTCAAGAAAAATTCGAAACAATCCTCAAAAACCTCCTGGAAGCAGGAGAACTTTACTCCCCCCAACCAGGAATTATAAAAATTGTATGAAATATCATAATTTCAACACAAATCCCATAACCAGTAACTGACCCAGACCTCTATAACCAGAGCGGGCAAGGAAAAAACAATCTAGACTAGATAACCTCGCAAGACATTAAAGAAATAACTCTTAAAATCAACCGTTGAGCCGCAAACGTTGCGCCGGTTGATCAAAACCGTTGCGCCGGTTTATCACGCAGATAGGGTCTGGGGATAAGACTATCAAATCCAAAAGTTGCCAGGGTTTTCGATCAAACCTTTTCTCAAAAGGTTTGTGATCAAGCAGTTTTTTAAAAAGGTTTGTGATCAAGCCTTTTTTGAAAAGGTTTGCAGGTAAATCAGCCCCTTTCAGCAAATTGAAAAGCAACTTATCTTGTCCATAATTCAGCCCTCTTGAGCGAAGCGAAAAGGGCTTCGTGCTCCCGAAGCGAAACTCGGGTGACGGGACTCGGGTGGCGGAACTCGGGCGACAAAATATATTAACTACGAAAAGATTTACTATAATTGAATATAAATAAGAATTGAATCCGTTTTGGGCAAGCCGAAAGACATGGGTTTTGCTCAAAGAGTATTTAAAGACTATAGAATTTTGTCATGATCACAGATAACATTTTACTATAAAGTATAACGGTGTTAAATATGATGGATCCGCAAATTGAGCGAAAACTCATTGAAATTATGAGGGTGATTCACGAAAGTGACAAGCCTATAGGTGCCCGGGCAATAGCTGATGAACTTAATAACCGGGGCTATGATATAGGAGAGCGGGCTGTCCGCTACCATCTGAGGATCCTGGACGAGAGAGGGTTCACAAGCAAACACGGATATGCAGGACGTACACTTACCGAACTTGGAGAAAGGGAGATGAATGACGCCCTCATCGCAGATCGGTTTGGCTTTGTAATATCCCGAATAGAAGAGATGGCTTTCAGAACCACATATAACCCCGAGACCAATGAGGGAGTAATGCCTGTAAATATTTCATACTTTGATAAGGACGATTTAGAGACTGTTATTGAAGTGATTTCATATACTGCACACGAAGGGTATATGATAAGCCCAAGAGTGAGGATCATCGAAGAAGATGAAGAACTGCTTTCCCTGCCTCCAGGAAAAATAGGAATAGCTACGGTCTGCAGTGTTGCTTTTGACGGGCTGCTTCTCAAAGCGGGCATACCTGTGGAACCGGCCTACGGCGGAATTCTTCAGATAGAAAATCGAAAACCTGCACGGTTTTCAGATTTAATATCCTACAGCGGAACCTCAATTGATCCCATACAGATTTTCATGAGCAGGAAGACTACTTCTGTCCTTGACGTGCTTGAAAAAGGGGAAGGCAAAATCCTTGCCAATCTACGGCAGATCAATTCCTCAGCTTACGACAGAGCCAGAGAAGTTATGAAAAAGGTAGAAAGAGTCGGCCTTGCAGGTTATTTTCCTCCGGGAGAGGTTGATGAAACCTTGCTTGGGGCACCTGTTGAAACCGGAAAGTTCGGGATTGCAATCGTAGGAGGCATTAATGGCATCTGCGCCCTTGAAGAGACCGGAATTAAAATCAAGACTAATCCTGTTTCTACTGTTATGGAATATAAAACTATGAAAGAAATCTGAGGAACCCCGATGTTCAGGCTTACTGTCATCTATGACAACAGAGCCAATCAGGATTTCACAGCAAGCTGGGGTTTTGCAGCTCTCATTGAAACAAATCGTGAAACCCTGCTTTTCGACACTGGATGGGATGGGCCGCTCCTTCTTAGACATATGAAGAAGCTCAACATTGATCCCACTAGAATCAGAAAACTGGTTCTCTCTCACCAGCACTGGGACCATATAGGAGGCCTTCCCGAGATTCTTCAGGCAAATCCTGGGCTTGAGGTCTATGTTCCTGCTTCTTTTTCGGAGAATCTGAAGAGAGAAATTGAGAAAAGGGCGATTCTTATCGAAATAAGAGAGCCTGTAGAAATCTCTCAGGGTATCAGGAGTACAGGGGAACTAGGAGACCGGGTAAAGGAGCAGGCGCTTATTCTGGATACTGGAAACGGATCTTACGTACTTACAGGCTGTGCTCACCCCGGGCTTGCCGCAATCCTGGATACTGCCAGCCATTACGGGAAAGTAAAGGGGATTCTCGGCGGGCTCCATGATAACGAGGAGTTTGAAAGGCTGGGAGGGATGGAACTCATAGCAGCAGGGCATTGTACCGCTCATAGAGAAAAAATAAAGGAGATTTTTCCGGCGAAATTTGTAGAAATCGAAGTTGGTCTGCGTGTGGACCTGGAATAAAGTGAAATATTTTAAAGAAATTAAAAACTTCTATTTTGGAAATCTTGTTTTGTAGTCCTGTATTTGAAACAGAATTTAACAGTTCTGAATTTTAACACCCTAATTTTAAAGAATACATAAATTTACAGAGAATGTATAGTTAGAAATACAATGTCCTCTAAAAAGAATATAAGATTTGGCGGGAAATAACGGAAGGTGGGAAAAGATACCGGAATTGTTCGGCTCTTGGCGTTTTTCCTGCCATATAAATGTACTTTGAATAAATATACTTTCAATCATTGTTTTTATGAAAACGGAATAAAAGTAGAGGGGAACCGTATCAAAAATGAAATAAAGGGAGAAAAATATCGATGCTAAAAATAGAGGATCTGACTGTAGAGGTTAACGGAAAAATTTTGCTTCATGACGTTAACCTTGAAGTCAAAAAAGGGTATACTAATGTGCTTTTTGGGCCAAACGGAGCCGGAAAGTCAGCTCTGATGAGAACAATCATGGGCTTTAGTGAATATAGGGTTGTAAAAGGCAGAATTCTGTTTAATGGGGAAGATATTACCAGTTTGCCAATGGACGAAAGAGCTCGTCGCGGATTGGGAATTATGATGCAACGCCCGCCAGATATGTCCGGGATTAAACTCAGAGATCTTATAAAGGTGGTATCGAAAGGAAAGAAAGATCCTGAGGCTCTTGCTGAGAACCTTAATATGAATCGTTTTCTGGATAGGGACGTAAACGTGGGCTTTTCTGGGGGAGAAATCAAACGTTCTGAACTTTTGCAACTTGCAGCCCAGAACCCGAATCTTTATCTCCTGGATGAACCTGAGTCGGGAGTAGACCTCGTAAGCATAGAACAGGTAGGAATGACAATAAAAGAGCTGCTTGAAGAAGGTGTCGAATGCCCTGGTGAAAGTTGCATAAGAGGGAAATCAGCCCTCATAATCACGCACACAGGCCAGATTCTTGATTATGTAACTACAGATAGGGGATATATTCTTTGCAACGGAACAATTATGTGTTCAGGAAATCCCCTGAAAATGCTGGAAGAGATTAAGAGCAAAGGGTATGAGGAGTGTTTGGAATGCAAACTGATGAAGTGAACCTGAAAAAGAGAGCTGAAAGTGCAGCCGAGAAAAAAGCGGCTTTCGGAGAGGATTTTGAGCTGGGGAAGTTTGAGGAAGGTTCCAGAGTTAGCAAGCCTATAGAAGACCTCCAGACCCTTGACGAAGAAAGCAAAAGAACCCTGTTCCAGGTAGGGGTAATCCCGAGCGAAGAAGGAAGATCCGGCAGTCTGCTGGTGCTCGATAATGCAGTTTCGCATTCGTCCCTGAAAGACAAAAATATAGAACTTACATCTACCCAAAAAGCCCTGAAAAAGTACGAATGGCTCAAAGACTACTCCTGGAAGCTTGTAGCTGTGGATACCGATAAATACACGGCAAAAACTTACCTTGAAAACGCGGATGGATACTTTGTCCGGGTGCCTGCAGGTAAGAAATCCTCAATGCCTGTCCAGACCTGCCTTATGCTGAACAGTAAAAAGGTGTACCAGACCGTGCATAACATCATAATCGTCGAAGAAGGCGCCAGCCTTGACATTATTACGGGCTGTACCTCCAGAAAAGGAGTAGAAGAAGGGATACATATGGGAATTTCCGAGATGTACGTAAAAAAAGGCGCTACCCTGAATTTTACAATGATCCATAACTGGGCCGAGCAGATAGGAGTTCGCCCGAGAACAGTGGTTCATGTGGAAGAAGGTGGAACTTATGTTAGCAACTACATTTGCCTGAAACCAGTTCGTTCTGTCCAGATGTACCCAACTGTCAAGCTCGAAGGGAAAGGAGCAGTAACCAGGCTAAATACTATAGCAATTGCCCATCCTGGCTCTGAACTCGACCTTGGAAGCAGGGCGATTTTCAATGCCCCTGACACGAAAGCGGAACTGGTTTCAAGAACAATTACAATCGGCGGTAGAATAATCGCGAGAGGGGAGATGATAGCCAATTCAAAGGGAGCAAAAGGGCACCTGGAATGCAAAGGGCTTGTCCTTACCGACAAAGGAAGCCAGCTTGCAATCCCTATCCTTGAAGCAAACGTAGACGATGTCGAACTTACTCACGAGGCCGCAGTTGGAAAAATTGCTAAAGACCAGGTGGAGTACCTGATGGCCAGAGGGCTTACCGAGGATGAAGCTGTAGGTATGATCGTACGTGGTTTCCTGGATGTCGGGATCAGGGGAATTCCAGAGGAACTGAAAAATGAAATAGAAAATACAATTACACAGACAGCCTTTGGAATGTAATTCTAAACGAGTAGAATCCCGAACATAATCCAGGACATATTTGATTTAAAAAAGAAGGCTTGAAAAACAGTCTCAGCTAACGGAAAATGAGGGGCATAGAAAAAACTGAAGAATATAGCTTCTCCTGACCAGAATATTCTTGAACTGGGTGTGTGAAGCCGGCAGGAAAAAAGGAGAAACCTGTCGGCCTTTTGTTGAGTGTTGTGGGTTTTAATGAGCTAAATGCAAGGATAATAGGGTTTTCCTGTGAAAAAGAAAGCCTTAAAGTTTAAGGCTGCTCATTAAACCGCAGTTCGCAGATTAAAACGGAAGTATAAAAATGTTTCCATGCAGGTTATAAACGAATAAGATAAAGAAGTTATCAGATAAATATCTCATTTTTTAAAGATGCAACGAAGAGACTTTACTTGCGCTCTCCTCTTATTCTCCATGCGGAATACCTTTAGTTTTCTGCATGGAGGTAAGGTTACAAACGCACTAAAAATGCAGTACTTCCTGTTTTTGGCTGGACAATACAGTACTTAGCATTATATATATACTACGGCAATAATATTACAGTACTGTAGTGATTTAGAGGGATTGGAATGATAGACTTTGCCTGTAAAGAGTTCAAAATCGAAGATGTGATCAAGTGTGCCCTTAATCTCACAAAGGCAGACCTGAAGGTTTTGAAGTATTTTTTGAATGAAAAAGAGCAGTGGGTTGACACCGATTATCTTTCAAAAGTCCTGAAGCTGGATATTTCCACAGTTCAGCGTTCCGTCAAAAAACTGCACGAAAAAGAAATTCTGCAAAGGTCGCAGCAGAACCTAGATGGAGGGGGCTATGTCTTCAAGTATAAGGTCAACTCAAGGGCTAAAATAAAAAATATTATAATGAGTGTGGTGAATTCCTGGGCTGACCGACTTGGACAGGAACTTGAAAAATGGGAAAACGGAGTTTGATTAACTTTGCTTAAAATAACGCCTTACCTGGGAATTCTGGTTCTTATAGTTTCCATAGGAGGGCTCTGGTATCATGCACTCGGGTACTTTATACTGCTGGTTTTTGCAGCAATCTTCCTGATTAGTCCTTTCAGAGGTCGATGGTTCTGCGGGAACCTCTGTCCCAGGGGAAGTTTTGTTGATTTCTGGGTTAGTAAGATTTCAAGGAAAAAGAAAATACCTGCCACTCTGCGTTCCCTGTGGGTCCGCCTGCCAATTTTCTTCGTGCTAATGGGCTTTATGGGATACAGGATAGTAAACGCTATAGGGAGTCTCAATACTTTTGAGAAAATCGGCATGGTGTTTGTGATGATGTGTCTGGTAACAACTGCGATCGCAACCCTTCTGGGCAGTTACCTGAGCCCAAGAACCTGGTGTTCCTTCTGCCCTATGGGCACAGCTCAACGCCTGCTTGGTGGTAAAAAGTATCTTCTTAAACTCGAAAAGGAAAAATGCATTAACTGCAAGAAATGTGAAAAAGTCTGTCCCATGCAGCTAAAAATCACTCAGGACGATGCAAAATCAGACTGTATAAAATGTGGGCGCTGCGTTACTGCCTGTCCGAAAGATGCCCTACAATTTTGAATTTTTATTGTTTATTAATTTCTATTG
>NZ_DAVG01000066.1 GCF_002505485.1 Methanosarcina sp. UBA5 | reverse complement strand
GGACTTTGATAATATGCTGGCTGATTAATAATGAGAAACTCAATTGATTATTAAGAACGCGAGATTCAGATAATCAATATGGAATTTTGGAATCAGCTCATTTAAGGATCAGCTAATATAAAATATTGGAAGCTAAGTGGAAGCCAGCTTCGCCTGTAACTTAGATTGTATATTTTTCGTGAATTTTAGAGAGTATTATAATTGAACATAAAGCCTAAGATTTATAATTGAACATAAAGCTAAGATTTCTACTTTTTCTAACTTTTTTATACTTTTATTGGCAAAACTACGAAAGGAATGCCATCTGCATATAGTTTTCTCTGTGATGCAAAGACAGTATAGTTGTGTAGCCACCTTGTAAGTCTCGAATCATTCGGAAAGACAATCTGTCCACCAAAGAACACAGCATTAGGGAACTTCTTTAAGATCTCTGGTGCCAATTTTGTGATCTCTTCCACAACGTCAGTGCCGACTGCAGTAAAACCTTCAGCATAGTAACCATGTGACGAGATTAGTTTTACGTACTTGTCTACATCTTTGCACACCTCGGTTTGGAGTCCTTGAATTTCTTCTACTCCTTTGAACACACCAGCATCAATTACACCAATCTGTACAAATACAAAATTCTTGTACATCCCACCGAATAATTTGAATATAGTGGACAGTGCCTGCATCCCTAAACCATTAAAACCGTTTACCAGAAGCACTGCAGTCTTATCCTGCATGTTAATAATCTCATCAGGTTTATCATTTTTAGTTATATTCATACATTCAGGAGAATTGATTACCTTTGCATTCAGTTCTTTAATAAGTTCTGAGGTATTGTCATAATGGCGTCTTATGAGGATGACAACTCCAGCAAATGCTCCGATAATAAGCAATGTTACCCATCCGCCCTCACCGAACTTAACGGCTATTACTGACATCAATATCAAAACTGTCATAAGCAGCCCGGTACCATTGATAATTAATTTCTTCTTCCAGTCTTTAACTTTCGCTTTAGACTTCCACCAATGGCGAACCATACCTGCCTGGGACAGAATAAATGTTATGAAAACCGCTATGCTATAAAGCACTATCAGGAGTTTGACCGATCCCTGGGTAAGAAAGACCATAACTAACGCTGAGACACCCATTATTAATACGCCGTTTTGTGTTACAAGTCTATCACTCAGCGTTGCGAACCTTGTAGGAACCCATCTATCCAGTGCCATATTTGCCAGAACCCTTGGGCCATCTAAAAAACCGGTCTGTGCAGCTACAAATAGGAGTCCTGCTTCAGATACAAGAGTTGCTATTACGAAATAGTGACCTAGAGGTCCCCAGGACCTAGTAATATTCTCAAAAAGAATAGCATTCAGAGTTTTTCCAGCTTCTGGAGATACATGGTAAAATATGTAAGTAAGCATTAGACCTGCTGCCATGAATGCCAACGAAAGCGCCATGAGATGCATGGTTTTCTTTGCTGTTTTTACCCTTGGTTCTCTCATTACTGGAACCGCATTACTTACGGCTTCAATTCCTGTATATGTTCCTGCCCCCATGCTATATGAATGTATGACAATGAAAAGCAACGCTGAAAGCCCTGCACCGGATGCTATATTATGGACATCAGTTACAGTATTACTCATTACTATTGGCGCACTTGTAAAATGGGTAAAAAACGCATATGATATTAAGGCAACATGAGCAATTATGAATAATACGAATATAGGTATTAAAAATAAAACTGATTCTTTAATTCCTCTTAAATTCAATAGTATAATTGCCATGATTACAAAAAAAGCAAACCCTAATTTGAACATGTGCCAGCTTGTTGGTAGAAAACTTAGCATGGCATCTACACCGCTTGCTATCGAAATAGCAATCGTAAGTACATAATCTATAAGGAGTGCACAGCCAGAAAGCATTCCAAGCGATGGAGATAACAACTTGCTAGCAACCAAATAACCACCACCACCTGTGGGAAATAGTTCGATTATCTGAGAATAACTTGTACTAATTACAAAAATAGTTAATATAATACTCAGTGCTACAAATATGGCAAGGTAAATATGATGTCCCAGTGCCAAGTATGCTTCTTCTGGACCATATGATGCAGAAGACATTGCATCAGATCCCAGACCGACCCATGCGAAGAGCGCTATTAAAGAAACTTTATGGAAAATATCAGAATCAAAAGGGTTACGGGGCTCTCCAAGAATTAAAGTTTTTAAAGACTTTAATTTTTTATCATATATTCCGCTATCTTGCATTCTTATTAGCCTACGTTTTATTTTTGGTCTTTATAAATAACAATTATAAAGCCTCAAATTCAGGTCGTGTCTGCGAGTTACTGACCAATTACAAAAAGAGAGTAGATTCACCATGTTTGAAAAAATTGAGAGATATTCTTTTGCTTACGTTTTTCAATAACTCACGCCTATTACCCAAATTCACACAAGATATTTAACTCACAATCTGAGTTATAGTATTTGAATTTGTTTAGTGTATCCAAATTTTTAAATCTGTTTCAAAAAATAATAATGCCTTGCACGCTATTGTTTTTTTTGATAATATTTGAAAAATTATAATAATTATTAATTGAGTTTTGGAGAATGAGAATGGCAGACTTTTTAGTGAAGGCTCAGGATCGAAGAATTAGAATGTTTTTACAATTACCGCAAAAGTTTCAATTTTTTAAAAAATGTACTTATTAAACACTCTTAATAGTGAAATATTCATCTACAGAACGATTATTCCTTAGAATATACGCCTGTCTAAGTTTTCCTTTTTACAAATATTACTTAAGCAAGCAAATGAATTTACCTAAGATAAAACTTTTTTTGAGGGTAGTTTATGAAAGCAATAGTGATCGGGGCTGGCGAGGTTGGATATCATATCGCAAAGTTCCTCTCCCTCACACACGATGTAGTTGTTGTCGAAAAAGATGAAGAGGTTGCACGAAGGGCTGACGAGCTCGATGTCCAGGTTCTGGAAGGAAATGGTGCAAACGCCGATATTCTCGCCAGTATCCTTCACGATGCGGATATTTTAGTGGCTGTCACAGGAATTGATGAAGTTAACATTGTTGCCTGCATGACTGCAAAACTTATCATAAGATCCCATCCCGGCTGGAAAGAAGCAAAGACAATTGCAAGAGTTAGCAACCCTGATTATATCGATGTGCCTGTAACCTCAAGGTCTCAGGTTGGAGTCGATATCATGATCTGTCCTGAACTTGCGCTCGCCTC
Organism: Methanosarcina sp. UBA5; assembly: GCF_002505485.1. Lineage (GTDB taxonomy): Archaea > Halobacteriota > Methanosarcinia > Methanosarcinales > Methanosarcinaceae > Methanosarcina. Next base: position 45,635 of record NZ_DAVG01000066.1, on the reverse strand, counting down.
GGAGGTTGCCGAGGTACTTTCAAGCCCTTCAGCTATAGATACGGAAGTCTTTGCCGGGGGAAAAGTTCAGATGATGGAATTTGCCATCCGTCCTGACAGCAAGCTTGTAGGAAAGCAGATTCGGGATCTCAAGCTTGATGACTGCTGCATTGTAAGTGCAATATTTCGGAAGCAGGAAATCGTTATTCCCCATGGAAGCGATGTCATTAACGCAAACGACCATGTGGTAGTTGTAGGCAAGCCCAAAGCTCTGGAAGAACTTGGCCGCATCTTCGGGAACGTGGAGCCTCACAGAAACCGAATTCTCCTCATAGGCTGCGGCATTGTAGGATTTTATCTTGCCAAATTGATAGACAAAGACGAGAATGCAGACCTTAAAATTATCGAGTACAAGAAGAGCCGTTGCATAGAAGTAGCCGAGATATTGGAAAATGCCCTTATTTTAAACGGGGACGGCACTGACCTCAATCTGCTCAGGGAAGAGAATATCGAAGATATGGACGTCGTGCTTGCAGTTACGGACAATGACGAAAAAAATCTTCTGTGCTCGCTTCTGGCAAAGCAAATGGGGGCAAAGAAAGTTATCGCAAGAGCTGACCGCCCTGACTATGTGCCCCTTTTTGAAATGATTGGAATTGATATGGCAGTCAGTCCCAGGGAAGCGACCGTAAATGAAGTACTTAAGCTTACAATGGGAAAAGGTATCGAAAAGCTTACCATGCTGGAAGGTGAAAAGGCAGAAATTATCGAGTACACTACCTCAAGGTACTCAAAAATTATAGGAAAATCCCTCGACAAGGTCAAGTTCCCTAAAAATGCGATAGTTACCACAGTAGTTCATAACGATGACATTATCATACCTAGAGGAGATTTCGTAATTCGGGAAGGAGATAAGGTAATAGTTTTTGCGCTATCTTCCGCAGTTTCGGCAGTTGAGAAATTTTTTAAGTAAAGAATAAATACAAAAAATTCAAAAAGATCTAACAGTTTTTAAAACTGAGGATCCGCAATGAATTTTAGAGTTGTCTTATATGTGCTTGGCGGCTTGCTCAGGCTCCTGGGACTGTTCATGGTAATTCCTCTCGGAGTCGCCTATTATTATGGAGAGAGTTTAACTCCTTTTTTGGTTTCGATTCTCATAACCCTCGTTACAGGTCTTCTCCTGCTTTATTATAAAACCGACGAGGAATGGATGCGCAAAGAGGGGATTGCAATCGTTGCCCTGGGCTGGCTTGCAGCCGCTGTTTTCGGGGCAATTCCTTTCATGCTGGACGGGATTTCTCCCTTAAACGCTATCTTTGAATCAATGTCTGGATTTACCACTACAGGTTCGTCAATTCTTACTGATATCGAAAGCCATCCTAAAAGTATCCTTTTCTGGAGAGGTTTGATCATGTGGCTCGGCGGCATGGGCATTATCGTGCTTTTCATTGCTATCCTTCCCAAACTTGGGGTTGCGGGCCGCCAGCTTTTCCGGGCGGAATCACCTGGGCCTACCGAGGACAAGCTAAAGCCAAGAATAAGGGAAACTGCGAGAATTCTCTGGATGGTTTATTTCGTAATTTCCTTCCTGCAAGTTGCCGCCCTCTTACTCGCAGGAGTCTCCCTCTATGACGCGCTTAATCATATGTTTGCTACAATGGGTTGCGGAGGTTTCTCAAATTATGCGCTGAGTGTCGGAGCTTTTCATAGTCCTCTTGTTGAATATATAATAACGTTTTTCACGTTCGTTGCCGGCGCAAACTTTGCCCTCTACTATCGAGCAATATTTATAGACAAAAATCTCCTTTTTAAAGACGAAGAGTTCCGATTCTATACCGCCCTGACCCTTGCAGCAAGCGGGCTTCTTACCTTCCTACTCTGGCGAGACCTTGGCACAAACCTTCCTGATTCTTTCAAGTTTGCAATCTTCCAGGTAGTTACAATCATGACAAGTACAGGGTTTGCGACAACTGATTTCAATCTCTGGCCCGAATCCGCGAAAATGATACTTATTATAGTTATGTTTATTGGAGCCTGCGCCGGTTCTACAGGTGGGGGCATCAAGGTTGTACGTATTCTTATCCTTCTCAAACACAGCCGAGTAGAATTGTTCAAAGCTCTTCATCCCAAAGCCATTAAGGGCGTCAGATTTAATAATAAGAAAGTGCCCGACGAGATTGTCAATTATATAGTTTCATTTGTTGTCATTTATCTGCTTGTCTTTCTCTCAAGTGCCCTGATTCTTTCGGTTTTGGGTATGGACATCATAACTTCAGTTACTGCGTCTATAGCTACGCTTGGTAATATTGGGCCAGGCCTGAATGTCGTAGGCCCGATGGGCAGTTTTGATCCAGTTCCCCCCTGGGTAAACTGGTCCTGATTGCAAATATGTGGATCGGTAGGCTTGAAGTCTATACTGTAATTCTACTTTTTACGCCTGAATTCTGGAGCAAGTGACCTCCCGAGTTCTGTCTCGGGAGGACAGGGCCCTTTTCGCTTCGCTCAAGAGGGCTGAATTATAATGAAGATTCTGAACTGAGCCCAAGGATGGGTTATAATGAAGATGCTGAGCTGAGCCAGAAGGGCTAATTTAGGAGTAAAAAAGGTTGCATTTTCAGCTTGCTCATGAAGACTGATTTACCTGAACTTCTTATCGAGTCATACGCAAGCCTTTCCAGAAAAAGTCTGATAGAAAACAGCTCACGTTTGAGTGAGTACCTTATCCCAAATCCTATCCGGTGTGATCACAACCCTTTTGAAAAAAGGCTTGACCGAAAACCTTTTCAAAAAAGGTTTTATCGAAAACCCTAGCAACGGCGTGATCAACCNNATCAACCGGCGCAACGGTTGTGTTTGGATGACTTGAGATGAGAGAACTTCCTGTAAGGTGACTAAAAAAGGAAATTTGTAAATAGAAGACGCCTGAGTTTTCAGGCGTTACATCTTACTCTACCTTACTCTACATTACATCTTACTCTTTACCACTTCTTTTGCGGCATCTTTGAAAAGTACTCGAAGGTCCCAGAGAAGTTTTTTATTGGCTTTAAAGAGAGCCTGTAGCAGGTCAAGAAGGCTCATTCTTTCGAATTTTACATCTTTCAGGGAATAGGCAAGTGAATTCAGGTCCTCGTCGCTCAGGTTGATAAAGCAGTTCTTTACAATGAGGCTCATGTCAATGTCGTGCCCCAGGGTTGCTCTCCATGGTTTCTCATAAACTTCTTCAAGTTTTTCGAGGGAAACATCTCCTGTGGATATAGCTGCATACGCAGCTTCTCCTGCTATCTTTCCAGCATCCATTGCATTAAGAATTCCACCGCCTGTGATAGGGTCGGACTGGCGGGCAGCGTCTCCAATTAGCATCAGCCCGTTAGTGGAAGTTTTCTCAATGCTACCCGAAACCGGAACTCCTCCAAAAACCATCTCAACTATCCTGGCATCAGGAAATTTCTTTTCCAGAAATTTGTTAAGGTAGTCTACAGGCCTTGGCTTGAATTTTCCAGTCTTGCTCCCGATAACTCCAATCCCTACATTGGCTTTTCCATCGCCTTTCGGAAAGACCCATATATAGCCGCCCGGTGCAATTTCATTGCCTGTGTAAAATTCGCAGTGATGCTGATCTATGTTCGCTCCAGCTATCAGGTACTGGGCACAGGTCTCTATGTCTATCGGCTTTAAGGAAGTATCGATGCCTGCCCATCTGCCCACTTTTGATTCGACTCCGTCAGCACCTATTACTATCTTGGCCCGCACATCATATTCTTTTCCAAGATGCATGAGCCTGGCTCCTTTGACAAAATCGTCTTCAATGATAAGGCCAGTTGCTCTGGTTTTTACCCTAACTTCCGCCCCGGCTTCGGCGGCCTGTTCTGCAAGGGCTCGATCAAACACTTTTCTCTCAAGGACGTAACCCACTTCTCCACCAGCGATTTCTTCTGCCATCTCTATCTTTGTACCGTCCGGCGCGTAAATATGGGAAGCATTAAGATCAGCGCAAATCCATCTCTTGTCAATTTCCACGTATTTTTTGAGATCTGCTTTGTTCACGCCTTCGGCACAGCGTACAGGATCACCTATCTCCTGGCGTTTCTCGATTAAGAGTACATCCAGTCCTTTTTCGGCTGCAGTTCTAGCAGCAATGGAACCTGCAGGACCTGCTCCTATCACTAAAACGTCATACATGTCCTTCATTTCATTACCTCAATTGCTCCCACAGGGCAGATGCGATCGCATATCCCGCATGACATGCACGTATTTTCATCTACTTCAACCCAGGTCTCTACAAGTTCGAGTGCTCCCTTTGGGCAGACACCCACACAGGCACCACAGTATCCACACTTAAATCTGTTTATCTTAAGGCTCACCAGCTCACCTGTAAATTTTAAAAGTATTATAATATTTCCAGCAGACATCCTCTTTTTTGCAAATAATGTGACATGGATCTAAAAGCTTGACAGTATGATGCTACATTATTTTTACTGATGACTTCAATAGAGTCCTGAAAGTTCTTTTTAATTATTATATTTTTAAGGTTTTATTTTTTATGTCAATGAATACTTTTCGACTTTCTGAGGTATATTTTCATCTTAAAATTTATTACCAGGAAGGTCAGATCAGAATTTCGATTTATTCATTATATGTTTACTCTTCCGAATAGTTTTCACAATTAATGTATTTGTCCAGTTAAAGTTATTGGCTCTATTGAACTAATGCATTGGGTATAAAAATTTCTTTCAGTTAATTTTCTCTCTAATATAAATATTTTGTATTACACCACCATGAATTATATCTTTGCTTTTTAAGAGAAATTGTTATGAGTTTATTTTTAAACTGGAACAGACTGAAAACCTGCCTGAAGTCCCAAGAAGCAGTCCTAAATTTCTAAATTCATTGCATAAAGAAAACAGGAGAAATCAAGCTGCTCCTCTTTCCTGAACGTCCAGAGGTTCCGTCTCAAGCTCCATATTTTTTCTATATTGTTTTGAATACCTTGCTTCTACTCCTTCTCTGTGAAAATTGTTATAAGTGCAGAAGGGAATTACCCTGCCATCAGGGGTAGCATAGTGAATTCCGCAATGTTCGACCCTTTCCAGGTCCAGGTTGTAGAGGTCCTGAAAGTGCATAGCTCCGAAGAAAAGTGATTTTCGATGGAATTGGGCAGCATGTTCTCTTGTGCCGTTTTTAAGAAAATTACTTATCAGGGAGACTATGTTAAGATCCTTTGGGCTTCTGGCTTCATCGATGTAGCGCGGAATATGATAGAGAACTTTTGCAAGTTTCGTTACGTTAGAACCTTGCCCTTCAAATTCTGGAGTAACGCTCTCAAGGAACTCAAGGAACCCGTCCACGTCCACAAACTCACTTATCGGAATTAGCCTTCCCTTGCTCTCAAAGATATAAGTGGCGGCTCCACAGAGAGGGTGCACCGTGAACTCGGGAAGTGGAACCCTTCGCACCGCACTCACGAACCGAATGATGGGGACTGCAGCAGATGCAGGATACCAGGCTGAACTGGGAATTTCTCCTTCTGTTTGTTCTTCCAGGAGTGCTACTAGATCAGGAATTGTTATTCTCTGTTCTTTGTGTAGGGCCTGATCAATGCGGCCCGCGAACGCTACTGGCTGGAAGTTTACACCTCTCACTACGTCCCCATTTCTAGCCGCAAAATGGACAATATCTCCAACCTGGTGATCATTAATGCCTTTTATCAGGGTGGGCACGAGCACAACACTATCCAGGCCTGTCTGCCTGCAGTTCTCAAGAGCTTTTTGTTTTACAGGAAAAGCATTAAATCCCCGGGTCGCCCTGTATGGTTCATCGGAGACTCCGTCAAAGGATAAATATACAGTATGGAGCCCTGCGGCCCTCAAGGCTTCACAGTATTCCTGGCTTTTTGCTAGTCTGACACCATTAGTTGCAATTTGAATCTGCGAAAACCCAAGTTTCTGAGCTGTTTCAATAATTTCAGGAAGGTCTTCCCTAACTGTAGGTTCTCCTCCTGCAAACTGGACGGCATAGCAGGGAACAGGTTCTTGATTTCGGAGAGTCAGCATCATTTCTTTAATCTGTTCAAAGTCTGGTTCATATACAAAACCGCTTGCTCTGGCATTAGCGAAGCATACCGGACAATTGAGGTTACAGCGATTGGTGACGTCAATGTTTGCAAGCAATGTCCCTGTTTTATGTTTGGAGCAAATTCCACAGTCCCAGGGACAGCCACAGGAAGAAGAGTTAGTCCCATTGGAAACTCCACTGCCGACATAAGAATAGCGCCTGAACCTGTCGTATAGTTTGCTGTCCGACCAGTAAATGTCCGTAAAGGTTCCATGTTCAGGGCAAATTTTTTTCATCATTATCTTGCCATTTTCTTCAAACAAAGTGGAATCAAGAACTTTTTTGCACTCTGGACAAACAGATAAAATGCGTTTCATTCAAACACCTTATACACGTCATTGATAAGTATTCAGGTTTTAAAAAACCTGTTTCTTTTCAGGAAAATTCTATATCCTGTATTTGGTTCTACACATTTCTTTTTACAATACTCTTTGCCAGGAGATCAATAAAAAAATCCATAATCTCCGGAAAATCCTCATCTCCAATTTCATTCCTGAAACGGGTGAGGGAAAAAACCGCGCATGTGGTTTCAGCAAGAATCCTGGCATTTTTGTTAATCAGAAGACCAGCATCTGCCCACTCCTCAAAAAAAGGTAGAATCATTGCCACGTTTTCTCTATGAATATTTCTAATTTTTTCTTCAGAAGACAGGAAGATTGTCAGCTCAACGTATTCTTTTTCTATGAAAATTTTTTTCCAGATTGGATGGTTATTCACAATATTCAGCAAGTAATGAAGGTAAGCTCTTACAGCTTTATCAGGTTCCGTCCTGTATTTAAGGAAGGAATTTTCGAGTAAGCTGTCTTTTAAGGCTTCCCGCTCTTCCTTAAATATCTGTAGAAAGAGATCCTCTTTACTGTTAAAAAAGGAATAAAAAGAGCTCTTTGCAATTCCCAGGTCTTTGGTAAGATCTTCAATGCTCGTTTTCTTGATTCCGTATATTGCAAAACAATCTTTGCCCCGGTCTATAATTTTCCTTCTTATAATCTCTCTTTCTTCATCTGTGAAAGATCTCATAGCTCTCCTCTGGAAATAGCTATCTCAGATTTTTGCTGACTATATAATATCTTGATTCTATTCAAAATTTAAAGTATTAATACCAATGAATCATTGGGTTTTACATTCATAGATTAATAACGATATTCTTTATTTAAAGTTTTTGGATGAGAAAACCCCAAAACTTAAAATCTACTTCTTTGAAGCTCATTTTTGAAAATGTCAATTGAGCTTCTGACCAGGAAATTAATTTTAGAACTCTCATAAATTATGGGAATAAAAATTGTTTTTGAGGCAGGCACTATATGAGCAAATTCTTTACTGATTAACCTGAGTTCAATCCACAACTTGTAGTAATAATTTATTAAATTTTATTATTATATTAATACGTTTCTGCTTTTTAACAGATATAAAGAGAAATAGTTATATAGCATTAAATCGGAATTAGGATTCTGTTTACCTTTATGTAGACTTTGGACTAAACTATTATTAAACCTGAGAGATGCCAAAAATGATTGCAGAAGTAGAGTTTGATCAAAAATTTTCTAATTTAACCATTTACTGCGACAGAAAAGATGTTACCGTTGCCATATAGAAGATGAGGTTCGATATCTTCCACAAAAAAATTTTCAACTTCAAGCCGGCTGGCAAAATGAGTTCTATTTATAATTTTTTAATGGAAGGTCGGCTGCCCCTGCCTCTTATAAAACCAAATATATAAGAGGTGTTATTTTTGAGTAGACAAAGTAGCGGTTCAGGAGTAGATTGGGAACACGGTCCTCAGTGCAGTAAGGTGATATGTGAAGCAAAAGAACTCGAAAGGACGATTGATTGGAAACAGGGACTTGCAATTGCTCTTGGTGTTCCATTATTGATTTTACCTTCCATAGGCTACCTCACCAATTATGTCTGGGCTCTTTCAATAATAGTCTGGGGTTTAACCGTCCTTCTGGGTTTTTTCCAGAACATTTCGTTCGGAGAGCTTGCAACTGTTTTACCCAAGGCTTCAGGGCTACCAGGTTATACTCAGATTGTTTTTGGTTCGAATACAGATGAAAACATGAGTGAAAGATCCAGGCTGATAGGAAAATTCATAGGAGGTTTCAGTGCCTGGAGTTACTGGTTAGGCTGGAGCCCAGTAATTGGGATCTATGCTATCCTTATCGGGACTTACCTGCACGGGATGCTCCCTATCTTTAGCGCTATTCCCCAGACTCTCTTCAACTTAGCAGTCGGAGCGCTAGTGTTTGGGTCCATGATCATTATAAACTCCAAAGGACTCAAAAACGGAGCTACCCTTGGGTATATTCTGGCTGTGGTATCACTGTTGCCCCTGGTTGTTATTACCCTTGCTCCATTCTTTACTGGAGACTTCAACCTTACCAACATTACAGGTGCCTGGCTGCCTCAGGACTGGTCCTGGGACCTAAAGCATATCTTAATTATCCTCGGGCTTTTCGCAATGACCGAATGGAGTGCTGTTGCCTGGGAAAGTGCAGCAATATTTGGGCCAGAGTATAAGAACCCCAATACCGATACGCCAAAAGCTCTGCTGGTCTGCGGTCTAATTTGCCTTGTGCTCTATGTGCTCGTCCAGACCTCGGTTATAGGGGCTCTAGGAGTTAAAGGCGTACTTGCAGACACGGTCTCTCCGATGCTTCCCCTTGCAAAGCTTTCTTTAGGTTCGGTTGGAGGCTCAATTGCGATTCTCATGCTGGTTGCAGCCATGATCCTGATCATCCAGACTGCTTTTCTGTCTTCGGCAAGGTCGATCTACTCAATGGCGATTGAAGGTAACCTGCCAGCTGTCTTTGGAAAACTGAACGCTAACGGGAACCCTGTGAATGCAATGATCGCAGATGGTCTCTTCAACATGTGCCTGATCCTTCTTGGGAGTCCGACTGCAATTCTCTCAGCTTCTGCAGTTGGGTACATCGTCGCAAATGGGATGAGTCTCTTTGCCTACGTAAAATCGAAAAAGAATCCTGAATTTTCAAGACTGGAAAGACCCTTCAAAGCTCCTCGCGGCTGGACTGAGATAGCTTTTGCAACCGGAATTCTGAACATCCCCTTCTTCCTAATTGGAATCGTATATATCAGCACTCTGGAAAGCGGGTGGATTGCCACAACGGTTGGTTTTGTTGTGCTTCTCCTGTATGTACCTATCTGGGTTCACTTACAGAACGAATTAAAGACTGTAAAGAAGCACGAAGTCGTTACTCTTGCGGACTGAGTTCTGCCAGTGTGACAGCCGTTGTGCTTTAAATTCCAGAAGATAGAACCTGAGATGGTTCTATCTTTTTATTAGATAAAAATACATGAGATTATCTTCATTATATGCTCTCTATTCTCTTTTTCTATAATTTCAAATATTCCAATAATAGTTTTTATCCTTTGATAGTCCACTAATCTATAAAAACTAGTTAATATTAAAATGTACAGACAAATTGTATGAAATTTAGGTCAAAGAAGAGGGTTTTTAAAGAGGAATCAGTCCAACCCTTCCTCTGCTGACTTCGATTTTGAACTTTCGGTCAATGTAGTCTTTTGCAGGTCCTCTTCCATGTATGAGAAGTTCTACCAGGTCTTCTGGTTCATCAATATCCGTACCTGCGAAGAAAGAGTCATATATTTCAAAATTCTGCCCTGAATCGGCTGCAATTGAACAATGAGTCAGAAAACTTGAACCATAATACCTTACCCTGTAGTTCGAAGGGTCCCTTATAAAAAGGGCATTGGTACCTCCACCTTTTCCAGGGACGATACAGATATCCTTTTTAGTAGATATTATCTCCTTTACGTGCTTAGGAGAAAGAAGGGGAAGATCAGCCATAAAAATAATAACCGGTTCTTCAGCCTGCTCAAGATACCTGTTAAGAGCCTCGTTCAGATCGTCTTTATCAAGAAGCACATTGGCTTTTTTCATATTCTCAAGCCCGTACATTGAAGGACTGAGAATATCAATTGTTTCTATACCGGCTTCCTTAAGGGTGTCTATTACCTGATTCAGCATCAGTTCCACAAACTCTTCTCGCTCTTCCCGAGTCAAGACAGGAGACAATCTGGATTTTGCACTGGCTTTTTTAAAGGGGATTACGGCTTTCATCTGGATTCCTGGAAATCTGGGTTTGGACATAAATATAAACGAATATTAAGCTTAATTCACTGAAATTATATAATTAATTAAAACTCCTGCGGCCCGGAAAAATAAACTCGTTTTTCTTCTGGTTCCGGCTTGCAGGCGCTTTCACCAACTCTGGCTTATTTTAGATAATTAATCACACTGAAAGAGGTACATGGAAAGTAATTAGCTTTCTAAAACTCATCCTCTCAGGCGAAATTCAGTTTTTCTATATTTTAAATTAGTCCGCTTAAGCGAGCGAAGTGAGCGAAACGGACAGCGCTCCCGAGTCCAAACTTGGGAGCTGCAACTTTGCCTGAACTGAATTCGTGCCGTCCTCAAACCTAAAGGTTACTAGGGATTTTCGCAAACCGTTGACCCGCAACCGTTGCGCCGGTTGATCACGCCTATAGGGTTTGGGGACAAAGTCTTCAAATCCAAACGTTGCCAAGGTTTTCGGTCAAGCCTTTTTTGAAAAGGGTTGTGATCACGCCGATAGGGTTCGGGGATAAAGTAATCAAACTCAAACGTTGCTGAGGTTTTCGATCAAACCTTTTCTCAAAAGGTTTGCGGGCAAGCAATTTTCTCAAAAGGCTTGCGACTCGGGCGCTTACTCTCTACTGCCTATCTTTGTCTTTCCTAAACTGGGAAGGGGGTCTACCCTGTTAGGAAAATTTCGCTCCACTTTACGGTATAGAGTATCCCTCTGCATAGGGATTCTTCCTGCCCCTTTTATCATCCATTCGAACTCGGCAGGAGACACATATTCACCATAGCTGCCTCCTGATGCTGTGGAAATCTGGTCTTCCATAAGCGTGCCTCCAAGGTCGTTTGCTCCGCACTGTAAAGCTACCTGAGCAAGTTTTTTTCCTAGTTTTACCCATGTGGCCTGAATATTTTTAACATAAGTATGCAAAATTACGCGGGAAATAGCAATGAGCTGGAGGTCTTCAAGCCCTGTAGTCGAGAATTTTCCGGATGCAAGCATCTTTTCCCCTATAGGATTATTATAAGGCAAAAAAGCCATAGGGATAAGTTCCGTAAACCCGCCTGTCTCTTTCTGGATTTCACGGATAATAAAGACATGGTCCAGGCGTTCTTCAAGGGATTCAACATGTCCATACATGATAGTGGAATTGGTGGAAATCCCTGTTTTATGTGCTGCAGTTATGGTATCAATCCACTTCTGGGTATTGATTTTTCCAGGGCAGATAATCTTTCTTACCCTGTCAGAAAGGATCTCGGCCGAAGTCCCGGTAAGGGAATCAAGCCCGCTTTTTTTAAGTCTGCGCAGGGCTTCTTCAACCGACATGCCTGAGATTCCTGCTGCGTAATTTACTTCCATAGGGGACAGGGCATGAATACACAGGTCAGGAAATTCGGCTTTTACTGATTCTATAATCTCAAGATAGAACTCCATGTCAGCTTCCGGAGTATATCCACCCTGGATGCATACCTCCACAGCTCCAGCTTTTCTCGCTTCTCCTACTTTTTCCAATATTTCTTCAACGCTCAGGATATATCCTTTTTCTGTCCTGTAGGCGCAGAACCCGCAGTTTCCAACACATTTGTTTGTGATATAGATATTCCTGTTCACCACATAGCTGACAGTATCGCCCACCGTACTGGCGCGCAGATTATTGGCGAGCTCAAATAGCTCAAAAGGGTTTCCTTCAAGCAGAAGAAGGGCATCCTCTTTAGTACATTTTCCCTTGTATGCCCTTTCAACTACGTCTTCTGGAGTTGTCGGTTTTTTCGTGTACATCCGATCATCCTTTTTAAAATTCCATAATTTCCCTGACTGTTACTTGATTGTCCGGCTTATTCTGAGGCTCCACACCCGGTAATCCTTCCAGGATTCCTGGAAGCCAGTTTATGTGCTCCTCTGTAAAGGGTTGTCCTTTCTTTTGGTATCCTACCGGCTCCGTAGATCATCCATTCCAGCTCTTCAACAGAAATGCTTTCTCCATTGGAGGCTCCTGCCAATCTGGAAATACTTTCTTCCATAAGTGTGCCTCCAAGGTCGTTTGCACCGCAATGGAGAGCAAACTGGGACAGCTTCTTCCCCAATTTTATCCAGCTTGCCTGAATATTATCTACGTATTCGTGAAGAAGGATACGTGAAATAGCATAGATTTTCAGATCCTCGAGACCAGGAGTAGAGTACCTGCCCTCTCGAATCATTTTTTCTCCAATTGTATTATTATAAGGCATAAAAGGCAGGGGAACAAATTCGGTAATTCCGCCAGTTTCCTTCTGAATCTCTCTGATAGTCAGGATATGCTTGATTCTTTCTTCTGGAGTTTCGACATGCCCGTACATCATGGTTGCATTAGTAGGGATTCCTGCAGCATGTGCCTGTGTGACCACTTCAATCCATTCCGCAGTCCTGAGTTTTGAAGGACAGATAATTTTCCTCACGCGGTCAGAGAGAATTTCGGCTGCAGTTCCTGGCATTGTATCAAGCCCGCTTCGCTTCAGCCTTGAAAGGGCTTCATTTACCTTTATTCCACTGATACGAGAAGCGTGGTAAACTTCCATAGGAGAAAAAGCATGAATATGCATTTCCGGAAATTCGGCTTTTATGGCTTCTACAATTCCCTGGTAAAAGTCCATACCCACATCCGGGAGCAGGCCTCCCTGGATACAAACTTCAGTGGCTTTTGCCACTTCAGCTTCTCTAACCTTTTCCATAATTTCTTCGATGCTGAGGACTCTACCATTGTTTGTCCTGAATGCACAGAATCCGCAGGTACCCACACAGCGGCTGGTAAAATTAATATTCCTGTTCACTACGTAAGTAACTGTATCTCCTGCCGTAAGGGAGCGGAGTTCATCCGCAAACCTGAAGAGTTCAAAAAGATGTACCTCTAGAAGCAGGAGCCCATCTTCTTTTGTGCTCTTCCCCTGGTATGCGCGTTCTATGAGATCTTCGGGAATCCTTTTGTTCATTTTATAATTTCTCCGCGTACCCCTTTTCAGGGCTTTTTCCTGTAGCCTTCCTTATCTGAGAGTTGTTCTATAAGTCCGCCTATCCGGTCCGAGTACCACCCTTTTCTTACATACTGAGGGTAAATTGGCAGGCGTTCCCTGAGCAAAATAGGCTTCAGTTTACCCTGCAGGTCTTTTACATCCGGCCATTCGGCTTCGGGGTTGATCCAGTCAATTGTCAATGGGGATATACCTCCCAGGTCAGTCACCCCTTTTGCGATAAGGGCCTTTGGGTCTATAAGGTTTGGGGCAACCTGCACTGCAACGTCAGGTGGAAGAATCTGCCTGGCCAGGCAGATAGTATCAATCATTTCTTCTATTGAGGGTGCAGAAAGGTTTTCCATGGGCGTTCCAGGCTTTGGGGCAAAATTCTGGATAATAACCTCCTGGATGTGCCCGTATTCTCTGTGGAGAGCTGCAACAGCCTCGAGTGACTCTATTCTATCTCCCCTTTTCTCTCCAATTCCTACAAGGAGACCGGTAGTATAGGGAATCTGGAGTTTTCCTGCTTCCCGGATGGTATTAAGCCTGAGTTCGGGAAGTTTACCGGGACAGTCCTTATGGGCGTCCAGGCTTGCCGTGCTCTCAAGCATCAGCCCCATGCTTGCATTCAAAGGCTTTAAAGCCTTCAGCTCCGAGCGCGTCATAATTCCCGCATTCGTATGAGGAAGGATTCCACTATCGATTGCAGCTTCACAGAGTAAAAGAAGGTATTCAATAGTGGAAGAATAACCAAGTTCTTTAAGCCACTTCCTATACTCCGAAACCTCCTCTGCATACTCCCCGAAGGTGAAAAGGGCTTCGGTACACCCTGCCTTTACCCCGTTTTCAAGTACAGGAAGAACTTCTCCGGGCTTCATGAGCCTGGCACCCGGTTGTCCGGGCTCCCGCCGAAAGCCGCAGTAACCGCAGCGATTCCTGCAAATATTGGTTACAGGAATGAAAACGTTTTTCGAATATGTTACAAAATTGGGATTTTTCGGTGGAATGATAAAACACCTGCTGGGTTTGTTTTCTAGAATTTCAGCCTAGGATTTTCTTCATAGTTGCAGCTACACCAAGAGCTACGCCTTCGACTTCGATGCCCCCTTTGCCTTTGGCTCCATCCCCGACGACATAAAGTCCGGGAATAGGAGTCTCATTACCGGGGTCCATACCTGAGGCTGCCCTGTTTACTGGCCAGCTGTCGTGATATGACTGGATGAGTAGAGTTTCGTATTTTTTGTCGGGAAAGATTTCTTTAAGGTCCTGAAGCCCCAGTTCAATTTCAGACTCAAGATTTTTCACATTATCAGGGGCTACGTACTGATGGGACATTGTAAGATGCTTGCCAGGTGGAGCTAGTCTCGGATCGACCTGCGTAACCTCATTTATCCCATTTACCCTTTTTGCATATGGGGTTAGAAGGATACCCGAATGCCCCACAAGCGGCTCGTCCGCAGCAAGACAAATCTTTATGCCGGCAGAAGGCTTCAGGGTTTCAAGTCTTCTGAGGTATCCAGAATCTTTTTCTCCTGACAGAGCCTCCGCGCAAAGGCATGCCGTTGCGGCATGTCCCAAATTGCTGATGACCAGATTTGCTTTATGAGCCTCCGCGCCAACAAGTACACCTGCGGCTTTTCCGTTCTCCACAAGGATTTTTGAAACCTCGGTTTCAGTATGAATTTTTCCGCCGTTTTCAGCAATCACACTTTCCAGAGCATCAATTACTCCTTTGCATCCGCCTATGGGAACGCCTGGGCCACCGAATCTGTACATGTTTTCAATTATCTCGAAAATTTCTTCCACAGGAACTTCGTCACTTTTAAGGCTCAATGCCCAACCGCAGAAAGCATCGGCAAATCTCACAAGCCACTCATCCTTAAATTGTGATCTGATCCATGTTTGCAAAGTGCTTCCTGAAGGGCGGTTCTTTCGCGTACTTACTATAAGAAAGGCAATCTTCAGGCGGTCTTTATGCGAGAGAAGTGTGGAAAAATCGTTAAACGGAATATCTTTGAAGCCTTTCTCATAATCCTGGCTGCCTTTTTTCAGAGGCACGCGCACGGTTATAATATCTGACCTCACAATCTTTACATCGGCTCCGACTTCGTTGAGAAACTGAGCTAGAGGACCTGCAGGTCCATGAGGAAGAATATGGAAAGCTCCGCTCGAAAGCTGGAATCCTTTGTAACTGAGGTTTGTAAACCTTCCTCCTGTGATGGGAAGCCTTTCAAAAATGTCTACCTGGCATCCTGCCTTTGAGAGCCTGGCCGCACTTAAGAGCCCTCCAAGTCCCGCACCAATTACAACCGCTTTCACGCCAGCACCTCTATGGCCTTAACAGGGCAGTAGAGAACACAGACTCCGCAGTCTACGCAGGCGTCAGTAGCTAGTGCCTTTCCTTTTACCTCTATTGCTCCTTTTTTGCAAAAAGAAGCACACTGGCCGCACCCTACACAGTTATCATTAATCTTCATGCGATTCCACCAGTTTTTCTATCATGAAAAGACTTATTATAATGTATTGGTACAGTGTATTCTCAGGATTCTCAGTCCTTTATTTTTTTTATTTTTAACAGCTGCCTGAAAACCTTTTTATTCTAAATTAATCACGATTATTTATATTATATATGCAAACTTTTTATTAAATCTGAAACAATTAATGTCTATATATAATTATTTGTACTTATTGAAAATTAATTATATATATCATAAGTTATATTATTGTTATATTCAGTAATCTCAGGATAATAACCTGTTATGATTTAGATTTAATTTCGTAAACGGACTAATGGTTTTACTCTGATTTTTTAGACATATCTATATTTCAAGAAAATGTTTTTTAATTATTTAAACTATATATTTATATAATATTAAATATCTAGCAAATAACTATAAATAACTCCTTATTAATTGGTGGGGCTAACTAATCTTAACTATTAATCATACTAGTTTCACTCAATTGAATCTATGCTGCTTGAAGCAGGAGCTCTCCTGCACTTCTGACAATTTATTATATAATCCCGGGCAAAGGAATCTAAATTTTCAGAGCCCGGAAGCAAGCGTCTGTATACAGGGGCCCTTTTATTGAAATTAAGGACCCGTGGATTCAGGCATTTCCAAAGGGACCTGTGTCTGGACCGAAAGCCATTTCCCTTAAACCACCCGGATGTTCGGATGCAATTTTTTGTCCAAAAACCCACAATCCATGTCATGTAATGCTGCAATTCAGGTTGCTGCACTTAATAGGTGATATGAATGTCTGGAATAATTGATAGCTACATACCAGTTGCAATATTCCTTGTCGTGGCACTCGTTATGCCTCCAATGACAATGTTTATGGTAAAGCAACTGAGCCCGAGAAGCAAGGCAGCCGGCAAATACACGACATATGAATCAGGTTCGGTTCCCACAGGAACTGCAAGGATCCAGTTCAATGTTGAGTATTATCTTTATGCTATCGCTTTTGTGCTCTTTGATGTAGAGGTGCTTTTCCTTTACCCCTGGACTACAGTCTATAAGGGACATGGGATTACCTCAATCGCATTAGTTGAGATGTTTGCCTTTATCTTTATACTACTCTTTGGATACATTTATCTCTGGAAGAAGGGGGCCCTTACGTGGGTGAAGTGAAGGGGAAAAAAACGAGTACACCAAATGAGACCTCTGTAGAAGAAATTCCTGGGGTTATTACAACAACCGCCAGTGCGATCAGTGACTTCCTCAAGAAGACTAAGGCTCAGGATCTTATCAATTGGGGAAGGAAAAATTCAATGTGGTTCATGGTCCAGCCTATGGGATGCTGTGGGGTAGAGATGATTGCTATGGGCTGTGCCCACTATGATACTGACCGTTTCGGGATAATTCCAAGAAACTCCCCAAGGCAGGCCGATGTTATGCTCATCAGCGGTTACGTGACAAAGAAATACCTGCCTGCTTTGAAGAGGCTCTGGGAACAGATGCCTTCTCCTAAGTGGGTCATTGCTATTGGAGATTGTTCAATTAGTGGCGGCCCATTCTATGAATCATACAGCACGGTTCAGAACATTGATGAAATCTTTCCAATCGATGTTTTCGTTCCAGGATGTCCTCCAAGGCCCGAAGCCATGCTCCAGGGATTTGTAGAACTCCAGGAGAAAATAAAGGCCAAAAAAGACCTTGGCACGGAGTATTAAGGTTGTTGAATTAAGCTTATTGAATTAAGCTTATTGAGTTAAGCTTACTGATTTTTTCTGAAATCTCAGAATTAAATTTCAGAATTATTTGGGGGAAAATTATGGATGTCACAGAGATTTTCAATTCATTAACAGGTACATTTCCTGAGGCAATTTCCGAAGCAGCCGTCGAATCAAAAATCCGCGCCAGGGCATACGTGGATAAGGAGAAGGTGAAAGAAGTTTGCCAGTACCTTAAGGATTCCCTTCAATTTGACCATCTCTGCGTCGTCTGCGGGGTGGACTACATAAAAAGGAATGAGTTCGAGGTCGTCTATCATATCGCTTCATACAATCATCCTGTGGTTTTGATGCTGAAAGCCATACTTCCGAGGGAAAATCCGGAGATCGAATCCATTGTATCGGTGTACTGGAATGCAAACTGGTACGAAAGGGAAACTTACGAACTCTACGGGATTGTGTTCAAAAACCACCCGAACCTGAAGCCACTGATACTTCCGGAAGAGATGCTTGGAGAATGGCCCCTCAGGAAAGACTACGAGGGCTTTCCGAATAAAACAGCCAGAAATTTGGTGTGAGGGTGAAAAATGGAAGAACGTCTTGAACCAAATGAGATGATAATACACCTAGGCCCTCAGCATCCCATGCAGCCCGGACCTTTCAGGCTAAACCTGAGGTTAAAAGGGGAAACAGTTATTGATGCTGATATTGAACTGGGTTACATTCACAAAGGCATTGAAAAGATTCTGGAGAACAGGACTTACCTCCAGGGAATCACAATTGTGGACAGGATCTGCTACCTTGTAGCTCTTGTAAACGAAGAGTGTTTTGTAGGCTGTGTTGAGAAATTACTGGATATCGAACCACCTGAGAGGTCTAAATATATCAGGGTTATTCTTGAAGAACTTACAAGGATTCAGAGCCACCTGCTGGGTATAGGGGAATTTGCAGAATTTATCGGCTTTGTCTCTATGTTCATGTACGCGATCAGGGAAAGAGAAGAAGTTCTCAGCCTAATAGATATGGTAACAGGGGCAAGGGTTACTCACAGTTATCTGAAATTCGGAGGAGTACGCAACGATCTTCCGGATGGATTTAAAGAAAAAACCCTCCCTGTCCTTAAAGGCCTCAAAAAAGAAATCGATAACTTCGAGCAAATGTTTCACACAGACAGGATCTACAGGGAACGTACTGTCGGAGTCGGGGTTCTGACTGCAGATGCTGCAAAGGATCTCGGGGTTTCAGGACCTGTTTTGCGTGCAACCGGTGTGCCTTTTGACATCAGGAAAAACGAGCCTTACCTGGTTTACGAAGATCTGGATTTCAAGGTCTGCACCGAAACCGCAGGAGACTGTTTTGCAAGAGTCCAGGTCAGGCTTAATGAGATTCGGGAAAGCATCTATATCCTGGAACAGTGCCTGGACCAGATCCCGGACGGTCCTCTCTTTCCGGAAAATACCCTATATGGCAGGAGAACGCCTGTAATGAGAGTTCCAGCAGGAGAAGTCTTCTATAGAGTGGAAGACCCCAGGGGAGAAATGGGGATGTACATGGTATCCGACGGTTCAGACAGACCGTATAGAGTAAAAATCCGGGGTCCTTACTATCCCACCCTGCAGGCACTGCCTCCCCTTATCATAGGCACTACTGTTGCAGACGTAGCAGCAATCTCGGGCAGCATGGACGGCTGTACCAGTGAGGCGGACAGGTGATTCTTATGACAGTAGTGATTCCTGATTATATAGCACCTTTAATTCCCTGGGTCCGTGGAATAGTTGGCCTTGTTATGATTGGAGCTATCTTCCTCGCAGCAATGGGAGCGGTCTGGGTCGAGAGAAAGCTTTCTGCCGATATCCAGTCAAGGGTGGGCCCCTGCCGCGTAGGAAAATACGGGATTTTTCAGCTTGTAGCCGATGCAATCAAACTCTTTACTAAAGAAGATATAAAACCCCAGAATGCTGATAGTTTACTTTTTAATAATGCTAACATTTTCATGATAGGCTCTGTTTTTCTTATGCTGGTTGCCCTTCCCGTGGGTGCGGTTTTTATTAATGGGGTCGAATATCCGCTTGCAGTCACCGAGATGGACATCAGCGTACTTTACATCGAAGCAGTATCTGCATTATCCATTTTTGGGATTTTCATGGTGGGTTACGGCTCGAATAGTAAATATTCCCTGCTCGGGGCTTTCCGAAACTTCGCCAGGATGGTAGGGTATGAAGTGCCTCTCGGAATCTCAATCATAAGTGTAGCTGTCATGACAGGCTCCCTTAACATAGTAGATATTACGAGTGCTCAGGGCCTGCACTGGAATATTTTCCTCCAGCCCCTTGGTTGCTTTGTATTTTTCGTATCCCTTATGGCTGATATGGGAAGGCTTCCCTTTGACCAGAACGAATCCGAAGAAGAAATCATAGCAGGCTGGATTACGGAATACAGTGGAATGCGTTTCGGGCTCGGTTTCTTTGCCGAATATATGCATATGGTGCTTGGTTCTTTCCTCGTAGCCCTCCTTTTCCTTGGCGGCTGGAATGTACCAGGTTTTATTGCAAACAATTCGGTGCTTGGCCTTATTGCCCCTACAGGTTTCCTGCTTATAAAAACTATCTTCGTACTTATGGTAATTGTAGGGCTCAGGTGGGCTGTTCCGAGATTCAGGATCGATCAGGTTGTCGACCTGAGCTGGAAGAAGATGTTTCCGCTTGCCCTTTTGAACCTTGTCTGGGCAGTGGGGCTCGGACTTTACCTGGGAGCGTGAGATCATGGTTCTTAAAAACATTAAGTACGCGATTAGAAATATCACAAAGCCTACCGTAACCAGGATGTATCCTGAAAAACCCAGTGAACTTTCCGAGCGGTTCAGGGGGCTTCAGATACTTGATAAAAGTAAATGCATAGGCTGTGGAATCTGCGCCAATACCTGCCCCAATGCCGCAATCAAGATCGTAAAAGCTCCAATTGCTCCAGGCAGCGTAAAACAGCGTTGGTTTCCCCAGATTGACATAGGCCACTGCCTTTTTTGCGGGCTCTGCATCGACCAGTGTCCTAAAGGCGCGCTTTCAAGCGGTAAGGAATACACTAAAGGTCTTGTTAAATGGCATCACAAAGACCTGCTTATGACTCCTGAAAAACTCGCCAGGGAAGTTGATCTTGAGAAAGGTGACGAGAGATGATCGGACTCGAAACAATTGGATCAGCTCTGGAAATGGCCGTATTCGGGATTCTTGCTATCGCTACGGTATTCTTTGCAGTCTTTGTGGTAAATGCAAAGGATATTGTCCGGGCCGGGCTTGCCCTGATCATGTGCATGTTTGGAATCGCAGCTCTCTACATTCTTTTGAATGCTCAGTTCCTGGGAGTTATTCAGGTACTCGTTTACATCGGAGCAATAGGAGTGCTCATTCTCTTTGCGGTTATGCTGACAAAGCACGAGATAGGAGGGGAACCCGGTGAGGATTAATCGCCCTTTAGCCTTTCTCGTAGCTTTGCTCTTTACAGCTGTTGTAGTAGTCGGGGCTTTTGGGACCTCCTGGAACACAGTTTCCGAACTTCCCCAAAATCCGGCTGACCAGAGTAATATCGAGGGCATAGGCATGCTGATCTTTACTCATTATGTAGCGCCTTTTGAGATCCTTTCAATTGTCCTGCTTGCTTCCCTCGTAGGAGCAATTTACATGGCAAAAGGGGAGGGCAATAAATGATTCCTTTAATCTTTTACCTGGGGCTTGCAGCCTTGCTCTTCTCAATTGGACTCTATGGTGTAATGACACATAAAAACGGCATCAGGATGATTATGTGCATTGAGCTTATGCTCAACTCTGCAAACCTGAACCTGGTAGCTTTCTCCAGTTACACGGACACCCTTAACGGGCAAGTTTTCGCCATATTCTCAATTGCCCTTGCAGCTGCCGAAGCAGCAGTTGGGTTTGCAATCCTCATGGCAATCTATAGAATGCACGACAAGATCAACCTTGATGAGCTCAAAATCCTGAGGTGGTAAAAACGGCTCCGGAAGAACTTGCATTTATAATTCCACTGCTTCCTGCACTGGCTTTTGTGATCACCTTCTTCTTCGGCAGGAAAATGCCATCAGGTGGCGCAATAGTACCTATACTGGCAATTACCGTTTCCTTCGTAATCTCTTTAATGATTACTCTCAGGCTGCTAGCCAACCCCAACGAGGTTATAAGCCAGTCCTATCCCTGGTTTGCAGTGCTCAATATCGGAATATTAATTGATCCTCTGGCAGCAGTAATGCTGTCAATGGTCTCCTTTGTGAGCCTGATGATCCATATTTATGCAGTTAGCTATATTTCCGGTGACCCAGGAGAGTCCAGGTATTTTGCAGAAACGGCTCTCTTTACCGCAGCAATGCTTTCTCTGGCGCTTTCGGACAACATCCTTCAGTTCTTTGTTTCTTGGGAACTTGTAGGGCTGTGTTCCTATCTCCTGATCGGCTTCTGGTTCGAAAGACCCTCGGCTGCAGCGGCTGCCAAGAAAGCTTTCCTGACAACCAGGGTCGGAGACGTGATGTTCCTTACAGGAATAATTGTACTGACCTCCGATCTACTGAAACTTGCAGGAAGACTTTCGGACGGAACATATCTGCTCCGCTTTGACGAAATCTTTAGCTACATCCCCCAGCTGTCTGCGCTTCAGGCAAACATTTTCGGCTTTGAAATAAGCCACCTTACTATTATCACTCTGCTCTTCTTCGGAGGAGCCGTAGGAAAATCCGGGCAGTTCCCCCTGCATGTCTGGCTGCCTGACGCAATGGAAGGCCCGACAACGGTTTCAGCCCTTATCCATGCCGCAACAATGGTTACTGCCGGGGTCTACCTGGTTGCAAGAACCTTCCCTATGTTTATTGCAGCCCCTGACTCTCTTATGGTGGTCGCCTACCTTGGAGGCTTTACTGCACTCTTTGCAGGCACGATGGGCATTGTAATGAACGACCTCAAGCGTGTACTTGCCTACTCAACCATAAGCCAGCTTGGATACATGATGCTTGGCCTTGGCCTGGGTTCGGCAATCGGAATTGAAGCAGTCAGTATTTCTCTCTTCCACCTGATCAACCATGCTTTCTTTAAAGCACTCCTTTTCCTCTGTGCAGGCAGCGTAATTCACGCAGTAGGCACCCAGGACATGAGGGAACTCGGAGGCCTAGGAAAGGTAATGCCAGTTACAGCAGCTACTATGACAATTGCAGCCCTTGCCCTTGCAGGCTTTGGAATTCCAGGAACCTCAATAGAAACAAGCGGTTTCTTCTCAAAGGATGCAATTATTGAAGCTGCATACCTTTTCGGAGAACACAGCAACAACTGGGTTCCCTATTTGTTCTCAATTGCGGCTGCACTCCTTACTTCAATTTATATCTTCAGGCTGATCTTCATGACCTTTACCGGGAAGCCTAGAAGCAACTATCAGGGACACGAGTCACCTGCTATTATGACCATCCCTCTTTCCATCCTAGCATTGTTTGCCCTTGTATTCGGTGGGTTGACAAAAACAGGGTTCACGGCTTTCCTTGAAGAGACCTTTGCCAACCGCTTCGTGAATCTTGATATAGGAAGCCTTGCAGTCATAGGTCAAAATGAGCTTTTAGAGGCAGCAGGGCACGAGCCTGTCTTTGTTCTGTGGCTTCCGATGATAGTTGCTGTTGCAGGTTTTGCAATTGCCTTTATGATCTATTATCTAAGGATAATTAAACTCGGGCCGCTTGCTTCCATGAAGAATCCGATTTACAGGCTGCTTTACAAGCGTTATTACCAGCATGAGATATATACCGAATTCTTCTCACTCGGAATCGTATACGGAGTCATCGCTTTCCTTTTGCAGATTCTTGATGTGATCATTGACAGTGTCGTGGAAGGGATCGGAATTCTTACAGTCGGTGTAAGTGAGGAGCTCCGGAGAGTTCAGACCGGAGTTATCCAGACTTATGCAACTGGAGTAATTGCGGGTGTGAGCCTGCTGATCATACTTGTTAAGTTAATAATGGAGGTACTCTGATGCTGCCGGTCGCATCACTGTTGATTCTGGTGCCGTTGATTTTCGCAGCAGTGACTTTTTTCACAAAAACGAAAGATCAGGCCGCAGGCCTGGCTTTTTTAGGATCCCTTGCGACTCTCGGCCTTACTCTAGACGCCTACCTGAACTTTGACAGCAGTACGGCTGCCATGCAGTTCTTTGAGTCAATCGAGTGGATTCCCTCACTTGGGGCTAACTATTCCGTCGGAATTGACGGCATTTCCATGCCCCTTATCCTCCTGAATGCAATAGTTATCCCATTCCTTATTCTTTACAGCTGGAAGGAAGAAAGAGAAGCCCCTAACCGATTTTATGGGCTGATCCTTACCATGCAGGCTGCAGTTATAGGGGTCTTCGTAGCCCTTGATTTCATGGTATTTTATATCTTCTGGGAGCTTACCCTGATTCCTCTTTTCTTCATGGTGAACATTTGGGGAGGAGAAAAACGGGTTCATGCATCTTATAAATTCTTTATCTACACGCATGTTGCCTCTTTGATAATGCTTCTTGGGATTTTCGGGCTTTTCTATGCCTCCTGGCAGCAGACCGGGGTTCCTACATTTGACATAAGGGAGCTGGTCGCACAATTCCAGTTTTTAGGGTCCGGCCTGCTAAGAAATGCAATTTTTCTCTCAATCATTTTCGGGTTCCTTGCAAAGCTGCCGACTTTCCCTTTTCATTCCTGGCTTCCGGATGCTTATACCGAAGCCCCAACCGCAGGCAGTGTACTCTTTATTCTGCTCAAAATCGGAGGATACGGGCTTTTCAGGATCTCACTTCCCATGCTCCCGAATACTGGCAATCCCAAGCTGATGATAATGCTGCTGGGCTTCCTTGGGGCTTTCAGCATCCTTTATGGGTCTCTTGTAGCTCTGAGACAGAAAGACCTCAAGCGTATGATCGCTTACTCCAGTTTGAGCCACATGGGATATGTTTTACTGGGTTCGGCAGGCCTTGTTACCCTTTCGGTTTCAGGTGCTATGTTCCAGCAGTTTTCCCACGGACTTATAATGAGCATCCTGTTCATGTCTGCAGGCGTTATCCAGAGCAGTACAGGCACAAGGATAATTAACAACCTTGGCGGACTTGCAAAGAAGATGCCGAGGCTGACTGTGATTATGATGATTGGGTTTATGGCATCCCTTGGCCTGCCAGGGTTGACTGGCTTTATTGCCGAGTTCCTGGTGCTGGCCTTCAGCTACGTCAACCTGCCTGGTTTTGTCTTGCTTGCCCTGTTGGCAATAGTGATTACCGCAGGTTACTATCTCTGGGCAATGCAGAGGGCAATGTTCGGAGTTTATAACGAGAAGCTTGGGGATGTCAGGGACATAAACTCCCTTCAGGTTTTTTCGATGGGCGTAATTGCTCTTCTTGTGCTTTATTTCGGCCTGAACCCGAATCCGGTGCTTAATATGATGATTACGAGTTCAGAAGCAATAGTAAGCCTCGCTGCTGCCCTGGGGGTGTAAGAAATGGAGAATTTAATGTTACTTGCACCTGAAATTGCAGTCGTTGCAACCGGCCTGATTATACTGCTTATGGGGGTCTTCATGTCCCCAAGGACCAAGAATGTGCTGGGTTACCTAGCAACTCTTGGAGTCCTTGCAGCTCTGGTCCTAACGGTACAGAGTTTCGGGACCGAAGCTACAATGTTTTCTGGCACTGTTAGCATTGATGCCCTTTCTCAGTTCTTCAAGCTTGTCTTCCTGGCAGTTACACTGATTGTTTCGGTTGCTTCAATCAAGTATAATGAAAACAGCGACCATACTGAAGAGTTTTATACCCTGGTACTTTTTGCAACCCTCGGGATGATGTTTGTTGCATCCGCAAACGACTTTATCTTGCTCTTCTGCGCATTTGAGCTGGCAAGCTTTGCTACCTATGCCCTTGCAGGTTTTGAGAAACAGAACCCAAAGTCTCTTGAAGGAGCCATGAAATACTTTTTAATAGGTGCAGTTTCTTCAGCACTTATGCTCTTTGGGATCTCTTTTGTCTACGGAGCAACAGGCACTACCAGCATTTCCACAATTGCTGAAAACGCCTCTCTCCTGGCAGAAAACCCGATCGGGCTTGTTGCAGTCGTGCTACTCATTGCAGGCTTCGGTTTCAAGATGGCTCTTGTGCCTTTCCACATGTGGGCTCCGGATGCCTACCAGGGATCACCTTCAGTTGTTTCCTCCTTGCTTGCAGCCGGGTCGAAAAAAATGGGTTTTGTGGCAGCTTTCAGGGTTTTCGTTGTGGCCCTTGCAGCCCTCCAGCCTGACTGGCAATTCACTTTTGCGATCTTAGCAGTCGTAACCATGACCTTCGGAAACGTGATTGCAGTGTCTCAGACCAGCGTAAAACGCATGCTTGCTTACTCTTCCCTGGCCCAAGCAGGATATATTGCAATGGCTTTTGTGGTAATGACCCCGATGGCCCTTACAGGTGGGATCTTCTATACCCTTGCCCATGCCTTTATGAAAGGAGGAGCCTTTATCGCAGCAGCCGCAGTTGTCTGGATGATAACTACTCAAAGAACAGGGGATCTGGAAGTTCCCGACCATCTGGACAATTTCAGAGGCCTTGGAAAGAGAATGCCCCTGACAGCCCTTTGCATGACGATTTTCGTCTTTGCCCTTGCAGGGATTCCACCTACTGCCGGTTTCATGGCCAAGTTCGTGCTTTTCTCTTCAGCCATTCAGGCAGGCATGACCTGGCTTGCGGTAATTGCAATCCTGAACAGTGCCCTTTCACTGTTTTATTATGCACGGCTTGTAAGGTACATGTACTTCCTTTCCCCTGAAGGTAAAAAGATAGGCTTGCCTTTTCCATATGCAGCAGCCCTCCTGCTTTCAGCGGCAGGCGTACTGGCTATGGGACTCTGGCCTGAACCTTTCTTGCAGTGGGCAATGGAAGCAGCAAAGGTATTGATCTAAGGAGGTATGAGAAATGACAGATTGTGATCTTTGCGGACGTGCACTCCCGAGCGTTATTCCGGTCCGGGTTTTCCGTCCTCTCCTCAAATTCGCCTATCCTGAGGGTGTCTGGAAAGGGCTCTGTGAGATTTGCCTCGATTCTGCCCAGAAAACCTATCTAAGCGTCAATAAAGACGAAATCTCCTGCAGGAGAAACAAATGCGTTCTCTGCGGCAAAAAAGGCAGAGTTTACCCTGTGGAACTGCAAGTCCCTGATTTTTCAAAGGGAATCGTAAAAAGAGAAGTAGACGTCTGCACAAAGTGCCTGGAATCCATAAATGAGACTCATATCAGGTTCAAAAGAGAGCAGATCGAACGTT
This sequence comes from Methanosarcina sp. UBA5, assembly GCF_002505485.1. Classification (GTDB taxonomy): domain Archaea; phylum Halobacteriota; class Methanosarcinia; order Methanosarcinales; family Methanosarcinaceae; genus Methanosarcina. Next base: position 18,971 of record NZ_DAVG01000066.1, on the reverse strand, counting down.
CGGCTTGTGATCACGGGCATGGACATTGAATTTGAGTAAAGTTGCGGTTTGCGGCTTTATTTTCTTATGGCGAATTTTTTTATGTCGGTGTCCGATTTATTAATTTTCTTCTTTTTTCAACTTTTTTAATTCAATATTTGTTGCTGATCTCAAATCAAATTTCTTTATAACTAGCTCTTGTAGATTTTAATGAGATTATAAAGAAAATACTACTATTGATAGATGGTAGCATGTGATCGTTCCGATTCTTCTCATCCTCTCATATAAAAGTTATTTTCACTGAGTAAAAGTTTTCAGAACTATTTTTCATGATAAGAAACTCAATTGACAATTCAGGATACGAGGATTGAGAGATGCAATTTTGAGTTTTGGGGTCAACTAAGTGATTAAAATGCCTTAGAATCACCCAAATCCAGAAATCTAACAGTTAAAAAGTTCCTGACTAACTTGGAAAACTAAGGAAATCGGAGAACTGATTTAAGAAAAGATGAACCTTTTTATAATAATAGACTCCTTTATAAGTATTAATTTATAAAAATGACTTACGGAGATTGATAACTTGGTGACAAAGAAACAGAAGGCAGCAAAGCGAGAGAAGTTAGATAAAGAAGCAGGCGGCAAAGTTTTAAAACCAGTTGAGGAAGTTAAGGAATCGGACAACAAAGTAAAAGAACCAAATAAGAAACGAAAAGGAAAATAAAAAAACACTCAAACAAAGTATCACCAGCTACTAATACACGACCTGCAGGTCCTGTAAGGTCTCAATAATGTTCTGAATGGACTATTTATTTTTCAAGCCTTTCCATATATTCAGTTACATAAGACGCAAATAAATCGAAATCATCAAGGTTTTCCACAAGAAATTTTTTATTATTTCCAGGTCAATATCTTCAATGTGAACCCGAAAATTTCTGAAACCTGCAGCAGACTAGAGGTTTTCTGCAAAATCCCTGGGGAGAACTCCATGTCTTCCAAGAATCCGAAATACACTCCTATAATCTTCAGGCCTTTCAAGCCCCTCTTTTGAGATAATGATTTCTCCTATGTCAATAGCACATTCAATTTCAAGTGGAAAATTTCTCTCTACTTCGTAACGCTTTTCATAGTTGCTTTCAAGGTCCGGGCTTTCGGGATCTATTGATTTAAGGTAGTCTACGCAACGCTGCATAAAGTTCAACTTTCTAAATAACTTATCTGCTGCTGACATCCTGAATACCCCTCTTTTCCCTGATTCGTTTCAGTAATTCCCGGTTTAAAAAATCTTCATGGTACTTTCGGTCCAGGTATCTGGACATAACATACTGCTCCACGTCCAGTTTAAGGTCTTCATTTCTTACAAATAACGGCACATTGGGCCTTATAACTTCAAAATTGATAACGGGTGCAGCATCGTTCATTACCAGGAGGTCTACATGATTATTCTTGAGGAGGGTTGAAAGCTCTCCTATTAATTCCAGACGCTTTTCTATCCTTTCTCCTTTTGTAAGTTTGCTGGAAAGATAAACACCTATATCAATATCGCTTAACGGCCCTTCTGTTCCCTCTGCTGTCGAACCAAAGAGATATGCAAGTTCTACATACCCTTTTTATTAAAAAATTCAGGAAGCAATACACACAGAGCTTCTTTCCCTATCTCGTGAATATTAAGACCCATTGTATTTTTCTCTATGTTCTGTTCTTTCAAATACGTTATGTTGTAAGAAGGAACAGACATTGTAGGTTGTGATCTTTGCAGGCGCACAATTCCGACAGTTATCCAAGTTTGAGGTTTCCGTTCCCTCCTCAAATTCGCCTATCCTGAGGGTGTCTGGAAAGAGCTCTGTGTGGAAAAAGGCAGGGTTTACCCTGTAGAATTGCAGGTCCCAGATTTTTCAAAAGGAATTGTAAAAGCTGATTTTAAGGCAGTGGGCAATTACAAATCTTTTAAATACCTTATTTAGAATTAATAAAAATCACTTTATACAAGAATCAATGAAAAGGAGATCATTTTAGCATCCCCTTTTCGGTAATTCTTTTTCTTAGTATCTTGAGTTCATAGTCTGTAAAAAAAACCTAGTAATGTTTGAGAGACGTTATCAGATTATACCTATAGGATAAATATTTCAATCTCAGGATTCCTAGACTTATAACATCAAGCTTCCATTGTCTTATGAGGAGTCTTTATCCTCTAGAGATAATAGAAATTTGATGGTCTCTTAAATATGGGACCATTTTGCAAAGTACGGCATTCCGGCTTTATACACACCAGTGATATTTTCTACGGCAACATTTTTAGTATCAAATGATGTATCTATAAACTGATTATTTCCTATGTATATTCCCACATGAGCGGAAAGCCAGTATGTTTTGCCGTTTTGAGTGACATCCTTTTGCCAAAAAATCACATCTCCGGGAGCAGGAGAACTTGTAATAACGTAATTTGTATTTTTTTTCATATCGGGTACTTTTTGGAAAATTATGCCTTTAGCACCGACTTTTTCGTATACTTGATAAACTAAGTGAGAACAATCAATGCCCGATATATCATTGCCTTCATGTACGGATTTAACTCCAAGCCAACTGTTTGCGGCTTCTACGGTTGCGCTTTCTGAAGTTCCGACAGGGGCTGCTGCTCCAAGAGGTATGAATGTTATTAAAATAGCCACAAGGACTGTAACTGTTAATATTTGTTTATTTATTTTCATTTTTGCTCATCGATATTTATAGTTTTACCGTTTAATTATTGCTACGACCCGCTTATTATACGTCAAAGTTCACAACATTATATGCTAAAATCCATATACCAATTTTAGAATTCATTTATTTTTATAGTTGTCACTACTTAACGACGCTCATATAAATACATCGCGGCACTGTTTGATTTATGTTGCAAAAATAAAAGTTTTCAGACAGTAGTTAAGTAGAAAACTCAGCTTTGTAGAAGATTTGTTTAAATCAGCTGCAGAACTCTGGAACTGAATACGATAAGTTTTGACAATTAGATTCAAATTAATACCCCATGTATCGTATTCTTTTCTTTCATTTATGGCCTCACGAATGAACTATTAACTGTTACATAGTTATTTACTATTGCAGAACTACCTTCTGCTGTAGAATTATTTGTGATCATAGAGTTATTTGTGATTATAGAGTTATTTATTATCATAGAGTTGTTAAACATATTAATCAAACCAATATCCGAGCTATTCGTTGTAAAATTGCCCGAGTTATTCTGCGGATTATGCGCAGTAAAAACTATTTTTGAGCCGTCAGGACTCCATTTAGGATTTGAATCAATTATTCCGATATTGTTTGTAAGCTGGGTCTTATAGTTTCCTTCGGCATCCCTAAGCCAGATTTCAGGTTTTCCTCCTTCGTCGGATACGTACACTATCCATTTTCCATCAGGGCTGTAGGAGGGATTCCATTCCCCGTATGGGGTATCGGTAAGCTGGGTCTGGTTTGTTCCATGCCATTCTATTGTCCAGAGATCTGGTTTTTCTTTTGAATTATTAGCACTGTATATTATCTTCAGGCCAAGAGGACACCAGTCTTTTCCAATTCCAACATTTTCTGAGGTGCCAAGCTTGGTCTTATTGCTTCCATCCCGATTAACTATCCAGAGTTGGGAAGGGGCGTCTCCGGACTTCTGAGTGTATACGACTTTTTTTCCGAGGCGGCACCACGCACCCCAGCCTTCGGATTTGTCAGGATCATCCGCAACAGGGGTTACGGTTCCGTTTTCCAGGCTCACAAGGTAGAGGCCGGTTTGGGAGCCAGTTGATTTTGTTAGAATCAATTCTGTTCCATTGGGATTTATCTCGCTAAAGCCAGTAAGGTTTCCCTCTCCAATGCGTGTTCGCTCGATTTCACTTCCATTTGCTTTCATTATGTAAGATTCAAAATTATCGGATCCATCCCTGTGAACCGTATACAGGATATAATTTCCATCGGCAGTCCATACAGGAAACAATTCTGATTCAGGACTGTCAGTAAGAAAAGTAATATTCTCTACAGGGTTATCAGTATAATTTTCTACAGGGTTGTTAGCATACGTTTCTTCTTCATGACCTCCGACTTCTCCGTTTGGGATATAAGTTAGGTTCGAATCGGAAGAAAAATAGTTCTGTGAAACATTCTGGGTTACGTTCCACCCAGATTCTTCCGTAAAGTTACCGTAGTTAGATACGATGCCCGGCTCTGCTCCTGCAGATAAGGTAAGAAATGCAAATATTAAAAATAAAGAAAAGTACCTGTACGCGATTCTCATAAATTATCACCGTTAACTTAACAAAAGTAGGTATATAAATATAAATAATTAATTGGATTATTAGTTAGAATCTTTGATTATCTATACTTACTAAAAGAAATTTATAATTGTATTTGAGAATTAAACGCACACCCATAGAACTAGATAAAATTTCTATTCTTATCAATATGGAGAAGAAATCTGAACGCAAAATAGAAGTTTTACCCGGAATAAAGGCTAAAGTCCCGGGTAAACCTTAAGTTAAAAAGTTTTTGGTTTTAATTAATTGACTTTCTTCATTTAAATTAATTCTCTGCTGTGTAAGCCATTCCTAATTATGAGGCTTCGTTGTATCCTTCAGCCAGGTGGACGTTTACATACACTACAGCTTCATTAGTATGCCTGTATGCATAATCGTCAGTAATCTCTGGTAGCTTATCCGCTTCAGCCTGTGAAGTGACAACCATGCCTGCTGGAATATACCTTCCATCAGGAACAGTTACGCCAATTGCTGCCGATGTCGGCTCAAGTACACAGTTGTTTCCTATCTTTGACTTAAAAACGAAAGCTTGCATACCAATAAAAGTATCGTTGCCTACAGAAGCCGGGCCGTGAACCTGGGATTGGTGGGCAAGTGAAACATTTTCTCCTACATAGACTGAGTATTTCTTACCACCAACCTCAACAAGGTTCTTTTCTACAGGCTCACCTTCCTCATTGATCGTCTCAAGGCCATGAAGCACAACTCCGTCCTGAACATTGCTCCTGTTTCCTACGAAAATCGGCATTCCTTCATCACTCCGAATAGATGCCATGGGAGAAACCATAACACTTGCACCTATTGTCACGTCTCCAATGACTGAAGCCTGGGGATCAATACAGGCTGTGGAATCAATAACAGGTGCTGTAGGTACGGAATTCCACGGTGTTACCGGATTTTCCCTGATATTAGAAAACTCACTTTCGTTTATTCCCTGTGTTGCATTGTCCACTGCTCCTTCACCTTCGGAGACACATCCGCTCCCTAAAAGGGCCAGTGAAAGAGATAGAATAAGTACTGTAATGATCTGCTTGTTGAATCTCATAAAGGTCCTCCATTGACAGTAGGAAGATTATAAAATATATAGACATTTCTATTTTTATTTGAAAAAGTTAAAAAAATAAAAATGGAGAAATTTTATTTTTAGAAATGCTTCTGTAACCAGGGTTTATAACCAGAGATATTTTCTGAGAAATTTTATTCAACAGAAACGACAATAAATTCAAAAAAGTCTTATATTTAAGAGATGTGGAATGTATTATGGAGGCTGTGTTTCAGATTTCATGGGAATCTATACTGGCAGACCTGCCCGCCTTTACAGTAATTGCAGTATGGAATCTGTTTGTGATCCTGTTTCTCTCAAAAAAGGTATATCAAATATCTCTGAAAAAGGGCAGGTCGATTAATTCCTCAATGTATTTTTCAAGAAAAGTAATTCACTTCCTAGCTGGCGGATTGACAGCAATGCTACTCCCCTTTGTCGCCCATGAGCCCATTGTACCGGCAGCTACTGCTTTCGGGCTTGCTCTTATAACATACCTTCCGCATAAATTCAACAGGAGAATGTACTGGTTTCAGGACCCCGAAAATCTCTATGACGTAGATTTTACATTAAGCTGGGGATTAATAGTGCTTTTTACCTGGTACATTGACAGGAGTTTCTGGCTTGGAGTGGTTCCGGTACTTTTCATGGCGTATGGAGACGGAATTACTGGCATAATAAGGAATTTTAAATATAACAAAAGGACAAAAGCTTGGGAAGGCACTGCAGGTATGCTCGTGCTCTGCATAATTATCGGCGCAAAAATGGGCTTTGCTGGGATCTTTGCAGGAATAATATGTTCACTTATAGAAAGAATCGAGAATTTAGATGATAATATTACAGTGCCTGCATCTGGCCTGTTTATCCTGCTCACAGCTCACTACTACTTCCCTTCGCTTATGGCCTCCTTTTACTGATTTTCTCGGCAAACTTCCTGACATGCCTTTCTTTTTTTAATTTGTTTCTTTTTTCATTTTACCTTTCCTTTTTCAACTTTTAATATACATTTTCTTTCTAAACTCAGATCTTTAAAATTTGCCTGCAACCTGGGGAATAACCTGATAAAACTCAGAGTAACCGAAATTTACATATTATTTGTAATAACAATCTAAAACTTCATATATCTTAAAATGTAATCTATTTAAAAATGCAGAATGTTAAGGGCTGAGTTTAATGGTGTAAAGAGGGGGAGCATTTGCAACTTTTCAGGCCCGAGCTTAAACAGATGAGTTCAGTTGTGTAAGAATTACATGGGCACCAGGCTAGAAAACCGGGAATTGAAAGTGCCAATTTTAGAATTAGCAGACTGAAGGAAATCCTATTTACTTTCAGTGGGCTGTATGCAATAAAATATTTTATTTTGTGGCTGGTCCTGATAAGCTTTACACTAATGGGGGATAGAAGGAAAATGGATGACAATATAAAAGATCTTATTAAGAAATTGGAACGCTCGGTCTTTGCAGGAAACCGAGCAATTGCTGCCGAAGAACTTGGAAAACTAGGAAATCCTTATGCTTTACCCGCGCTGATTGAAGCGCTTGATGACTCAAACCCGAAGGTAAGAGCAGCCGCTGCAGAAGCCCTGGGAAAATTCAATATACCGGGAGTTGTCCCTGGTCTTATAAAGGTGCTTAATGATCCTGATAGTCCTGTTAAAAAGACTGCAATTGCTTCCCTTGAAAAAATAGGCACACCTGAAGCTATCTCAGGCATTGTGAAAGGGTTTGGGGACAGGGACAGATTTGTCCAGAAGGAAGCAGTGAAATCCTTAATGAGGATAGGCTCAAAAGATGCGATTAACGGCCTTGAGAAGGCCCTGACTTACCCGGATGATTCACTGAGAAGGATTTCAATAATAGCCCTTGGGAAAATTGACACTTATGAAGCTGCTCTCTGTCTGGTAAAGGCAATTGAAAATTCGGATAACAAAATAAGGCAGCAAGCCGCCGAAACCCTGGGAAAAAGGGGCAAGTCGGATGTGCTTGATGAGCTGATGGAAGCCCTCAGGGACCCAAGACAACCCGTACAGGAAACTGTATCTGAAACCCTTTGCAAAATCGTAAGTGTGTCAACTTCAGTGCCTGTGCTTGTCAAGGCGCTCGGAGCTTCGAGCAGGGATGTGAGAAAAGTTTCAGTTGAAACCCTCTGGAAGATAGGAACGCCTGAAGCAGTTTCAGGGCTTTTGAGAGCCCTGGATGACCCGGATTGGTATTTAAGAAGCCGCGCTGCAGATGCCCTGGGAGATATAGGTTCTCCTGAAGCGGCCCGTGGGCTGGTTAAAGCTTTAGATATCTATGAAAACTCCGTCAGGAAGGCAATTACCTGTGCTCTTGGAAAAAGCAGGACCCCTGAAGCCATAGAAGGGCTAATTAAAGCTCTTCACGACCCTGACAGTTCGGTCAGAGAATCAGCAGTTCTGGGTCTTGGAAGAGCAGGCACTACTGAGGCTATCTCAGGTCTTTTACGAGCCCTTGATGACACTAAAACAGCAGTAAGAGAAGCTGCGGTTTCCGCGCTTGGGGATCTCAAGGCGCGGCAAGCTGTTCCGAAATTGGTGGAAATCCTTGAGAACCCCGATAGCCTGATACAAAAAGTCGCTATCTACTCACTTGAGAAAATCGGTACCCCAGAGGCAGTTTCAGGGCTTGTCAGAGCTACAAAAAATCCAGATGCCTGCGTGCGAAGGGCTGCATTGAAAGCTCTCGAAAAAATTAATAAATCCAATACCTCACCGGGAACTGCTCCTGATAAGACCGAAAGCCCTGGCGTGGAGCCTGTTTTTGGGGGCTGCCTGACAAGTGATGATTCTGAAGTTCGGACCGAAGCTTCAAATTTCTCAGGTGATATCTGCGACATGAATTCTCTTGAAGAGCTTGAACTCTCAATTTCGGTTGAGGAGGCCGAGGAGTCCAGAGCCCACCAAAACGCAAGTCACAATGAGAAAAAAGGGATTGGACTGATCTGTCCATATTGCTCCAGAAACCTGAATCTCGTCACTGCTCCCAACTTCTGTCCTTTCTGCGGGATGAAGTTGAAGTTGAAATACTAAAACTTGCCGCCTTTCCCGGAAATAATGAAAGAGATTAAAATCCATATAAAATTAAGAGCCTGGAGCTTGAAAATGTCTATAAAAAAATTACTGGCTTTGTAGAAATTCTCAATTTCAGCCAAAACGAGTTGATATTATTTTTATTTATTTTGTACACTAAGATTTTTACTTTTATTTATTTTACTTAATTGTAAAATTTTCTTGCTTTAACTCTTTCTCCAAACTTTCTTTTTATTACTGGAAATACTGTTTCAACAATGTTTTCTTCTGTCATACACTTTTTTGTCGAAGTTTTTATGCAATTGTTGTCTATATTCTCCAATTATCCTGGTCCTTTTTCCTTTTTTCACTGGAATTATCGAATTCGCCTTAATTTCTTCTCTAATAAAGGAATGGAGCTTTTCTGGATCAGGTAAAAAATAAAGGAAAAGTACAAAGCACGGCATAAGATGCTATAATTGAACTTGTTCACTGAACCTGTTAATTGAATTTATTAATCGAATCTATTAATCGAATCTATTAATAGAACCTGGATAAGTTTCACAGACTGAGACATCGACCGAATAAAAAAACATTTAAACAGTTATCCAAATTTTGTTTCCACATCTGATATCAAGTAAGTGATACAAAGACAGGTAATTAAAAGACGAGCTGACCTGATAAAAATTACTTATTTCTTCCTTATAATCCCTAATAACTTTCGGGAGATTAATCTTAATAAATAATTAGATGGTATAGTTTTGCTTTATGTTCAAGGGCCTGGATGTTTCCGAAAAATCAAGATTGTGAAAACAGAAAGCTAGAATTGGACATTGCATGTCTATTCTTGACTGCATAAATCGAAAGAAGCAAAGATATTTTTTAAGTATATGTAAATATTAATTCAAGTTATCTTGTTTTGCTCTATATATTTATCACCCTGAAAACATTTTTGTAGTAAAAATAATTTTGTAAGCTCTCATGCGCCTGCTTCCCCTTTACCGCAACCTTTATGTATAAAACAACGCAATTTAACTTGTCTTAACCTCAATAATGTTTACTTGAGTGACTTATTATGTTTACCTGATATTTAATGGTGATCCAGTGCATATAATGGAAGGGTTTTTGCCTGCTATTTGGTGTATAGTGTGGTTTGCAATATCAATACCTGTTATTGCATTAGGTATTTACAAACTGAATAAGTTAGTGAAAGAAAAACGTGAAATTTTACCTTTGCTCGCCGTCGCAGGTGCATTTATTTTCGTACTTTCTTCACTTAAACTGCCTTCAGTTAACGGAAGCTGTTCTCACCCTACAGGAACCGGAATAGGTGCAATCATGTTTGGGCCTGCTATTACTGCGGTTCTCTCGACAATTGTACTTATCTATCAAGCTCTTTTCCTTGCACATGGTGGCCTGACCACCCTTGGGGCAAATGTCTTCTCAATGGGTATTGTTGGTCCGGTGTTGTCATATCTGATTTATAAAGCTGGAATGAAGGCAAAACTTAATTTTTACTTTGTTGTCTTTTTAGCTACAACTCTCGGAGACTGGGCCACTTACATTGTGACTTCTACAGAACTTGCTCTGGCATTTCCTGCAGGAGACGTACTTTCCTTTGCAGGTTTCCTCAGTTCATTCAGCAAGTTTGTTGCAATCTTCGCAATTACCCAGGTGCCTCTGGCAATAGTAGAAGGTGCTGTCAGTGCTTTGCTCTTCAAGTATGTGATTGAGGTAAAGAGTGACATCCTTGTTGAAATGCACGTACTCGAAGACTCAGTTGTCCGCAAGATCAGGGGGCTTTCTGCATGAGCAGGAAACTGGAACTTATCGTACTTGCTCTCCTCCTGATTTTCGCAGCTCAGTTTTTCTACATATCTTCTACCACAAATGCCGAATATGGTGGAGCTGATGACAAACCTGCAGGTGTTATTGAGCAAATTACCGGTGGAACTTACAAACCCATTGCAAACCCTATTTGGGAACCTCCAAGCGCAGAAATTGAAAGCCTTCTATTTGCTCTACAGGCAGCCATAGGTGCAGGAATTCTCGGATATTTCCTTGGCTATTACAGGGCCAAAAAAAACTATGAAAACAAGCTTGGGTACAAGGAAAAAAGTAAACCCGAGAGCGACAGGCACTCTCTATAATCTCTTCTTCCACCATGTTTGTTTCTTTCCTTAAAGGGAGGAAAGTTTTTATCTTTTGCCTTTTATTTTTAATATTTATTTTTAATCTCATCCACAATCCGTGGGGTTACCTATGACCAACATTCTTGATGACTATGCCCTTATAAGCCCTTTAAGGCACCGAAACAACTGGTTGAAACTGGCAATAGTTCTTTTCGGGCTACTTGTCGGAGTCTCTTCCACATCCCCGGTCCCTCCTCTTTTCATAGCCCTCTGTATGAGCTTTACAACAATTGCTCTCGGCCGAGCTCCCTTAAAAATATACCTGAAACTTTTGCTCGCACCGTTAGGTTTTGCAGTAGTTGGTATCCTTATAATTGCCTTCTTCTCAGGTTCGGGGCAGGAATTGTTATCCTTCAAACTTATGGGGTATCCTCTATCTGTAAGGAAAGATGGACTTGAACTTGCCCTGCTGGTACTTGCAAGATCAATAAGCGGGATGTGCTGCCTTTACTTCCTGGCGCTGACAACGCCGATGATCGAGCTTTTTGCAGTGCTTAAAGCTTCCAGGCTTCCTGAAGCCTTTATAGAACTCTCCATGTTGATTTACCGTTATATCTTCGTCTTTCTTGACATGGCTCTTTCCATCAGGTATGCCCAGACTGTAAGGCTAGGGTACTCGAGTTTCAGGCGGTCTCTTCATTCCCTGAGCATGCTTGGAAGTACGCTTTTTGTCCGTTCCTGGGAACAGGGAGATAAACTCTTCCTTGCCATGAATTCAAGATGTTATGATGGAAAAATGGCGCTTTTCGAAGTACACAGGCCCGTAGGAGCCCCTGAATTGCTTCTTACTTCAGCCTATTTTTTCCTTACTCTTGCACTTCTTTATCTAACAAAAAACGCATCTATTGTCTGAGGTAAAAGATTATGATTATTCTTGAAGCCAGGGATCTTAAATATGCTTACCCTGACGGAACAGTGGCTGTTCAGGATCTGAATCTTGAAATTAAAAAAGGAAAAAAGGTTGCTTTTGTAGGGCAGAATGGCTCAGGTAAGTCTACACTTTTCCTGCTTTTGAACGGAACGCTTAAACCAGCTCAGGGCGAAGTTCTTTTTCACGGCGTTCCATTCAGGTATGATTCAAAGTCGCTAAGGGACATCAGGAAATCCATAGGAATAGTTTTTCAGAATTCCGATGACCAGATCTTTGCTCCCACGGTGTACCAGGACGTAGCTTTTGGGCCGGCAAACCTGGGTTATTCAAAAGAAAGGGTCGAGACTTGCGTGCAGCAAGCTCTTGAGCAAGTAGGACTCTCTCGCTTGAAGGACAAGCCTCCCCATCACCTCAGCGGGGGACAGAAAAAGCGAGTTGCAATCGCCGGAGTCATGGCGATGGAACCTGAAGTGATCATCCTGGACGAACCCCTCTCAAACCTTGATCCGGTGGGCGCCGATGAAATTATGGATCTGATAAATGAATTTAACCAATTAGGAAGCACCATAATAATCTCTACGCATGATGTGGACCTTGCATACCGATGGTCCGACTATGTGTTCCTCCTGTCAAACAGCAAAATCATAGGACAAGGCACACCGGTAGAGATTTTCAAAGAGCCCGAACTACTAAAAAAGGCTGGACTCCGCCAGCCCACTACCCTTGAGATCTATCACGAAATTGAAAGGAGAGGGCTTGCATATGGAAGGAACTCCCCAAAAACCATACCCGAACTTGTCAATACCTTAAAACCACTGGACCTTATGTGGGTTGATGTCCCTCCGAGAGTCCGGGAAGGCGATAGCTTGAATATTGGGGTTATGTATGGCGAATATGCGACTCAGTCCCCTTATGAGGCCATTAACGCCACAGTTCTGCATATACATCCGAATGGAAGGGCTATTGTCGAGTTAAAGCGTAAAGGAATTAAAGCCGGTGGAGTTCTGATTTATGATACTGACAACTATTCCCTGCCGGAAATAAAGCAAATCCTTGAGGAAGGAGAAATCGCTTTTGTTGGAGCAATGGGCAAAAAGAGTAAAATCCTTGCCGAGCAGAATGGACTCCGGCTGGACGTTTCCTCAGGGGTTATAGACAAATCTATCCTGATGGCACTTTGCGGAAAACGCTGCCTTATCCTTACGGCTGGTGGGATGGTTGACCATGCCTTCAAGAGAATAAAGGAATATGTGGAAACAAGCGGGATAGAGTTTACAGTTGGAGTGATTAACAGGGAAGAAGGCTGCCAGTGGCTAGAAGAGGCCGAAGACAGCCTTGAAACGCTAAAGATATAATTTTTCCTTTTTTCTCCTATTTTCCGGGATTCTCTTGGATTTCACTAATTTCACTATAGCACTTTTGAGTATATTGAGATCTATAGGATTTGAGATCTATAGGATTTGAGATCTATGGGATAATTTCAAAATTCATTTTTACACCCGATAGCAAGGTTAAGGAATAGATTCATAATATCTTAGCTCCAACATTGCTTATAAGAGCAAATGACTAGACCATCAAAAACCTGGCTTTTCCAGTCAGAAAAAAATGATCTGTCTTTGCGAATGCACTATTTCAATGGGGAGGTTTGATAAAGATGCATAAAATGGATAAGATACTTGCGGATAATCTATGCATTCCGTCTAAGCTGCTGACAATTATAGGGGCTATTAACTGGGGTTTTGTAGGGCTCCTGAACTTTGATCTAGTAGCAGCTATATTTGGTAAGAGATCTTTTATCTCGAGGCTGGTTTACATTCTTGTGGGCCTGGCTGGAGTCTACATGGTGATTAAATACAAGGCAAAGTATTTAGCAAAGCGTGAGGCTAAAAAAGGCGAACACCAATATAGCGGTAAGCAATACAGTTGGAGCGGCATTCCATAAAATATGGGAATTGCTTTCTCAATCGTATTTACTTAAAATGTATCCTTAATATTATCTTGAATAATATGTGCTTGCAGCGCCAAGTACATATTAATCTCTTTTACCTAGTAGCTTTTTTCTAAAAAGACTTAATCAAAAAATAAGAATTATATATTAGATAGTTTTATCTGGAATCTCGGATACATTTTTGTTTGGGCTATGAGCACCCCAGGTAAATTTTAAAAAGATAATAAAATCAAACTTAGATCTCGTTATAAAGCTTCCTCAGCATAAGTGCGTCTTCTTCAAGAATAGGGCTCTCAAGTATAACCCTTCCTCTGGCTTTGAATTCTTTTAAGGCCTTCATAAGTTCTGGATAGTTTAAGTCCGATTCTTTCAGGTTCAGATGTTTCTTTTCCCCGTTAATGCCGTATTCTACTCCTGCAACATGCATGTGCATATTCGAAAGACCCTCTTTTCCAAGGCTTTCCTCGACTCGCGAGAGAATTCTCGTGAACTCGGAGTAGGAATTTTCCTTTCCTTCCCTTGCGTGCAGATGGCAAAAATCAAGGCAGGGCATAACCCCTTCGATTTCTGCACTCAGAGCAAGCACTTCTTCAAGCGTTCCAAACTGCGTACGCTTGCCCATTGTTTCAGGACGCAGGATTGCAGGGATTCCTTCATCACGGATCTGTCCGGTAAGCTCTTTCAGGGCTTTTGAGATGCTCTCAGAGGTGTGCTTTTTGCTGCTTTTCTGATAAAAACCTGCATGCAGCACGATGGATTGAGCTCCGCAGAGGCTGCCTATCCTTGCAGCATGGTAGATCCTTTCGAGGCTTGCCTTTAATTTTTCTTCTTCATAAGAATTCAGGTTGATATAATAGGGTGCATGGACACTCAGGGCTACATCTTCGTTATTTGCAGTTTTCAGGACGTTTTTTGCTCCATCTTCGCTCATGCGCACTCCCTGAACAAATTCAAGCTCCATACAGTCAAGGCCAAGTTCCCTAATTTGTTTGATACCTGAGATACTGCTTGTTCCTTTTGTGCTTCTCGGTATTCCTCCGGTTCCGAAAAGTAGTTCTTTTGAGGGCATTTTTAACGGTCCTTTCAGAAAATTCCTACGAAGTCCTTTAGCTTCTTTGCTCTCTCAGGAGACAGTTTTTCGGTAACTACTGCAATCAGCTCTTCGATGTCTTCGTCTAGGGACTGAACATCCTCCTTTCCTTCCAGCGCAAGCCCTACAAGGTAATCAAGTTCCTCAGGGTCCAGCCTTTCCAGCCTTTTCCTGAAATCTTCAGATGACTCGGCAAACTTGTGCGAGACCGGGCGCAGGATAAAAGGGAACTGGTGCCCTGCTTCTCTGGAAGTTAAGCTTCCTCTGGCTTCAGGAGCAAGCTTGTTAAAAATCTCGATGTCCTTCGGTGTAAATTCTCTGGGCATATTATCACTTTATAGCTCTGTCCTGATTTATAGTTACTTTAGTATAATTATAATAGATTTTAACTGTTTAGTGTTAGTGAAATTGCTTATTGCTCAATGCTTAACGTTTAATACTTCGTGTTACAATGCTTAATGCTTAATGCTTAATGTTCTTTTTCAACTTGCCGTGCCTGTCAATCTCCCCTTTTGCAATCCTTGTAGAGGAAATCGGGATTCCATCTTCAGCCATTACATATTCAACGTATACGATTTTAAGGGGCTTTTTTCCTTCTTCTTCCCTGACACGGTTCATTTTAAGGGCGACCGGATAAGTCTCAGGAGAGACAATTATATAGTCGAAATCCTCTTTAAGAGCAGGGCCGTAGGGGTCATTCAGCTTTGTGATTTCATATCTGTCATCTGGGATTCCCATTTCTTTTATGTATTGCAGCAGCCAAGTTCTCCTTTTCTCATAGTTATCAACGCTGTGGCTTTTACTTAGCATCTCGTCCGAGGTAAGCCCTATATGGACTTTTCCATCCTCTGCTATCTCAAATGCTTTTTCAATCAGTTTGGCGTGCCCGTCATGAAAATACTGAAACGTACCGCCGACTGCGACCTTTGGCATGAAGGGTGATAATCTACCAAGTAAAAAGAATTTTTGGTTTTTTTCCGGCTTTTTGGAAATTTTCACTCATTTTCTCTCTTTTCCTTCTTTTTTTCTGCTTTTCTTCTTTTTTCTTTTCCCTCTTTTTTCTTCCTCTATTTTCTAGGTTTCCCAGCAATATAACCGTGTTTTAGAGGCGCTTTAGAATACTTTCACCTCGCTCCCTCTAGTTATTTATACCTGCAAAACCATTGTGGAGCAACTGTTATGCACCTTATACAAACATGTGCATCTTAGGAGAACTTGTAATGAGCGAAATAACACTCGAAGAGCTGCCCGGAGTTGGCCCTGCAACCGCAGAAAAACTCAAAGAAGCCGGATTTAACACCGTTGAAGCAGTGGCTGTAGCCTCTCCTTCTGAACTTGCAACTACAGCCGAAATCGGGGAATCGACGGCTGCAAAAATCATCAATGCCGCAAGGCAAGCTGCTGATATAGGAGGGTTTGAAACCGGAGACGTCGTGCTTGAAAGGCGGAAAATGGTAGGCAAGCTGACGACCGGTTGTACGGAATTTGATGAAATGATGGGCGGGGGCATAGAAAGCCAGGCAATTACCGAACTATACGGAGAATTTGGTTCCGGAAAGACCCAGCTGGCTCACCAGCTTGCAGTCAATGTTCAGATGGACAGGGAGCACGGGGGACTTGATGGTTCGGTTATCATCATAGATACTGAAAACACTTTCAGACCTGAAAGAATTGCCCAGATGGTAAAAGGGCTTTCCGAGAAATACGGCATGGAGCTTGACCCAGAAGAGTTCCTCCAGAATATCCATGTCGCAAGAGCATACAATTCCAATCACCAGATCCTTCTTGTGGACTCTGCAACAGATCTGGCAAACGAGCTTCGGGATATGGGAAAACCCGTTCGCCTGCTGATTGTTGATTCGCTTATGGCTCATTTCAGGGCTGAATACGTAGGAAGGGGAACCCTTGCCGATCGGCAGCAGAAACTAAACAAACACATGCACGGCCTGCTCCGCTTCGGGGATTTATTCAATGCCTGCGTGGTTGTAACAAATCAGGTCATGGCAAAACCCGATGCCTTCTTTGGTGATCCCACAAGACCTGTCGGAGGCCACGTAGTTGGACATACAGCAACCTTCAGGCTCTATCTGCGGAAATCCAAAGGAGATAAAAGGATTATACGTCTGGTGGACTCTCCCAACCTGCCCGAAGGGGAAGCTGTTATCGCAGTCACTACAGACGGACTCACGGACCAGTGAAACGCAGATCAGTAGAAGTAAGAATCAAGCGTATTAAGATGTCGGTGTCATTGAAGTAAACGATCAATAAACGGTAAATATATTCAAAGCCGGGTAGGGAAATATTTTATCTACCCTTACCCAATCTTTTTTATGAAATTCAAAGCTATTGTTGCCGACATCGACGGTACAATCACCTGCGAGAAAAGGGAACTTCATCTGGGGGCCGTCAAAAAGATCCGTTCTCTTAAACTTCCTGTCGTGCTTGCAACAGGAAATATTCTATGTTATGCAAGGACGGCATCAAGGCTTATCGGCCTGGAAGGAGCAGTAATTGCGGAAAACGGAGGGGCTATTACTGTCCGCTTCGATTTGCAGGGCACTTTTGAAGAAAGCCTTGAGGAATGTGAAAAAGCCTATTCTTTTATTTCCGAATATTTCAAGCTCACCAAACTTGACCCCTTATACCGAAAAACCGAGATTGCCCTCAGGAGGGATTTTGATCTCGAAAAAGCCAGAAACCTTCTCAAAACCCAGAATCTGGACGTAGAAATGGTTGATACCAAATATGCCATCCATCTCAAAAGCACGAAAATCAACAAAGGTGTTGGCCTTCAGAAACTTGCAGGCATGATGGGGCTAAAATCCGAAGATTTCGTAGCCATAGGAGATTCGGAAAACGACGTAGAAATGTTTGAAGTCTCAGGTTTCGGGATCGCTGTCGGAAACGGGGATGAAATAATAAAGAAAGCTGCGGATTACGTGACAGGAGCCTCCTTTGGAGATGGAACCGTGGAAGCCCTTGAATTTCTCGAATCAAAAGGCTGGATTTGAAAAACGCTGCTAGCTCTGCCTCCCCGAAACTCCCTGAAGATCCTCTGAAGCTCTCCAGGTCAATTTTTAAATTTTAAATAAATCTTTCAACCCAAGCTCCCACTGCGCCCATAATTCTTTCATATCTTTACTTTTCTTCAATATTTCAACAACAGTCGAATTGGGCTCTGTGAAGATTACGGGACTATCTTCTTCCCCAAGCTCTGTATTAACTGCCCTGGAAATCTTTTCTTCGTATATGGAAAACTGAGCATCACGGCCTGGCTTGTTGCCTCTTGCATCCAATCTTATCCATTTATCCAGATCTTTTAAATATACTGCGTTTAAGCCGTGCAAGAATTTCGTGTTAACGTCCTGACTTGAAGAAAGTTTCTGATAACAAAACCCAGCCGGTATTCCAAAATATCTCAGCATGGCTGCAAACAGATGAGCTTTAGCACAACATATCCCGTGACCGGCTTCCAGAACCTCTGATGCCTTGCAGGTAACTCTCATTTCCCCTATATCGCCTGAATGATGAATCTCATCCCGAACAAACTCGTAAACCTTCTTAATCAGGCTGATTTCGTCATCGGTGCCTTTCTGTAGTTCAAGGCACTTATCAACAATCAGCTTGTTATCAAAGTCTATGACTTCACTCTTTTTGAGGTAGTCTTGAAGATTATCGCTTTCAGCATACATTTTTACTCGCCTGTCAATAAATACTAAAAGGCCCTTCTATATGAAATTTAAGTCTGATACGGAAAACTACTTTTAGAAAGTTGCCTATGAACTGGTTCCGAAACTCAAATTGCTCTTCTGGATTTCATATTTCGAATAGTCAATCGAGTTTCTGATCAAAAGAACAGTTCTGAAACTTTATGGATTTAGGAATAGAATTGGTTTAGAATGAACTTATTTTTAAATATACGGCTTTAAAAGAGTAATATCGGAATATAATGTTTTATTTATGGGCATAAATGTAATAAAAGTTTCAAAACCTTCGTTTTGATAATTATCCTTTTTTAGCAACCAGTTTCATAATAATACCTTTTATAACTTTTATTTTTTTAATTAAACCTTTTAAAACCCGTATTTTATTAATCGAGATACTTTTATATATTTTTATATATAAGTATGTTTATATTTTAACCGGCTTATATTGAGGATTGTCAAGCTGCGAATAGTCAGCGAGATAATTAAAATAATAAAAATAAAGCTATATGGACAACAAACGTTTTGGGGTAAATAAAATGCTGAAAATGAAAAAAATACTTGGTATTTTGCTAGCATTTTGTTTTGTACTGTCAGTGACAGCTGCTGCAGCAAGTGCGGCTCCTGATAATAACAGGTACAATGACAAGAATAAGTACAATGACAATAACAAGTACAATGATAAGCACAAGTACAATGACAATAACAAGTACAATGATAAACACAAATACGATAATAAGAACAAGTACAATGACAACCATTATGGTAAGAAAAAATACCAGATGAAAGGTCACTGGGGATATAAAAAAGTAAAGCACAACAAGGATA
>NZ_DAVG01000048.1 GCF_002505485.1 Methanosarcina sp. UBA5 | reverse complement strand
CTGACCTTGAAAAGGCTAATCTCCAAGAAGCTAACCTTAAAGAGACTAGCCTTAGAAAAACTGACTTTGAAAAGGCTAACCTACAAGAAGCTGACCTTCAAGGAGCTGATCTTGAAGAGGCTAACCTACAAGGAGCTAAACTCCAGGGAGTTAATCTTCAAGAAGCTAATCTTCAAAGAACTGATCTTAGAAAAGCTAACCTTGAAAGAGCTAACCTTGGAAAGGCTAACCTTGAAAAGGCTAAACTTAAAGGATCTAACCTCAGAAAGGCCAATTTTGAGGAAACTAGCCTGGAAGAAGCCAAACTTAAGGAAGCTATCCTTCAAGGAGCTAAACTTATAAATGCTAAACTTATAAGGGCCAAACTTCAAAAAGCTAACCTTAAAGGTGCGAATCTCGCTGGAGCTAACCTTATAAAAGCTAAACTTGAGGGTGCTAACCTTCAAAGAGCTAACCTCAATGGAGCTAATTTTAATGGAGCTGACCTTCAAAGAGTTAACTTCAGAAAAGCTAATCTTCAAGGGGCTAAATTTAAGGAGGCAAATCTAGAAGGGGCTCAGCATTTATTAGTTGATCAGCTTTCTAGTGTAAAAACACTTCATAATGCAAAATTAGATAAAGATCTTTTCATAAAATTAAAAGAGAAATATCCTGCCCTTTTTGAAGCGTCTGATTAAGATTTTTCTCACTTTAGAATCTGTACAAAACCTCTGGTACCATCAACACGAACATATTGGCCGTCTTTTAAGATTTTAGTAGCATTCTCGATACCGACAACAGCAGGAATACCGTACTCTCGCGCAATTACAGAGCCGTGTGTCATCATACCACCAATCTCCACTACCAGAGCCTCAACGGAATAAAACAGGGGAGTCCAGCCCGGATCTGTAAAAGGCGCTACTAAAACATCCCCTTTGTTCAATTTTGCGGCTTCGGGTTTGAGGATAACCTTTACGTACCCTTCTGCAACTCCGGCCGAAACAGGAGTCCCGATTAAAGCGCCTTTTGGAGCTTCAACACCGCTTCTCACACCCGTAATAACTTCTCCTTCGCTGGTCATAACCCTGGGAGGAGTCATCTTCTGGTACTGCTCGTAGGCTCTTTTACGGGAGCCTATAAGCTGCTTCAGGTCCTCATTAAAGCGATTTTCTAACAATGCGACCAGCTCTTCGAGATACAAATAGAACACATCTTCTTCCCTTTCCAGAATCCCTCTTTGATGTAAAACTCGTGCCTCTGCCAGGATGACCTGCCGATATATATCAAAAAATCGAACAATAACATACTTGGGAAATTCACGTAACCCTGTAGAATTTCGATAAATGAAAAGAAGCTTGGACATTAGTCTTGCTTTGAGGCTTCCGGCAGGGGTATTACTAATGCGCTCCAGAAGTTTTTGTATAGCTTTCTGAGCTTCCTTCCGGCCCTGTCTGAACCGGTTTCGGTGTTCACCCGGAGCATTGCTTTTTATATGGTTTATAATGGATGGAACAAGCAGGGTAGGGGCTTCCCACCACCGAATGTTTGAGATATCGATCTCGCCCGGGCAGCGCATGCCATATAGTTCCATGAACCTGTCCAGCTCGGTTCTGAATATATCCCCGCCCTTTACTTTACTCAGCCCCTGATAGAAAGTGCTGTCTTCCGCTCTTTCCAGATAACCCACAACTTCAGGATATTTTCGTGCTGTATCGGCCAGATCCCCAATCATTAACCCCATCTCACCGGTCACGTTTCCAGGCGGGGATTTACTCAGTGTGTCAACATCAAGGTCTTCACCCAACCATAATCTGGTCAGACGGCTCGCAGTGGGCAGGACAATGAACGATAATAGTACGTACATCATGCTACCATTCAGTTCCTGTAGCAACTTCTCCATGCTTTCCTGAACCCTTTTAATCCGCTCTATTCCTGAGGCCTGCATGATGCCGTATCTATACTTATTGATTCTCTGTTCCAGAGGAGCTGTGGCTCGCTCAATGATGTCTGAGGGATCTAGGAAGAATAAATTGTTAACAATGATCGGGATACCCTTTAAATAGAGCGGAAGAATTGGTTTGAATAATTCAAAAACCTGTTTCGTTGTGCCTTTGTTTGCTTTTGCTTCCTGTTGAAATATCTCGCTTGATACTATTTTTGCCAGGGCGTCTCTCATTAGTTCGTCTACAATAGCAATTCTCCAGATAAAATATCGCCGAAGAGCCTTACTGTACAAAAGAGGGGTCACGTCATAAAAAAGCCTGCATCCTGCTTCAACTATCACTTGATTGGGAAAAGGTCCAGAAGCTTTTCCAAAGGGAACTATTCCCCGAAAAATAGAAATCCCCATAGGTTTCATGGCATCTGTCATCATTTGCAGGTGAGCAATCGACAAAAATACATAAAGTTTATTGTCATATACTTTAGGAATTGGATAAAGAGAGGTGATAGGACGGCTTTGTAAGATATAAAACCTATCTCCTGCCAGGCACCACTCAATGTCCTGTTCCGAGCAGTAGTGATTTTCTATCTTTTGGCCGAGTTGGGCCAGCTCCAGAATTTTATCATCAGAGAGGGCCTGCTTTTTTTGGAGTTCAGGAGCAAGTTCCCTGGTCACTGTTCCCCCTTCTGTGACCGGATAAACAGCTTTCTTCTTTTCCGCGATTTGCTTTTTGATAATGTTACCCTCGAGGACCTGATAGGAGTCGGCTGAAACAATTCCTGAGACCAGAGCTTCACCCAACCCGAAGCTGGCATCAATGGAAATAATATTCCTGTGCCCGGTAACGGGATCCACGGTAAACATAAGCCCGGAAATCTCTGGAAACACCATTTGCTGCACTACTACAGACAAATAGACCGAACGGTGACCAAATCCATTTTTAATTCGGTATATGATTGCCCTGTCGGTAAATAGCGAACTCCAGCATTTTCGCACAGCCTGAAGGAGTTGATCTGCTCCCTTTACATTCAAATAAGTTTCCTGTTGGCCGGCAAAAGACGCAGTCGGCAAATCTTCGGCTGTGGCGCTTGACCGAACGGCATAAGCCTTTTCTTCTCCGACTATTTTCCATGCATCAAGGATAGAGAATTTTATTGTTTGGGATATGGGAACAGTTAGTAAGTGATCCCGGATCAACTTCCCCAGTTTGTTAATTTTTTCCGGCTGATTTAGTTCTGACTGGTCAAGCAAATCCAAGAATCTGTCCATCTCATTGCTTGCTGCAATAAAATCACGGTAAGCCGATGTTGTAATGCAAAATCCAGCTGGGACAGGAAATCCCGCCTTGTTCATTTCTCCCAGATTAGCGCCTTTTCCTCCGACCTCAGGCAAATTTGTCCTGTCGACTTCATTAAAGTGCATTACATAAACGCTCATGTTATAATACACCTCGAAAAACAAAATCTTGATTTTTATATTATACGCTTTTATAGTATAGGACTATACGGGTCCTGTCCTTGAATTATTGATCAATTCTGGAAAACGAGTATAATCCCCCATTGCTCCATTTTGCTTCAAAAGATGTAACGTTGACACCGCAACAAATAGATTCGATCAATATAATTGTACGAAAAATACCTTTGCGGAGTTGCAGTCGACAAGAATGAGTTGAGGGTATGAATTTAAAAAATAATAAAAAAGTAAGGTAAAGGTAGTAAAGTTGTTATCTAACCAACTGCCTTTAGCCTTATTTAATCAGTTTTGAGAGCTACACTTCAAGTAAACGAATTATGACATGTTACCTGGAGCTCCTTCAGGAGGCATGGTACCGTTAGCTGACATATTACCAGGAGCTCCTACAGGGGGCATGGTACTGTTGCCAGGCGGCATCTGACCTGGGTTTTCTCCTCCTGGAGGCATAGTAGTATTATTATCTGACACATTGCTTGCATTCTCTTCTGCAGGAGCAGTAGTGTTAGATGTCTTACTATCAGTACATCCTGACATCGCTACTATTGACATAAGTAGCAAGCCGATTACTAAAAAGCTCATTTTTTTCATTATAGTACCTCAGATATTTTTGAACTTTAACTCTCAATCTCAATGAGTTGTATCTATAGGTCCTGAATTTTCAATATCAGTAATCCAATTTGGGAGTTTTGGGAATTTGTAAATCCAAATCTGATATTTTACATAGATAATATAGCAGATTCTTTGAGATGGAACGCCCTATCAAGAATATTGAAGAATTCAGCTAAATAGAAGATAGAGAGTTAACTATACAGTGCGCTAAATATTTCAGATAGCATTGACTTTTCGAAAAGAAAATGACTCAAACACTAAAAAACCTTTGTATATTTACCAATATTCATGCATTTATTGAATGTTTCTCTATTCAATTTACTTCCTGCTTGAAATATCTGATACAACTTTAAGATCTATTTTCTCTTTTAATATAATAAAAGCTGAATAAGCTGAAAAAATAAGGAAGTAGCTAAAAAAGGAATAAATTGAAAGAAAGATACAAACTAAGCATCAATAAATTGAAAATGAGTAAATGGAGAAAAAGCACGGGGTGAAATAGGAAAAGTAGGAAATAACAGTTTAAACAGTCTCTGCAATTATCCTTTCAGAAGCTTTTAACGCCTCTCTTGCCCTTGCCTCGGTAAGCCCAGCTCCCATCGCAATTTTCATGGCAGTTTCATCGGTGATAAGATCTTCAGGGGCGTGTGTATCGGTATTTACCAGAAGCGTTGCACCGATTTCAAGAGCAAGCCGCGAAACATGACCGTTGGTCCGATTGTGCCCGTTCCTGGCTGTGATTTCAAGGCAGACATTGTTCTCTTTAGCGGTCTCGACATCTTCCTCGGAGATCAGGCCCGGGTGAGCCAGAATGTCTACATATTCACAGGCAACGGATGCTGCATTTGTTCCGGGAGCAACTGGCTCGGAGGTGGTCTCCCCATGTACGACCACGATTTCCACACCCAGGTCTTTTGCTTTCTTTGCAAGAGGGGCAATCTTCCGTGGCGGCACATGTGTCAGTTCAACCCCAGATAGAACACATATATCCCATTCTTCTTCCAGATATTTTGCCTTTTTTCCGACTTCAATAAGCTGTTCTAGATTGGTGTAATCGGCATGGTCGGTAAGTGCAATAGCCTTATAACCATGAATAACCGCCCGCCGGACAAGTTCGCTGGGGATCAGTTCCCCGTCACTGAAAATTGTGTGAGTGTGAAGATCAATCAACTGGATCACCGTGTTTGGAAGCCATTTTTATCTTTTATTGTTTGTATTACCGCTTATTTTTACCTTTACTGCTTATTTTTACTATTACCGCTTATTTTCCCTTATTCGGACCGCTTTTCTCTCTTAATTTTGGTTTCTTTTAATTTCTGCTTACTTCCCCTTATTTAATGGAACTCTCTAATTACTCAGGGTTTTCGGTTTTTCCAAGCTTTTCTGCTACATCGGCAAAAGCGAAGTTTGGTTTGACATCCGTTATTTTGATCCTGACTTTTTCTCCGACCTCTACCTCCTTTACGAAGACGACAAATCCTTCAATGAGCACGGTGCCGTCCCCACTTGAGCCCAGCTTCTCGATATCCACGACGAATTTGTCTCCTTTGCGGAGCGGAGCTGTAAGGAATTTCTTTCCAATAACATAGATTTCCGCACTCTGGGACCGCGAGGCTTTAGGGGAATAAGCCATTGTCCGGACAAAGTTATCCCTGACTTTCTGCATGTAATCGTTAAACATGTCTCCCTGGAAAACCTTCACAACGAAATTCCCTTTAGGTTTAAGAATCTTTTTCGCACATTCCAGGGCTGAAGTTGCAAGTTCAATTGACCTTGCATGATCATAAGACCAGTTTCCTGACAGATTAGGGGCTGCATCACAAAGCACCACGTCAGCTCCTTTTGTCCCTACGGTCTTAATAATCTTCTTTATGGTTGATTCTGCATTTATATCGCCCTGAATAGTCTCGACACCCTCAATAGGCACAATTCTCTGCAGATCCACACCAAGGACCTTACCCCCGGACAGTTCCTTTGCGACCTGAAGCCATCCACCTGGGGCTGCGCCTAGATCAACAACTGAGTCTCCCCGATTGATAATATGATGTCTTTCATTGATCTGCTTGAGCTTGAAGGAAGCCCTGGACCGGTACCCTTCCTCTTTTGCCTGATGATAATAGTAATCTCTTCTGTCTCTTGCCATTGCTTACCTTCCCTGCACTGAAAGCTGATATAGATTGCGCAAAAGTTGTTTTGTCAATAATTTAATAATTTTTGTTACTAATTCATGAATCTTGTCAGGAATTACCACATATGTTGTTAGTGATTTACTACTCTAATCGTTACTACTCTAACTGTTACTAAACTCCTGATCTGTTTTTAGTGGTTCACCAATCTACTATTACTGACTCATTTACACTTATATTCCAATATCGGCGGTCTTATCCTTACGTCCGCTATTGAATAAAATTACAGAGCATATCAGCACGATAACTGCTATCCATACAGCTTTAACTCCAACAAATAATGTAAGCAACCCTCCTAAAATAGCTCCTGCTAGAAACGAGAGGATAATTGTAGAGTATCGAATGGCTTGCAGAGCCGACTCATTATCTCTTTTTGTGAAAGCAACATAAGCATACTGTGTAGCTGAACGTAAGTTTCCCGTAATCATTGTTGTGTTATACGCAGAACCAACCAGTTTGCGAAATGAGGATACCTGAACTGAAGAGACAAATGAAATCGCAACCGTTACAATAATATTCGGGCTTGTGTAAGGTATAAAGCCTACGATAAAAAGGACTGCAGTTTCAATAATTAAAACTGCTCTTTCGGAATCCGGTATAAATAGACGCATTGAAGGTTTTTTAATCATCTCGGCGACCACTACTCCGACTATAAATGCCAGAATAGGTACCGCATGAAGCACTGCCTGCCCCCATTCTCCTGTTGCAGCCTCTATGCCCATAAGCACGACATTTCCTGTCTGGGCATTGGCGAAAACACCGCCTCTCCCTACGAATGTATAAGAATCAAGAAATCCCCCTACAATTGCGAGAAGTATCCCAAGCTCCACCGATTCAGAAGTAAAGTTACATAAACGTATTTTTCTTTCATTTTTCAATGTTAGCATCTTTATCATTCGAATTCAAAGAACCCTATTTAATAGTAACGGGCCTTTTTCATAATTATATTTAAATCTTTTTATATTATATAGGACTTACGCACTGGAAGTACAAAATCGCATAATAGACGTTGTAATCAAATTCCCTTTTTAGACAGTTAGAAAATTGATATACTTATTTCTCAGTTCAACCGCTTAAGTCCTATTATATTGATTTTCGAACTTTGTAGAAAACCTACCTAAGTTAGTTTCAAGAAGCTAAAAATAAATACGTAAAAAATATCTGGCTATTCAGTTAAAATTAGTCTTCGCTTCATTTATCATGTCAATACAAAATCTTTTTGTTTCTACTGCTAATCCAAGGCTAAAGACTTCTGGGTTCAATATCAAATCATTTTTAACGTTATTTATTTTATTAAAAACCGATAGCCAGGGTACACCATCTCTAATTGTTGGAGCTTTCGTGTGTAAATTATGGATATGGCATCCTTTTATAGATTCGTCAGGTATCGTTTCAATGTTATTGATAAAATGACTATTTACATTATTAGAATAATCTTTGGATACTTGTGTGTACATAGTCCTAAAATCTACAACAAAGCCAATATGCTTCTGATATAAGGGATAATTCTTAATTAAATACTCCCAGAACTCTTTCATCTGTATTCCATTTGATATTACATGTCCGGTTCTATTTTCAATGAGAATTGTTGGCTTTACTTTAAATTCGTCTTTAAAGTTATTAAATAATTTAATAGCAGATTCAGCAATGTATTGGTTTGTATTAGGTTTTTTTCCTGGATGGATTTCTATCACGGAAGGAGGTAATCCCATATGCCTAGCAATATCGATGTTCATCTCTATAAACCGATTTACCCATGGTTCACTATACCATTTTAAATAGCATTTCGGGGCTAAAGCAGGTTCAGTGTGAAAGATGTATCTAATATCTCTTGGAAGTTTATCATCTTTCAAATACAATTTATTTATAGCTTCTTTAGTTAGAAATTCACCCACACTTAATCCTAAAAATTTAGTTTCGGTTTTTCTGACAAAATGAGCAGGTAACTCTACAAAATTAAAGCTATATTGTTTTGCTTTTTCCCATCGGTTAAGTAATCCTCCTCTACAATTTTTAGAATTAACTCCACCTACATTAGGAAATACAAACCATGTTTCACCCATACATATTAAAGTAATAAATACTGTTTAATCTCTTATCATACATATCAAAGTAATAAATACTGTTTACTCTCTTATTATACTTTTGCTGACTTTATGGTTCTTGGATTCTGATTTCTGAGTAATTGGTAGTCTCCCGAATTTGCTGTAAGTTCACGGTTAATTTTTTTGCGTATTGAGTATAATTCTGTTCTTTCAATGTTGGATTTTTGCTTTGTAGAAATCCTCAATTTCAGCCAAAACGAGCACCTGGTTGTAAAATTTCTTGCTTTAACTATTTCTCCAAACTTTCTTTTCATTACTGAAAATACTGTTATGATCACGCTTTATTTTAATACTCAACTGCGTAAGTCCAACATAGAAGGCCCTCTTTAAGAAAATTATTAAATCGATCCAAAGTTGAAAGTTCTTTTCTGACGCTTTTTCGGAACTTTGAAGCAAATGTCCTCATGCTTCACAATAGATATCTTCTTGAGCTCAAGACCGCCCTGAGAATATCTTCACTGCCTGCTTTTTCGACCCTGATATCAGACGGCTTTTCAATAATCTCAAGGTTGAGGGGCAAACGCTTCCGGATTTCTCCAATTAGCTGAAAATCCCCGCTAAGAATAACGCAGTCAATAAACTTGTTTTCTTCAAGAATCCTATCCAGAGCCTCGAGGACTTTGTCCATGTGATGTGCGATATCCTCTTCCCTCAAGCGTTCGAAGCGGCGCTGGCTAAAGCCTCCTTTACTGTGCTTTTCCTTCACACTGCTGCGGATAAGCTGCTCAGTATCGAAAACTTGTGCATCAGGAGCAAAACCTATGAAGGATTCGCCTGCATGCAGGACAAGGACAAGCACGCGATAGTCCTTACTTAAGCTCTCTTCAAGCAAAGAGACCTCAAAACTGTGTCTAAGCTGCCAGGCTGGGGAAGTAATCGGAAAAGGAGGGGCTATAGCTTCGCAGACCATGCGGTGAAGATCATAAAAAAGTACAAGGCCGGTCTCAGAATCAAGCCTGTCAAGAAGCGTACGAGTTTCCTCTTCTACGCGCTCAAGAGCCTTTTCACTTATCACACCTGAGAGCCGGGTACTCGGGGGCAGGTAAGCAGTCAACAGGTCATCTGCCGGGGCATGAAAGGATTTGAGTTTGAAGAGGTAGGCCTGAACAGCTTGCAGGCTCAGGTTTTCAGTCCCGTGAAACTTCAGTTTGCCCTCGGATTCAGCCCTGATTGTTTCTAGCTCGTGGGAGAGGGTCCGGGTCCGAATACGTTCCTGGTTTAAAAAGGTCTCAGCTTCCTGCCTGTCCGAAACCGCTTGCTTTGCAAGAATCTCTTTCTTTTCAAGCTGGTTTTTTGCACTCTGCAGGTTGAGTTCCAATTTAATGACCTGCGAGTTGAGCCTATCTATTTCAAGTTCGAGCTGCTCTTTTCCTGAAATTTTCCCTAAAATTGTGCTTAAGCCCTTTTTCGTAACTTCAGAGACTTCTTTTTTTTCTTTCCTGTCGTTAATTTGTCTCCCTTCCACTCTATTATTTTTGACTTAAATGTCGGGTTAATAAAATAAAAGCTTTCTATAAAGTCTCGTTATCAATTTAATCCTTATTATTTCGAAAGTTTTAATAATATAGTATTGAATGTCACTTTGCTTTCAGGAGTGTTTTCTGAAAAGCAAGTTGATTTAAGAAATTATTGCCTAGCTTATAACCTTATAGATCACTCCGCTGCCTGAATGAGAACCGAATTGAAAGACTTTTAAACCCAGACGGGCAAGAACCCTAACCAGGAAAGTCCCGGTCAAAGGGACCGGATCGAGTAGATGAAATGGATAAAGAAGATAAGCAAAAGGCCATCAGGTCCAGAGCCGAAAAGTTCCATCCCACACTCTGGATTCAGGGGCAAAAGAGCTCTTCCCTTGCCGGGAAAACCATAGTTCTTGGCGTTACGGGAAGTATTGGAGCTGTCAGGGTAGTTGAACTTGCAAGAGAGCTGATAAGAAACGGGGCTGAGGTCCATGCTGTTATGACAGAAGCTGCCACGCGTATTCTGCACCCTGATGCCCTGCACTATGCTACCGGAAATCCAGTAATTACCGAACTTGGAGGCAGGGTTGAACATGTGGAGTTCTGCGGGCTCAAGGGCAGGGCCGACCTTCTCCTTATAGCCCCTGCAACCGCAAATACCATAGGAAAAATCGCATACGGGATAGATGATACTCCTGTCACCTCATTTGCAACAACTGCCCTTGGCTCTGGTGTGCCTGTAATGGTTGTTCCTGCAATGCACGAATCAATGTTCAGGCACCCGGCTGTGGCTGAGAATCTGGTAAAATTGAAAAGCTGGAGAATCTCTATTGTGGGCCCCAGACTTGAAGAAGGCATCGCAAAAATTGCGGCAAATGAAGAAATTGTGCTTGAGGTAGAAAGAGCTCTCGGAAACAAAACCCTTGAAAACCGCAAGATAATTATTACAAGCGGCTCTACTGCCGAAAGTCTGGATCCCATCCGAATTCTAACGAACCGGGCTTCGGGCAAAACCGGCAGGGAACTTGCCCTTGAAGCTTACCGCAATGGAGCTGATGTAACCCTGGTTCATCGAGATCGGCTTGGATTTGCAGGGATCAGGGAGATTTTTGCAGAGAGCGCCGCCGACATGACCGAGGCTGTCCTCTCGGAACTTGAGAAAGGGTACGATATCCTTATCAGTTCGGCAGCAATTGCAGATTATACAGCCGAGCCTTCTCCCGAAAAGATAAAATCGGGAGGAGAACTTATGTTGAGATTGAAACCTACCCGCAAACTGATTAAAGAATGCCGTCAAAAGTATCCTGACCTCGTGATTATAGGTTTCAAGGCTGAAACCGGAATTGAAAAAGATGAACTCCTCACAAGGGCAGCCTCAACCCTTAAAACGTCAAAACTGGACCTGATTGCAGCAAATGACGTCGCAAAAGGCGGAATGGGCACTGAGGAGAATGAATTGTACCTACTTGGATGGGAAAAAAGCGAACCAAGGCACGTAAGCGGGAACAAACGCAAACTTGCAGCCTTTATCCTTAAAGAGGTAGCCGATCTGTTAAAGTAAAAATCTGCTGCACAGTATCCCAGAGTATTTTACAAAAATCCTTACAGAAATCAGAAAATATTTTGCAAAGTATCCTATAAAACATGAACGAACTTTGAAAAAAATGATTGAAGTGGCAAAAAGGCGTTTTCTATGTATATATATGAGAGTGAAGGAGCGGACATTCAGGCAAAGGCCTATGCTCCGGGACACATCACAGGTTTTTTCCAGATCCACGAGCATGAAGACCCTCATCGCAAGGGTTCTACAGGCTGCGGAATCGTCCTGAATGGAGGCGTGACCACCGAAGTAAAGATCGGGAAGTCTGTAGAAGAGACTGAAATCTTCCTTAATGGAAAAAGGGTTGAAGGCAGAACTACTCGGACAGTCGCAGAGATGATGACTGAATCGCCTGTAAGAATAAGAAGCTGGGCAGAAATTCCAACCGGATGCGGGTTTGGAGCTTCAGGTGCAGGAGCTTTAGGGACAGCTTATGCCCTGAACAATGCACTTTCCCAGGACCAGACTGTAAAAAGACTCACTGAGTATGCCCACGTGGCTGAAGTTGTCAACTGCAGTGGACTTGGGGACATTGCTGCCCAGTCCAGCGGTGGAGTAGTTATCAGACTACAGCCGGGTGGGCCCGAATTCGGGCTTGTGGACAGGATTCCGGCTCCCGAAGCCAGGGTTTTTTGTATTGTACTTGGCGAGATCTCTACCGGTTCGATCCTGAGGGATGAAGCTGCAGCCGCAAAAATAAACAGTGCGGGAGAAGTAGCCATGTCCGAGCTGCTTAAGAAACCCACTCTTGAGAACTTCATGAAGCAGTCAAAAGCTTTTGCCAGTAAAACCGGCCTTATGAGCAGCAGGGCAAAAGATGTGATCGAAGCTGCAAACGCAAGCGGTGGGCTCGCTTCCCAGGCAATGCTTGGGGATACGGTTTTTGCAATTGCCCCTTACTCCCAGGAGTTTCGTCTCTACGAAGCCCTCCAGGAGTTTGGAGAGGTGCTGGAATACGGCATAAGTACCTGTGTGCCAAGACTGATAAATGGATAAACTCAGGTAAAAAAAATATAATTTTTGAGTTATACATGGGAAATACAAAATATTTGAGAAAGTATTCACAGAAAAAAGATTAACAGAAAATTTGCTATGTAATTGATCCCCTCTACAGCTTAAATGGAACATAAATAAAGAACTGGGGTCAATAGATGGCATATAATCCAGAGTATTTGCCTGAGTGCTGTTATTCGAGTACTTTATTTGAGTGCTTTGAATTGATCAGGCAATTATATTAAAACCAATGAAACTCATTTACAAACTTAGGTAATAAATAAAAAAAGTACTGGGAAGTAAATTAAAAAAAGGTAAGCGACCGATATGACCGAGATACCCAAAGACCACCCGAGGTATGAATCCCTGCTAGCCCGCGAAAGGGTTGCAGCGGGGGTAAAAATGGGAATTACAAGCATTCAGGGGCTAATTTCCCAGGGAAGAGGCGAAAGCTTTGATTACCTTATAGGCGAGCGAAGTACCAAATCTGCCCTTTATGCGGAAAGGGCTGCAGTTGCTGCCCTGCTTCTGGCAAAGAACCCTGTTATCTCCGTAAACGGCAATGTCGCAGCTCTCGCTCCTGACAAAGTTGTTGCTCTTGCAGATGTTACAGGGGCAAAGATAGAAGTCAATCTCTTCCACAGAACCGAAACAAGGGTCCACCTTATAATAGAACAGCTCAAAGCCAACGGAGCTTCCGAGGTACTCGGGAAAAATCCGGATGCTAGCCTTGAACTCTCTCATGCCAGGCGGCTGGTAGAAAGTCGGGGGATTTATTCCGCAGATGTGGTGCTTGTCCCACTGGAAGACGGCGACAGGTGTGAAAAACTTGTAGAAATGGGAAAGACTGTTATAACCATTGACCTGAACCCTCTCTCACGGACTTCCAAGATGGCTACAGTCTCGATAGTTGATAACCTTACCCGGGCGCTTGAAAATATGATCAGGTTTGGGGTGGAATTGAAAAAGGAGAGAAAAGAAGAACTTGTGAAATTAATCACTACCTATGATAATAAAAAAGTTCTCTCCGAGGCGATTTCTGAAATTCAAGAATATCTTAAAACTATGGCTGCAGAAATGGAATACTGAATATGGACCTGATAGGAAAAACGAGGGAATTTGTAGCTACCTTTCTTGAAGGCGAGCCCAGTTCCCACGATATGTCCCATATAAACCGGGTAGAAGCTCTTTGCCTGGAAATCCAGAAAGAAGAAGGGGGAGATCTTCTAGTATTGCAGCTTGCAGCTCTCCTCCACGATGTCGGCGTAATTAAGGAACATGAAGAAGGCGGGGACCATGCCGTATACAGTGCCGAGATCGCTTCTGAATTTCTTTCGAAAATGGGGCTCGGAAAAGAAGTTATTGAAGCTGTTACTGGTTGTATCCGGACTCACCGCTTCAGCGCAGGGGAAAGCCCGGAAGCGCTCGAGGCTCGAATTTTGCAGGATGCCGATCGGCTTGATGCACTTGGAGCAGTAGGGATCTTCAGGGCTGTTCTTTCCATGGGAGCTCTCAGGATGTTAAAGTACACAACAGGGATGGATAAAGGGAGTTCAAAAAGAACCGTGTACATTGAAGACCCTATTGAAGGCTTTAACGAATATATGCAGTACAAACCTTTCACAATTCCTGAGAAGTTGAACACCGATACCGCAAAAAAGATTGCCGAGGAAAGGCTGAAAATCATGTGCCTTTACCTTGAAGCACTGAACCTTGAGGCTAGAACTGCGAACAGGGGCTCTAAGTAAGGAGTAGATTCGAGTAGACTTCAAAGGCTTTAATTTTGATGGAGTAAAGTCCGAAAGTAAAGCGCCAACGCTGCAAAAATCCATTTTTCAAAAATTTATTTGTTCTCAAAAATATTTATATTTTCAAAAATTTTTATTTGTGAATAATCATGAAATTCTTTTTTCACATGGTTTTAGCATAATTCTCAGGACAACTTTTTTTAGGATAACCTCTTAATTCCAATACCTTTTAATCACAGTTACCTGTTAAGTCCAGTATTTCTTTAATTTGGACAGCATCCTTAAATTCAGAATAGTCTAACAGCTTCAGTTTATTACCTGACGGATCTGATTGTATGGCTGACATAATTGTAAAAAATGCTTACGTTCTGACGATGGACCCTGATGCGGGAGACCTCAAAAACGGGACTGTTGTTATTGAAGACGGAAAGATTACGGAGATAGGGGAAAAGACCAGCGAAAGTGCCGATACCGTGATTGATGCAAAACATTCGGTAGTAATGCCAGGGCTTGTAAATACGCACACTCACGCCGCAATGACGCTCTTTCGGGGTTATGCTGACGATTTGCAGCTTGCAGATTGGCTTGAAGGGCATATCTGGCCTGTTGAGGCAAAACTGACTGCAGAAGACGTCTATAAAGGCAGCCTGCTTGCCTGTCTGGAGATGATCAAGTCAGGTACTACTTCTTTTGCAGATATGTACTTTTATATGGATGAGACTGCAAAAGCTGTTGAGGCATCAGGGCTTCGGGCCTCGCTTTGCCACGGGCTCATAGAACTCTGGAACGAAGAAAAAGGAGAAGCTGACCTTAAGGAAGGAAAACGGTTTGTTCGGGCCTGGCAGGGAGCGGCTGACGGCCGAATAAAAACAATGTATGGGCCCCATGCCCCGAATACCTGTTCTGAAGAATTCCTTGCAAAGGTGAGGGAAGAAGCAAACAAGGACGGAGCCGGAATCCATATCCATCTCCTTGAAACGGAAGCCGAACTCCTGGCTATGAAAGAAAGGTACGGAAAATGTTCAGTACACCTCCTTGAAGATATAGGGTTTTTAGGGCCGGATGTGCTTGCAGCTCACTGTGTCTGGCTTTCGGAAGGCGACATAGAAATTCTGGGGAAAAGAGGAGTGAATGTTTCCCACAATGTCATAAGTAATATGAAACTTGCTTCAGGGATTGCACCTGTACAAAAGATGCTCGAAAAAGGAGTCAATGTGAGCCTTGGTACTGACGGCTGTGCCTCAAACAATAACCTTGACCTGTTTGAGGAGATGAAAACGGCTGCTCTTCTGCATAAAGTCAATACTTTCAACCCTACTGCTCTTCCTGCGCA
This sequence comes from Methanosarcina sp. UBA5, assembly GCF_002505485.1. Classification (GTDB taxonomy): domain Archaea; phylum Halobacteriota; class Methanosarcinia; order Methanosarcinales; family Methanosarcinaceae; genus Methanosarcina. Next base: position 23,996 of record NZ_DAVG01000048.1, on the reverse strand, counting down.
GCAGGTGCTTCAAATGAGTACTGTGAACGGTGCAAAAGCCCTTGGCACGGAAACCGGCATGTTGAAAGTCGGAATGAAAGCGGACCTGATTGTGGTGGATATGAAAAAGCCGCATCTAACCCCCTGTTTTGATGTGCCTTCCCACCTGGTGTACTCTGCAAGAGGAAGCGATGTCAGGACAACAATTGTAAATGGGAAAGTCCTTATGGACGATTACAAAGTGCTGGCCCTGGACGAGCAAAAAGTAATGGAGGAGGCTCAAAAAGCCGCAGAAGAACTTGTTGCAAGGGTAAACGCCTGAAAACTCCACTTATGATAAAAATAATTATATAAAGTATTCTGCTATAGAACCTGAATAAGTAAAAGGCAAACACTTATGTTTGAAGCTAGAATAAAGATCGAACTCAACCGAATATCTGATATTACGGGATCAATATGACCGAAAAAGAACTCATAGAATCCGGAAACATGAAGATGGACTGGGCAAGAAACCATATGCCTGTACTTGCCATCGTCAGGAAAAAATTCGAGGAGGAAAAACCCCTGAAAGGGCTGAAGGTAGGAATGGCCCTGCATGTGGAAGCAAAAACCGCAGTCCTTGTAGAGACCCTCGCTGCAGGCGGTGCAGAGGTATCAATCACTGGTTGCAATCCCCTCAGCACGCAGGACGACGTGGCCCTTGCCCTGGGTACCCGCAAGAATATAAACTGTTTTGCAAGATATGGAGTCGAGAGCCAGGAATATTACGAAGCAATTGACCGGGTCCTGGACATCAAGCCCGATATCACAATCGATGACGGAGCAGACCTTATATTTAAATTGCATAAAGAAAGGACCGACCTGCTTCCGAATATCCTTGGCGGCTGCGAGGAAACAACTACAGGCATTCACAGGCTTCATGCGATGGAAAAGGAAGGCGCCCTGAAAATGCCGGTAATGGCAGTAAACGACGCCATGACCAAGTACCTCTTTGACAATCGCTACGGGACAGGCCAGTCAGCCTGGGATGGGATTAACAGGACAACAAACCTCCTGGTAGCAGGCAAAAATGTCGTTGTAGCAGGCTACGGCTGGTGCGGGCGCGGAGTTGCGATGAGGGCTTCAGGCCTTGGGGCAAATGTAATCGTTACTGAAGTCGATCCTGTAAGAGCCCTTGAAGCCAGGATGGACGGGTATAGGGTCATGAAGATGGCAGATGCTGCAAAATTAGGGGAAATCTTTGTTACTACGACAGGAAACCGTGATATCCTCACAGCCGAACATTTCAAGTCCATGCCTGACGGGGCAATCCTTGCAAATTCCGGCCACTTCAATGTGGAAATCGATATGGAAGCCCTTGCCTCCCTCGCCAAATCTGTCCAGACTGTAAGACATAATATAAAAGAATACGATCTCGGCGACAGGCGCATTAATGTCATAGCCGAAGGCAGGCTGGTTAACCTTGCTGCCGGTGACGGCCACCCTGCCGAGGTTATGGATATGAGTTTTGCAAATCAGGCTCTCTGTGTGCGTTATATTGCCGAAAATAAGCTTCCGAACGGAGTCCATAAGGTACCTCTGGAACTTGATACTTTTGTGGCAAAAATGAAACTCAAATCAATGGGCATAAGTATCGATGAACTCACGCCGACACAGGAATGCTACATGAGCGGCTGGGAATGCGGGACGTAATTTAGAAAAGAAGCAATAAAGAATAATTTTCGCAATCAAGAGATTCTGACGCTTTAAAGTGCAGTGAATATATTATTGCTTTTAATTTTTGGTTGCATTCCATCTTCACGTGGTAATAGTATTGACTGCATTTCAGAATCTTTATACATTTTATAAAACCTAACATGCTTTATAAATTAGTTTTATTTTATGGAATTTACTTTACTTCATAAGTACTACAGCATTTAAACTATTCTTATTATGTTTTAATATTATGTTTTAATATTACTGCGCTCTTTTTAAGAATTTTCAGTGAGAATTAAATATTTTGAGATTTATCATAGACAGTTTTATAACTAATAACTGTAAAAAACATAATGAATGTATAATTTATTTTATAAATGTCTTTGGAAAAAGGATCTATTTATTACTTTTTACAAAAATATTTCGACTCGCTTTTTATAAGGAAAGTCTACGTGAAATCGATAGCAATAATAACTGTAAAGCGATCTTGAGATCTTTACTATAAACTATTAATTAACATAAATTGGAAAATGATGGATGACTGGCGTATAAGAAAATAACAGGGTCTAAAAACTTTATAAGTAGTGGGTTAAAAATTGAGCGTTAAACATCAAATGATTAGATCGAGCGATTGCAGCAAGTTTTTACTGCAAGGTTCCCGGTTTTGAAAGATTACTTACAGGTGACGAATTCCTCGCACCTGGTTAAATACTAGCCTTTAAATTACCTTTGAGATTCGGAAAGGGTTGAAATGGGAAAAGTTTTGAGGAATTCTGGGATTGACATTATTGGAGAGGTGCCCTGGGGAACACACTTCTGCCAGTTCTACCAGACAAAACAGGATTTGGTTGACATATTAGTTCCTTATTTTAAAGCTGGCCTGGAAAACAACGAATTCTGTATGTGGATCACATCAGAACCTCTGGAAGTGGAAGAGGCAAAAGAAGCCCTTAGAAAAGCTATTCCAGAGATTAATGTTTACTTAGAAAAAGGACAAATCGAAATTATTCCTTATACTTACTGGTATGTCAAAGAGAGAATTTTCGATTCTCAGAGAGTACTTAATGGCTGGGTTGAGAAACTCAATCGAGCTCTGGCTGAAGGCTATGACGGTTTAAGATTGAGTGGAAACACCTTCTGGTTGGAAAAAAAAGACTGGAACAGTTTTGTTGATTATGAAGAAGAAATCGACAGTATCATTAGCAACTATTCAATGATAGCCCTGTGCACATATTCCCTCGATAAGTGCAGTGCAACCGAAATTATTGATGTAGTTATCAACCATCAATTTGCCCTGGTTAAAAAAGAAGAGAAATGGACGCAAATTGAAAGTTCCAGGCGCAAAAGGGAAGAAGAGAAAGCTTTTCAAGCCACACAATACTGGGGATCTACCTTTGATTCAATGCCGGACCTGATAGCCATACTTGACAATGAATACCGGATTGCTCGTGCAAACAGGGCAATGGCGGCAAGATTGGGGCTGAAACCGGAAGAATGCATAGGGTTAACTTGCTATCATGCTGTTCACGGGACCTGCGAAGCTCCCTCTTTTTGTCCGCACAGGCGGTTGCTTGAGGATGGGCTTGAACATACTGAAGAGATTTGCGAAGACTGCCTGGGTGGTTATTTCATAGTGAGCGTTTCGCCACTCTATGACTCCAAAGGAAAAATTGTCGGGAGCGTGCATGTTGCCCGTGATATTAACGAACGCAAACAGGCTGAAGAAGCCCTGATTAGAAGTGAAAATGAATTCCGCACACTTGCAGAAAATTCTCCTGACATAATTGCCCGCTTCAATCAAAAAAATCGCCATATGTATGTAAATCCTGCCGCTGCCGAAGTTTATGGCCATTCTCAGGAAGAAATCATCGGGAAAAACCATTGCGAACTGGGAAGAAATCCTGAACAAATAAAGTTCTGGGAACAACATCATCAGAGCGTTTTTGCCACAGGAAAACCAGAGACAATGGAATTCCAGTATAGATCGCCTCAAGGAAAAGAATACTACTTCAACACAAGAATAGTACCGGAGTTTGTTAATGGTAAAGTGGCTTCCGTCCTTGCTATCTCCCGTGATATTACATACATAAAAGAAGCTGAATCTAGGTTAAAAGAAACCCTTGATAATTTAGAGGAATTAGTTGAAGAAAGGACATCAGAAGTTGAAAAAGCCTATAATTCTTTGAAAGAAAGTGAAAGAAGCCTTTCTGAAGCTCAAAGAATGGCACATCTTGGAAACTGGGACTGGAACATTATAACTAATGAGTTGTACTGGTCTGATGAAATTTATCGCATCTTCGGGCGCAGTCCCCAGGAATTTGGGGCAACTTTCGATGTATTTCTAGATTATGTGCATCCAGACGATCAAGATTATGTAAATAATTCTGTCAAAGAAGCTTTTAACGGAAAAAACTACAGTATTAATCACCGGATTACCTTAGCCAGTGGAGAAGAGCGTATAGTACATGAACAGGCCGAGGTTATTTTTGACGAGGAAAATATCCCTGTCCATATGAGAGGAACAGTTCAGGACATTACAGAGCAAAAAATGGCTGAAAAGGCATTAAAACTGGCTAACGCATATAATCGCAGTCTCATCGAGGCAAGTATAGATCCCTTTGTAACTATTGGTCCGGATGGTAAAATTACTGATGTGAATAATTCAACAGAATCTATTACGGGTTATTCTCGTGAGGAGTTAATTGGGACTGATTTTTCGGATTATTTCACCGAGCCTGAGAAAGCCAGAAAAGGATATCAGCATGTGTTCCAGAAAGGACTGGTGCGAAATTATCCTCTGGAAATTCGGCATAAAAACGGGCATATAACTCCTGTTTTGTATAATGCATCGGTTTACAGAGACGAAGCTGGAGAAGTTATTGGGGTTTTTGCAGCTGCACGTGATATTAGTGAGCAGAAAAAGGCTGAAGAAAAGATACAGATACTCGCGAGTGCTGTCGAGTCATCGGATGATGCCATTATAACCAAGTCTATTGATGGCGTTATTACAAGTTGGAATAAAGGGGCAGAGCAGATTTATGGCTATCTCACTGGAGAAATTCTTGGAAAAAATATCTCAATACTTGAACCAGATAATCGTAAAGGAGAGATAAAGCAATTAGTTAAGAAAATCCAAGAGGAAGAGAGAATCCAGCACTATGAAACATTGCGGTTAAGAAAGGATCATACATTAATAGATGTTTCAGTAACTCTTTCTCCGGTTTTGGATGTTTCCGGGCAACTTATAGCTTTCTCCGTTATTGCAAGAGACATTACCGAGCGAAAAAAGGCAGAGGAAGCTCTGAGGTTATCAAGCATTTATAACCGTAGTCTGATCGAAGCAAGTTTAGACCCTCTGGTTACTATCGGCCCTGATGGGAAGATAACCGATGTGAATAAAGCTACAGAACTGGTTACAGGTTATTCCCGTAAAGAGTTAATTGGGACTGATTTTTCAGACTATTTCACCGAGCCTGAGAAAGCCAGAGAAGGATATCAACATGTCTTCAGGGAAGGTTTGGTACTGGACTACGAACTTGAAATTCAGCACAGAAATAGTCACTTAATTCCTGTTTTGTATAATGCTTCTATATATAAAGACGAAAATGGTGAAGTTATTGGGGTTTTTGCAGCCGCCCGTGATATTACTGAGCGGAAAAAGGCAGAAGAGCTGTTAAAACTGAAATTAGAAGAGCTTGCTCGATCAAATGCAGAATTAGAACAGTTTGCCTACGTCTCGTCCCATGACTTGCAGGAACCTTTAAGAATGATAGCAAGTTACTTACAGCTTTTGCAAAGAAAATATCAGGGAAAGCTTGACGATAAAGCTGATAAATACATTTATTTTGCTGTAGACGGGGCTTCCCGTATGCAAAACCTGATAAATGATCTTCTGGAATTTTCTCGAGTGACTACAAAGGCCAGAGAATTCGAGCCTACAGACTGCAAATCTGTTCTGGATCAGGTGCTACTTGATTTAGAGGTATCCATAAAAGAAAATGAAGCCAGTATATCTTATGATTCTTTACCTGTAGTAACGGCAGATCCTGTCCAGTTTACTCAGGTGTTCCAGAATCTTATAAGCAACGCTGTAAAATTCCGAAGTGAAAAAGCCCCGAAAATTGAGATTTCTGCCGAAAAAAAGACTGATCAATGGTTATTTTCAGTAAAGGATAATGGAATTGGAATTGACCCTAAATATTCTGAGAGAATTTTTGAAGTTTTTAAAAGACTTCATAAAAGAGAAGAGTACCCAGGGACAGGCATAGGACTTTCAATTTGTAAAAAAATCGTAGAAAGGCACGGAGGACAGATTTGGGTAGAATCTGAATCGGGTAAGGGTTCAATCTTTTACTTTACTTTACCAGTAATTCCTGTAAAAATTTCATGTTAAAGACTTTACCATAAGTTTCGTGATACTGACTTTACATAAATCTCATGATACTGACTTTACTGTAATAATGGCAACGACTATACCGTAAAAATATGATCTTTAGAAATTTGATTCAAATTCGATAATCAGTTTCGGGAAGGCTTGAAATTTTTATTTTGACTTATAACCAGGATGGTCATGTAAATGAGAACTCGGATAGTATTTAAACCGGTAGAGATTCTTGTAGTAGAAGACAGTAAAGGCGATATTGGACTAATAGAAGAAGGTTTCGAAGATGCAAAAATTGGGAACATTCTTCATATTGTAGAGGACGGAGAAGAAGCAATCGCTTTTTTACGTGGCGAAGGGCAATTTTCAGGTTCCCCGCGCCCGGATATAATACTTCTGGATTTAAATTTACCAAAAAAAGACGGACGTGAAGTTCTTGAGGAAGTGAAAAGCGACGATGAACTCAAAAATATACCTATTGTGGTTTTAACCACTTCGAAAGCCGAAGAGGATGTCCTGAGATCTTATAATCTTCATGCCAACGCATATATTACCAAACCTGTTGACTTTGATCAGTTTCTAAACGTGGTTAAATCCATAGAAAATTTCTGGCTTGAGATTGTAAAGCTGCCATCGAAGTAAGGCCAGAACAACACGGATAGGGCGGTTTGACTATGGATGAGAAGGTAAAAATCTTACTTTTTGAGGACAATCCAGGTGATGCAGGTTTAATTGAAGAGATGCTCGAAGAGTTCGCCGACTTTCGATGTGAACTTAAAACTGTTGAGATCCTGAATGAAGGTTTGAGTCTTCTTAAAGAGAATCCATTTGATATAATATTATCTGACCTGGGATTGCCAGATAGCTATGGCATTGATACTTTTCTTGAAATTCATTCAAGAAACTCACGAATTCCCATTATAATTCTGACGGGAATGAATGATGAAAAAATCGGAATCGAGGCTGTAAAGAAAGGCGCTCAGGACTATCTAGTCAAAGGGCAGGTAGACAGTAGATTATTGAAACGTTCTATCCAGTATTCCATTGAGCGTAAAAAAGCAGAAGAAAGAGTTCAGAACTTAGCGAATATAGTGGAATCGTCAAATGATGCTATTGTAACCCGGTCTCTTGACGGTTTCATTACCAGCTGGAACCTGGGGGCAGAGCAGATCTATGGGTATCCAGCTGAAGAAGTTTTGGGGAAGCCTGCAACAATCTTAATACCATGCGCTCTGGGAAATGAAACACAGAAGCTAATTGAGATGGTAAAACAGGGAGAAAAGATTCACCAGTACGAGACTTCAAGGTTAAGAAAAGACGGTAAGATTATCGATGTCTCAATGACTCTGTCTCCAGTTTTCGACATCTCTGGAGAACTTATAGCTGTCTCGGTTATTGCCAGAGATATAACCGAGAGTAAAAAGGCCGAAGAAAAGCTTCAGAAGAGTGAGGAAAGATATCGGATCGTAACAGAACAGACTGGCCAGCTCGTGTACGAGTATGATATTGAGGAAGATAAAATTTACTGGGCAGGGGCAACAGAAAAGGTTACAGGATATACTCAGGAAGAACTACTGAGCACCGGACTTAAGCTCTGGTTAAACAATGTCCATCCTGATGACCAGAGGTTAGTCTGCGACCAAAAGATAAATGACTGCGACAAAAGCATAAAAAACACTGAAAGTAAACAAAACTTCCATCTGGAATATCGTTTTAGAAGGAAAGATGGAACTTATATCCATATAGAGGATCACGGAGTCTACCTTCAAAAAGGAAACTATCTCACAAACAAAGTCCTTGGGATAATGAAGGATATCACAGAAAGGAAAAAGGCTGAATATGCTCTGAAAAAGATTGAAGAAGTCCGTAAAAAGGAAATCCATCATAGAATAAAAAATAACTTACAAGTGATCTCTTCTCTGCTCGACCTGCAGGCTGAAAAATTCGCTGGCAGTGATATTTATGATACTTCAAAAGTGCTTGCAGCTTTCAGGGACAGCCAGAATAGGGTTATTTCTATGGCTTTGATCCACGAAGAATTGTATGGGTCAAAAGAAGTCAGTATTCTTAACTTTGCAACTTACCTGCAGAAGCTTACTGAAGAGCTCTTCAGGTGTTACAATGTTGGAGCTTCAGGAGCCAAAATGATCCTGGAAATCGAGGAAGCTATTTTTTTTGATATGGACACTGCAGTCCCATTAGGAATGATTGTTAATGAACTGGTTTCAAATTCCCTCAAACATGCATTTCCAGGCGGGAAAAACGGAGAAATCAAGATAAAACTCTTCAGGGAAGAAAGCGGAGAATCTGAAGACTGCGAAACTGAAGACAGTAATGAAGCACGTAAAAATAAAAGTTATATTTTGACCGTTTCGGATAACGGGATAGGTATACCTGAAAGCATCAATCTGGAAGACTTCGATACCCTTGGAATCCAGTTGGTAACCATCCTGGTAGACCAGTTGGATGGAGAACTTGACTTGAACAGGGATTCTGGAACTGAATTCGTTATCAAAATAACAGTAGCGGACAATAAGTAAAAACGAGTCAGCGAGAGCAATAAATAGAGATGTTTATTTCAGTCAAATACCCCGCTAGCTTGTTGCGGGGATGGAAAAACTTTCCCGGTAACCGTTATTAAATAATCGTCTTATATTTTTTAAATAGCTTCTCTGAATCCCATACTCTGAATAATCAATATTGTCATAAGAGATTTATTAAAGAAATCTCTATTTTTATCTTGATAAATTCTATTATTTGTGATAAATATTAACTTTTTATTACTCGTAAAGTCTGACTCTTTAAGCGCTCTTCTTATATGACCGGTGCATTGCTTTCAGAATAATCCCTTTTAGCCCTGTTGATCTTGTTTATCTACTCCAAAATATTGATCCAGAAGGATTGGAGGTAGTTTTGAAACAACCTCAATAATAAATTTCTATAATCCTAGGCAGTCGGACCAGCTTTAAGATAACTTTAGAGTTGGTCCAAAACTCAAAATCAATTCATTATATATCGAACTTGCAATTACCACTCAAGCTTCGAATCATTGGGACAATTCCGAAAATTTATTGATTTGAGAGTAAAGTTGGTTTTGGGGCGGCCTCTAACTTTAAACCAAATATTGATACTATTGATAAAGTTGAAATTACCTGGGGGAGCGATATATACAGAACTTGTGAGGATAGGGGCTTCTCGTCCCGATACCCTTTTGAGTATATTTGATGAAATTATTGAGAAATGAGGTTATTCTCACACTCGGAAGACATAAGGGATGCCATCAGGAGTTATGTTTCATACTTGAGAGTTGATTAGTGATATTAAAGACATTGTATAGACCATGAAGATTATTTACGACCACACAAAAATAGGTCTTTCAAATGCCCCCATAGATATCCATCACCACTTACTCTCACCTGATAGATATTCAGTGCATATTTACTTCGGTTACGGAGACTGTTTTTCTTTGGTTTGAGTTTTGATTGATTTTTCCATGCTTGGCTGTATTTTCTGGTCATAGATTCAAAATGTATTTAATTTATATTTTTGCTATTACTTTCACAAGTTTAATATTACTAATATTAATAATTATGTTACTATCTCCTATATTAATTAATGCTAATCCTATTAATTAATAACATTTAAATAATTCATATTCGTAACTCTTTCATGAAGTAATAGTGTTGTGACAAACAAATCCTCTCTTATAAGTCAAAGTTTGTGGAAAATGTGAGTAAGATTGATTTCATTATTAGAAGTTCAACATTGAAAAAATCAATGAACATTATAAAAAACACTTGAACTCTAATCTGAGCATCTGCCTGCTTTTAACCTTCCTGTAATCTCAGCAACTGCATGGACATCACCAAATACAAAGGCTCGCAGCTTGGCAACATCAACTTCAGTAACTCAGATACCTAGCTAGGTACTGAGCAGAACTAACTGCCATGATTATTTTTATCACAACACAAACTTCCAATCCCCAGAAAGATCTTGTGAGCCTCAAAGGCAGCAACTCTGCCGTCCTTTGAAGAGAAAAAATGCATCGGCATAGCAGGAATCTCAGTAAAAGTCAGTAAAATACAGGAGCAGGTCTTAGGGTTCTGGACGATTATTCAGGCTTTGGAAACAGAAAACAAACAATGTTATTTGTGCAGAGTCGACCTGGTAAGGTCGTTGTCCTGCTTTTTCAGGTGACGAATATGAACTTCAAATATGTTAAATATATATTTCCAATACTGGTAATGCTGCTGTTACTGGACATGGCTTCGGCAGGATCTCTAACCACTGCGAACAGCTACGCTGGTGGCATTCCGTTGACAACTGTCCAGAAAGGAACTGTCTCCGGTGGGCTATGGTATGACTCATATCCGGGATTTGCCACGCCCGCACAGAAAATTTTCGTACTGCCTGCATACACGGACGTCAAATGGGCCAGGCTTTACGTTACCGTCTCTGATGGCCACATGAAGGAGAATCGTAGGGGCAAAATTACCATCGACATCGATGCAAACGGTGATGGCAAGTATGAGCTCCAGAAGCATGAGACCTTTAATACATCATACTCGTTCCCAGGCGAAGGTGGAAAGGGACCTGTGTGGGTCAATAACCATATGAACCGCGTGACGAGTGACTACCTGATGTGGTATGATCTCAAGAACACGATCAAAGGTAATAAGGTGAACGTGAAAGCTGCAACCTCAAAGATCGATTCTTCGTTTGACGGCCGGATCAAGGCGATGACCCTGATCATTGCATATAATGATGGCGATGCTGACCAGGTGAATTACTGGATCAACCAGGGTCATGACACAGTCAACCCTGATGACACAAGCTACACTGGTTCGACTGCATTTGGCACATCCAAGCTTACAGATGGCTGGAAATCAGCAAAACTTACAGCAATCTACCTTTCCAGTGTGGATGGGAACTATAAGTTTCGTGGGAATAAACTAGCATCCGGAGTGAAATCGGGACCTTACTACGGTGCTAATACCTGGGATGTAGGCAAATTCCTTACTGCCGGCAAGGATAGCAAGCTTACGTACGATAAACATAACCACAGCAGCTACTACAAAATTCCGCTTGCTTTTTTAAGCGTCCGGTATTCTTCTACTGCAAAAGCACCTGTTGCTGCTTTTTCTGCTTCTCCAAGGTCAGGAAAAGCGCCTTTGAAGGTTCAGTTTACTGATAAAAGTACCAATAATCCAACTTCATGGAAATGGAGCTTTGGAGACGGAGCCTATTCCACAGTCAAGAACCCTGTACATAAATACAGTAAAGCTGGAAAATATACTGTAAGCTTAACAGTAAAGAATGCTAAAGGCAGTAATACTAAAACTATTTCTAGATATATTGTAGTGACCAAATAAATATAGTAAACTCACGAATTAATTGAGAAAATATAGTAAACTCATGAATTAGTTGAGAAAATATAGTAAACTCATGAATTAGTTGAGAAAATATAGTAAACTCACGAATTAGTTGAGGTTTTACTATATTCCTCAAAATTCCTTATTATTTAATAATACTTCCGAGACAATCGATTTAGAAAATCCAGATACACTTAGCCTGCGGATTGTAGGCATTCTTGTTCATCAACTGGATAAATAGTAAGTTATTCGGATTATTAGAAGCTCCTGTTTTTAAAGTTGCAACGAACTGGAAGAAAGCAGATAAATTTAACTTCGTACTACATATAGAAAATTTTATCAATGTTAACTTTATTGTAATTATATAAGGTGCATTGAAAATGTGGTTACAAACTTTGTTTAAAGCTTTGGAGGAGGAATATAGAAGAGAGTTTATTAGCAGTTCTTTTACTGATGAAAATGCTAAGTTAGCTATAGAAAAGCATGGGTCAGATATACTTAATTTTCTAAGAGCTCGTTTCGACGTATTTGATATCACGATTTTAGTTTTTTTCTTGGGATTTCTTTTGGGGACATCATCCTAAATAACGTTTATTTGTAATTGGTTAATTAATTTTATGCAAAATTTTTTTGGAAATTTATAATTAGTTAACTCTTTTTCATTCAAAAATTATTTCGTATTTGTTATGTTGGTTATATTTTGGGAAATCAATGTTTTTTCTGAGAGCTCATCTCAAAACTTGAAATTTGCTTCTTGGGCTTTGTATTTCGAATAATCAATCAAGCTCAAGATCATAAAAACACTTTGAAATTCCCAATGATTATAAGAATAAAGTGGCTTTTGGGACAGATTCTATCAGATTTACATTACATTAGATTTTGCTTCCTCACATTCTATATACTCAAACTTCTCAAGTGCTTTCATCTCTCTTTGAAGTTTGATTACAAGATCGTCTTCACTTATATTAAATTTTTTCATCATTTTTCTAATGTTTTCTATAATATAACTTGTACCTAAGTTGCCTTCTAAGAATGTCGATTCATTTATTTTTATGGGAGAACGCAAATCAGTCTCTGATTCTGATATATATTTTTTATTTTTTGAAGTTGTAAAGTCATTATCATTTATAAATAACTTAAATTTAGAGGGATCTGTCATGTAAAGTTCTCTTGCTACATGCCCGTATAATTTTCTCCAAGATAACACTTTTCGTTCCCTTCCCAAAAAAATACAGGAGCTAATTTTTTCACCTGTAAAATTATGTTCATCCGATAATGAGTATATAGGGGAAATATCAGTCGAAGAAACATATTGTGTACTAGGATACATCCATACTTCCAAAGCAACATCTTTTAAAATAGAAGCTCTTCTTTTAATTGTACCTTCATTCCACCGTGGAGTTTTCTTTAAATGCTCATTTAAATATAATTTGCTTTTACTGAACCCGTTTTCCATCAGCTTTTTTTGATTAAAATTTTTGTTACTCATTTCCCTATTATACGCAGTTAATGTTATGTTTCCGATGGTATTTAGGTAGTTTTCATAAATGCTTCTCCAACTAGCACCAAGATCTTTAATCCACTGATCGCTTAGATTTTTTGGCATAATGTGTTCAATTGTTAATTCATTGGACATTAAAAGACTTTCAACATCTACTTTTTCTCGATTTCCAAAGTTTTCTATCCTCTCGAGAATATATGAGCAGTTTTTAGAATTGTAAATATCTTTTGACACGAATTTTTCAGCAAATTCTTTGTCTTCAGGGAATCTTTGACTTCCTTTTTTCTTCTTGAGTAGATATTTTAATATTGCTACATAGTTTTCTTTATAATCGGGATAGTTTTTGATTTCCCTGCCAAGTGTCATATAAATTTTGTTTAAGGCATTTGGGGAAACGTCGCATATTAACCTTCTAAAAGAAAATGATTCTACAAGTAACAGTATTTCTTTTAAATCTTCCTTATTAATTACACCTTGAGTATAGTCACTATAAATTTCCAGCAAAAAAGGATATGAAACAGTGATATTAAGCTTGTTAATTCTCTGTAAGATTTCATTCAAATCTTTATCTGGCTCATTTGCTAGAGCAAATCTATTATAATATTTTGAATATTCGAGCAATTCTTTTAATAGAGGTTCAGTATTTAATTTATAGTTCAAAGTGTATCTTTTGAAGCTAGAGTATACATTATCCTGTTTGGGTATTTTCCTCTCTTTTAATGTTAAATAGTGACGTATGAAATTACTTACTTCATAATTTGTGTTTTTTTCTATTTTATTCCAGTACTTTTCGTAATAATATTTCTGTTCCTTGTCAGTTAACCCCATGAGAATAAAGTTTCTTACTAAGTCTGCTGGCGTTAGGCTTAGTCCCGTTGAGTTTATACTCTCAAATATTAACTGTGGGTTATCTTCACCCTGTTTTAGCTCAATTTCAACTATAAATAATTTTTTTATCGCATCGAATATATCATCGATGGATTTTTCATGCTGTTTTAACTGTAAGCAAAAATATTTATAATTCTCTGTTATATTAGAATTCTTAATGAAATAATCCTCATTATTCTCAAACAAAGCCAAAAATGCCTCGTTATCTTCTTTAATTGGCTTTAACCTTATTTTTTTCTCGTTTTCCAAGTACTTATTTACTAGATATCCTTCTTTTATTTGCTCTTTATTGAAAGTAGCTTTAATTTCTTCTCTGTCTAACAAATTATACATTGCTAAAAGTAACACAGACAACGTAGTAATTCTCTGTTGTCCATCGATAATTAAGTATTCTTGTCCTCCTTCTTCATAATAAATAGAAACAATACTTCCCATGAAATGATTACGAAAGCTGTTATCGATTATTTCTATTATGTCACAAAACAATTGTTCACACTGCTCTTTTTTCCAATCATAATTTCTCTGATATACAGGAATTATAAAATGTTTGTCTGACCCTTCTAAAAAACGTAAAAAAGCTTTCTCGTTTGCTTTCATGGGCAATGCTCTCCATTTATCTTCTCATTATATACTTATAACATATCCAACTCAATCTTTAAAAACTTTTATTTATCCTAATTATTTTGTAAAAATAACAAGTATTTGTTAATTAATAATAGTAAATGAATACTAGTTCACAAATTAAATTATACATAGGCTTAAACATTTAAGTAAACTGTAATCAAAACTCATTCCAAGCTTAAAATTTGTTGTATGGATATTTGCCTCAGAACAAGCGAGATTAGAACTTACACGGGCTTATTATCAACAACTTCCGACAAAAGTAAGTATTCAATTTACTGTTTTCTGTTAAGCTCTGATGTCTGCCGCCTATTTCTATGTGATTTCATTAAGCTGATCTATCTGTTTGTTCTTTGTAAGCACCTACTCATAAATAATGCCTACAAATAAACTCACGTTTCATATAATGTAAAATTCTCTTCAAAAATCCTTATTTCTTAAATGAGAATAAAAAATGCTTAGGATCTTTTCTTGCTTTCCCGAAAATCTGTCTTCTGAACCCCAAACTCAGACCTAACGAAACTCAGAATAAAAAATGGAGAAACTTTCAAATAATTACACTCACATATTATTTTTTGACAGTTTAACTGGGTTTATAGTATAATTTCTGTTTTCAGGGGGAGTACTTTTGATTAATGCTGACATTTCACATACAATCGTCAGGCTAGCCAAGCTAGCAATAGTACTTGTTGTTTTGTATGGGGCTGCTCACAGGCTCAGGTTCAATTATACTACTCCGGCAATAATAATTATTGCTCTTTGTGGGGTAGGGGCTATTGTTGTGGATTTTGATGGAGACGGATTAAACACTCCCAGTGAGATTCAGCATGATACCAGTATATTCAAATCTGATTCGGACTCTGATGGAATTTCAGATGGATATGAAGTCAGCACACTCCATACTGATCCTGCAAACGGCGATACTGATTCCGATAATATCTCGGATTTTGACGAAGTAAACAAGTATAAAACCAATCCGTTGAGCGAAAATTCTGATGGAGACTTATACGGAGATTATCAGGAGATCTTTAAGTTTGGTACAGACCCTAATTCCAGGACAGTATCAAAGCTAATTGTCAAAACTTCTCCTGTGAACGGTGACATATTCATAGATGGAGAATTTCAGGGTAAGGGGCAGATATCAATAGAATTGAAGCCCGGTACATACAAAGTGCAATATGGTAATGTAGACAATTATCATTTCCCTCAACCCCAGTTAGTGACCTTAAAATTTGGACAACAAATGAATATTGTTGGAGATTATGAGTCCTACTCCCCTTCAAAACTGGTGGTTTCAAGTGCAGTATCCGATATGTCTGGTGTGAGTCCAGCAGTATACAGTTATTATGTGAATAATAAAAAGCAGCTTTTCCAGGTGACTATTGCTAACAACGGGGAGTCGTCTGCAGAAAATATTGTTCTGTCTACACGTGTTGAAGGTGGAGATTGGGTCTCATCATCTATCAATGAGATATCTCCGAATAAAGCGTCGAAAATAGGAATAACCCCAAACATACCCGAAAAGGTATTTGAAAAGGCTGGCAAAGAATCGACGAAAAATCTGTATTTGAAACTCGAATACAGTTCGTTAGGAACAAAACAGCCTGTTGTGGAAAGCACTGTTCCTCTCAAGGTATACGGTAAAAATGCGCTTCCGTTATCAGATACTGCTAAGTTAGCATCTGCAGATGCAGGTATCTCATCAAAATCGTTCTATTCATATTATATCGATCCACATGATTCGAATGTGAGGAGTATTGCTGCAAGTGCGACAATGGGCACCGATGACGATCTGGACAAAGCCAAACTAATTTTTGATGCACTTGGTCAATACGGAGTGTATTACGTCTCCGATCCTAATGACCCACTGGGGACCGGTGTAGATTATATCCAGACTCCGTCCGAAACGTTATCCCTGAAAGGGGGAGATTGTGACGATCTAGCTGTACTTTATGCATCTGCACTTGAATCTGTAGGTGTGGATACATCACTGGTCCATGTTCCTGGTCATGTCTTTGTTGGATTTAAAGTGGATGGGAGCTGGCATTTGATTGAAACAACAATGGTTAAAGCCCCAGAGATTATTGATGGCTATGAAATTTCATATTTTGATCAGGCAACATCCTCTGGATATGATACGTATACAAGAAATACTAACTCAGTACTGATCGTGATGACAGAGCAAACCTGGGAACAAGGGATTACATCGTGAACGATCTCTAGAAATGGAATAATCTTGAGGAGGTCGTGAGTAGGGAAGGGATTACGTTGGCATGAGCATTCGCCGTTATATCAGGGTCATGTAAGAGTTATCGTCCAGAAAATCCTTATTTCAAAATATCTGGTTGGCAAAGTGCGTTTTTTGGTATGTCTGAATATCTTTCATTCTAAATAAGTACAACCTTAATGCCCAAGATAATGATGATGTTAATATGTAAAAAAGTAAGGGGAAAAGCACTTTCATTTCTTTGTACCTATTATTCGAAGAGTTTCATATGCGTTTTATCTAACTGTCAAAGTCAGGATATAGAGACACGTAATGACCATGAAGTCGATGGCCTCTTCTTAATATAAATTAAAGTATAGAAAGAGCAAGAAATAGGAAACAACAGCATTAGATCTTTAAGGCAAAGTTGGATCTTTAAACTCTCCTTTGAGAAGTTTTATTATGGAGTTTTGGGACCTGACAAGATTTTCTCATAAAAATGAATTTTTCGTTTAATTCTTAATGGAACTCTTTAGCCATCAAATGTTTTTTCAGTTTCTTCTGGGGTTCTTTAGGTGCCATTCCCAGACTTTACCATCTTCGAAATTATCCAGTTCGGCAACGAATTGAAAACCACGCTTTTTTAGTATGGTTGTTGATGCACTTTCTTCAGGAAGGGTCTGCGCAGCAATTGTCAGTTGAGGCCCTGTATCGAATGCTATCCGTATAAGCGCTTGAGCCATGCGCGTAGCTACACCCTATCCCTCGTACTCAGGAAAAGTGAAATATGCAATTTCCACCCGGTTGTTTTCTGGAGGGGCTTTAAACGCACATGTGCCTACACATTGCTTTTCCTCAAGTAGCAAAGTAACCAATCCATGGTGGGACGTACCCTGCTGCCATATATAATCCGGCTGTTGAACTCATTACCTCTTTAACCAGATCCGTAGGACCATTGATTGGTTTTGCGACAGTGCCGCTTTCTGTTATTTCAATAAGTTCCATTACATCACTCTTATTAACTGAAGTTTTTTAACTGAAGCTTAAAGAGAAGTATTTATCAGTTATACTTTTCTTACACATTTGTATTTTTCTTACATTTTATATTTCTCTTATACTTCTCTTTATTCTTCTCTTACACTCCCAAACCTTTCAAAAAGTTTAAATACCTCGGGGTAGCAGATAGGTTCTCGATCAAAAATATATCGCATTGTATTTATTGCATTATATTATTGTTTATTTCTGCTATTAAAAATTAATTTAGTCCAAAATTGTTTAACTGTGGACCTGTATTATGCTGAATTATAGTACTATATAATTGTAGATTCTAGTATCCGATGAGATATTTAAATAGAAGGCTGAAATAATGCGGCAACAGGACATAATAATTAAACAGCTGGCACAAAAAATAGCAGATTTTATCGAACCTGTTATCCCTTATCTGGTTATTGGGTCTAAAAAAGCGGCTGAAGAAGCCTGCAAACAGGTGGGGTCTGGAGTTTGGGAGACTAAAAGAAAACTCTGGGAAAAACTATGTTCGACAGAATGTATTGAATTGAAAGAAGCCGCGGGAGATATGATTGTTGCACCCACGGATAAGGATGTAAGGCAAGTTTTTATTCAGGAGATTTTAAAATTGCTTGAAAGAAACCCTGATTTAGTTACAGAAATTTCATCTTTTATGGATTATAAAACAGTACAAAAGCTAATGACCGAAGATAGTTCGGCCAGGATTGCAATAAAAACCTCAAAACAAATTTCAAAACAAACTTTAATTGATAAAATTAGAGTACTTGACGAATTTAACAGGCTGCTCGGAGCCTTCATAGCAAGAAAAGGTATTTCTCAGGGTCCAGATCAATACGGAACGCCCGATTCTGAAAAACCTGTTACTGGTCTGGGAGTTATAGGCGAAAAGAGTCCCAGTGACTTACGGATTGAGCAAATTGCAGAGATTAAGCATACCACAAAGACTAATTTTGTAAAAACTAACGTTGAAAATACTGACAGTGAAATTCAAGATAAGGTTCAAAAGGCAAAGGCTCTTTTACTTCTAATCTCACGTTTGGAAAAGCCGGAAAAAGGAGAGATCATGGAAGAAACCCTTGATTTTGCCTCCCAAATTCAATATGGGGATTTAAGGTCACAGGCCCTCTCTCTGGTTGTCATGTACCTGGATGAGCCAAAAAAAGCCGAATCTATAGAGAAAGCCCTTGAATCTGCCTCCCATATTCAGGATGAGAACGAAAGAGCCCTTATCTTTTCATCACTTCTTCTTCACCTGAGAGGGCAAGGCAAAGAAAAGCTTATTGAAAATATCTTTTGCTTCTCACACAATCTTCAATATGGAGATACAAAATTCCAGATACTTTCCTCACTTGTTCCGCACCTTTACGGATTAAAAAATGAAGCTATTATTGAAAGGGCCCTTGAACTGATAGAGGTGATTTTCTCTGACTATCAAAAGGTACAGGCTCTCTCATCTCTTGTTCCATATCTAGACGAGCAAAAAAAAGAAGAAATTCTGGAACAAGTCCTTCAATTAGCTTTTGGCCTTAAAGATAAGGACATGAGGCCCGAAGCTCTCTCGTATGTTATCCCGCACCTGGACGAACCTAGAAAAGAAGAGATCCTTAAAAAAGCCCTTAATCTGGCATCCGAGATTAAATCCGAGTCCCAAAAAGCTGAGGCTCTATCCTCGTTTGCTCCATATCTTGATGAGCTAGAAAATGAATAAATTATGGTTTTGTGGGATAACTCTCTAAATACATTGCAAGAGGCTGAAAATGAAATAAAAACATATCAGGTCATTCAGCACAATAAATCTATTCTTTATTTCAAATGATTTTACACATTCCTCAATTTAATATTTTTGTAAAATTTTACAATTTAGGCCTTCTAGAAGCTAAATTTTATTTCAGTTGAATACCCCGCTAGCTTGCTGCGGGAATGAAAAACTTCCCCAGTAACCGTCAGTGATAATGCTATTTCTCAATTACATTTTTGTTTGTTGACTTCTGCTGATACAAAATCGTATTGTGTTATCTTCTTTAACGGAGTTTGGAGCGGTGGCGTGAACATACTCCGTTGCTTGCAGCGGGGTGAGCCAGTACAACTTTAATTGTACCTGCTGTTCAAGAAATTTCATGTTCACTTTGGATAATCTGTACAATGATTGGTACTGGTTCTTCCTGCATACGTGATGGTTCTAATGATGCGGGAAAATCAAAAGAATAAAATGAAGGCAGTTGGCGTATAGATTCAACGATGCGCCAAGCATAGCAAGATGTATATGCATCTGGTAATATAACTAAAGCAGTATAATGAAATAAATAAAAGCTTAATCGAAAATAAAAATAATAGAGGTGTATCTATGGGTGAGGTTAAAAGTGTGTGCAAAACAGCTGCAAAAATAGCTTTTAGTGTCGTTGTGGGCGTTGGTTTAATTGGTTTTGTTAAAGGCTTATGTGTAGGCTATTTAATTGGTCATTACAAAGATAAGCGTAGTTGGCATAACATAAAATGTACTGATTAGACAGAAGAAGAACAAAAATAATAGAGATGTGTTTAATTCATTGACAAAGTCGACAAGTTAATAACAGACTCCTTTGCATTAGTTATGGTTTGCATTGCCGTGTATTTCTTATTGAAAATCTCATAATTTTAGAATATTCTTCTATCACTTCTTTTTTCTCCTGGCGCTTTTATTGTCTTCTACATTTCTACGGACTTTAAAACAAGAGCCACTGCTGAAGAAAATAGATCTCTCTCAGTGCTTACTGATACATGTTCACATCAGTACATTGTTATAGGATTAAATGAAATACTTTATATTGTTTAAATGAGATACTATTTTTGGTCAAACTGAGAGAATCTGGAAGTAGAGGTTTAAAAATAAAGCATGAGCAAGTCTATCAGAAATACTATTGATTAGACAATTTGAAATTTCATGCTACTCTTTCTCAGTTCAACTGAGCAGATCCTTATAAAAGGTCCTGAAAACAAATGTATTTCTTTTGCTTAAGGATGAAGTATTTAAGGATCTTGATAAGTGTTAATCAGTACATTTAAGACTTTGCCGGAATATAAAGTTCGAAAAAGTCTATCCTTTAATTAAATTCCTTTAATTTTCCTATTTCTGAAAGTAAGCTTATATTTAAGCCAGAGTTACTTTCAAGACTGTCAACAGGCAGACAGCCGTGAGACAAAAAGGAAGGAAGACACGGTAATTAACGGAGGTAAGCTATGACAGTAAGAATATTAAAGTCAATTTCCGGTTTTGCGATGGTGCTGATTGTATTGAGCGTCATCCCTTCAGGAGCTTTCGCTTCAGAAAACACAACCCTGACAAATTCGACGGATCCGATTTATGATCCAGGACCTTGTCCTTCATGTCCTGAAGGGAATATAAGTGAAGAAAATTTTACTGAGGTTCAGGCGGATATGCTTGACTTAATCAGTAAAAGAATTACTGAACTTCAAACTCTCTATAGTGAGATAAGTAAGGTTTCGAATGCATCCGACCTTCAAAAGGTTTTGTCCAGCGACAGGCAGGCAAATGAGGGCATGGTACCTGGGGTAAGGCATATGAAACCAGATAAAATGCAAATGGAGCCTGACGGAAGGCATGGGTTTTGTTCTATCCTGCTTGAAAATGTGACTGATGAAAATTTCACTGATGTTCAGGATGTTGTACTGGATTCCCTCCAGAACATGACTGAGAGGGTCGAAGCTACGCAAACCAGACTTATGAAAGCCGGTCAGAGCAGCAGAGCTGAAGAACTCAATGAAAAGATCACTGAGATTAAAAATCTGTACGCCGAGGTGAGCGAAACCTCCACTGCAGCAGAACTCAAAGAAGTCCTATTCACTCATGAGCAGGCAAAGGCCCTTAATTCCATTGAAAAGAAAACTGAGCTTCTTAAAGCCAGAGTGAACAAAAGCGAAAACGCGAGTGATGAACAGCTCAACAGCAGCATTAATGAACTTACAGTTCTGATGGAAGATATCAAAGGGGCCAAGTCTTTTGACGAACTGAAGGAGATAATGTACTCAGCTAGAGATAGTGCAATGTAAAACGGAACGTATCCCGACGGCTCTGTGCGACAGAAAGGCTACGACCCTATGGACCGCCCTGTCCGAAACTCAGGATAACGCAACTGAAAACAACACAAACAGCAGCACTGGAATCTAACGCGAAAAGCCCACTTATTGAAGAACTATAAATCTGCTGAAAAGGAAAACATCCTCCCGAGCAACCGTTGCGCCGGTTGATCACGTCGACATGTTGTTTTCGCTCAAGCCTTTTTTAAAAAGGCTTGCGATCACGTCGGATAGGATTTGGGGATAAGGCTTTCAAACTCAAACACTGTTTGGGGTTTTCGCTCAAGCCTTTTCTGAAAAGGCTTGCGGGCAAGCAGTTTTTTAGAAAGACTTGCGTTGTACCACTTGATCACAACGCTTAGAGGTATAACAGAAGAGCTTGATGAACGCAAAAGATAGGTTGCAGAAAGGCTTGTTAAAATTCGTTGAGGGCGGGCTCAGCCTCATGTATCAGGACCCCAAGTACGACAAATTCGCATTTGCCCTAGAAGAGGATGTCGATTGCGAAAGCAGGCTGGATACATGCAAAGCTCCGTGCTGCAAATTGCCGTTCTCATTGTCAAGACCGAGATGTGGAAGAGGGAATCATCCGAGGGGAGTTCGGTAGCCCCTATCTGATCACGCATGGCGGTGATGGCTACTTGTGTATTTTTTCTCTTAGTCATAATTCTTTAGGACTCTTATATACTCTGATCAGAAACTATTATATATTTTATGTATAGAATAATTAATAATATATGAGAAAAAATAACACGGCGAAAAAGTTAGAAATAACTCGAAGACCTAGATGGGAGCACTGACCGAAAATAGATAAGACCGGCAGACAGTGAGCCTTTATTTCAAGGAGTTATTTTATAGAGTGGAGAAATTATATGAGCATTATAGATGAGCATATCGTTGACCAGAGTAAGTATATTGTCGATGTCGCCTTGAAGCTGCGAAATCTCGATCTTGAAATTGCTCGAAATCCAAACTGCTATGAACTTAAGTCGAGGCGATTTAAAGTATTGGAAGACCTTCATGATAAAACTCGCGCAGAAATGGTTCAAGCCGCAGCCGAGCTCCGTAGAAGTAAAGACAGAGAGGGAAATCATTGTGCTGATTGCATGAGATGTGATCTATATAAGGAGTTTATTTAAATTGTAACACTATAACTTTATGATTCTCAGGAGTGATTTATTTTTTAGTTCCTTCAAAACTTTCTTATTTGGATTCTCAGGTCAAAGTATTAGGTCAAAATATTATCACTCATAAATCAATATACTATACTAATGAACGAAAATTCTCATTCCAGCCGCATTAAGCCAATTAAAGCCCTTACCTTCGGGGAAGCCCTTTTTGATATTATAAAGGATTCAGCCCACCTTGGAGGAGCTCCGCTAAATCTTGCAGCCCACCTTGCAAAACTGGGAGCAAAACCGGCTGTGATCACGGCAGTCGGAAGGGATGAGCTTGGAGAAAGCCTGCTTTCCCAGGCTGAAGCAATGGGAGTTGACACCTCTTACATCTTAATTGATGAAAAAAGGCCGACAGGAACGGTTACTGTCGAACTGCAGGCTGAAGGAATTCCGGTTTTCACGATTAACAAAGGTGTTGCCTGGGACGCGATTACACCGGGAGAAAAGGAGTTCAGGGCTTTTTCCGGGAAAGAATGGGATGTTTTCTGCTTTGGAACCCTTGCCCAGAGGTCGGAAGAAAACAGAAAGACTCTTAAAAGGCTGTTTTCGAAAATAAAAACAAAGCATTTCTTCTACGACATAAACCTGAGGACCGGATTTTACAAAAAAGAATGGATATTCTCTTCCCTCGAACACACCACGATTTTAAAGATGAACGAGGAAGAAGCCTATACGCTTTCCAGCCTGATTTCTGACACTGCTGACGCCTGCAAACCCTTTTGCTCATACAAAGCTTTCTGCCGGCTCCTTACGGAAAAATACCCTGGAGTATCTGTAGTCTGCATAACAAAAGGGCCCGGAGGGGCTGCTGTTTACCATAAAGGCGTTTATGAGGAGGTAGAGACCACTCCTGTCGAAGTTGCAGATACGGTCGGAGCAGGCGATGCCTTTTCCGCGGGTTTCCTTTACGCCTGCCTCTCAGGGTA
Organism: Methanosarcina sp. UBA5; assembly: GCF_002505485.1. Taxonomy (GTDB): domain Archaea; phylum Halobacteriota; class Methanosarcinia; order Methanosarcinales; family Methanosarcinaceae; genus Methanosarcina. Next base: position 146 of record NZ_DAVG01000048.1, on the reverse strand, counting down.
CGGAGTTTCAAAAGCCGCTTCAATTGCCTGCATCCTTGGGACGTACGTTGCATCTAAACCGGGTTCGGTGCCCGAATATTCTAAAGAACTTATGGAGAAACTCAAAGATCAAGGATTAAACTTGAACTAAGAGCCTATCCGAAAAG
>NZ_DAVG01000069.1 GCF_002505485.1 Methanosarcina sp. UBA5 | reverse complement strand
GAGCGCATACCAAAGAATAAGCTCGAGAAACTGCTGGAGGCTGCAAGGCTTGCGCCATCGGCCGCAAACAGGCAGAACTGGAAGTTCATTGTTGTCGAGGATGAGAACGTAAAAAAACAGCTTGCTACTGCTTGCAATAATCAGGCATTCGTAGGTACCGCTTCGCACGTTATCGCAGGCATTGGTGATTCCCCCCAAAAATGGCACCAGGTCGACCTTGCCATCGCCCTTGAACACATTGTCCTGGAGGCTGTTGAACTAGGGCTGGGCACTTGCTGGATTGGCGCCTTTAACGAAGATGAAGTCAAAAAACTACTCAAAATCCCGCAGGACAAAAAAGTCGTCGCTTTACTGACCGTGGGGATCCCAGCAGAATCGCCCGCTGCCAGACCACGGAAATCTCTTGAAGAAATAGTAGCTTACGACGAATATAAATAAAGGCTTATACCTTTTTACTCTCTTCTGGTTTTTGTAAAACTTTGAGAGAACATGGAGTTTGGGTTATAAAATAATTTTTAATTTAATGAAAATTATTTCTATTACTACTTCATTTACTTTAATACATCAATTACCAACTCTTTCTAAAACAGATCTTAACTAAGTACACTTATTCCTTGTATTATAGAAAACTGACACTGTTTGCTTATATGCTAATTGTGTTTATCTAAGCAGATAAATATCATATTTTAGGGTTCTTGTAATAAATACTATCTCAATTCAAAGTCAAGTTGCATGTATAATATCTAAACAATATTATATATTTATATAGTTGCAGTAGACATTTTAACGTAAATGAATCATCGACAGTAGGCATAACCATCATAGATAGGAGCCTGAAGGGGAATATGGAAACAAGAATTGAAAAACTTAGAGCAAATAATCCAAATCCTGTGCTTAGTGTCGATAAGGATGGTACTGTTCTTTACTCAAATGAAGCTAGTGAGCCCTTATTGCAGGAGTGGGACACGAAAATTGGAGAAAAACTGCCGTCTTCTATCGAAGATTTAGTGGTAAAAACAATTTCTCGGAATAATCCGGAAACAAAGGAAGTTAGAGCGGGAAAAAGAGTATACCTGATCAATTTTCACCCTTTTCCGGAAGAAGGATACGTCAATATTTATGGATTCGATATAAGTAACAACCATAAGGGGCTTGAAGAAAAACTGTGGGAATGTGAGGAAAAGTACCGTAGCATCGTAGAGACAGCAAACGAAGGCATCTGGATTACCAACCCTGAAGCGGTTACGACTTTTGTAAATCAAAAAATGGCGGAAATGCTCGGATACACAGCGGGAGAAATGACAGGGAAACCAATCTTTGATTTTGTCGATAAAGATGATGCGGAAAGTTCACTTACCAGAATAAAATCCCGACAGGAAGACACCAAAGAAAAAAGGTACGAAATGGAATTCTGCCGCAGGGATGGCAGTGTAGTCTGGTCGCTTGTGAGCGCTACGTCCCTCTTTGACTCACAGGGAAAATATATCGGTAGTATGAGCATGCACTCTGATATTACTCAGCGCAAGAAGGCTGAAGAAGAACTTAAAAGAACAAGTGAGGAACTGGAGAGACGAAACCAGGAAACAATAAACGAACGACAACGTCTTTATAACGTACTGGATACTCTGCCGGCAATGATAATTCTATTAACAGCTGACTACCATGTTGCCTTTGCCAACCGCAGATTCCGTAAAAGATTCGGTGATCCAGGTGGCCGGCACTGCTATGAATATTATTTTGGATTTACCCAGCCATGTGAATCCTGTGAATCACATAAAGTACTTGAAACCGGTCAATCTCATCATTGGGAAGTAAGTGGGCCGGATGGAAGCTATTATGATGCCTATAATTTGCCGTTCACTGACGTTGACGGTTCTCCCATGATCCTTGAGATGGACATTGATGTCACTGAGCAAAAAAAAGCAGAAGAAAGACTTCAAGAAAGTGAGGAAAAGTACCGAAATATCGTTGAGACAGCAAACGAGGTTATATTCGTAACTGACAACAAAGCCGTAATCACTTACGTTAACCCGAAAACAATAGACATGCTAGGGTATACTCTAGAAGAAGTTATTGGTAGACCAATATGTGATTTCATCAGTGAAGAGTATAAATCTATTGCCAAACTAAATTGGAAAAAGAGGAAGCAGGGAATAAGTGAAAGTTATGAATTGAAATTGATACGTAAAGATGGTTCATCCCTCTGGACGCTTAATAATACTAAACCCCTTTTTAATAAGGATGGCAAGTTTATGGGCTTGATGAGTATGTTAACTGACATAACTAAGCGAAAAGAAGCCGAAGAAGCTCTCAATAATATAGAAACTGTCCGTAAAAAGGAAATTCATCATAGAATCAAGAATAATCTTCAGGTAATCTCATCACTACTGGACCTTCAAGCTGAAAAGTTCAGAAATAGAAAGAATATCAATGAATCGGAAGTCTTGGAAGCCTTCAGGGAGAGTCAGGACCGCGTGATATCAATGGCTCTTATCCATGAAGAACTATATAGAGGTGAAGATCTCGATAAACTTAACTTTTCGCTTTACATCAAGGAACTCGCTGATGCTCTTTTCTTGACTTACAGACTTGGTAATGCTGATGTCGGCTTAAATATGGATCTGGAAGAAAACATATTACTTGACATGGACACAGCAGTTCCGTTAGGAATAATTGTCAATGAGCTCGTTTCCAATTCCCTTAAATATGCATTTCCCGACAGAGATAAAGGAGAAATCCAAATCAAACTCCATAAAGATAAAAGTGGAGAACATAGAAGCAGCATAGAAGAAAGCAAAAGCGAAGACTATAAGAGTACCAGTTTTATATT
>NZ_DAVG01000081.1 GCF_002505485.1 Methanosarcina sp. UBA5 | reverse complement strand
TTATGAGAGAAAACCTTACCAGGTTTCACCCTGCCAGATTGCCTGAGTTTTATCATTAGTACTTTTATTGATTTTTCTTATAATTACCAGATACTCTTCTCCGACCGATCGAGGCTCTTCAAAAATTGCATCTATCCCAAGTCTTTTAAGATAATCTTCGAAATCGGCTGCAGTTTTTAAATCCCTTACCCGGATTCTTGCTTCCTCATATAGTCTCTGACCGTTTTTTACACTTTTTATGGATTCTCTGAGAGGGCCCAGTATACTTTCTCCTAGCTGCATGCAGCGTTTTTCAAACTCGATCCTGTCTTCGTCCCATTCAACTGTCTGGAAACCTTCTCTGACAATTCGGGAAAGCATATAGTCTCTACCGGTCTCATTGTAAAACTTAAAGGCGTGCCTGAGGTCCGAGCAATTACTCTGGGAAGAGGTGTATTTTAACGGAGAAAGAACCATTTCCGGATCTTTTATTACGACGCCTTCATGCTCTTTTTCTCCAAGTTCCCGGATGATTTCTCCGATTTCTTCAGCAGCAGTTTCCAAGGGAATTTCTTTGAAGAATCTTACCTGGAAAAAGCCGTACTTTTCCAGAATTTCTTGTTTTCGGCTTATTGGAAGAGGCTTACCGCTGTTTTTCTCCCGAATATCAAAGATGTAAAACTCTACTGACTCGATGCCATAGATATCTTTTGGGACATAAGGATTGTCCGGGCCTATCATTTCTCCATAAAGTACAAGTCCAGGGAAATCGTCAAAAAATTTCAGATTCAATTTCTCTTTTGCCTTTTGAGTCGTATAAGGGCAGATATACCCGCTCCTGGTAATTGCAAGGATTTCGTCTTTTGCAATCGCTATGCGGACATTATATCCATTCATTTTCTCTTCCACGGCTACTCTCTCAAGGCCGCTAAAGTGCTTTTTAATCGTGGCATCCAGTACCATGGCTCTCCGGATTTTCGGGAAACCCATAATGATTTCGAAAGACCCGTCTTTCTCATAAAGCACAGTTCCCCTTTCGATATGGGAGATTTCCTTATCGAAGCGGAATAAATATTCATATTTTCCCCAGTTCTGGGCAAGATAGTTCTTCTCAAAAAGGTGCTGAACCCTTTCCTTATCAAACTCCAGGAAACTGGCAAGCTTAGATACAAATTGAGGATCTATCTCCTCATTCCCCTCTCTACTCATGTTTATCTATCTGTTTTCAGGCATAAAATAAGTTATCATTCTCAGGCAAGTCTTCGGAATATCAGGCATTTTCTTTACAATAACCTGTTTTTCATGAAATAAGTTTAAAAAATGGTTTAGTCCATTAAAAATGTTTTTAAGTATTCGGTTCTAATTTGTTTCTAATCTTATTACATCTAAGCTTGCAAAGAAGACTGGAAGTTGTAAAATGGCAGATGAAATTGATTATCAGATTATCGGCGACGATATGCAGATCGTTGAAATTGAACTTGATCCGGATGAAGCCGTTCAGGCAGAGGCCGGGGCTATGGCATATATGGGACCCGGAATTGAGATGCAGACCAGCATGGGGAATGAAGGAGGCGGACTTTTCGGAGGCCTCAAAAAAGGACTTAAACGAATGCTTACAGGAGAAAGTTTCTTCATTACAAGCTTTGTTCACAAAGGTTCCGGAAAAGGGCATGTATCTTTTGCAGCTCCTTATCCGGGCAAAATCATTCCCCTTGATCTCACAAAGTTCGGAGGCAGTCTCCTCTGCCAGAAAGACTCATTTCTCTGCGCTGCTCGCGGAGTAGAGATAGAAGTAGCTTTCACTCGCAAGCTAGGAGCAGGGTTCTTTGGCGGCGAAGGTTTTATCCTGCAGAGATTAAAGGGCAATGGGCTGGCCTTCCTCCATATAGGAGGCACTGTGATAAGAAAAGACCTGGCAGTTGGCGAGACTTATCGTGTCGACACAGGCTGTGTGGCAGCTTTCACCGAAACCGTAACCTATGATATAACCTGGTCAAGGAACTTTAAAAATGCCCTTTTCGGTGGTGAAGGAATTGTTCTTGCAACCCTTACAGGCCCTGGCACGGTGTATATGCAGAGCCTGCCTTTCTCTCGCCTTGCTGACAGAATCTTTGCAGCTTCTGCCTATGGCCGTAACCGGGAAGAACAAAATGGCATTGCTGGGACCGGAATTTTGGGAGGCATGATTGGAGGAGATAGATCATTCTAAAAATGGGAGACCGTCCTAAAAAGAAAAAACCATTCTAAAATAGAAAATTATGGAAATTGATTCTAAAATAGAATCCTTTTTAAAGCGGGATTCATTATAAAATAGAAATCCTTGTGACTACTCCCCTCGCTGAAGTGAGGGGCATCTTCCGATTTTACGGTCAGATTGTAATCCCAATCTGAGAATATTAATAGAAGCATTAAGATCACGGTCAATAAATAAGCCACAGAAAGGACAATTGTGAGTTCTTTCTGATAGACTTTTTTCTACCAACATACCACAATTTGAACACATCTTTGAAGTATTCTTAGGGTCAACGAGAATTACTTTTCTACCAGCATTCTCAGCTTTGTAGGAAGTATAAGTTACAAGTTTACTCCAAGCAGCATCAAGGATGTGTTTAGCCAGATTGTGATTTTTCGTCATGTTATTAATGTTAAGATCTTCAAAACAGACAATACCATAATTATCAACGAGTTTTTTACTGAGTTTTTGAGTAAAATCTTCTCTCTTGTTAGCAATTCTTTCATAGACTCTGCATAATGTTTTAAGGCATTTTTTTCTTTCGGGTGTTCCTTTTTCTGCCTTTGAGAATTTCCTGTTAGCTTTTGCCAGTGCTTTTTCTTCTTGAATGTAGAATCTAGGATTAGGAACATAAGTTCCGTTTGATAATGTAGCAAAGGAGAGGATTCCTACATCAATACCTACTGCCTTATCGGAATGTTCAAGTGGTTGATAAGAATCAACATCAGTAAGAATGGATACAAACCATTTTTGTGTTGAAGTTCTTCTGATAGTTAAGCGTTTAATATTACCTTCAAGTGGTCTATGCATCTTGATTTTTATATCTCCAATTTTAGAGAGAGTTAATATGTTTTCATTTAAAGAGAATCCAGATTGTAGGTAAGTAATACTATCATACCAACCTTTACCTTTAAAACGAGGATACCCTGGGTTTTCTCCTGCTTTTACTCTACGGAAAAAAGCTTGAAAAGCAAGGTCAACTCGCATGGTTACATCTTGAAGAGTATGAGAATGAACTGTTTTCAATTCCGGTTTATCTTTTTTCCAGACAGGAATTATTTTCTTAGAATCATAATAGCTGATTCTTTTTTGTTCAGATTCCCAAGCGTTTTTTCGCAATGCCAGCGTTTCATTATAGACCCATCTACAGAGTTCCAGAGTTTCATTTAACTTTGTAACCTGAGAATGTGTTGGATAAATTCTATAACGATACAATTTAGGCATATAATTATAAATAGTATTTTCACCTAAATAAAGATACCGATAGAGAAAGTTGACGGGCTGTATCCCACCTTTGAAAAGGCGGGGATTAGCCCTTCCATTATCCTAAAATGAGATTCATTATGAGATAGAATTTGTTCTAAAGGCGAGGAATCAATCGAAAGAAATATTAGAAATTCAAAAAGGCCTGTTCTTATAAAACAGGCCTTCTCTTAATTACTTGCTTTTAGGA
>NZ_DAVG01000121.1 GCF_002505485.1 Methanosarcina sp. UBA5 | reverse complement strand
AGATGTAGTATTGAAAGTTTATATCGGGGGGCAGTGAGCATGATTTACAAAAACATAGTCTGCCCGGTCTGCGGGGCATCCTGTGACGACATCCAGGTTGAATTCGAAGACGGAAAGATTGAAGCTAAAAATGCATGTAAGATGGGAAATGCCAAATTTCAGGAAGTTGTAAGTTCCCACAGGCTCAGGCAGCCCCTTATTAAGGCTGATGGAAAACTGACACCTGCAGCCTGGGATGAAGCCCTTGAAAGAGCTGCCGATATCCTTGTTTCAGCAAAGCGCCCCTTGCTTTTTATGGGCAGTGAGACTTCCTGTGAAGCACATGAAATAGGGCTCAAGATTGGAGAATACCTTGGTGCAATTGTTGATTCCAATTCTACGATCTGTCACGGGCCAACAGCTATGGGAATCCAAGAAGCCGGGAAAGTCGGTGCAACCGAAGGACAAAAGAAAAACAGGGCCGACCTCTTAATCTATTGGGGAACCAATCCTCTGGAGTCCATGCCAAGACAGATGTCAAGGTACGCTGTTTTTCCGAGAGGTTACTGGACCAAACGCGGACGTTTCGACAGGACAGTTATCACTGTAGACCCGAGAAAAACTCCAACCGCTGAAGCTTCCGACCTGCATGTTCAGCTCAGACCCGGCTCGGATTACGAACTTATCAGTGCACTTATGACCCTGCTTCACGGAAAAACTCCTCATCCCTCAGTAGAAGAGATCACAGGAGTTCCTATCCCTGTTATGGAAGAGATGCTCGATATGATGAAGAACTGCACATTTGGAGCTATCTCAGTGGGTCTCGGGCTTTCCTCATCTATCGGAAAACATAGGAATGCCGAAATTGCAATGAACTTTGTAAAGGAACTGAATAATTTCTCCAAGTTTACCCTTGGAGCTCTCCGTGGTCACTGCAACGTTGCAGGTTTTAACCAGGTAGCTTGCTACATGTATGGCTACCCCTTCGGGCTTGATTTCACACGCGGACACCCACGTTATAATCCAGGAGAGTTTACAACTGTGGACGTGCTGCGAGAAAGAGATGTGGATGCAGCTCTTGTAATGTGTGCTGATCTTGTCTGCCATATCCCTGCAGATTGCGCTTCTTATCTCGCTGAGGTACCCATGGTCTGCCTGGATATCGCTCCCTGCCCGACGGTAGCTGCTTCGGATATTGTGCTCCCTGGAGTCATTGACGCTATGGAATGCGATGGGACTTTCTATAGACTCGATGATGTGGCAGTCCACTTTGAGCCTTTCACGACTTCACCCTTCGAGTTCACGAAGAGCAACGAAGATACCCTGAAGCAGCTGTTTGAAAAGATTAAAGCAAGGAAGTAAATTATTTACCTTTTTTCTTTCTGCATATAAGCTGAAGGAAAAACAATATTAAAGGGTGGGAGTAATTTCGCTCTCACTCTTATTCTCGAAAGTTTAAGGTGGCGATTTAGCTCTTTCGATCCTTTTTAAGTATTGGGCTTGAAGCTTCCATACCCGTTAATTTTGAGATATTATTGCATGATATTTATATTCGTAATACATTGATTTTACAAAAGTAGTTTCAAAATTATATTTATCGGCTATTTTTTTAACTACATTGGGATTGTGGGCAAACCCGAGAATGTCTCTTGGGCGATTATTCAAGCTTGCAGATAATATAACCTTAAACTCAAAACCGATTTTGCGTAAAATATTCCAGATACCTGCATCTTGCGAGAACAACCCTATTTTCCATAATGGATATAATCGAGGGTCCAGTATGTCGAACAACACTATTTTACCATCTTTATTGAGAAAATTCGATGCATTAAAGATAAAGCTATCAATTTCTTGCAATGTCAAATACTGGACCACTCCAGCTGCGGTTATTCGATCAAAGGAGCATTCCAGTTTATCCCAGACAGTTTTGTCATCAGCCTGAATTAACGATATATTCTCACATTTCCGTTCCCTGATTTTTTTGCTTGCTTCGTCAAGCATGGATACGGAAAAATCAACTCCTACGAGCTGTTCATATTCCGGCGCATAGTAAACCAGGAGTTCGCCTGCACCGCATCCAAAATCAAGCAGGGTTTTGCCCCCATCCAGATGGAATAGCTTTTCCTTAGCTTCCATGGAAATAAATTCCTCAGTTGAAGATCTGTGACCACCGTCTCTTCTACCTGCGAAAAACTCTATCCAGAAGTCCTTTAGTTTGGATATGTTTTTTTCGTTCTCCCCAAACATATATTTTATACCCCAAGTCTCGCTATTTATAAATGTTCAACTATAATATCCCCAAAATGATTTATTATTTAGAAGCTTATAAGCTTATTCCGTGATTAAAATGGAATCCTATTGATTTCCTAATAAAGAATATTTTAAGAATTTAGCCTCTTATTTAAACGGTTAGTAAACCTTAATTTTGGATTTTAATGATTCATATCACTTATTTTTCGTATTCCATCTATATTATTAAAAATCTAGCCTCCTCTTTATTTTTCATTCAGAGAAGGCTTATAATTCCTTTATTCAAGCCGTAATTTATATTTATTTCCACTATTTAGGACCTAAATCGAAATTTAGGTCGAAATGAAATAGAATTCTTTAGAAGAACTACTATTCACATTAATTAATGGAAAAAAAGAAATAATCTCTAGTTTGATAGTGAATTTAAGAGAACTTGGTTAAACAGATTCCAAAATTATGTTATTTTTTCAAAGTTCCAACAACAGGAAAACCCTTTATGATTTCAGGCCTGTGTGGTGACTTATTCATTTCTTCAGTGAGATCCTTCCCTGCATTGTGTCCATTATGAGTGCCATTTTTCCAAAGATCACTATCAGAGACATCATAGACATTGCCTTGATAGACAACGTATGTCTTCCCATTTTTACCGTTATACTTTGCAAGTTCTTCAAGTGTATATTCTTTCATTTCCGATTTATTGGTCACTTTCTGCATTTCAGTTGTATTTTGTCTTTCAATTGCCTTTTCTCCAGTTGCATTTCCTCCAGTTGGAGTAACCGCTTCAGTATGAGTGATTTCTGTAACAGGAGTTTCCTTTACAGCTTCAGTTATAGCTTCAACTGGAGTTACAGCCTGTTCTGGGGTTCCTGTTTCATTTGGAGCTTTCTCTTTCTGACCAGCGCATCCTATTGCGAGGAACATACCAAACAACACTATCAATATAATCAGTATTTTTCTCACTATTTTACCCCCTACAATATAGCCTACAATATAGTGTTGTATCCTGAAATGATTTCGCAGATTCAAAACCAGTTGGAAGTTCAACGACGTGAAAGTTAAACATCGAGGGAACTCCAATTTTATTTTTGGTATGTGCCAAAAATTCTGTAACATTAATTGAGGATAATCTTAGTATCATCTGTTATCTTTTCATCATGCTAACTAATCACTTTGTTTAAGGCGATCACTTTTTATAATTTAAGAAGATTTTCTTTGTGTTACCATGCTGCTCTTTGGACATATTGGTATTACACTTGGGATATTTTTTGTATTCTCATATATTGCACCACGGTTAAAGACTATCATAGACAGAAGGTATCTCGTTATTGGAGCCCTTTTGCCTGATTTGATAGATAAACCATTAGGAATGATCGTCTTTGCATCAATCATTTCAAATGGGCGCATGATAAGTCATACATTATTATTTTCTATTACTCTCTGCCTAATAGGTTTATACTTCTATGATAAAAGAAGCGATATCGTAATTATTACTCTTGCTTCAGGTTCTTTTTTCCATCTTATGGAAGATCAGATGTGGAATACGCCAAAAACCTTATTCTGGCCCCTACTTGGATGGAGTTTTCCAAAAGATAACATTGCTGATGGGATCGCATTTTTATTAATGCTACTCAAAGAATCTTTCATGATTAACTTTCCAAAAGATTTTATTCCTGAGATAATAGGAATGATGGTAATAGTTATTTTTACTTTAAATTGGTTAAAAAACAAATTGAGCAAAACAAACTCTAAAGATGAGGGAATAAAAAAAGAGATTACTAAAAAACCGCCTATAGAAACAACCGTGTTTTATATCATAGGTTTCCTAGTGTTTGGACTACTTTCTGTAAGAGCCATTATAGCACTTTAAGATTTTAACTGAGACTTATGGAATACATAAGATCTAAAACTTTTAAGCTTTTTTATTCATAATCGTGAGTACATACTCGTATTCCCTCATTGAGTCAGCCATACGGAGAGCAACAGGTCAGAAAAAGCAGTATTTTTCATCTAAAACAACTGCATTTATTTGAATATCCAAGCTTTTAGCTATTGAAATATTATATGAAAGAGCTCATCCCAAAGTAAATTTTTATCCCTTAATCCGTAAATTTTCAGAACTATTTTCATAATCAGAAAATCGATTGATTATTTTGAATCTGGACTTTGGGAAGTTATATTGAGTTTTGGTATCAGCTCGATATATAATTGTAATAAAAGAAAATTAAAAGTTTCACCAACTTTGGGATAATCCGGCGTATTATGATAGCTTTTTTAGCAAATTGTAGCTGAGATAAGCAGAAATAAAAGTATTTTTAAAATTCTCGTTTTAAGAAGACAAAGACAAAATTAGAAAATTTAAAAAGTATTTTATGCTCTGCTACTGTCTTACTTAAACAAATCATGCAGTTAAGCTTTGAGATCAGTAGTATAAAAATCCGGTCTCCTTATTTATATATTTCTTAGAATAAACTCGAAGCTGCTTGATTTTAAGATTAATTTAAGACAATGATAGAAGTTAGAATTATTAAGTAACTGATAAGGTCTGATTAAAATGCTCAAAAGAAGGAATATTGGCAAATGGCTGATACTTATCATTTGTGTTTCTCTTTTTTTATGTGGTTCTGCAAGTGCAGATGATAGCGAATTGAACGATTCCAAATCTAATGAGATCTCTGAACCTTATATAAAGGAATTTGCAAATGATTCCTCATTCATAGCATATAGAGGAACCTTACCAGAAACAGTTGATCAGAAGTGGAAAAATTCAATTGCAGATTGCTGGTTAAATCTTACCCGGATGGGGCCGTCATATTCCGAATTTGACAGTTCTATAAAAAGCGTTGCTGCCAGTAACGTAATAATAATTGAATTGAGCTCTGCATATAAAGGAAAAGTAGACGACTCCAGAATTGACGAAATATATCAGAAAATTAATGATTACTGCGAACAGCAGGAAGGTATAAGTGAAGTACCTGTGGTCTTTATGTGGGCACAGGATGAGGGGAATCTCTCGCTACCGGATTATGGCCCTCAGATTTTTGAGGAAATTAAAAATGAGTCCGGGTTTATAGCCACTCGAGGAAAGATGCCTGTTATTACAGACGCTGATAAAAAAGTGGAATGGGAAGAGACAGCAGGTAAGTGTATTCATAGTTTCAGAGCTGAACTTGGTCATTATACGTTAGAAAACGGTGGACCAGTGGTTAGTTATGGTTATAACTATAGGGGATACATATTTGTGGATTTTGATAAAAAATCTCATGAAAACGTTAATGAGTCAATAATTGATGAAATTTATCTAATAATTGACGAGCACTGTAAACAAGAAGGCGTAAGTGAAGCACCAGTAGTTTTTGAATGGGGAGAAGTTCCAACAATAGCTGAAGGACTTTTACCAGCAGATGAGATATCAGATATGAATATATCAGATATGAATAAAAGTGATGGGGTCAACTTATCAGGCAATGACAAGGAGATTGCTGGTAATAAAACAACCAATCAAATGCCTGGCTTTACTTCAATAATGGTCATTTTGGGACTTTTATCATTACTGATTTTCAAGCGTTCAACATAAATTAGCACATTTCACGGTAGCATATTTCACGGTTATCAATACATAGGGACTCCCTCTGAATGTAAGAACCGTAAATGAAGAAACGTGGAAGAGTAGATAAGCTCAGAAAAAAGTGTAGCCTTATAAGGCTACAAGAATAGTTTTTTAGTCAATTATTACTGCGAATCTATCATAGGAGTTAGCTGACCTCCATCGCTCAAAGTATAAGTTTTGCCTTCAAGCCAGCTGTTTGTACTGGAATTTGAGTCATAATATATGGTATTTCCATTGTCCTTGATATTAGACAATGTGGAATTTTCATCTGTGAAATTTGTCAGGTATGAAGTTCCTGTCACATCCCAGTTGCTTGTTGAATCCAGGGTCAGATTCATTGAATTTGCCGTATTGTTTGCATTGATTGCTCCGGTCAGGGTAGTGTTGTTTTTCAATATGGCGGCAACTGAGCTGATAGTATCACAGGTAATATTACCCAAGAGAGTTTCATTTTCTGCCTTAAAGGTCACAACACCTCCGTTTGATCCTGTATTGCCCCACCTATCGGCACTGGCTGTCAAAAGAGTACCTGATGCTGAACTCAAATTCGCATCTTTTACCTCTATTGTGGATTGTGTGTTTGTAATATAGAAGAGAGGACCTACTGCCGCCTTGAGTGAGCCTCCGTTCATCGTAAAGCTGCTGGTGCCTACTTCGGCATCGCCGGAAAAGCTCTGGTAGAGCATGGCTCCGCATTTTTTCTCGCCTGAAATGGTGACATTCGCCAAAGATATGGAGTTCTTTCCTTCTATTACAGCAGTCTCTGATCCTGTAGCCGAAATTGTGGAATTAGAAACCGTAATATTGCCTGTAGAATAGATTCCTGGAGAACCTTCTCCGGCTGTGTTCATGGTCCCGCCTGTAACAGTAATATTTCCATTTCCACGGTCCGTTGCAATGGCTGCACAGTGTTGCCCGGCAGTAGTGATATTTACGTCTTTACAGGTTATGTTACCTGTCTGGGTTGCATCCACACCCCGGGAGCCATCAGCAGAAGTATTGATCGTGACATTGGACAGAGTTACCGAAGAACCCGATCCCGTAGCAAAAACACCGTTGGCGCCATTGGCGTTTGTAGTTACTGTACAGTTGGGGAGCTCTATTGCACTTCCGGACTCTGCCAGTACACCAGCATTGAGGCCGTAAAAGTCGCTGTTCTCATTCGAAGAGGTGTTTCCTGTCTTTTTCACAGTCGAATTTGAAAGAGTGAAAATACCGCCATTGGTAACTTTGATTCCGTTTTCATCGGTATTAGATGCAGTAAAAGCCTGGTTTGATCTGGTCTCAGTTCCTCCGCTCTGTGTATACGCTTCACTTGCCGTAGAAGTAGTATTAGTCGTGTCATTGGTTGTATCTGTCGTAGCTTTGTTCGAAGTTTCCGATCCGGACACGCACCCACAAGCTGCCAGAGTAATCAAACTGGCTACCAGTACCAGTGTGACTATGCCTCGAAATTTAAAGTTTCTGTTCATTTTTATCTCCTTTATTCAAGCCTATAGCTGTATGCCCGTTAAATTACTAGAAAAAGAGATAAAGATACTTGCAGAACAGGAGTTTAGAAATGAGCTTATTTTAAATTTAAAGGTTAATTATATAACTTTTTAAGAAATAAAGCTTAATTTCTATATATAAACCTTAATATGTTTGCTTTAAAGCTTTATTTTGTGTGATATAGTCAAAAATTGATTGATTATTCAATATAGTTCAGGAAACAATTTGAGTTTCAGGAAAGTACGACACCCGAGTTTCGTTTGGGATCGCAGGAAATCGGAAATTTCCTGGAGTTGAACTTGCAAATACAACAGCACGAAATCTTCTTTACTTCGCTTAAGAGAACTTATTCTTGTTTTCATTTTTACTTCTGAACGCAACCTTTTTTCCGCAGTACTGATGCAGTTTTTTCGGCAGAATTGCGGCTCTTGCAGTGCGCTGTCCGTTTCGCTTCGCTCAAGCAGACTTATTTTTGATTTATTTGTTTTTTCTAAATGCCACCTTCTCCCCACAGTACTTGTGAAGTTTTTTCGTTCCTCCTGCTTCGCTGACAATGGTAAGCATAGTCATGGGATCAAAGATTTGGGTTCCCATTACTGCAGTAATCCCTCTCTCAAAAAACGGGCCCGGATAAAGAGGTGTGCTTGGGCCGAGCAGGACAACTTCCCTTGCTGCACCCCGGAAGGAAAGGAGTTCATCGAAAGTCCTGTTGGCGAGAGTACTTGCACTGAGAATTATTACATCCGATGTGTGGAAAACTTCTCTGGCTTTTTCCGAAGGCAGAGTCCGGGTTTCAGGAAATTCGATTTCACGCTTTTCGAGGACTGTGAGTTTATTTGTTATTTTCAAGATTTTAGGGACAAGAGGGCCAAAATAGCCTACCATTGCAACCCTGTCTTCTGGTTTTATAAGGTCAAGGATATCTATGTTTGATGTAGGGAAGTTTTCAGGTTTGATATCCCGCAGCATGTGGGAAAGCGCATTTACAGTTGCAATCCCAACTGCAGCTTCAAGAGGATTTTCCGACAGGACAAGTTCAAGCAATTTATCCACAGTTTTACCTTTCAGAGATCCCGCAAACCTGAGAGCAGGACAGCCTGAAAACTCATAGAGGGGAGTGCAGGCAACACCCCCATAGTTTTCGGAAAGCAAGACTCCGGTATAGGCGAGCCCTATCCTGACATCCTTTACTTCTATTTCCCTAAGAGCAGAGCCCAGGTCATTTTTGAGCGCATTCACCAAGGCGGGCAGGATTTCAGCTTCTTCTTTTTTCCTGCCCCCTTTATTTCCTTCACCTTTCAGTCCATTTTTTTCCTTTTTTTCTTCGTTTTCCGGGAATGTTCTTTTTTTGGGATATCCTGTTTCTGGCATGCTGCTACCTTTTTACTTTTTATCTCATTTTATATTCTTTCGATTTTCGTCGTGAAGTCAAAGGGATTTGCGTAATAGGGAGCGCTTATAACGATAATGTCTACAAAAGGAGCATATTCAGGGATCCGGGATGCTTCGATTCCTCCCACTGCAAGTTCAAGCTTAGGATTGAGTTTCTTAAGTTCGGGCCCGAGATCCCGCAGTTCTTCCGGAGAAAGGTGATCAAGGAGCATAATATCCGACATTCCGACATATTTAAATGCTTCTTCCCTTGATCTGGGCTCGATTTCGATCTTTTTCATGGCCCTGAGTTTTCCAAGTTCTCCGGCAACTTCCAGGTGGTTCTGGCTGATCTGGATGGAATCGCTGAGGGAGTTTCTATGGATGTCTCCTCCACCTGCACGGATAGCTTTAAGCTCAAATATCCGCGATCCTGGGTGGGTCTTCCGGCTTGTTGCAATGATAAGGTCAGGGTTTACCTTTCGGCCTGCGCTTACCATAGAGGCTGTTTTCGTGGCAATTGCACACATGAGGGTGAGGAAAGTCTGGGAGACCCTCCAGAACCGGAACAGGAGTTTAAGGTCTCCTTCAGCTTCGAAAATTGCATCCCCTGGCTTGAAAATTTCTCCATCTCGAAGATAACTTGAGATTTTCAGGCTTTTTCTTTCATAATACTCTGCCAGGTCGCCGGCGCAGGCACAGATACCGCTTTCTCTTGAGATAATCCTCAATTTTCCCCTGCCTTCAAGCTTGAGCAGTTCTGCGCTTTCATCCTGATAGGGACAGTCTTCGTAAAAATAAAGCTCAAAAGGATCTATCATATTTTGCCTCAAAGATTTCCTTCATAAATTTCTTGCTTTTATGTTTCAGTTTTCTTTGCTGTCGGTTTATCATATCAATCTTGTATCAATCTCTTACTCCCGGCGTATGTTAGCTTTACTTCTAGCTCTGTAAAATTTTATTCCTGATTACTTTCCTCTTATTATCCTGACATTTGCAGCTTTGAACAAGTGCAAGCTCCGTTTTCCGAACTATTCTTTTCCGAACTCTTAATGGCTGCTGGGAAAATCCTTAGATCCATACTCTTGTATGGAATTCTTACGATATGTCTGAACATACATAACGGTTAATATAGGTTTTTATAAAAGTACAGTGTGAGAATATTAATAAGAATAGTAGAAAGGTTCAAGCTGCTTTCCAATCCCAAGATTAAAAAAAAGAAAAAAAGCGTTTTTCCCTTATATTTAAAGATCAAGTATTCTATGCCTGTACTTTTCCAATTCTTCAGTTCCTTTTTCCCTAGACATACTGCTTGCTTCGTAAATTATGTAGGACGGAAGCACCTTCATTCCCATATATTCAAAAATACAATGGGTTATTGATTCCAGGTGCTTATTCAGGTCTCCATGAGCTCCTCCCTCAGAATACATCGCTTTTGGAGCTCCGGTAGTTGTAACAAGCATTGCAGACTTTCCTTTAAACAGCCCTGTGTCATAAGCACTGTTTGTAACCGGATTAAATCCAAATCCCGGAGCTAGGACGCGGTCGATCCATCCTTTCATTATAGCGGGCATAGAAGTGAAAAAAATCGGAAACTGGAAAATCAGAAGGTCAGCCCATTTTACTTTTTCCATCTCTTCTTTAATATCAGGCGCAAAAGCTCCTGTTTTAGAGGCATGGATCGCCTCAAAGAAAGGCTTGAAAACCTCCAAATTTTTTCGTTCAGGAAAATCCGAAGCTTTCAGGATAGGGTCAAACTTCATTGCATAAAGGTCGGAGAGCTTTACTTCGTGCCCCTTCTCCCGCAGGGCAACAAGGGCTGTATCCTTTAAAGCGCCGTTAAAAGATTTCGGTTCCGGGTGTGCATAAACATAAAGAACTTTCATTCCATTCCCCCAAATTCTATTTATGAAATTCATTTTCCGAAATAAAAAAGTAAGGTTGCTTAACTTTTGAGGCGGCAGGAAACGAAAAACTATGCCTCTTAAGTCTATAGAATAAGCTAAATTATGAACTAAGCCAAAGTTAGTCCGCTTGAGCGAACAAAGTAAGCGAAACAGACAGCATACTGTAGAGCCGCAATTTTGCTGAAAAGAGCACCGTCCTCCCGAGAAGGGACTCGGATTTTAGAGAAGTCCTTTAGTGCTCTTTATCTCTTTACCTTCGATTTTTACAGCTCGTTTCAAAGCATAGGCAAAAGCCTTGAAAAGAGCTTCAATCTTGTGATGGTCGTTATCGCCATATACGCTCGCATGGATAGTAATTTTTGCATTTGAAGCCAGCGTTTCGAAGAAGTGTTTTACAAGCTGGGTACTGAATTGTCCCACCTGAGGAGCTGCAAACTCGGCTTTCAGGACAAGATAGCTGCGTCCACCTACATCCAGGGCAACCTCGGCAAGGGCTTCGTCCATTGGAATTCTAGCTTCCCCAAAGCGGGCAATTCCTGACATATCTCCAAGCGCTTCTGCAAGCACTTTTCCGAGAACTATCCCTGTGTCTTCCACAAGGTGATGCTCGTCCACGTACAGGTCACCGTTCGCACGTACCTTAAGGTCAAATTCTGCATGCCTTGCAAAAGAAGTAAGCATATGGTCAAAAAACCCGATCCCTGTATTGATATCGGCAATCCCTGTGCCGTCAAGGTTTAGTTCAAGCTGAATATCGGTTTCCTTTGTTTTGCGGGACATTTTGCCTGTTCTCATAGAGCATCACTCATACAGCATCACATTCTCTTAATCAAAGTCTCTTTAAGCACATTCTCTTTAAATTTATATATAATTTGCATCCTGCTGTCCTCCCTGCTGATATAAGGCCCATGTTTTTTCGAGAAATTGAGGAAATGAAGTTATGCCGAATGGCTCTACCATGAAAAATAGGCTCTTATCATCTAGGATTGCCTCAGTTATATCGTGATTGGTTTAATCATGCAGGATTGTTTCAATTGCTTCTTCAAGTGTGAACCTGCCTGTGTAGAGGGCACTGCCTACCACAACTCCTGCTGCCCCGGTTTTTTTCAGAACTTGCAGGTCTTGAAGAGAACTTACTCCCCCGGATGCAATTACAGGAACACTGACTGATTCCACAAGTTCTTTTGTAGGGACAGGATTTACTCCCTGCATAAGACCTTCAGTATCTATATTTGTAAAAAGCAGGCTGCCTGAACCCAGTTTTTCAAACTTTCTCCCCATTTCTACAGGAGTTTGTGCGCATTCCTCAGTCCAGCCTTTGATCGAGATTTTCCCGTTTTTTGCATCCAGAGCAACGGTCACACGTTCGTTTCCAAAGGCACTGGAGAGTTGTTTTACGAGTTCGGGGTTCTGGAGCGCAGCCGTTCCTAGAATTACCCTCGAAACCCCAAGCTCAAGCAGAGAAGCTGCATCCTCAAAGCTCCGAATGCCTCCTCCAACCTGAATCCGAACCCCTTTTTCCCGGCATGCACTGACTATTTTTTCAATAATAGGAGAGTTTTTGCGCTCTCCTTCAATTGCTCCGTCCAGATCTACCAAGTGCAGGGTCTTTGCCCCTTTTCTAACCCAATCAAGGGCAACTTCAACAGGGTCGTCAAGGGATACAATTTCACTGCCAGGTACTCCCTGCACAAGCTGAACACACTTTCCGCCCCTCATATCCACTGCAGGAATCACTTCAAAAACCAAAGTCACATCTCCGGCACGTCTTTGAGAAATCTCCTTCTATTTATCTTACCTGAATATAATTTCCGGTTTTTCCCTTTCAGGGCATTATTCTTTCGATAGGTACGACAAGAACGTCCCGTGCACCAACTCTCTTCAGCTTATTTACAATGGTAAAAATCAGGTCTGCGTCCACAACAGCATGAACTGCAAGGATGGATTCTCCGGACAATTTGCTGGATTCAACCTTCATAACCGTTGGACCTGACATTCCTGGCAGGACCTCTTTTACTGCCTGAAGGGAAGACTCGGGAACATTCATCATAAGATAACGCCGATGCTTTGCATTGAGCACGCTTTCAAGAGCAGTTTTGATATCCAGAATTTTTTCCTTCGTCTTGAGGCTTTCTTTATTTGCGATCAGATAGACTGTAGAAGAAAAAACGGTATCAATAGGCTTTAAATGGTTTATCATCAGAGTGGTTCCGGAGCTTGAGATGTCCACGATTGCATCTGCTATTCCCACATGTGGAGTCATTTCACAGGCTCCGCTGACCTTTATGACCTCAACGTTGACTCCAAGCTTTTTGAAGTAATGGCGTGTGATTTCCGGAAACTCAGTTGCAATCTTTCGGCCTTCAAGGTCCTGCGCTCTCTGGAAATCTGAGTCCTCAGGGACAGCCAGAACAAGGCTAGCTCTTCCGAATTTAAGGTCCAGAAGAGTTTCAACCTTTGCTCCCCTTTCCGTAATCAGATCTATGCCTGTAATACCTACGTCCGCAGCCCCGTCCTGTACATACTCAGGGATATCAGCTGCTCTGGCAAAGAGGATATGGATATCCGGATCGGTCGTTTTTGCAAAAAGTTTTCGACTCTCGGCCCCTCCACTGATTGGGAGCCCTGCATCCTTGAAAAGGGAGATTGTGGGTTCGTAAAGGCGCCCTTTGTTGGGTATTGCAATGCGAATCATCTACTACGTCCTCTATAAATAATCTGCCGGGAGAGATTTTCCCGGGTAAGCTCATCAAAGTAAAAACGTTTATCCAGAATACTCTAGTATGATATAGACTTCACGGTAAGATCTCATTGAAGTTTTTTCCTTTAAGAAAGGCAGGTCCATAGATAAAAAGCCCACTCATTACGAATTAATTATGAGAAACAATCAGTAAACTTTTAATTTAAAGATAAGAAAATCGATATTTAGAAAGTGGCTTTTAGAGAGGATATTACTTCCAGTAATTAAGGTATAGGAAAAATTATATAGTTAGAGTAATTTAATAAGAATTGTTTTGAGTTATATATATAATATTATAATGTCATACCAATAGAGGAATTGATTAGAACATAATCAGAATAGAATTGCTAAGTATAGCAGACTGATGGTACAACTGACCGAAAAATAGTAAATCTATAACATTAACATTTAATAATAAAAACTATTATCGATTTTGAAAAAAGAGGATCCAAATGGCCCGGAATATCAAAGTGGAAGAGCTCTTCCAAACCCCCATTGAGAAGCAGAGGATAGAGCTTGTAGAACGCAAAGGGATAGGGCATCCTGATAGTATATCGGACGGACTGGCCGAAGCCGTAAGTCGCGCACTATGCAGGGAATACATAAGCAAATGTGGAGCTGTACTCCACCATAATACCGACGAAACCCAGATTGTAGCTGGCAGATCCAGCCCCAAGTTCGGGGGCGGAGAAATACTCCAGCCCATATATATTCTGCTTGTAGGCAGGGCAACAAAGGAATTTGAAGGGGTCGAGCTCGCTACCGAGTCTGTGGCCCTACAAGCTGCCAGACGATATCTTAAGAATACCCTTGTAAATATGGATCTCGAGAGAGATGTCATCATGGACTGCAAACTCGGGACAGGATCTTCAGACCTCAGGGATGTCTTCAAAAGAGACAGGGTTCCGATGGCAAATGATACCTCATTCGGCGTTGGGCATGCTCCATTTTCTGAGCTTGAAAACCTCGTATATAATACCGAAAGGCAACTGCTCACAGATCTTAAGTCACGTATGCCTGCAATCGGAGAAGATATGAAGGTCATGGGACTCAGGGATGGGGAGGATATAACCCTTACAATATGCAGCGGAATGATAGGTAGGTATATCGACGACCTGGACAGCTATATAAATATGACCCAGGAAATGCAGACTTATGTTGAGGAGCTCGCAACCAGATATACTGAGCGCAATGTGAAAGTCTGCATCAACACCGGAGATAACCTGAAAACCGGCTCTGTTTTCCTTACAGTTACAGGCACTTCAGCTGAAATGGGGGATGACGGCTCGGTAGGGCGCGGAAACCGCTGCAATGGGTTGATCACGCCAAACAGGCCTATGAGTATGGAGGCAACCAGTGGAAAGAACCCGATTAACCACATAGGCAAAATCTATAACCTCCTCTCAACCCAGATGGCTCGAGATATTGTAAAGCAGGTTCCGGAAGTCCAGGATGTTTATATCAGGCTGCTTTCCCAGATCGGAAAACCAATTGACCAGCCACTCGTAGCAAGTGCACAGATAATCCCCAAGGAAGGCACTTCTTTTGCTAAAGTCAAAGCCGAAGCTGAAGTTGTTATGGATGACTGGCTTTCCAATGTGACAAAGATTACTGAAATGGTAATTAAAGGAGAATTGAACACTTTCTAAACAAGGCAGATATTGCTGAGAAGAACCTTCAGGTTCTTTTCATAATGCTTTTTTCATAATACTTTTATTGTAACTATTTTTGACTTTAGTTTATTCTTAATGAGAAACTACTCAGCTATAGTTTGAAACTACTCATTTTTAGTTCGAAGCTGATTACCTTCAATTTGAAACTGATTACTTTCGATGAAAAGCTGGTTATTTTTGAGGAGCTCAATACTGTAAACGAGAGACTGTATTTAATAAACAGCCTCATAAGAGAGACAGGACAAGAGTTACAGATTATTTCGAAATCAGGCAGAGTAGAAAACCGGAGAGTAATATCGAGCTATGAAAATACTCCTGAGAACTCTTCAGAATCAGGAGTAAAATAGACTATGGAACGAATATACATATGACGAAATTACATAAAGCTGTCCTTATAGGCCATATCCAGCGTAAAACATATATACCTTTACCATATATGAGATGGTGCACTCAAGTAGTGCGACAGTGGAATAATATACATTATCCCGCCTTAACTCAGTGGTAGAGTGCGCGGCTGTAGTTCGGCTCGTGCGGGGAAAATTCCCCGTACATTTCCGCGCAGGCACCGCGATGTCCCCGGTTCGAGTCTGGGAGGCGGGACCTGAAACAATTTCCAGAACCGAAAAACTTCAACGGGAACATTTATATATAAAAAAAGCATTTATGTTTTGCTCGCAATGCGGGTGGAAAAACAATAGCAAAAGGCACTGAAGTGTCCGGATAGTGTAGAGGCCTATCATGGAGCCCTGTCGAGGCTCCGACTCGGGTTCGAATCCCGGTCCGGGCGTTTCCAATTAAAGCTCGAACTACTAATCGAGCGAAAACCTTTTTTGAGATATTTTTGACCTTGTTACTTTTAGATATATATTATACATTTTTTGGATAATCTGTAGTATTCATCGTCTACGAGGTTTCTGTCTTTCTTGTCGTATCCATTCCATACTTTCTTCATATAATCTGTGGTATTCGTCGCCTGTGGGACTTTCGTCTTTCTTCAAGCATAGTTGGATAACACTTAACACAACCTGAAGTGTTACCCTCCATAAAAAAAGAAAGAAAATTATGTTTCCAAGATAAAGTATCTCTTCTATCATTTTTTTAATGCTTCCTCTTTTCTGACATAGCCTGTATTACCCGTAAATTGGATAAATAAAAAGGATATAGGTCTCAAAAGAGATAGGTCTCCCGCATCTAACAGTAGAGTTTATTAGATCCACCCTGATTCTTGTGAGTTCTCTTTTGCCTTAACAGATATACTATAGACCTATCTGAGTTTATATATAAGTTTTCATATTCTACGAACAATATTTAAAGTAAACGCAACAGATACAAGAACGGCATAATTAACTCACGGCATAATTAACTCCTGCGAAAGAAGGTAGAATTGGAAGAATGCAAGATGGAAATTGAATCTGTCGTGTCTGACGATTCCCAAGAAGAATTAAATAGCACACAGGAAAAGTTGGAAGATACCAGAGAAAAAATGGAGCTTGAAACCTTTGCTTTTATTGAAGCTACTAAAAAATTCACCTCTGAATGGATTCAAAGAGAAATTGAAATAGCTGTGCACTCTCCAGAAAATGCAGCTTTTCCTGAGAACTTAAGACTTCATAACAAAAAGCACGGGGAATCAAACTTAGACCTGAAGGAGCTAGCTCCCAAAATTTCAGACATTGTAGAAACTCATCTCAACCGTGACGATTACTGGATTCATAGAAATACAATGTTTCAGTCGGATATTTCCAGGGACTACGTGGAGTTTAAAAAGGAAAAAATTCGAAAGGAGTTGAACTCAAGCATTCGAAGAATCCTTGGCTGTGCCACCGAGCTTTTCTGGGAAATAGAGAAAGGAGAACCTGAAAATAAAGCCTGGGTAAAAGAGCTGGGAAGAAGAAAATATGCGTGTTTTCTCAAGTTCTCGGATGAAATGATAGTCTCTCTTAACCATTATTTTGAGTTGCTTGAGAAGCTTTTTGTTCTGAACCATGAAATAAACGAAGAAATCTTACGGATGGAAGGAAAGAAAGCCTGACAATAAGACCTTTATGCACAAAGCTAGAATTACCTTGCATGACCGAACCAGAGTTTAGCATAAAGAAGGCCCTTGAAGAAGCAGGAGCAGATGCCTATCTTATGACAGGGAACCTTCATAATTCGGATATTTATTATGTAACCCGCTTCCTGGCTTCCGACGATTTCGCATACCTGCAAACAGGAGCCGGAGAAGAGATACTTTTTATTTCGGATATGGAAAAGGGGAGGGCAGAAATCGAGTCAAGGGTTTTGACAATAAAGACAACTCAGGATCTGGGGTACAGAGAGAAAATGAAGGAGAAAAAAGATCCATCTATCGCCTACGCAGCCTGCATATCCGAGCTGCTTGCAGGAGAAGGAATTAAGAAAGTTGCAGTGCCTTACGATTTCCCGGTATTTGAATCAAATTACCTCACGGAAGCAGGCTTCTTAATAGTGCCCATAAAAAGTCCATTCAGAAAAATCAGGAGCTTGAAAAAGCCGGAAGAGATTGGAGCCATAAAGTATGCCCAGATGGCCGGAGAAAAGGCTATGGAAGCCGCTATAGCCTTGATAGCAGGGGCAGAAGAAAGGGATGGCTATCTCTATCACGCAGGGGAGATACTGACAGGAGCAAAAGTACTCTCAGTCATAGATCATACTCTGCTTGATTATGGCTGCGAGGCCGAAGAGACTATTGTTTCATGCGACAGGGATACAGCAAATCCCCATGGGACTACGGATGGCCCTCTGAGAGCAAATGCCCCAATTATCCTGGATATTTTCCCGCGAAGCAAAACGAAGCGCTATTTTGCGGACATGACACGTACAGTCCTGCGTGGAGAGGCTTCAAAAGAACTCAAAAAAATGTACGAGACTGTACTTGCAGCCCAGAAAAAAGGGTTTGAGACGGTTAAACCAGGAGTGAAAGCAGCCGATGTGCATAATGCTGTCTGCGACTTTTTCGAAGCGCGTGGCTATGACACTTACCGAAGTGGTGCAAAGGTAGGGTTTATCCACTCAACAGGACATGGGGTAGGCCTCGACGTACATGAACTCCCAGGAGTCGGAGAAAACGGAGTTTTACTTGAGGCAGGCAATGTAATCACTCTGGAACCTGGTCTATACTACCCTGAGATTGGGGGAATACGAATCGAGGATATGGTTCTGGTCACTGAAAATGGATGCGAGAACTTTACAGGGCTAGAAAAGAGATTTGTGTTATAACAGGTTTACAATTTAAAGGATTTATATACTTTGTTTATATTTCAATAACAGTAATTAACCTGCTCAAATCGAAGATAATCTGTTCAAATCAAAGATTATCTGTTAAAATCGAAAATTAACGGTTCACATAAGGAACACACTGAGGAAAACTGTCAGAGTTCCAGTACTTTTCAGTAAGATTCCAATAAAACTTTAACAATTCCAGTATGTTCCAGTAAAATTTCAATAAATTACTAGAAGTTTCAATAAAATTCAATAAAATTTCAATAAACGATTACAAGGGGTAACATGACCGATAACGTGCACAATAAGCAAGATATCCTTGAGAAATACAGGGAAGCAGGCAGTATCCTGAAAACTGTCAGGGCAGAAGCCGTGGAAATGGTCAGGGTAGGAAACACTCTGCTGCAAGTTGCGGAGTTTGTTGAAAACCGGACTATAGAGCTGGGAGGCAGGCCTGCTTTCCCCTGCAATATTTCAAGAAATCAAGAGGCTGCACATGCAACCCCGAAGATAGGAGATACTGACGTTTTTGGAAAGGATATGGTCAAGCTTGATCTAGGGGTCCATGTGGACGGATACGTTGCAGATTCGGCTGTGACTGTTGACTTATCAGGGAATTCCGATATCATGAAAGCCGCTGAGGAGGCCCTTGTCGCAGCCATTGACCTTGCAAGGCCAGGAATTTCTACCGGGGAATTAGGAGCTGCAATCGAAAGCAGCATTCTCAGTTATGGACTGAACCCGATAACTAACCTGACAGGTCACGGGCTTTCCAAGTATGAAGCCCACGATGATCCTGCTGTTCCTAACCGGAATGTGGAAGGAGGAGCAATTCTGAAAGAAGGAGACGTGCTCGCAATCGAGCCCTTTGCAACGAATGGAGCAGGTATTGTCCATGATGGAAACTGGGCCGAAATATACAGCCTTGTAAGGAAAAAACCTGTCCGTATGCCTGCAGTCCGGAATGTCCTGAAACAGGTTGAAGAATACAGGGAATTGCCTTTTGCAAAGCGCTGGCTTGAATCTGACAGATTGGATTTCGTATTACTCCAGCTCGAAAAAGCAGGAATTATTCACTCCTATCCTGTACTTCTCGAAAGTGCAGGCGGACTTGTAGCCCAGGCCGAACACACTATAATAGTAACCCAAGACGGCTGCGAGGTTACAACAAAATAAAACCCGAAAAAATAGAAAATAAAATTGAAAAGAAGAAGAAGAAAAATAAAGCCGGCACAAAAGAAGAGAAAGTAAACTCAGGACTAAGAGGAGAGAATATAAAGGCTAATAAAGAGCCAGAAAATTAAAAAAGGTACGAGTTGAGTCCCTTGAGAGAATATAATCTTCTTTTAACCGGTTTTCTATTAATATCCCTTATTATGCCTGCATTTTTGGTAGAGCCCTGTAATGCTGCCTTTATACCCAGTAATAACATCACACTGGAAAGGAATGGAATGACCTGGGAGTATCAAGAACAAATAACAGGTAATGAATCCATTATTTTCAGGAGTTTCATAGACCTGCAAGCAGGAAACAAAGATAAATTTGTCAATGCATGGGAGATCCTGAAAGCAGAAACTTTTCTCAGGGATCAAATGAGAGAGGCCTTAAAAACCAAATCTGATGTGAAACTCAATGGCACTCCAGACCTCATTAAAGTGACGGATGTTGACTTTTGTATCTCAAAAGAAGCTCTGGGCAAGGTTTTAAAAAATACGTCAATTACTAGTTCTGCGAGTGTAAATTATATTTTTGAAAAAGAGGTAAATCAGAGCACAAATATCTGGTTTATGGGTACTCCGAACTCGATTGTTACAATCACTCTGCCTGCAGGCTTCAATATAGAGAAGATAGAAGGGCTGGAAAATAAGAGTCAAGAGCCCGAAGGTAACCGTGTAGCGCTTAAAGGTAATTTCAACCCTGAAAAAAATATAACTCTCTGGATTTCGGAAAATGAAAGCTATAAAGCCGCGATGCAGGAAAGAGAAAGAAACATTGAGCAAAATGCAGAAAATAAAACCAATGAAACCGTAAATAAAACCGAAACTATTGAAAAGGTCGGAAAAGCCGTAGAAGCCAGGAAAACTCCTGAATTTATCAAAAACATCTATACATGGTTTTATCAGATAGTCCAAAAAGTTAATCTGGTTTAAAGCTATTCTGAAAAATATGCTTATTGAACAGATTCAGCTTGAAAATGGGTGTGCTCTTGGCCTCCGCTTTGAGATGCAAAAATACCCTCTTCTGGTTATAAGGGCAGAGAAAGGCTTTCTGATGTGCGGATACCTGAACGTGAATGCTGCAGAGGCGCTTGGGGACACGGCAGCAAAGGTAAAAGGCGTACAGAGTTTTGAAGACATGCTCAAAGCCCAGGTCGTTGAAGTGACCCAGTTCGCCAAGAAACTCGGGGTCGAACCCGGAATGACTGGCAGGGAAGCTCTGGAAAGGATGTTTTGAAGGAAGATTAAGAAAAGGAATGGATATTACTGAAAAAAATCACTTTTAGTTGAAAGACCATGCTTAACTGAAAGAATCAGTTAAAAAGAATTATTTTCAGGTTTCTTTCAATATTCTTTTTGCTTCTCGCAAGTCGATTTTTGCATGAGTTCCATGTTTTTCAAGTAGGTGTAAGAGGTTTGAACCGTTCAATAGTGTTAATGGCTTGTCCTTTGCGAAATTGTATGAATCTGACCCGTAATCTGAAGTAGTTACCAATATTCCTTTTGTTGCGCCTTCATTTAAAACAGTTCCAAATAGGTCTCTTACTGCTGAAACCCCAACTGGATTTGTGTATCTCTTTGCTTGAATTACTATTTTTCCTCCTCTAATCGGGTCAGGGTCGAAAGCTATAGCATCCACACCGCCATCCCTACTGGCTTGCGTTACTTTTACTTCTCCGCCATTGACTTTAAATTCTTTTTCAAATAGTTCCCTAATAAAGTGTTCAAAATCTTTCCAGTCCATTGCAGCGAGATTAGTTGAATTATCAATTTTATCCTCGACTTCATAGCTATCTACAAATCGTTTGTCCTCTCTGCTAATTTGTAAAATCGGCTGAACAGGTGTTAGAGTGCTTAATTTGCTACTTCCAACACCCTTTAAGTTCTTAAAGCAGGTTTTGGGATCAACGTTTGATAAATCTATGTTCACGAACTCTCCTTTCTTTGCTTGTATACTTAAAATGCAGTTGTTTTCTTCTTTACCTGTTGCTTTATTTATTGATCTTACCCAGCCATTGAAAGAAATGGTATCAATCGCCTTTGCTATATCTGATTCAAAAATCTCATGCAGCGTTCTGAGAGTTATTTTATATATAATTTCATCATACAATTTTTTTAGTTGATTATCCGGTATTAGAATTTCCTTGAGTTCCTTTTTTGAGGCAATGTACTTGACCTCTCTTATGATGGGAATTTCTTTCTGTGAAGGCAGTTCGTATTCGACGATTAGCATCTTATTGTCCGGATTATATTCGATCTCAAAATTGTTTGGGAATGATTCGGGGTATTTGGAACTGTTAAGCACTATGTCGAAGTATTCGTAAATAGCTGCTGGATCTTTGGACATATATTTTTTCTTTTGTTGTTCAATACCAGCGTTAAATGCATCCTGCTGATTTAGAAATTCTTTCTTTTCCATCTTCCATTGCAAAACTTTATTTTTCCACGCTTTAAGTTGTTTTTCGTAATCCAAATATAATTGATGGTTGTATTGGTCGAGGGATGCTTTTTCTTTTTCCCAATTCGCTAAGGCCGCTGAATATTTGTCTTCATATTTTTTGATTTTTTGTTCCTTTTTTGACTTGAACATGTTTTCCATAATAGAGAATGTTGGCTCTTCCTTCGCGGGCTTGCTTGGGTAAGTTCTTTTAACTTGAACATGAGGTTTGATGGGCATTCGTTTGGGAAAAGTTTCTTTCTTTTTTAGTTTTTCCCAGTTAATTGCACTAGTAACTTTAAGAGAATCAAGCAAAATATTTTCCATATCTTTTAGGGTATTCGCAGCTTCTTCGGTTCGCCTGTTAGCTTCCTCTAAATCAGCTTCTCTCTCCTGATTTAATTCTCGTTTAGTAGAAACTGTTGCCCATTTATCTCGCCATTTACTTTTCTGCGAATTAATTTTATTATCAAGCATATGCTCATCAGGCGCTGAGATTACCTTATGTTCGTTTAATCCTTCGTGTGACATCTCTACAAAATAACCCAACACACGAGTACCAGAGGCATTAATTCGCTGATGTTTACGACCTACTATAACCTTATCATCACTCATTTAGCATTCCCGCTATGCCAATATTTTTAATTAGTTTAGAATTGTAGCAAGTAATTGTATAAAATATTATGTAAAAAGCAACCATGCGCACGCTAACTCACATATTATAATTCTTATTTACGCACTTGTTTAGTTCAGTTTTTAACCCTTCTCTTTATATACCCGGCACCAGCACTTCTAAAATTTAGTTTTAATTATCCTATTTTCCACAATTCCATGAAAAAATAACTACTACCAACCCCATCAGTTACTTTTAATAACTACTTTCACGTTTCACGCACGGAGTTTTATATTTATTTCCTCACCGTTATGGTACGAATCTTATTCCGAATTATATTTATCAACCTATTACGGATCACCAATGTTATACGCTTTTGAACTTTCTGGAGAACATGAAGAACTGCCCGCTACCGAAGTATTTGCCTGTCTCAGAATTGAGGGACTTGATTTTCGGACCCATATTATCGTTGACCAGTGCCTTGTGGTGGAAATAACTGGTAAAGAAGAGGATGTGGAAAAGATCCTCAGAGGCCCGATAACTGACAGGCTGGCAATGACCCACCATATCCTGAAGGTTGTAGGGATTTCCGAAAATACTCCGGATGCAATCCTGAAACTTGCAGAAGCCTTTGATCCATCAGGCTACATCAGGGAAGGACAAAGTTTTGTGGTCAGAGCAAAACGAATCAAACATCATGTAGATTTTCCGGGCGAGTTTCTGGAACAGAGAGTAGGAGGATTCATTTACAGGAAAGGCTTCAGGGCAAACCTGAAAAACCCGGACGTGGAATTCAGGGTGATCCTTAGTGAGAAAGCCGTGTTCGGGATTCTCCTGTCCTCTATTGACAGAAGTGCATATGAAGCCAGAAATCCGCAGAATAAACCTTTTTTCCATCCTGGCGTCCTTATGCCGAGAATTGCACGCGCCCTCGCAAACCTGTCAGGAATAAAGCCAGGAGACCTCGTTATGGACCCCTTTTGCGGCACTGCAGGAATTCTTATTGAAGCCGGACTTGTGGGAGCAAGGGTTATAGGAATCGATGCCCAGGAAAAACTTGTTAAGGGTGCCCTTATGAACCTTGAAGCCTTTAAACTGGATTATGCCCTGATGGAAGGAGATGCCTGCAGGGTTCCACTGAAGGAAGCAACAATAAACGCAGTTGTCACTGACCCACCCTACGGCAGATCGGCAGCAATTCTTGGAGGATCCCTGGAAGAACTTTATTCCTGTGCTCTTAATGAAATCGAGCGTGTCCTTAAGCCTGGAGGCATCGCAGTTGTAGTTTCGGATAAAGCTGCAGCGGAATACGGGGAAAAGGCAGGGCTTAAGGTTCTCAATATTTATGTCCAGAGAGTACATAGAAGCCTTACCCGGACAATAACTGTTTTTCAGAAAGAATCGAAGAACGAGAATAGCAAACGGGAATGAAGAGTCAAAGTAAAATCAAAAAGGAAAAGCAAAAATATAATCGAAAAAAGCAAAATTATAAAGTGAAACATGAAACATTAAAAATCCCTGCAAGAGCATTTTTTACTCATGGGAGATCAGTTCTTCCAGCACTTCTGCCATAACTCTGTGCCTGAGGATACGTTTTTGGTTCTGCTCACTTGCCCTTCTGACAGAGTAATCGTCTTCAATCCATTCTAGTTCCTCTTCATAATTAACTTTCAGAAGGGTCAATCCATAGGCAGGGGCAGGTTCGATTCCTTCTTCATAAATATCCGGATTCAGCATCTGGAGCAGCCAATCGTTATCACGTACTCCTTTGCCTATCATGGAAAGGGCGGTTACAATTTTCCGGACCATATTCCAGAGGAAGCTATCTCCAACAACATCGATTTTTATAAGCTCTCCATCTACGCGGGCATCGATCCTTTCTATGGTTCGAACCGTACTTTTTTCTCCATTGGTTCGCGAAAAGTTTTCAAAATCGTGCGTCCCGAGCAACAATTTTGAAGCTTCCCGGATTCTCGAGATGTCGTACTCTTTCCCACTCATGATATATCGGTAGTGTCTGGAAACCGCATCTCTCCTGGCATCAAAGCTTCGGGGCACTTCCGCGTGAGCCCAAACCCAGATTCCTGAGGGAAGTTCGGAATTTATTACCCTTGGAATTGCCAGATTCACTTTATCCGTGTCAAAAGCGACAACCTGTTCAAAGGCGTGAACCCCGGCATCGGTCCTGCCAGCGCAGGTATAGTTCGCAGACTTGGGGCTTTCTATAATCCCGAGATTCCGAAGAGCCTTGAAGAGTTCTCCCTCCACGGTCTCGACATTGGGCTGGATCTGGGAGCCGTGAAACTCGGTGCCTATGTATGCAAGTTTTAAAGCGACTCTCATAAGAATCTCTACTTGGCTTTTTTCTTATAATAGACTTCTCTTACAATCAGCACGACTACTATAAAAACACACCCTAACAGGAACCAGAACCCGGGGTGAAGAGAAAGCATATCATAAAGCCCGTGAATCCCGCTTGCATGAGCTAACCCTTCAGGCGGGATAGAAGAGCACCCATGTACAGAGTTTAAACCATCTGGTGCGGATATTGGGACTTCAGCAACTTCCTGAGTCGGGCCAGCTTCCAATCCAGAAGACGTATTTCCTGCTCCTGCTTCCAGAGCCTCATAGCTTGCATTCGAAGCTCCTTCGGGCACCTGCTGGCCAAGAGCTATTTTCGGGCTTATGTTATTGCTCTCGTTTATTCCAAGGGTCATTTGCTCCAGAGAAGAGTTATCAGGTGTTTTCATTATTTTTATTCTCAAAGGAGCAGTTGCATCAATGACCCTTTTTGCCTTCATATAAGCTGAAAAATACTCTATACCAGCGGCTGCAAAAACGGCAGCTCCGATTACTCCGAGATACTTTTGTAGCAGGTTTACGATAGAGAGCCTGTCTATAGAGCTTTTCGAAGGAACGAGGACGATCAGTTTTTCAACTGACTCGTAGATTTTTACCTGCCTTCCTTTCTTGCTCCATTTTATTTGTTTAACCTTTATAAGATCAGATTCTATAAGGGAGTCAAGATTATACTTGACAGTGGTAAGGGGAAGATTTAGCTCCTCTGCAATACTGGTTGCAGACATGCTTTTTTTCCCGAGCAACTCAAGAATCTTTAGTGATGTTTCATTGGAAAGAATCTGAGTGATCTTTCTGGATTCCCCATTTACCGGGAGAACAAGCACCCTACCGCTCTGCTCCAGTTGCTCAGGCCCCAGTGGAGGGTCGCCGGCTTCTGATAAGCCCTCTCGATCTTCAAGCTCGTCCATAATTACTTCCTGTATTAAAAATCTGCCTATTTTGATCAGTGATTACCTTAGTTTGCGCAGACTTTAATATAAAGTTTTATTTTTATGACAGAATATTCATTCACTACTACACTTAGATATAGAATCCAGACCTTAACCTTAAATAGAACATTGTATATACTAATCTAAATTTTCCGCTGGTAGCAATCATGATCACAAAACAGCAGGTTCTAGAATTTCTGAAAAACTACGATTTAGAAAACATAACAATTGCAACAATATGCTCTCACTCGAGCCTTCAGATTTTTGACGGAGCTCGGAAGGAAGGCTTCAGAACTCTGGGAATCTGTCTCGGCAAGCCTCCAAAATTTTATGAGGCGTTCCCCAAAGCAAAACCCGATGAGTATCTTATCGTCGATAGCTATGCCGATATAATAAACAAGGCTGAGGAGCTTAGAAAGAAAAACGCCATCATCATTCCACACGGCTCAGTTGTTGCTTACCTTGGCACGGAAAATTTTGCAGAGATGGCCGTGCCCACTTTCGGAAACCGAGCTGTGCTCGAATGGGAATCGGACAGGGATAAAGAGCGTGAGTGGCTGCTCGGAGCAGGTATTCACATGCCCAAGAAAATCGATGATCCCCATGATATCAATGGGCCTGTAATGGTCAAATACGACGGGGCAAAAGGAGGAAAAGGTTTCTTCGTCGCAAAAACCTACGAAGAGTTCAACGAACTTATAGACCGGACCCAGAAATACACGATTCAGGAATTTATCACAGGAACCCGTTATTACCTTCATTACTTCTATTCTCCTATTCGAAATGAAGGATATACCTTAAGCCAGGGCAGCCTTGAACTTCTGAGCATGGACCGCAGGGTGGAATCCAATGCGGATGAGATCTTCAGGCTCGGTTCACCCAGAGAACTCGTAGAAGCAGGCATCCGCCCGACATATGTGGTCACAGGAAACGTGCCCTTAGTAGCAAGAGAATCCCTCTTACCCCTTATCTTCTCTCTTGGAGAAAGGGTAGTTGAAGAATCTCTTGGTCTCTTTGGCGGAATGATAGGAGCTTTCTGCCTTGAAACTGTCTTTACGGATGAACTTGAGATTAAAGTCTTTGAGATCTCGGCCAGAATTGTTGCAGGGACAAACCTTTACATTTCAGGTTCTCCTTATGCAGACCTGATGGAGGAAAACCTCTCAACTGGAAGAAGAATAGCCCGGGAAATCAAAATAGCAGCTCAGACAGGCCAGCTGGATAAGATAATATCCTAAATAGATAGTTCCATATAATTTTCTGAGACATTCTGAAATTTACTTTTCAGGGTTGAGCTAAGCTCTCAACCTTTAGGTTTTAGAAATTTTGAATTTTTAGGATTTTAGTTTTTAGAGTTTTAGTTTTTAGAGTTTTAGTTATTAGAGTTTTAATTATTAGAGTTTTAGAAAAATTCAAAGCCATTTTAAGATTTTTAGAATTTTTTTGGGATTTTTAAAGTTATTTTAGAGCCTTTTATATTCATTCCGAGTCCTTTTAGAGTATATAAATTATAACACTTTTTTATTTAAGATCTTGAACGTAAATTATTTTAAATAGAGTTCAATCTATACTATCAGATGCTGAAAGTCGAAAACAAAGAGCTCAGACCTGTTTTTCAGGGAAAAATGCTGGGGCGCTGCGTGTACTTGGAAGTGAAGAGAACATCGGAAAAGGGTTCCTGTCAACTGGAAATTACATGGCACTTGACCACTCTCGAGGAGCAGCCGTTTATCTTGATGCCCTGAAGCCTCATGCTATTTTGATCTGCGGAAGAGGGAATACAGAAAATCCCATACTATGGGCTGTATGTTTGAAGAACTCGCCTTTCTTGAACCGGCTATAAGGAAAAGCTTGCGTCCGTTGTTATTGACTATGGGAATTTTCTGGATAATGAAGTATCCAAACACTTTTGAAGCGGAGGCTTAAGAACTGGGAGTTCACTCCAGCCGGGGCCGATATTGAAATGACCCATGAGGAAGAATTTCCCATGATCTGGCTCTTTATAGATGAGACTCACATTTTCATACCCGCAAAGACTGAAGGCCTTGCCTCGAAAGTGATTATTAACCACTATCTCAGGCAGGGTCGGCAGCCTGGCCTCTCCCTTGTCCTGGCAACCCAGCGGCCTGCAAGCCTGCACCCTGACGTAGTTTCCCAGAGTGATCTTCTTATCTGCCATCGCCTTAAGGCAAATGATGATATTCTTGCTCTGGAAACTTCGCGACCTCTTTATATACAGGAAAATATCCAGGCATATATTAGAAAATCCGCCCGAGGCTAAGCTGGCACGGAGGAGGAGAACCAAGTACTCTTGAGCCCCGTACCGAAGGAAAAAGCAACGGAAATGATGTTCAACTATAAAATAACTCATTCTGTAGATTTCCTGGGGAAACTCAGGAGTAAAAGGATTGTAATTGTTAACTAATTTTTGGCCCTGTTAGAAAATAATATAAATATTACCTGTGATACTTCAACCCTGTGAGTGCAGCCAAATTCGGGCTGTAAAAATTCTAATGTAGCTGCATTTAATTGCAACAAAAGACCGGTGATGTTATGAAAGGAAGAGCCTGGAAGTTCGGAGATGACGTGGATACGGATGCAGTAATTCCCGGAAGGTACCTGATTTACAATACCCCTGAAGAGCTTGCAAAGTACACGTTTGAAGGCGTACGCCCCGAATTTGCAAAAAACGTTCACGAAAATGATATAGTGGTCGCGGGAAACAATTTTGGTTGCGGTTCCTCACGCGAGCACGCGCCCCTTGCCCTGAAAGGAGCAAAAGTAGCCTGTGTAATTGCAAAATCTTTTGCAAGGATTTTTTTCAGGAACGCAATAAATATCGGAGTTCCGGTCCTGGAATGCCCTGACACTGACAGGATTGATGATGGAGACGAGCTTGAAGTAAACCTTGCCACAGGAGTTATTGAAAACAAAACAAAAGGTGAGACCTACCAGGCAACCCCCCTCCCTGATTTCGTGCGTGAAATCGTGGATGCAGGAGGGCTTATAGAATATGCCAGGAAACTAGTCTCTGAACGCTAAAACGCAGGAAATCTGTCCTGAGACAGCCCTGTCCGCGTTTGAGACCTCATAATAAAAAAGGCAGTTTTTTGCCTGTAAATTTGAAAGGAGTAAAAATATGACGCAGTATAAGATTCCGGTCCTCCCGGGTGACGGGATAGGCCCAGAAATTATCGCCGAAGGCAGAAAGGTCATAGATGCCGCTGGCGAAAGATTCGGTTTTGATGTAGAATGGATTGAATACCCGAATGGAGCAGACCATTATCTTGAGACGGGGGAACTGATTTCGGAAGATACCTTAAAGGAGTTATCCGGGTACCCTGCCATTTACCTTGGTTCCATCGGAGACCCAAGGATTGCCCCTGGCATCCTTGAGAAGGGAATCTTATTAACTGCACGTTTTTATTTTGACGAGTATATCAACCTTCGTCCGATAAAACTTCTTGACGGAGTTTGGACCCCGCTCAAAGATAAAACCTCAAAAGATATCGATTTTGTAGTTGTAAGGGAAAACACAGAGGACTTCTACGTAGGGGTCGGCGGCAGAGCAAAAAAAGGAGCGAGCAAAAACCTTCTTGAGGTAAAAAGAACGCTCTACTCCGCAAAATTCGGGCTTGATATCGAGACCGACAGCGAAGAAATAGGATACCAGATAGGCCTGATCTCCAAAGAAGGCACAAAAAGGGTTATCGAGTACGCCTTTGACCTTGCCGAGAACCGGAAAAAACATGTTTCGTCTGTTGATAAGGCAAATGTGCTTTCCGATATCTACGGCTTCTGGAGAGAAGAGTTCAATGCAATTTCTGCAAAACATCCAGGCGTTACTACAGACTTTAACTTCGTTGATGCCATCACAATGTGGTTTGTGAAAAACCCAGAATGGTTCGATGTGGTTGTAACCCCGAACATGTTCGGAGACATTATTACCGATCTCGGAGCTATGATCCAGGGCGGCCTCGGCCTTGCTCCTGGCGGTAACATCAACCCGAAAGGCACAAGCATGTTCGAGCCAATTCACGGTTCAGCCCCAAAGTACAAGGGCCAGAATAAAGTCAACCCGATTGCCACAATCTGGGCAGGTGCAATGCTCATAGAGCAGCTCGGAGAAAAGGAAGCCGCAGACACCATAGTCAATGCAATCCAGAAAAACATCCTAGACGGCAAAGTCAAAACCTACGATTTGGGCGGCAAGAGCAGTACTTCAGATGTTGGAGACGACATTGCAAGAATAATAAGGGGAGAATAATTCAACTCTCCCTTTACTATATTTCTTTTTTCATTGTTATTTTTTCATTGTATTTTTAATTAGCTTTCGCTACATTTTTTTAAGTTTCTTTTAAATATTTGTACGCGAGTTGACCGGTACAAAGTATATATATTTAGGGTGTGATAAATAGATAGAAAGGTTCAGTTGAAATGGGAAAAATCGATAATAGGGGATATATCTGTGATCTCCATTAGACCTTTCAGTGATAATGATAATCAAAACTTGCTTGAAATAGAAAGACTGTGCCCACAAGGTGATGAAAACTGTGCGCTAGGCGTAGACAAGAAGGATATAATTACCCGTTATAAAATGTATAAGAACTGGAATATGCTTGTGGCAGAAGAAGAGGGAAAAATCGCTGGCTGGATAGGTTTGACTGTGAAACCAACCCAAGCTTCTGAAAGAAATATAAAGTGTGGGTATATTACTGAGGTGATGGTTCATCCGGCTTTCAGGAGGAAAGGAGTTGCCACGCAGCTTTTGAAGAAGGCGGAAGAAAAAGCCCTGGGAATGGGATCAAGTTACACCTATGCCTATGTATACGAGTCAAACAACGCTTCCAAATCCTTATTCGGTAAGATGGGATATTCCAGCGTGAGAGAGATTAAAACGCCGGCAGTTCCAACTTATAAAGAATCGGACATATCGCCAGAGTATTCAATAAAGCCTGTTGATAAGAAAGAGATTGGTGATGCAGTCGGCCTTATTAATGAGTATAATTCAGGTTTCATACATTTCGTGCCGTTTACAGCTCAAACCTTTGAAGCGCATTTGAAAGACGTTCCCTGGTATGGACTGGAAAATTTCTGGGCGGTCAGAGACAAAAATAATAAAATCGTGGCCTGTGCCGGACTATGGGATAATTCCAAACTGGGAAATTTATATTATGCCAGAGAACCGGCAGCAATGAAGATGATGAGATCTGCTTTTGGAGTTCTAAGCCATATTACAAAAGTACCGAAGATTACAGCCGAAAGAGAACACTTAAAATTGCTTTATATTGCTGATTACGCATTTGATAAACGACAACCTGAGGCTATGCTGGCGCTACTTAAACGGTTGAGTAACCTATTAATTGATATGAAACAAGACTACCTTATGACCGCAACAGATCCAGACGATGATTTTCTTGCAGTAACGAAAAAACTAAAACCTCAGATTGAAACTTGGAACATATTTGCAAAATCGTTTGAAGGGGACTTGCCGATTTTCAGTCCGTTTTATATAGATATCAGAGATATGATTCCATGAGGGTAAGAAGGATAATTCCCTTAAGTGATTTAGAATTAACAGGTTTTGGGATAGCCTCGTAAAATCCTTTTCAATAAAAAATGAAAATTGTCGTATGCTAAGCTCCATAATTGAATACATTAGAATAAATTTAAATATGTTGATGGGAGTATATTAGCATATGAAAATTTTTAATATGGTTCTCGGGACAACAAGTTTGTTTGATACGAAATGTGAATACATATCGAGATGTGATGGATATAGAGATGATTCTTACACATGTACAGAAGCACTGGATAAAAACTACTGTGGGACTTACAAGATTTTTTTGGCAGATGCCTGAAATATTATACACAGAACCATTACGAATACTCAGAGTTACTAGGTTACGCTGACAAAACTTCTGTTTTCTTATTTACTAATACATAGTTTTGTAGTAAAACCTGCATATAAACTTTGGATCAAATTAAAGATC
This sequence comes from Methanosarcina sp. UBA5, assembly GCF_002505485.1. GTDB lineage: Archaea > Halobacteriota > Methanosarcinia > Methanosarcinales > Methanosarcinaceae > Methanosarcina. Next base: position 60,312 of record NZ_DAVG01000121.1, on the reverse strand, counting down.
CGCTTTGTTTTAAAAAGTACTATTTTGGACTTTTAAGACTGGTTTAATATAAAAAATCATACAACTTAGTGTATAAACTTGTATTATAGAAGAGAAAAAGTATTAAATTTATTATATATTTTAGGTATTTATTTGTCAAATCGGGGCTAAAACCAAATTGAAACTTAAATAGCATAGTATATAAATTGGTTAATAAGAAGTAGTTCATAATAAGTACAGGTTAAATTGACACGTTCAGACCGTCCACGGAGGAATAATGAAGCCTAAAGATTGTTTTAGTTGTAAGCAATCTAAAATTACTGGAGCCTGCACTATATTCTTTTGTGAATTATTACAGAGAAATGTTTGGGGCTATTCAATAGATAAAGACTGTCCTTTGCAGGATTCTATCCAGAATAATAATAAACAATAACTATCGTGCCCCCTGTCTATAATAACTCTGAGAATAGCCAGTTAAGACGTGTTAAATTCGCGAGCAAGATCCACTAAAACAAGGATTGAAACTTATTACTACTCCAGAGTGACCAAGAATATACATGAATTCGTAAGCAAAATCCACTAAAATAAGGATTGAAACTGTAGGATATGTTAAGATGGATAAAGAAAACGTAGTAGTGTCACTTTGTGCGTTTGGTGTGGTCTGTAGATATCATGGAAGATCTCATAAAATGGGGCATATGCTATATAAAGAGAAGAAAACCGAGGAATTGCGGGTGAAATATAATGTAATTCCTTTATGTGGAGAAATAATGGGTGGATTACCAACACCAAGACCTCCATGTAATGTTTTAAATGAAAAGGTAATTGGGCGGTATGATGGTATAGACTATACCGAGCAGTATCAAAAAGGAGCAAATGAAGTGTTAAGGTTAGCTCAAATATTCAACGTTAAAAAAGCTTTTTTATTAAAGGATTCTCCGATGTGTGGGAAAGATTATGGGATTTTAGCTAAACTACTAGAAAAGAATGGAATTAAAGTATATAATATTTGACTAATATGCTTAAATTAACATTCGCGAGCGAGATCTACTAAAAAGGATTGAGATAAATAAATTATTTTCACTGGTATAACAAATTGAATATATTTTATTAAAACGAATGGGAAGATGATATTCACCCTGCTAAATAGGAGCCGACAAGGCGCAGGGTGTATTACCTCTTTTCACTATAAGAAGCAAATCTTATAGTATATCCATCTACAGAGTTTTTTATAGTCTATTTCGTCTTATTTTCGAATAAGAATTAATAAAACAATTGTTGACTTTCTATATTCCTGATTGAAGAAGTGGTTGATTGTGGAAAGAAATAATATACACCGTTATATACTTTACCTTAACTATTTATCTATAGTTTGAGAGTAATTATGTGGATGGATGTTAGGAATAGAATGTACAATTCCATTTCCTGCCATAAAGGGAAGGAAATCTCTTGGATTCCTGATAGAAGTCTTCTTATCTGCGTGACTGTTGGTTTCTGAGCAAAATTCCCCAAAGCCTGAAATAGAGAGACTCAAGTTATATTTTGGTGAATAATAAATGGAAAAAACTTTCGAGAAAGTTTACCAGTTAAAGCTTTCAATGAAAGGCATTACTCCTAAGATCTGGCGGCGAATCCAGGTGCCGGAAAATTATACTTTTTTGGATCTTCATAAGGCTATCCAGACTGTAATGAATTGGGAAGATTACCATTTGCATGAATTCGAAATGCAAAACCCAAAAACCGGGGAACTTGACAAAATAGGGAAAACAGATGACGATTGTGAAACTTTCTGTGAACCCCTTGTGCCGGAGAATAAGGTTAAGCTTTCCAAATACTTCATTCCGGAAAATAAGGTTGCTCTGTACAGGTACGATTTCGGGGACAACTGGGAGATAAAAGTCCGGCTTGAGGAGATCCTTCCGAAAAAACGAGGAGTGAAATATCCTATCTGCACTGCAGGAAAAAGAGCAGCTGCCCCTGAGGACATTGGAGGAATATGGGGATATGAAGAAATGCTTGAGATCCTGAAAGACCCAGAGCATGAGGAATACGAACATACAATGGCGTGGCTGGGGAAAGATTTTGACCCAGAGTACTTTGACCCAAAAGACGTTGCTTTCGAACCTGCGCTAAAATCCAAAATTGTATAATTGTGTACACACAATTTGTATACACTATCGGCAAAGAACTCTTCACGCTTTAATCAACAAAGAATGTCATGGAGAAATATATTATGAATACGACGCCTCCAGAAGAACCTTTTTGCCAGATATGTGATTTTGATAGAGAAAAAATAATCAGGTTTCTGAAAAACTCTGTAATTGGTAAAAAACTCGTTACAGATGAAGTAGTTTATCAGATTGAGGAAGGCAAGTTTGAAGGAGTTTATTCCGATGAAATGTTTTTTTCAAATTTAACTATCTCAGAACATGGTTTTCAATTTGACATGACCACTATCACTCGCGAAAAAATCTACTATATGGGATCGGACAAAAAACGAGGAGCTGTTAAAAAAGATTTTAACGGCGTAAGCGTATTTCGATATGAATTGGCAGAGCGCAAAAGTACGTCCAGAATAACCGGAATAATGAGACTTCTTTCATCCACTGTTCATGAACATACTATGGAAGGAATTGCTTATGGAGTATATGATTTGCAGCTGGAAAACGACCAGCTCTGCTGGAAAGAACAACAAATGCTGTATAGAGACATGCCAGCGGACAACGATAGATATCGTCCGGTTGCTTTTGATGCAAAAGTAAGGTTTTATCTCGAAAATGGCAAATTGCGGTTTGAGTACATCCCCGAGTATTATGATTTCGAGCCTGACAAGCTTGAAAAAACCCTTTCCAAAGATTATTATCCTCCTTTTGTAACAAAAGAGCAATAAAATTGTGCATTTTCTTATTTGTTATCGAGAAGCAGCTTCCACAGAAAAAGATTAAAATCGCAACCCTCAAATAATAAATAAAGTCATTATTTAACAGGGTGAAAAATTATGACCAGCAACTTCGAAATTCAAGAATGTTGTCCTCGATTTGACCCCGCCCCCTGGGACGGAAAAGTGTTTGAATGGAACAATAAAAGGTTCATCAAAGATTCGGTTACCACGCAGTTTTACATGCCTCTGAATTTTGGAGAGGTAATAATGCGGATGAACGAGAAAGTCGCCAGGGTAGGCGCAGAAATGCCGGACTGGCTCTGTTTATCGGACCATACCTCAGAAAGCAACATGGATCTTTACCTGGCTGTTGATAAAGAAGTGGACGGCGCCGAAAATGTGACACTGAGCGGAAAATTTTTGAGCAAAGTCTATGAGGGAAACTTCGAAAATACAGCAGAATGGTGCCAGGATTTTGAAGCCTGCGCAAAAAGCCAGGGCCTGGAAATTAAGAAATGGTATATGTGGTATACTACCTGTCCAGCCTGTGCCGAAAAATACGGGAAAAACTACGTCGTGATTATTTCCGAAGTGGAATAAAAGTAAGATAATGATACCAGCGCTTGTTAGCCAGCCCTATCTTAATACGCAAACTTTTTCACAAGCTTTTTTAAAAAGGCCTGATCGAAAACGACGTAATGGCGTGATCACAACCCTTTTTAAAAAAGGTTTGACCGAAAATGGTGCAATGAAAACCTTACCCCGAGAAGCGGCGTGATTAAACGGCGCAACCTTTGTGATCAAGCAAGCGAGCGCTTGCAGTGAAATTCAACTATCCTCCCTTTCAGTTGCCTTTAAATCCCATAAACTATTTACTACTCCTGATCGACGTGGCACGGAGAAAACAATTTGAGAAGCCCCTGCATGGGGACAAGGAAAGCCTGCGCTTTGCGACCCCTGAGCCCATTGCCCGCTATAGGGCGCAGCGTTTGAGATGTAAGGTTCTGGCTGACATTAGCTGCGGAATAGGGGGGCAGACCGTCTTTTTTGCACAGCAATGTGAGTTCGTGTATGCAGTGGAAATCGACCCCAAAAAAATCGAGTATGCAAAACAGAACTGCGCGATGTACGGGCTTGACAACGTGAGATTCATTTGCGGAGATGCCCTTGACCCGAAAGTTATAGAACAGATCCCGGCCGTTGATGTGATATTTTCGGATCCATTCCGCCCGGCCGAAGAAAATGAGAGAAAGGTCTCAAGCCTTGAGCCGGGAATTCCGAATGTGCTGGCTGCTTACGGCGAAAAGACCAGAAATTTTGCTTTTGAAGCTCCTCCCCAGATGCCGCCTGAAAGGATTCCTTTTGATTGCGAAAAAGAATACATCTCACTGGACGGACAGCTCAACCGCCTTACCCTTTACGTCGGAGGGCTGAAGCAGCATGACCGCATGGCTGTGGCTCTGCCTGCAGGCGAAGGACTAGTTTCACAACATGGGCTGCTCCCTCAGATAAGGGAAACTGAGAAAATGAAACTCTGCGCTTATGAGCCTGAGCCATCGGTGGTTGCAGCCGGGCTGCTGCCTGAACTTGTGGAATCCATGATGCAGATGGCAGGACCTCTTATGGGAGGTTTCGAGCTTTTCAGAGTTGACAAAAAAAGGCTTTTGTTGACTTCGGATGCTTTGATAAAGCAGTCCATGATCAAAAATCATTATCTGGTGCTGAAAGTCTGCCCTTTTGAACCAAAAGAGATCAATAAATTCTTGAAAGACCAGAATATCGGAAGCGTTGTGCTCAGGGCAGGCGTGAAGCCCGAAGAATACTGGGAAGTCAGAAACGAGGTTGAAAAAGGCCTAGAAGGAAATAAAACCGTGCATCTCTTTGTAAAAGACGGGACTGCAATCCTTTGCGAAATTATATTTAACGATTAAAGGGGGCAGTGACTGGAAAAGTTTGAAAGAAACATAGATCTGGTCAAAAGTTTGAAAAGATCAAAAAGGACAAATAAAAGAGAAAAGAGAAAAATAAAAACGAAATGCTGGGCATTAAATACCCAGTGCCTTCAGACTTACCTGTAGACTTCCTTTTTCCAGGCTTACTGTAGTCTTCCTTTTTTCAGACTCACTTGCATACTTCTTTGCAGGCTTCTTTTACGAGTTCAAGCCCACGAGCAAGAGCATCCTGAATCCTTGAAGGGTTAGTTCCACCACCCATAGCAAGGGCAGGCTTTCCACCTCCGCCTCCGCTTACAAGCTTCGACATCTCGCGGACAAGGCTGCCGGCGTTGATTCCACAGCTTAAGGCTTTTTGCCCGGCAGATGCCACGAGCTTAACTCCTTCGGCATCGCTTGCGAGAAGAGTTACCACGTCTTCACGTTTCAGGAATTCGGTAGCGATTTTTTGAAGTTCAAGAGAATCAGCCCCCGGAACGAATTCAGCAATAACCTTGAGGCCTGCAACCTCAGAAGCCTCACCCAGCAGCCTGTAAACCCTGGCTCGGGCAAGCTCTTCCTTGAGTTTTTCGTTTTCTTTTTTGAGGTCTTTCCATTCCCCGAAGAAACGCTCAGCACTTGCCGGAAGCTGTTCTGGAGGCACACTAAGAGTCTTTGCGGAATCTGCCAAGAGCGAATCGATCTTTTGCATAGCGCGTACAGCTGCAACTCCTGCTGCAAACTCAACTCTCTCCACTCCATCCTGAATCCTCTCTGTCCTCAGGATTTTGATCGGGCCGATAACTCCTGTACTGACACAGTGCGTACCTGCACAGGCCTCAACATCGTCTCCGACCTTTACAATCCGGATTTTTTCTCCTGGAGGCACTCCACCCTGATAGAGCCCAAAGCCGTATTCCTGTTCGGCTTCAGTTCTTGGCATCCATTCCGTAATCACACGTTTGTTTTCCATAACCGTGCGGTTTGCCAGAAGCTCTATCTGCTTCAGTTCATCAGGGGAGATATGCTTATAATGTGAGAGGTCAAGCCTTGAATGGTCTTCAAACTTCTGGGCACCAGCTTGCCAGATGTGTTTCCCAAGAACTTTCCTTGCTGCATCATTTACTATATGGGTTGCCGTGTGGTGCCTGGCAAGGGTCATTCTGCGAGTTTCATCCACTTTACCATTGACAATGTCACCCTTGCGGATATCAAGAGTCCCATCAGGATTCTCTACAGTGTGTACTATTACTCCGTTGTAGATCTGGACGTCCACTACTCTGTATACCACGTACCCGGTAGTGATTGTTCCCAGATCTGCAGGCTGCCCTCCACCTTCAGCATAGAAAAAGGTGTTATCCAGCACTATGTTGTTGTCAAAGATATCCAGTACAACAGCCTCAAATTCCAGACGTGTGGGCTCGTCGTAGAAGCTGCGCTTCGTCTTCGGGAGGTGTTTAAGCCGGTCTGCAAACGGAACTACTTCTTCTTCCTTTTCCTCAGCCTTGTTATGTAGTTCACCAATAATGGAATAGAAGTTGTCAGGGAACTCTACGTCTACTCCGATTTCGGCTGCTACTTCTTTTGCCATCTCGGGAGGGATTCCGTGGGAATCATAAAGTTCAGTTAACTGGGATAAAGGAATCTTTTCCCCAGTTTTCTTGAAATGAGATGCCGATTTCTGAATGATCCTTCGGCCTCTCTCCATTGTACTGCGGAACTTTTCTTCTTCAGATTCCAAGATATCCTGTATGACCGGGAAGTTTTCCCTGAACTCGGGATACTCCGGCATATCTTTTATATGCATATCCATAATCTCGGAAAGCGGGGTGCGGATGTCAAGGTCACCCATCATGCGTAAAGTCCGCCTGATGACAAGCCTTGCAAGATACCCTGCCTTGACATTCGAGGGAATAATCCCGTCTCCAAGCATGAAAGTCAGACAGCGCGTATGGTCAGTAATTGCATAGACCTTTTCTACGGGTTCCATTATAGCCGAGAGTTTATCCACGGTCATTCCAATGCTTGAAGCAACCTTTTTCCTGAGTTCCAGAAGGTTTGCCTGTTCACTGACATCCATAAACCCTGCAAGCCGCGCATTCTGGGCCAGGATATTTGCATACTCAGAGTTATCCAGCTCATGCTCAAGCCCTGCAAGCCCCATGAGTTCGTTTACTATGCCAGGGAAAAGTGCGTCATAGATTGTAGGGGAACCCTTCGACGCCCAGACAAAACGTTCGAGCCCATACCCTGTATCTACGATGTAGTTATCCATCTTCGAATAGGTCTCACCTTTGATGAGAATGTCACCTTTTTTATCGGCTTTCAGATCCATGAAGACAAGGGTAGCAAGCTCGAGCCCGTTCACAAGAACCTCGACACAGGGCCCGGCATTTCCTCCGCCTGCCCAGGGTTCTTCCTTATAACTTACAGCAAGGGGATCTAAATTAAGTGAATTAAGGAGTTCATCACAGAGTTCCAGGGTGTGTTCCTTCCAGTAGATTTCGTGATCCCTTTTATTGAAGGCGTGATGTGCCATCATCTCAAAGGTTGTAAGATGGCGTCCGCTCCTGCCCACAGAGTCCAGGTCGTTCAGGCGAATGCAGGGTTGGGAAATCGTGAGGGGATTTGCAGGTGGGGGAACCTGCCCTGAGGTTACGAAAGGCTGGAAGTCTGCAATGGATGCAATGGTAAGATAAAGGTCATCCCTCCAGCGGGCAACTACAGGATAACGATTGACCCTTGTATGTCCCCTCTCTTCAAAGAAGGAGAGATAATACTCACGCATCTGGGAGATATCAAATTCCCTGGAAAAGACCGGGTTACCTATAAAGGTATAAGGATCGCAGGGCGCATCTCCGCATGTCTTTCGATCAAGGTCACGTGTCCAGAAGAACTTGCCACATGACTGGCACTGCTTCCGGACGAACCCGTTATTTTTGAAAAATTCAAGTTGATATTCATCTTCAAGCATAACAATCTCTCCGGAGGGTTGGGTTTTGCCCTAGTTTATCTGAGAACAAAAGAAGGAATACCCCAACTCAACCGTTTCAAGGAACTTCCAGGCACTTCAAGTGCACATACTATGGAATTTTGAATTTCTATACAGTAATTCAATTTATTCATCCGTTAACTTTTATATAAATTATAGGGGGACTAATCTGAAATAATGAAACATCCGTAAATCATGTGCGAATAATTTGCAACTCGATGTTGCTTTTGCAGAATAAATAACTTACCAACATAACGAAGTAGATAATAAGTTTATATTAAAGCAACTGCGTACTCAAAGACTTTAGCCTATTACAGAGATTCTACAGAAAAACCTTATTCTTCATTTTAAAAGGCAGGAAGTTATTCTAATTAAAATAAAAGGCAGTCTTTGTATTCGAAGACTTGCCAAAACTCTGAATCAAGAAAGGATAATTCCTGCACCTTAATTCTTACCTGTACAGAACCACGGTCCTTCCACGTACCTCTATCACAGTGGATCTCGTAGCGGTAGCAATTTCTTCCGCGATATCCTTCAAGTCTTTTCCTTCTTCAGCGCTTTTGAGTACCCTTACCTTCACAAGCCTGTTAGCTTTTATCTGCTTATTGAGTTCCTCAACAAGAGTGTCCGTTACCCCGTTCTTTCCGACATTAAGAATAGGGGAAAGCTGATTTGCTTCAGCTTTTAACCTGTATAACTTTTCTTTCTCCATTGACCTTCCTCACATTAATTGTAAAACTCATTCTGCCAATTATGAAACATTCATCTCAGTATAATTTATATATTATTATAATTTATACGAAAAATTATACAATCAATAAAAAGATTATTTACTTCTGAAAACTGTTTGTCACTTACTCGGAGCTGTTTGCTACTTACTCGTAACTATTTACCATTCATCCAGGTTTCTCTCTTTTCTCATCAGCTTATATATCAACGTTTCCTAGCAAACTGAAAAGCAGTCAGGTGAACTTCCAGATTTATAGTAGGAATGGATCAAGCTTCTGAGTCTAACACTGGCAGTAAGTTAAGTTTCAGATCGGTGTCGACAATAAGTTAAGTTTCAGACAGACCTAGAAGTAGGTTAAACTTTAGACATATAAGCAATAAGTTAAGTTTGTTCATTCTGCGTTTGTTTTTTCACTTAATTGAGCTTATCGGTTTATTCTGGACTCACATGAAGTAGATAAAAAGAAAATAAGGATTGTGAGAGAATCTTTGTCCGTAAATTCGCTAAATTATGGCTATTTTCCCAATATGGTAAGAAACAGGGCGAAGTTTTCAAATAATTTCGACACCTTTATTAGCAGTTTGGCACTCATTAGGGATTTGAAAAACGAACCATAAAGACGAAACCGGCGAACAAAACCTTTTTTCATAAGTTCAGGATGGAGACTATAAAATGACTCTCGGCTTGCTTGATCTTATCCTGTTTTCAGAGAAAAGAAAAGATTTTCTTCTGCTCCTGAAAGAAGGCCCTAAGGATATTGAAGAGACCCTTGAGAAGCTTCAAGTACCCAGGACAGCCCTTCTTCCGCAAATAAAGAAGCTGAGAGAAGAGGATCTGGTAATCCGTGAAGAAGGTATGTACCGGCTCAGCACGATAGGGGAAATTGTTGTAGAAAAAATGCAGCCCCTGCTTGATACTCTGTCGGTGTTTGAAAAAAATGAAGAATTTTGGGCCAATAGAAAGCTTGCTCCTATTCCGCCCCACCTTATAAGAAGGATTAGTGAGCTTGGAGACTATCGCCTTATAGAACCGGACCTCAGTCATACTTTTGATTTAAACCAGGAATTTGTAAGAAATCTTTATAACTCGACCCGTATTCAAATGTTTTATTCTTATTTTCATCCTCAATTTCCGGCTCTTTTTCTTGACCTCGCAAGGAAAGGCATTGAACTTTCTCTTGTTTTGAGTGAAGCCGTATACTTGCGGCTTGTAGAAGATTTCAAAGAAAAGGGAAAAGAATTCCTCAAGATGGAAAACTCAAGCCTTTATATTCTGGAAAAAGAAGTGGAAATCCCTGCACTTGTTGCTACCTCTAACAGGATAATGAGTCTGGGATTATTTAATGAAAGTGGGAGGTTTGACCGCCAGTATGTGATAAGTTTCGAACCGCAAGCAATAAAATGGGGAGAGGATCTGTTTAAATACTACAGGGGCATGAGCAGGGAAGTAAGAATCAAATAAGCAGCAACGTATGATCCGCAGGTCACTGAGTCATAGGATTGAACCTGAATTATTGAATCGTAGATATAAAGCCTATCTAAAAAATAAAAATTTGACTTTTGAATCTCTTGTACAAATTCTCTAAAAAATAGATCAAATCATTGGAATAAAAAACTGACCGCAACCATTACTGTTGCGAACGAGCGATTTTAAAGGAATTCCTACCTTTATTTCAAAATATAAAGAGAAAAACGCTTTGTTTTCACAAAGCGTTAATTCCTACTTTTTATGTCTCCTACTTTTTATGTCTCCTACTTTTTATGTCTTATCCTTATTTCATTCCGTAGTCACGCCGTTAAACTCCGCAGGATTAGCTTCGGCTTCTGCCTTCGTGGCGCGCACGATTTGATCCTTGTGAACAGGCGGCGAATAGATCGTATAAAGTTTCAAAGAACCTGTTTTCAAGGTGTTGATGATATTGTGCTGAGCTCCAGCTGGTACTATTACCGCAGATCCTTTGCCGACTTTATATTCGTTACCGTTAATTATGCACTTTCCCTGTCCTTCTTCAAAGCGGAAAAACTGGTCGTCATTCTCGTGCACTTCCATTCCGATATCTTCTCCGGGCTTGAGGCTCATAAGCACCAGTTGGCTATGCTTTGCAGTATAGAGTACCTTGCGGAAATAATTATTTTCCAAAGTGGCTTTTTCGATGTTGATTGAAAATCCTTTCACTTTATTTTTTGTTTTTTCTACTGTCTTATGTGTCTCCTTTCCAGCCATACTGGGCAGTTCTTTAGCACTTACTGCCGCTGCTGTAAATGACAGTAAAAAACAAACTGCCAGCAAAATACCCAGTGTCTTTTTTAGACTCATTTTGTTGACTCCCCTAATCTGTTTCAACTTAATGAATTTTGCAAATGTTAGTTTTTCAATTCACCCACGTTGGCAGAAGTGTTCATTTTCAATAAATCGTTCAGTGTATTTTGATGTGGATACTAACAATGTAAATTCTACTCCCCATTTTATGTCATGTGATTTGCCAACAAAGACGATTTAAAATACGTGCAATATATCAATGGTATTTCTAAATTATAATATTAGTAGAAATATAAATATTGGATAGATTAAAATAAAAATCACAAACTTGGCGTTATTAAGTTATAATTATATAAAAAAGTCTAAATAATTATATATTTTAGGATTTTTTTCATAAAATGTATCTAGTTTTCATTGGGTCGCTAAGTTTGGAACCTAAGCTCATGTATATTTGTTAACCGAGAAAAATCGAGTTTCTGATCCTCAAAAATAATCTTGAAAATCTGAATGAGGGAGACTGAAAATTGGGTTTGGGATAAGCTCACAAATTGAAATTTAAATTGGAGATTCAGGTTAAGGTTTTTTGATTTAAAACTTTTTAAATCCTATTTTTGGACAATAAATTTGGGAGAATTTTGCCACTTGCAGTAACCTTAAATATTAGGTATGCCTAAATGCGGATAAAATTAAAAATTAGGTTTGCCTAAAAAATAAGAGTAAAAGTATGAAATTGCCAGTTATCTGTCCTGAAAAAGAGTGTTGCTGCGGAAAAAAGGGATGCACTCCAGGAGAAGGGCTTCCTAAAATAATACTTATAGGAAATCCTAACGTGGGAAAAAGCAGTCTTTTTAATGCACTCTCCGGAAGTTATACCCTGGTTTCCAATTATCCGGGAACTTCAGTTGAAATCGCCCATGGAAAAGCAAGGATTGGAGAAAGGGAATATGAAATCATTGACACGCCCGGAATGTATTCCCTACTCCCTGTGAGTGAGGAAGAAAGGGTATCTCAGCTTCTGCTTTTTGAGGAAAAGCCTTTAGTTTACCTCCATGTAGTAGATGCCCGAAACCTCAGGCGCATGCTTTCTTTTACCTTGCAGCTCCTTGAAGCCGGGCTTCCCCTCATTCTTGTGCTGAATATGATGGACGAGGCTGAAGAAAGGAGAATTGAAATCGATATATCTGAACTCAGCCAGTCCCTGGGAATCCCGGTTGTTGGAACAGTTTCAAGCGAAGAAAAAGGGATAGATGAACTTAAAGCTGCAATTTCGGAGTATACCTCTCGAAACAATACGCAAAAATTCAGGCAAAAACTCGACTACGGCACAGAAATTGAGCCATACATTGAAACAATTGAAAGTCTGCTAGGTCCTGCAAAAGAAGTTGGAATTTCAAAAAGAGCGATCTCACTCCTGCTGCTCCAGGAAGATCAGACTGCCCTTGAATACCTGTGCAAAGCTGAAAAAAAACCAGAATGTGGGAGAGAAGACCTGGAAAAAAGTTCCGAAGAAATCCGGAAACTTGCAGAAGCCGCCTCAAAGAAATCTGAAGTTCCTCTTTCCTACCTGCTCACCCTGAAACGCCAGGAGTGCGTAAATGGAATAGTGGGACAGGTAATGACGATGCCTGAGGGAACCGAGAAAAACAGTGGGAAAGCCGGGAAAATAGGAACAGAAGCAGAGAAAGGCACAGAAAAGGAAGAAAACTATACCTGCGCTGCGCAGGAGAAAACGAAATCTGGCCCAGCAAAAAACCGAGCAGGGAAAATAGAAGAGAGAAAAAAGCAAAAGGGAAATATTGATCTTTCCGAAAAAATAGACAATATTCTCATTCATCCTGTGCTTGGAATACCTGTGTTATTTCTAGTCCTGTATTTCGGACTTTATCTGTTCGTAGGCGTGTTTGCAGCTGGGACAGTTGTTGATTTTCTGGAAAATACAGTCTTTGGAGGATATGTAAATCCCCTTGTAACTGCAAAGTTCATGTCGCTTGTACCCTACCCGGCTTTGCAGGACCTTTTCGTGGGAGAATACGGGATTTTTACTCAGGCCGTAACATACGCAATTGCCCTTATCCTTCCAATAGTGGGAGCCTTTTTCCTTGTGTTTTCAATTATTGAAGATACTGGATATCTTCCAAGGCTGAGTCTGCTCCTAGATGGCATGTTCAAGAAAATAGGGCTCAGCGGAAGGGCAGTTATTCCAATGGTACTCGGGTTTGGCTGCTCTACAATGGCTACAGTTGTTACTAGAACCCTTGAAACAAAGCGGGAAAGGATTATTGCAAATATCCTGCTGGCTCTTGCAATTCCTTGCTCGGCACAGTTGGGCATTATTCTTTCAATTCTCTCGGGAAACCCTGAGAGCCTGCTTATCTGGTCTATAGTAATAATACTGGAATTTATCCTGATAGGTTTCCTGGCTTCCAGAGTCCTGCCAGGAGAAGCTCCTACCTTCATACTTGAAATGCCCCCTCTCAGGAAACCGAAACTTTCGAACATACTGGTGAAAACTTACTCCAGAATGCACTGGTATTTCCTTGAAGTACTTCCTCTATTCGTACTGGCAAGTGTTTTGATCTGGATAGGCAAGCTAACAGGCCTTTTTGCCCTTGCCCTGAAAATCATAGAATACCCAACAGTCTGGATAGGCCTGCCTCCTGATGCAGCTGATGTCTTCCTTTTTGGCTTCTTCAGGAGAGATTTCGGGGCAGCTGGACTTTATGGAATGCATGATTCCGGATTACTGACAGGTGTGCAACTCTTAGTTGCAGCCATTACTCTTACTCTTTTCATGCCCTGTATAGCTCAGTTCATGATGACGATAAAAGAAAGAGGTTTTAAAACAGCACTTGCAATTTCGGGCTTTATTTTCCCGTTTGCATTCTTTACGGGCTTTATCGTAAATAACCTGTTAAAACTGCTGGGGGTTAATTTGTGAAATGCCCACTCTGCGGAAACGAATTTGAGAAAGCTGACGAAACGAAATGTACAGGCTGCGGGAAACTCCATAGCTGTAATAAGCAGTGCTGCCCGAACTGCGGTTATGAACTTGTACAAGAAGCAAAGATAATTCAATCCATAAGGAGGTTTTTCAAATGGTAAATAAAAACTCACGTCTTGCCCTGAAAACTATAACTCTCTGCGCAATGGAACCCAAAAAAACTGGAAAAATTGACCACCTTGAGACCAAAAATCCGGGAATTCTACAGAAGTTAATAGCTATGGGTATCCTCCCAGGAATGCCTATTACTCTGCTTAGACGGTCCCCTTCATATCTTTTTGAGGTTGACCAGACTAGGTATGCTGTTGATAGGGAAATAGCAAATCATATTTATGTTAGCTATTGATTCACCTGTGACGGAAAGGCGAGAAACAAATTATAGGAGAACTAAAGATCTTAAATACCCAAAATTATTTTTGGATACCACAAGATACAGCACATATTTATTTTCTTAATTTTAAGTAATATTTTTTCTTTAAAGCGATGCTGTCTAAAATCGAATGAAGAATCTTTGATTTCTCTTTGATATTAAGTCCATCAGATTCTTTTTTTGCTTGATTCAGCGCTCTCTTAAGTTCTTCAAGTTCCAAAACAGTTGCAGCAATGCAATAATAGCTTTTTGAACGACCTTCGTTAAAGTCTTTTAACATCTCTTTAAGTAAATACTCTCTTTGTTTTTGTATTTTTTCAAATTCATCAACACCATTCTTACATATAAATGAAATATCCTCTTCAAGAGTTTGATAACATTTGAAGGAATCAAATTTTTTACCGACTTCTCTATGTTTCTTCCATTTCTCACAAGTGTTGCTTTCTTCACACTCCCAGCAAAATTCAATTCCTTTTCTTTTTAATGCACAGGTGATAAATGGGCAACCAACAGCCATTCTGGTAGGACTCTTGCATCCTAAGCATTTGCTCTTTGCTTCAGTATTATACATAGGGCAAAGCCTGCAAGAAAGTCCACAGACTCCTATTTCAAGATAGTTGATATGCATACTTATTCCCTTACATGCCTGACAATATGCCCGGCTTCAGGAATTATAATCTCCGAAAGCGCCAGTTTCACAGCATTTGGCGAACCCGGAAGGCAAAATACCGCTTTTCCTTTAATTACGCCTGCCGCAGCTCTGGTAAGGATTACCGATGTTCCTATGTCTTCAAGGCTTTTGTACCTGAAAAGTTCCCCAAAGCCTGAGATTTCCTTTTCAAAAAGTGGAGTTACAGACTCGATTGTAATGTCTTTTGGTGCAAGCCCTGTGCCTCCACTTGTAATAATAATATCTGCGGAGCTGTCAAGTGCATCAAGAACTGCATCGGTAATTGAAGTTTTTTCGTCGGAAACAAGCCTGTAAAAGGAAATTTTATGGCCAGCCGCTTCGAGAAGATCCTTCATGGCTTTTCCTGAAAGGTCTTCAGCTTCCTCAGGCGAAGCGGAATTTCCGTATTTTTCATACCTTGAGCTAGAAATTGTGATTAAGGCAAAAGAAAAGGATTTTTTTGCTTCTTTTTTGTGAATTTCCGGTGTGGACTCTTTCATGAAAGTCACATCCTCCATTTTGTATTCATTTGATTCAAATTTCATTCTCGAAATTCCTGTTATCCAGTTTCTGTTCACTTTTATTTGCTTGCCTATGTTTTAATATTTTATTAACCAATGCACAGGTATGCTGATACTTGCAGTGGATGTAGGAACGGGTACACAGGACATTCTGCTCTTCAATTCGGAAAAAGAGGTGGAAAACAGCTTGCTGATGGTCATGCCTGCTCCTACCCAGATAATTGCGAAAAAGGTACGGAAAGCAACCAAAAAGGGAAAGACAATAGTGTTTACCGGAAATATAATGGGAGGAGGCCCTTTAACGTTTGCTATCAGGGCTCATCTAAAGGCAGGTCTTCCAGTGTATGCTACTGAACAGGCTGCTTTGACTATCAATGATAACATTGAAAAAGTAAAGGCTTTCGGGATTCAAATCGTCTCCGAAGCAGAAGCAAAAAAACTTGCATCTGAAGAGAATGCACAGGAAATTGTTATGCGGGATTTCGATCCTGAATCAACCTCAGCTGCACTTTCGGCCTTTGAGGTTCAGATGCCTACAAATTATGCCGTGGCAGTACAGGACCACGGAAATGCCCCTGATAAGAGCAACAGGATTTACCGCTTTGAACTTCTTCGAGAACTCATTGAAAAGGGAGGAGAACTTGAAAACTTCGTCTACAGACCCGAGGAAATTCCTGAGGCTTTTACCCGAATGAAGGCCCAGGCAGATTCCCTTCTCAAAGCTGCAGGGAACCGGAAAACTAGAGCAATTTTCATGGATACCGGGCCTGCTGCTATCTTTGGAGCGCTTACTGATCCTGCGGCGGTACAGCCGTCTGTTGTGGTTAATATTGGAAATGGGCATACTCTGGGAGCGCTTGTGAATGAAAACAGGATCACGGCGGTTTTTGAGCACCACACTTCCCTCATGAATCCTGAAAAACTCCAGGACTATATAATAAGACTTGCCGACGGAAAGCTTGGTTTTGAAGAGGTTTTCGAAGACGGGGGGCACGGTGCATACATAAAGGAAGCTTTAGAATTTGAGCAGGTTAGATCTATATTAGTTACGGGTCCAAAAAGAGAAATGCTTGAAAAGCTTTTGGAGTCCGAAATCAGGAAGGAGATATCAAATAAACTGCATTTTGCCGCGCCTTTCGGGAGCATGATGCTTTCAGGCTGTTTTGGGCTTCTTGCAGGGTTTCTGGAGAAGTACCCTGAACCAGCAATAAACCTTATAAACCACTAAGTAGTAGGGAGTAAGTCGCTTAAGCCCAGAATATACAAATTTTCAGGGGTTACAAAATTCAATTCCGAATCCCCATCAGGGAACCGGAAAAATGCAGGAGCTGCCTGCGGAAGTCCACCAGGGCAGGTTTACAGATAAATGTAAATACAGGCAGGTATCTCTATATGCACATATCTCATACTGAATCGTTTGCTAGATGGTTTTTTACGAACTTACTGCAAACATTTATATGCGGAAAGGAACCGGAAAGGAGTCCGTTACAACAAATTTTAGCAAAATTAAATTAAGCTAATCAGGCTAAATTAAGTGATACTAAGCTAATTAAGTTAAATTAAGCTGAGCTAAGTTAAGCTAAGTTAAGTAAAGCTAAATTAAACTAAGCTAAGAAGTTAAGTTAAACTCATTATCTTTCAGGAGAATCAAGCTTATGGTACGAAAGCCAGGAAGTATGTATAGAAACGTGAGGCAGCGCTCATTTACCAGAAGAAAATACATGGGCGGTGTTCCAGGCAGCCAGATTATTCATTATGACATGGGAGACAAAGCAAACACCTCTTTCCCGATTAAAATCTCTCTGCTTGTAGAAGAAAAATGCCAGATAAGGCACACTGCTCTTGAAGCAGCCCGTATTACAGCAAACAGGCACCTAACTGAAGATACAGGGAAGATGGGCTATTACATGAAGCTCCGTGTCTATCCCCACGAAGTCCTCAGGGAAAACAAGCAGGCAACTGGTGCGGGTGCTGACCGTGTATCCAGTGGAATGCGCAGGGCTTTTGGGAAGAATGTAGGTACTGCAGCCAGGGTAAACCCATTACAGAAGATCTTCACAGTGGCTGTTGAAAAGCAGAACTTTGCAGCCGCAAAGAAAGCTCTCTGGCATGCAGGACAGAAACTGCCAACTCCCTGTAGAGTCGTTATCGATGAAGGAGCAGAACTGGTACGGTAATCAGTTAAGCTGTTAACATCAAAAGGAGCATAACATGTACGATTACGAAGAGCTTTTGAACCGTGCAATGGCAAAAATGCCTGACACCGAGACTACGGATGCTCGATTCGTAATCCCTGAGCCCAGAATATTTTCCGAAGGCAAGACTACAATTCTTGAGAACTTCGGAAATATTGCAGATATCCTTAACCGAGATCCTGACCACCTGATGAAATATCTCACAAGGGAACTGGGGACTGCAGGGAAAATAGAAGGCACACGTGCAGTCTTCCAGGGAAGGTTTACGAGAGCCCAGATCTCTGATAACATTCAGGCTTATGTGGACGAATACGTTATGTGTTCGGAATGCGGACGCCCGGACACCCAGCTTGTTCGAGTGGACAGGGTACTTATCCTGAGATGTTCTGCTTGCGGAGCTCACAGACCTGTCAAAAAGAGAAAGGTAAGCAATGTGGTTGTCAGGGATGCTATCGAAGAAGGCGGAACTTACGAACTCCGGATCGATGCAGTAGGATCCAAAGGTGATGGGATAGCAAAGATAGACAAGTATACGGTTTTCGTGCCCGGCGCCGGAAAAGGCGACGTGGTCAAAGTAAAGATAAAGAAAATCAGCGGAAACCTCGCCTTCTCAGAGAGAGCAGCCTGAGATTTAAGCTTTCATATAAATATTTTAAGGTGGCTCAGGTCGATTACTTCATTTTTCGCGCCCGAGCAGCTTAAAAATTCAACCGTTAAGCTGCAAGCGTTACGTCGCTTGACCACGCCGGATAGAGTTTGGGAATAAGGCCCTCAAACTCAAACATTGTCATGTTCTCGGTCAAAGCCTATTTTGAAAGGCTTCGCTGCTTAGGGCCTTTGGTCAAGCTTTCCACCGGAAAGGCTTTGATCAAAACTTTTCTCAAAAGGCTTGCGCCATTTTCTGTTTTTGGTCAAATTTTTTAAAAGTTCTTGGTCAAGCCTTTTTTAAAAAGCATGTTGTGAGGAAAAAATGACTTCTGAAAAAAAGGATACACCGGAAGTTTCATTGAGAAAGATCCCAGCGAAGGAACAAAATATAGAAGTCCTCTCAATACCTGGGCTGTCAGTAAATCTTCGGCAGGCAGGAGATATCCTAGAGCTTACAGCAAACGGAGCCCTTAGAGCAGCCTGCAACCCTATATTGAAAATGATTAACTCCCGCTTAAGGGAGGAAAAGCTAGCCCTCGTAGAGGAGAATAGGGTAATTGCGTCGGCCTGGCTCCCGCCGATACCTAGCCCTGCTTTCAAACGCCTTATTTTTGCGGAAATACAGATAGCTCTCGGAAAATACATTCCTGAAACCGTATCCATTGAACTTACCCGCCAAAGCAATTCGAGGTGCCAACCTGGGACGGTTGCAGATGAGCTGGATACCAGTACTGTAAAAAGAATTATTGACGAAGCCCTTGAATTTGGTACTTTAATTATCTCATTTACTGAAAATGATCCTCTACTGAGAGAAGAGGTTTTTGAACTAATCAAGTATGTGGACAAGAAGCGCGCTATAGTAAACTGTTCCACATGGGGAACGGATTTTTCAAGAGAAACTGCTTCCCGTTTAAAAGAAGCGGGGCTTCACTCCCTGATGATAGGAATTTATTCAACTGATCCTGGAAAACATGATGCTGTCCGAAAGTCCGAGGGAGCATATGAACGAGCTGTTTCTGCCATAAAACTGGCACTTGAAGCCGGGCTCATGGTTGTAATGACAACACATGCATCCCCCTCAAATATACATGAACTGCCTGCACTCTATAACCTTGCATCAGAACTTGGAGTCCATGAATTTTCAGTCTGGGAAGCAATGCCCAAAACCAGAAATGAGCCTGTGCTCACTGGTAAAAATAGGAGAGACATCCTTGAAATGTACCACAGGATAAATGCCAGCCCGGACGGCCCACGGATGTTTGCAAATACTTATTTTGAAGGTCAGATGCTTGGCGCAATGGAAGGTAGGCGCTGGATGCATATTACGGCCGACGGAGATGTAAAAGCCGGGCCTTATCCGCCTTTCAGTTTTGGGAACATAAAAGAGGAATCCTTAAAAGACGCTTGGCAAAAAATCAGGAGCTATACTTACTTCAAGAAGCAGAAAAGCCTGGCCCCTATGCACGATCCGGAGTTTATGGAGTTTGTAGACAGAATTCCAGTAGGAGCAAAGCTGCCTTATCCTTTTGAAAAGGTTTGTGACAAGTAAAAAGGAATAAGTTATAAAGTATCCTTTTACAGTATTTCCCTCTAGCGTTTTTTCTGGCACATTTAAATTCCTTTTAACCTGCTTTTAGTCGGGATATGGCAAGTCAGGAGAGTTAAAAGCCGCATACCTCTGGAAAGCCAGTGTGAGCCTGAAACTCCCTGCCCGAAGATAAACATTTACATATTAGCACGTATTTTTAAAGAGAGATTTGGCTGGAACTGCGTTCATATCTTTAATTATTTTCAGCAAGAAAAAGCTGTCTTCCTGAGGCATTCCCTCAGAAAACAGGCAGCAATGAGGGATTTAATGACTAATAAACTTGACCCGTGGAGTTCAAGCGAGATTAATGACTATTCTAAGTTATTCGAAGAATTTGGGATTTCTCCATTTGACAATGTGCTTCCTGAAATTCCCTCCCCACATATGTATATGCGGAGAAGAGTTATCTTCGGGCACCGTGATTACGAACAGATTGCAGAAGCCATGAGGACAGGTGCCCCTTTTTCGGTTATGGACGGTTTTATGCCTTCAGGGAAGGTTCACCTCGGGCACAAGATGGTTATGGACCAGATAATCTGGCACCAGCAAATGGGAGCGTCAGCTTTTGTCGGGATTGCAGACAGGGAGGCTTTCTCGGTACGCGGTTTTTCCTGGCAAAAATGCAGGGAAATCGGGGTAGAAGAATACATATTAAGCCTTATCGCTCTCGGTTTTAAGCCCGACGGCCTTATTTACTTCCAGTCAGGCTGTGAAAGCGTTAAAGACCTGGCATTTGAACTCGGGGTCAAGGTTAATTTCTCGGAACTGAGTGCGATTTATGGTTTTTCAGGAGAGACAAACCTTTCTCATATGATTAGTGTGGCAACCCAGGCTGCTGATATCCTCCAGCCACAGCTTGAAGAGTTTGAAGGCCCAAAACCAGTTGTGGTGCCTGTAGGGCCTGACCAGGACCCCCATCTTCGGCTGACGCGAGGGCTTGCAGGCAAGATGAGCATGTTCAGGGTAGAAGAGAGAGAAAACGCAAATGGAGAGAAATACCTGAGCGTGCGCGGCAAGGGAGCCCCGAAAGAAGCCTTACAGGAGCTTAAAAAACGCATTCCAGCGAAGGTGAAACTCTATGAGGAACACATTGATGTGCTCCAGACTCCTGACTATGCATTCCTTGAAAGGATTGGTTTACAGATAAGCCAGCCTGAGAAAAGGGAGTACTTCATGACCCAGATCCAGGAAATCGCTAAATTTGCTAATGAGGCTAAGCCACCTGAATTTTTAGAGTATGAAAAATACTTCGTTTTCAGAAGAATCTGGAAAACCACAAGGAAAATCCTTGAAGAAGTCGTGGCCGAAGTGGCCGCTGAATTCGAAGGCTATGCTTTCATTCCTCCTGCATCTACTTATCATCGTTTTATGAGCGGGCTCCAGGGAGGAAAGATGTCAAGTAGCGTCCCTGACAGTTATATTGCTCTTACTGACAACCCGAAAGAAGGCGCAAAAAAAGTAAAGAGAGCAAAGACCGGCGGCTGTGTGACCATGGAAGAACAGAAAAAACTGGGTGGAAAACCCGATGAATGTTCAGTCTTCGAACTGATGCTCTTCCACCTGCTTGGAGACGATGAGGAATTACTGGAAATCAGGCAGGAATGTGTCTCAGGAACCAGGATGTGCGGGTCATGCAAACAGCTTGCGGCCGAGAAAATGTACGAGTTCCTCAAAGACCATCAGGAGAAGCGGGAGCTTGCAAGGGAACACCTTGACGAATATAATATAATTTATAAGAAGTAACTTAAGAAATTAAGTTATGAATTAAACTTTAAAAAAATAGATCCATTATAATAACGAATTCATAATATTTTCAGGAATTTCAGGACTGATCGTGTATGAGTATTCAGGACAATCTTACAATCAACGAGAAAAAGGTCTTGCTTGCCCTCGAGGAAATAGGATCTGCTGCTCCCGAAAGGCTGGAGGAGAAATCAGGGCTGCAGGTGGATGCGGCAATGCAGGCAGCCTTCATGCTTGAGGAAAAAGGGCTGGTTTCAGTCTCCGAAAAGATGCTCGAACGTTATTCCCTTACAAAGGAAGGGAAAGAGTACACAAAAAACGGGCTTCCGGAGCGCCAGATTATTGACTTCCTGAAAAAACCTACCTCGCTTGAAGAACTAAGGAGCCATTTTTCTCCGCAAATGGTAGGGATTGCAACCGGCTGGCTCGTAAAAAAAGGATGGGCAAAAGTTGAAAACGGGGTAATGGTGCCGTCGGGAAAAGTCTATGCAGGAAAAGACGAAGAAACCCTTGCGGCTTTCACAGGCAAAGCAAAGACCCTTGAAGAGATCGGGTCCGACCAGGGAACAATAAAAGACCTGCTCAAACGTAAACTTATCATAAAACACGAAGAAAAATTCAGAACAGTATCCATAACTGATGCAGGAAATGCGCTTGCAGCCCAGGGGCTTGTTCTTGAAGAAGAAATTGCTCAGCTCACACCCGATTTACTGAAGAGCAGGGCCTGGAAGGGGAAAAAATTCAGGCCTTACCGTCTTGATATTACTCCCAAACCCCTTTACGGAGCCAAGATCCATCCTTACAGGCGCCTTATAGAGCAGATGCGCCAGATTTTCCTGGAAATGGGTTTTACCGAGATTAAAGGCGGGATCATCCAGAGTTCTTTCTGGAATTTCGATGCCCTTTTCCAGCCCCAGGACCACCCTGCAAGGGATATGCAAGATACCTTCCACCTGGACAGCACCTGCAAGCTTCCGGCTGAATACTTTGAAAAAGTTGCTGCAATGCACGAGCACGGAGGAGAAATTGATTCATGCGGCTGGGGCGGAACCTGGGATAAGGAACTTGCAAGACGCAATGTGCTGAGGACCCATACAACATCCGTTACTGTCAAGTATTTGGCTGACCACCCCAAATCGCCTGTAAAAGCTTTCTGCATTGACAGAGCTTACCGCAGGGAAACCATTGACCCTACCCACACCCCAGAATTCGAGCAGCTTGAAGGGGTTGTAATGGACAAAGATATGTCTTTTGCAGACCTGCTTGGCTTACTGGCAGAATTCTATCACAGGATGGGATTCGAAGAAGTCCGCTTCCGTCCCGGATATTTCCCATACACCGAACCAAGCGTGGAACCTGAGGTTTATGTGGACGGCCTGGGCTGGGTTGAACTTGGAGGTGCAGGCGTGTTCAGAAGAGAAGTTAGTGAACCCTTAGGTATTAAAGACCCTGTTCTTGCCTGGGGGCTCGGAGTCAGCCGACTTGCCATGCTGAAGCTCGGGCTTAAAGACCTCAGGCTCCTCTACCAGTCTGATATTGACTGGCTCAGAAAGAGTGAAGTTTGCAGGACCTGAAATCTGAATTGAGGGTTCATAACCTGAAACTCTCAGGTTAAAATTTTTATTTTTAACTTCAAATAAAAAGCTGCGGCCGGCAAGGCCATGAGAATTGGGGAGAGGGAAATATACCTTACGGGATTTTAGTTTCTAAGCATATTTTCTTTAGTAAATATATAATTACATAGTATACTAAATGGTGAAATCAGGCACGAATATATTGCATTAGCAAGTAAACTAAAAGGGGTAAATAATGACAGATATCCCATCAAAGACAGATATCCCATCAGAATCTGTGACTGCCCCTAAAGAATTGCCAAGTGCCCCGGAAGATAAGAAGGCAGTCGAATCACGTGGAGCAGCTACGAAAACTGGCATAGCAATCCAATACTGGCTTGAACTGATACCCTATCCTGCAGGCAGCGCAAGAAGTTTATGGCTCTTTGTTAACGATAATTGGAGACATCTGGACAACCCCGATCTTGGCACTCAGGTTTCTGTGCAGGATGCCTTTTGCAGGTGTTCGGAACGCCTGGAGGTTCTGGTCTGGTACTCCGAAGATGCAATTAAAGGACTTATAGTAAAAACAAAATAAATGAAAAGAAACGAATGAACGAAAAGAATGAAAAGAAATAACTGGGCTTTATCAGAATTTCTTTACTTTTTTGCTGAACAGGCAGTTCAATAAACGGGCTTTCAGGACTAATCTCAACTCGAATCCTTATACTTCAGGTCGCAGGCAACTTTCCTCCTTTTCTAACTTTTACCGTCTCATACCAAATTTTTTAAGGTATTTTACGGCTTAAAAAGATTTTTCCATGCTTTAACCCAAATAGAAAGGGCAAAAATACTGTTAAATAACTGCAAATCCTATTTTCCAGTATAAATTATTCGATAATGGAACACAAAAGAAGCAGAATCGGGGGGTGGGCTATGAACAGAGACAGGTATTGGGAAATCACGCGAAGCGATTGGTACGGAATAGCTCAGGTACTTTTTGCGTTCATAGCAGTAATCATGATATCATCTTTTTTCCTGCTTCCGGACTACTGGTATCTCTGGCTCACAATAATAACCGGGGGGCTTGTCCTGCTTGTAGTATGGCACGCAAAAAATTTTACCTATCTCTGTCCCGGATGCGGCGAAGTGTTCGAGGTTTCAACGCTTGAAGATTTCATCAGCCCCAATGGTGTGAATAAAAAGTACCTCAGGTGCCCGAGGTGTGGGAAACGGGCCTGGGCTGATATTCTGAGAATTAAAGAGGAAACTATCCTTAAGAAATAGCTGTTATCTGAAAGCTGATACACTGGATATATGAAAAGGAGAGGGAAACCTTAAGTCCTGGAAAAAAATTTCCGAAAACGAACTCTGAGGAAAGATGGAAAAGGAAAACAAAGGCCAGAAAAACAATCCAAATCTTCGTAACGGAGGAAATATTTCCCTCCTTCCAATTCTTGCTGTAAATTTCATAGGCACGCTCGGGTTCAGCATTGTACTCCCGTTTCTGGTTTTCCTGGTTAACCGACTTGGAGGGAACGCTTTCATTTACGGGCTGGCAAGTTCGATGTATCCGGCTTTTCAGCTAATAGGAGCCCCTATTCTGGGCAGGTGGTCTGATACTTACGGCCGTAAAAAGATCCTGTTTTTAAGCCAGCTAGGGACTCTGCTCTCATGGATTATCTTCCTTGGGGCTCTGTTTCTTCCGGTAATAAGTCTTTTTAAAATTAATTCCACAGTTTTGGGAACTTTTACCGTTACCCTGCCCCTTGTAGTGCTATTTTTCGCCAGAGCTCTTGACGGGCTGACCGGGGGAAATGTATCGGTAGCTAATGCTTATCTGACCGATATTACTACAGAATGGGATAGGAGCCGGAACTTCGGGAAGATGTCGATTTCCGAGAACCTGGGGTTTATAGCTGGGCCTGCCCTTGCCGGAGTATTGAGCGTAACAGAATATGGGGACGTAGCTCCTGTTCTGGGAGCAATAGTAATCTCAATTATTGGAACATTGCTGATCATATTTTATGTTCCCGAAAGTAAAGAGTGCACCCTTGAAGGGCCTGAAGAAGCTGAGAATATACGGAAAATTTTAGGTTATGAGATCAGGGAATGCATAACCACGACGGAGATAAATAAACCTGACTTCAGGGAGGTCTTGAGACTTCCATATATCCCCTATATGCTGGGCCTGTACTTTCTAATCGATCTTGGTTACAATGTATTCTACACAGCTTTTCCTCTGCACGCAATTTCGACTCTCAACTGGAGCATTGCGGAAATGGGCGTTTATTTTACGGTGTTGAGTGGGCTTTTGATAATCGTACAGAGTACTGTACTTCCCAGGGTTTCAAGAAAATATTCGGATGCAGCCCTTATAATCTTCGGAAGCTTGATGCTCGGTACGAATTTTCTGCTTCTCATCCCTGGAAATCTTTTCCTGACCTACCTTGCAGCAGGATTTTTCGCGCTTGGAGACGGGCTTATGTGGCCTTCCTTTCTCTCCCTTTTATCAAAAGTTGCAGGAAGAAAGTATCAGGGCACGATACAGGGCATTGCAAGCAGTTTCGGAGGCCTTGCCAGCATCACCGGACTTATCCTTGGCGGTCTTTTATACGAAATGCTTGCCGGAACTTCTTTCCTCATTGCATGCCTGGTAATTTACACCGTCTTTTTGCTTAACTTCCGGCTCAGGCATTTTGAGGAACAGATAAAGTACTGAATTGGAAACCCAGCTCAAAGAAGTTCATCACCTAGGTAAAGACTTCTGGAGATAGATTTAAATCACAGATTCTAAACTAAATTTCACATTTTAAATTAAAAGAATAAATTAAATAAAAAAGATAAATGTTTGAACCCGTATTTTACCAGAGTGTTATAAAGAAACTGGAAAGTAAAAGCGACATGCTTCTAGCGGCTCATTTCTTGAGTAAATCCCTTTCCAGCAACTTTCAGTGGGTTTTCGGATTTACAACTTTACATTTATCTTTTCCTTTTCTTTCCCATAAACCTGGAAATAAATCCAATTGCTACAGAAGCCAGTGTAGCTAAAGCAATTATCTTGTTTATACTGTGAAATATTCCTATCATTAAATCACCCCATCTTTAAAGTTTTAGCATTTATTGCTACAATCACGGTACTCAAGCTCATTAACACGGCACCCATAGCAGGGCTCAGTAAGATTCCGTATCCATAGAGTACCCCGGCTGCAAGAGGAATGGCAAAAACGTTGTATCCTGTTGCCCAGAGGAGATTTTGAAACATCTTGGAGTAAGTTTTCTTAGAAAGCCCGATTATATTAACCACATCCCTGGGATCGTTTTTTACCAGGACTATATCAGCGGTCTCGATCGCAACGTCCGTACCTGCTCCTATGGCTATCCCGACATCAGCCTGAGCCAGAGCAGGCGCATCGTTCACTCCGTCTCCAACCATGCCTGTGATGTACTGCGCCTGAACTTCTTTGACCTTCTCGGCTTTCTCATGAGGAAGGACTTCTGCGAAATAGTCGTCAAGCTCCAGTTCTCGGGATACCCAGGCTGCCACATAGCGATTATCTCCTGTAAGCATGAGGCATTTAATTCCCATGCTTTTAAGTTTTGAGATAGCTTCCCTGGACTCCTTCCTGACAATATCAGCAAGTGCAACGGCTCCAAGTACTCTGTCTTCCTCAAGTAGGAATACGACTGTCTTTCCCTGCGCTTCGATTTCTTCAATCTTTTGGTTTTTTAGAACTATTCCGTTCTCTTCAAGGTATCCAGGGCTCACAACAAGGAATTTCTTTCCTTCCACCAGGCCCCGTACCCCCTTTCCTGGAATTGAACTGAATTCTTCCACTAATTGAGTTTGCAGTCCTTTTTCCCGTGCACTTTCCAGGATTCCCATTGCAATGGGATGTTCCGAATTGGCTTCCAGGGAAGCTGCAAGGCTTAAGATTCTTTCATTATCTTTCCTGGGCCTGATTTCCTCGTCTGAAAGAGACACTACATCCGTAACCCCAAACCGTCCTTCAGTAAGTGTACCGGTTTTGTCAAAAATGATAGCCTGAAGATTGCGTGCTCTTTCAAAAGCCTGCCTATCCCTGATGAGAAGCCCGGATTTTGCAGCAATGGATGTTGAAACTGCAACTACCAGAGGAATTGCAAGCCCAAGGGCATGCGGACAGGTAATAACCATTACAGTGACTGCCCTTTCCAGTGCAAAGACAAGCTGGTGGCCGAAAAGAATCCAGAGAGCAAAAGTGAGAGCTCCGACAGTCAGAGCTATGATTGTAAGATACATAGCAGCGCGGTTTGCCAGATCCTGGGTTTTTGATTTGCTTTCCTGGGCAGCCCTGACAAGTTCGACAACCTGGTTGAGATAGGTATCTTTTCCGGTTTTTTCTACCCTGACGACAAAAGCCGCTTCCCCGTTAATTGAGCCGCCAATAACTTCATTTTCCGGTTTTTTCGTGACAGGCTTCGACTCCCCGGTAAGCATGGATTCGTTGACGCTGCTCGTCCCTTCCATAACAGTCCCGTCCACAGGCACCTTTTCTCCGGGCTTGATTAGAACCTTGTCCCCTACTTTTAGTTGATCAACCTCAATATCCACAACTTCACCATTTTTCTTCAGGTGGGCAATCGAAGGCATGATCTTTACCAGCTCCTCAAGGGCTCTTGAAGCTCCCATTACAGAACGCATCTCCAGCCAGTGCCCGAGCAGCATTACATCGATAAGGGTTACAAGCTCCCAGAAAAAAACCTCCCCATGCAGCCCGAAAACCACAGCCGAGCTGTAAAAATAGGCCACGCTGATTGCAATGGCTATAAGGGTCATCATGCCAGGCGACTTTTCAGAAAGCTCTTCTTTAATCCCCTTAAGAAATGGGTACCCACCGTAGAAATAAACGACCGACGAAAGCAAAAAGGTTATATAATCCGCACTTGGAACGCGGAGTTCAAAGTTGAAAAAGTCCTGAATCGTAGGCGAAAGCAGCAAAACCGGGAAAGTTAACACGAAAGAAACAATAAATCTCCTTCTGAAATCTTCAAGCATGCGGGTATGATGATTACCATGCCCTTTTCCACCCGTCGCCTCATGGCCTTCATGTTCCATTCCTTTGTGCTTCATTTCGCCATGCTGTTCATGGTCTTTATGTTCTATTTTTACATGTCTCATTTCTTCATGCTGTTCATATTTTCCCGATTTCTCTGCAATATGCATCGTTTGGCCTTCGGGATGACTCTGATGCACCATATTCTCGGTATATTTACTCCCGCTTTCTTCGTGAGATTTGTGGGAATTTCCTGACATTTTCCTTTTAGAATTATGTTTTTCATCGTGAGGTGAGAGCTCGTTTTCCCGAGTTTTAGAAATACTGGTGTCCACTCCTTTTTCTTCAGCCTTCATGTTTCCCTAATTCCCCTAATTCTAATTTTATTTCCAACTATATTATAATTTCTGATAATTTGAAAATAAAAGAACTAAGTGTCCTGAATCGAGAAAAAATAATGAACCCGAGAAAAAGGAATAAATTATTTTCTAAGACGAGGAGTGATATCGAAGCCTATTAGTATTAATTGTCAGAGTCAGCATGTCAAAAAGTCAAATGTTTTTGTGGGCTTACTCTGGTCTATCGGCTTACTTATCACAGAAAAACTCAAGAACGGAAACCGAAACTAAGCTACTTTAAGCCTTCTAAAGGGAAAATAAAGAAAAAATACGCGTGTGAGAAGATACTTAACGGTTCTGTGCTATCCGAACACTATGACGCACAGAGAGGACCAGAACAAAGAACAAAACAACGCTAAAGATCCCGATAAAAATAGCATCCCTAAAGGCTATGTCCAGAGGAATATAACTAACAGACCCATAATCCGGAGGCAAGAAAGTCATAATTTAATCTATGTATCCAAATATAATAAACTTGCCGAATTGTTTTACACAGGATAAAGAATAAATTAAGGTGATCAGGACTCAAAAACGAAATATAGGATTGTAGAAATCAGTATCAGCATGGCTTATTTCTTATAAGAACGTTCTGACACTGATCTCAATTTTTGTAGTTATCTGCATACGAAGATTGAGAGGGTAGAAAAGCCAAATGAGACATGCGTAGCAACCTATCAGTATTCAAACGCTGACCAGGAGAATATTAGACTAACGTTAATATGTTGCTTGAATATCCGAAATGTGAAAAAGAATTATGGAAATTCCAATAATAGGAGTAGAATTCATTGATAATGGGTACTTATTTATCTTTATCACTGTCATAAAATACAATTTTAACTTTTTCTTCTGTAATCAATCCCTTATTAATGATCTCGTCCAGCTTTGGTCTGACTCTGTCAATATTCTCTTCGAGATCAGCGACTTCAATAACTATTGGCAAATCAGTTGATAAACGTAGTATAGAAGTTGTATGAATGAGGCTTTGTTTTCCAAAACCTGTTATACCCCTGAAAACGGTTGCTCCGGCTATACCTTCTGCCTTTAGCATTTCAACAATATGCATATATAATGGCTTGCCTTTGTACCGGTCAGATTCTCCTATAAATATTCTTAGCAATATGGCTGTAGATTCCCTCTTCATTTGACTCCCCTCAATAATGTCAACTTGATCCGTTTTCATTTGATTCACCTGAATAAATAAGTGCCAAATCTCAGCGCTACAATCTTACCTAAATATACAGCCAACATGGACAATAATACTGTCGATACTACATTAATCGCCATTAATGCAAATTTAGAGTCATCAAGTAATCTGAAGGATTCATAGCCAAATGTTGATAATGTTGTATAGCCGCCTAGTACGCCAATTGTCAAAAATATCCTGGTTTCATCACTAAACAGGTCTTGGTATTCAGATAGATACATTATTAAGCCTATAAAAAAACTGCCAGTAGTGTTTATAAATAGCGTACCTACTGGGAAATTGACAAAACCGTTCTGTATCCATCCACCTAATATATACCTTAAAATAGCACCTATAAAGCCGCCTATACCTACCAATAAAATAGTATACACATTAAAACCTCAATAATTGATGTAGAAGTCATTAGCGTAAGCGGTTTAGACTGAAGAGTCCAGGCGGACTTCATCACCTATAGGATACCTTTTTCCTGCCATTAAATAAATAAATTACGCAAATATAAGAGTGAATACAAAAAAGTCAAGATCTCAGACTATGAACATCACATCACAAAAGAAGATAAGATGAATTTGCAAAAGGAATCTCATTAATGGAAATGTATGCAATTTTAATATTATCAAGCTTTACTGCCGCATTAATTTCGGGTGCTGCCGGCTTTGGCGGCGCGCTTTTGCTTCTGCCTGTGCTAACTTTGTACGCAGGTGCAGAGCTTGCGGTTCCGGTACTTACCATTGCGCAATTGATCGGCAACCTGTCAAGGATGGCATTTGGGTTAAACCAGATTGAATGGAAGAAAGTTTTCTTATTTTCTATAACGGCGGTTCCATTATCCGCACTTGGGGCTTTCGGATTTTCAATTAGCTCAAAAAACACGGTAACAAGGGTAATAGGTGCTGCTTTAATCTTATTTGTAATTTTAAGATATTTTAGGATATTAAAATTCAACCCGAATGATAAAACGCTTGTTCTCGGCGGGGCAGTAACCGGCTTTCTGTCCGGGCTTGCAGGAAGTGCCGGGCCGATTGGAGCTGCAATATTTCTTTCCTTTGGCTTGCCCCCGATAGCTTATATAGCAAGTGAAGCTGCAACCGCAACCGTAATGCACATAACTAAAATCCTCGTGTATGGCAAACTTGTGAATCTACCTCCAAACACTATTAATCTTGGATTCTTAATGGGGCTTGCCATGATATTTGGAACTTATGCAGCAAACCGCTTTATCAAGAAAATGAAAAAAGAAGTTTTTCAAAAATATGTGGCTATTCTCCTTTGCGTGGTTGGGGTTTATATGCTATTTAACCCATAACCTGAACTATAAATATATCAGATTAATTCTTGCCCGGAAAACTAAATCCGTTTCATGGCTTTTTACCGTTATTAAATAATGTTAATGCCTCATTTCGACAATTAGTGCTTTGAGACTGAATTAAAATCAGAAGAATATGTCACCAACCGCACAAAATTTGTTTTTGTATTTCTTTGCGATATATTTCTCTTTGATAATAGCTCGCTCCCATGAAACATATCAGCCGTGGGACACATACAGCGCCTGGAAGAGAAAGTCTCACAATATTAAACGCTTATTAGCAGGATGGATTATTTTATTCATTATACCGTTGTTACACTTCGCAATTTTATTTATTCTCCTTGGGTCAGTTGACATCCGGCTTGATATGACAATTAGCGGCATTTTAAACGTTGCCTTAATCAGTATTGGTTCATTTTTTGAATTCGGCTACTTCAGAATTTATGAAGCTTTTCTGCACAAATATTCTGACTCTTTTTTCGCTGATGAGGAGAGTATACAAAGAGAACTCTCAATTCGTTCGGATTTTTGGGCTCATTTTATACCTGGAACTTTATACGTGATAGTATCTACTTTGATGGTGATGATAGCGATCTATCGTTGAATCTGTCTCAAAATTCATTTATACTTAAACTTTTATGTTTGATTATCTTTTGAATGTTCATAACATCTAGTGTTTTCTTCTGAGTTCCTGTTTTCCTATATAAGATACCTAAAGGGATCTGTCAATTCTATGACGGAAGGACGATTACTGATTTTCAACTAGAAAATTTATCCTAGACTTGACAAAAACACTTTTGATTTTTGAAACAAAAATCAAAAATTCTAAATATAGAAACATGGTCATAAGTGTATATAATTCAGGAAGTTGCATTTATTAATTTTTTCCACTTTTAAATTATCACTTGGAGAGGTATGCGTATATTACTCTTTGAGATGATGGTTTTTATGAAGCAATCAGTGATTTCAGAAATCGAAACATATAAAAAATAATGCTTTATCCCACTTTGGATTTCGCGATAAAAAAAGGTGGCTTTAGAATGCAGGGCAAAAAAATCGTTCTGACAAGCGATCCCACCATGATGAGCACATATCACGGGGGAGCGATTCTTGGGTTTACAGCGACACTGCCAAAGTCGGTGCTGCCTGATTTTGCCTTCCGAAAGCTCTTCTGCCCTCCTATGGCTGCATCCTCGGACGGATCAGCCCTGCTCGCGCCCTGCGGCATGAGAAAAGTGGAGGCAGCCCTCTTGGAGGCCGGTTTTGATCGGTCCGAGGTGATGGTGGCCCATCCCGATTACCTTGATAAGGCCATCGGCCCAGAAACTGAGATAGTGGGAATAACCCACGACGATCCCCTCGGAAAAATCGCCTTACGCGAGATCGAGGAGATGATCGGGCGGGGTGAACCTCATAACAGGTCCAAGTTCCTGGCCCTGATAAACCATCCACTGATCAAAGAGCATAAGCCAAGGTTGGTGGTCGGCGGTATGGGAGCCTGGGAGCTGGTGGGCGAAGATGTACCAGTGGACCATGTTTTCCTGGGTGAGGGAGAGGGCGATTTTCCTAAAATCTGCCGATCTATTATTAACGGCGATGAGGTCCCAAAGGTAATCCGAGGAACAGCTGTGGCAGGAGGGAACATACCTGTGAACAGAGGCCCAACCATTGCCGGGATTGTGGAAGTCGGCAGGGGATGTTGGCGGGGATGTTCCTTCTGTTCTCCGAGCATGCGCACTCTCCGTTATAGACCCTTGGATAAAATCCTCGATGATGTAACGGTGAATCTAAAAGCAGGTCAAAGAGACATTGTTCTTCATTCCGAAGACGTCTTCACCTATGGCTCATCAGGCGCCAAGCTCGATGGAGAAAAGGTCAAGAAATTGTTCAGAGAGGTTAAGAGGCTGGGTCCGAGGACGGTGGATATATCCCATGTCAGTCTCGCCACGGTTTATCATAATCAAGATCTTCTTCGGGAAGTGTCCAAGATTGTAGGAATTGGCAGAGACCAGAAGTACATGTCTGCCTGGGTAGGGATAGAAACCGGAAGCTGCAGAATTCTTCAAATGCATATGCCAAGAAAAGCTGCGCCGGAAAATCCAGAGAACTGGCTCGAGATAGTCAGAGATTGCTATCGGCTTTTCGGAGAAGAGTCCTGGCTTCCTGTAGCCAGCCTTGTGCTTGGTCTCCCTGGCGAGACTGCCGATGATGTGCTCCAGACCATTGAACTCGTGGAGTCGCTGAAGGATTACACAGGGCTACTGATGCCGCTATTCTTTAGCTCCATGTCTGAAACGAGGCTTGGCGGCACGACCAGCTTTGGAAAGGATCGGGCTTTTCCTGAGCACTGGGAGCTGGTGGGACTTTGCTTGGAGTACAACCTTCGTCACCTGAAGGCTCTGCACCGGTTTTATAGTGAGAGGATGACCGCAGGGCCTGGAGTCCATGCAGTTCATAAAGGAATTACCCTTATTGCGGACGTGGCAATGAACAAGTATTTGAAGAGGATGAAAAGAGGAGAGCCCCCGAATTGATTGAAAAACAGAATAACGTTTGCTTAAAACCGGATTAATAGTTATTCAGAACGGACTCTCCCACATTCTTGTGATCGTCCTTGAGGGAGTATATATTGTGATTATATATTATGATCGCCCGGGAAGTTATTTATGCTAAGGATGCCCAGGCGGGTGTTTATGAGCCCCACCATTGCAGAGACACCCTATATCTGACCTCGAAGCTCTCTTTGCCCAGGAAGGTGAAGACGTCCTCGGTTGTGTAAGATCCATTACTTTTAAGAGGCTTGATTGATTCTAGAATCATACTTTTATCTGAAGCATTTTCTGAATGCGCATTCATGAAAAAAGGCATCCCGTGTTGATTAACAATCAGGCTAAGCCAAACGAACATGAAATTCTTCGAAAAACAGGCGCAAACAAATGAAAGTACTGTTCACTTTAACTTCAACGATGGTAAGGTTATGTCATTCTTTTTGTAAAAAGAGTAAACGCCTGTCATGCGGTTTTTGATTATTAGAGGCTCTAAATCTTGATTTTGCAGATGTTCTTTAAAGTCTATCAAATGACGCTTCAACTTGCTCTGCCTGGGTAGAACTTTTTCTTTGATGTTTTTCTCAACCTCAAATAAGAGCTCTTCGGGCGTCACGTTTAAAAATTCAGTGTAATATTGCATTGCAAAAGCGTATAGGCGTCGTGTTTCCGACTTTCGGTTTACCGAAGCGAGCCAGTCTTTGATCACAAGATCATTCCCAAGTTCTTTATACAACACTTTGTTCCCTACTAAGGGGATTTATGTGATTATTATATAAGTAACTCTAAGATTTCTTTTAATCACTTTAATCCTCAGTACTTCTGTAGTTGAATTAAAAATATCAATTTGAGATTTCAAAAATTCTTAATAATAATTTTCATATCAGACCATTTTTAAGAATGTTTTGTTTTTAAGTGAAAGGAGTAAATATATAGAAGGGAATAAAATATTCTTTATATTTTTCAGCTAGGGGAAAATAATCGAGCCTTTACTTGGTATAGAAGATGTGAATTGTCGGAATAGGACATGTCTGACATTAAGATAGGGGATAAAAATCCTTACAAAATGAGGTTTCTCTGGTATAAGTTAGGCTCATTAAATTCCTAACATGGTGATTTTTTAGAGGGGGAGGTATGGTGAAACAACATGTGTCGCTAATTTTAGCGTCAGTTTTCGTAATTATGACAGCCTGCTCAGCTATTGCGGTGGGCCAGAACTGGACTATGGTTAACTATGATGATTCCATGTCTAGACATAGTAATCAGACACAGATAGGAAAAGATAATGTAAATCAGCTAGAAGTCAAGTGGATTCTCAACACAGGATCTGTAATTGAGGATTCGCCTTTGATTATAGGAAAGACTGGATACGTTCAGAATAATAAGTACCAGGTAATTGCTTTCGATATTAACACTGGCCTGAACAAGTGGAAGTATGACCCAGAGGTAAAATCTCCTTCGCAGTCACATGGCATAGCCTACGACAATGAAGTAATTTATGCTCCAACTGGACCTAACGGGACTGTAATAGCCCTGAATGCCGAGAACGGCAGAAAGATCTGGGAATCGTCTGCTTTGCAACCTCTAGGAGGATCATTCGTTCTTACCTCACCTCCGCTTGTATGGAAAGATTGCATAATTCTTGGGTCCGCATTTGGAGATGTAGTTCTCCAAGGTGCTCCTGCTACAAAGGGGACAGTAACCGCCCTCAATAAAAAAACAGGCAAAATAGTATGGCAGATCAACACCACAGCAGGTGACTGGGTTAAAGGAAAGAATGCCAGTACTAATGGCGGTGCCACAGTATGGTCGGGTGGAGCAATAGATACTCAAAAAGGAATAGTCTATCTGCCCTGTGGCAACCCAGCACCTGACTTCGACGCATCCAGCAGACCTGGTGAGAATCTATATTCAAACAATGTAATTGCCGTTAACATTACTACTGGGAAGATTCTCTGGGCTACGCCCTTCGTAGCAGCAGGTACAGTGATAAATACCACTATTCCCGATACCCATGACTGGGATACTTGTTGGGGAACCAATCTGGCTACTATTAACTCTAGCAAGGGCCCCGAAAAGATAGTCATTGGCCACAATAAGAGAGGAGATATCATGGCAATGGATTCATCCACAGGAAAGCCGATCTGGTGGACAAATGTGGCTTATCTTTACCGCACAGACGTTCCAGCCATGCCAAACGGTAGCGGGGCGGTCTGGCCAAGTCCAAGCGGGGGAGTCATGGCATATTCAGCCTTTGACGAGAATACTGTCTATGTGGCTGTAACCAATCAGGGAATGAACTTCTTCAGCAGGCCTGGGGAAGGTCATGTTGAGCCTGCATTTGATTCCATGACAAATGGCATAGGAAATGGCTCTATCACTGCCCTTGACCTGAAGACCGGAGAGGTCAAGTGGAATCATAAAACGGATTTACCAACCTGGGTGTCTCCTCTAGTCACCAATGGAGTGGTATTCTCAGGTACCATCACGGCTGTAGGAAATGAAGTAACGGGTGTAACCTACCCCTTTGGCGACTATGGAGCCCCAACTGAAACATCACTAATAACATCGGGAATTCTCAGGGCGTATGATGCCGAAACTGGAAAAGAACTATGGAAATTCAATGTCGGAGCTCCGATTGGTATAGGCGGACCATCTATAGGAAATGGTATACTACTGGTTCCCACAGGAAATATTGCGGAAGTAGCCAACTCAGGAGGTTATATTGTTGCCTTCGAGCTTCCAGAAGAATAAATGAATATACAACTTGAGCGGCAGAAAATGAGCCGCTCAACGTTCTTTGTATATTAAGAAAGAAGTATTAAACCAAGAATAATTTTAACTTAATTTTATTTTTCTCGGCAATAATTAAAAATCTCCTGAAAAAGAAATCATAGCTTTGAATAAACAATTAAATCAGCTTCAAGAGGCTGAAAATGGAGAAGTAAAAATATATCAGGAAATTTATTCCAAGTTGACATAAGTTTAACATGTATTCTTTAAAAATTAGCATAATTTAGAGCCGCTAACCATACTCTGAACAGTTACATAAATTATATTTAAGAGAATCTTTGCAAAATTAGAAGATAATTTAGATGTTACATTAAAAATCATATAAGTATCTCGTTTCTTTGATGACTTTACCAGTACTATCTTTTTCTACGAATCTCATGATTTCTTTGTCATGGGTAACCATTGTGTTGCAGTAAGGGCATAACTCTGTATTTTTATACATTACAGAGTGCAGAAATGACTCTTCATCTTCAAACTGAAGAAGTTGTGAGCTGAACCACCTTTTACATTTTGTACATCTGACTTCGCAGTCTTTTTTGTTGTTCATTTTTTGTCATCTTCACATATGCTTTTAGTATTAATAAAATATTATCGAACTTATATATAATCAACGTGGCTGAAATTAGTTACACCGTAGTATTTGAAAAATAGGCTTACTCTAGCCTTTTCCATAGAGTTTTAAAACAAAGATCTTTACAGATTATAGGCAAGTTATAAAGAAAAACAAACGCCAAGTAAAAGACAAATATCGGATAAAATTCTAAAAAATTAGTTGGCTTAAAACT
Organism: Methanosarcina sp. UBA5; assembly: GCF_002505485.1. Taxonomy (GTDB): domain Archaea; phylum Halobacteriota; class Methanosarcinia; order Methanosarcinales; family Methanosarcinaceae; genus Methanosarcina. The sequence goes on along the minus strand of NZ_DAVG01000121.1, from coordinate 23,186 downwards.
TAATTTTTTAGATAATTCTATATAGAAAGGAACATAATACAGTATAAAAAGGTGTACTTTAAATTTACAGCGTTTACAGTATTATTACGGTTCCGAAGTATGTTCACAAAACTTGACTTCTCACTAAATAGGGAATTTATTCTGGAATCGAAGCATTAGTTCCTGTAAATCTTCTCTGATTTAAGCATAGAATCACAAATTATCTTCAAATCAATTGAAAGGTAGTGAGCTCATAATAGAACAAAATTTTTATGATAATATCAATGTGCTAGAATGCATTGAGAGAGACGGGATAAAAATTGAGATCCTTCAATATAAAAATCTGCGAGGGCTTAGGGACGCTCGCCTTGCAAAAGATCTGTATAATCTTGAGAAAGTAGGAATGAGCCTCAAGCAGGTAAAAATTACTCTTCAAAACAGCTCGATAACTACCGAACCGGGAGCTCTTTACTTTCACAAAGGGAATATTTGTGTAGAGTGCCAGATAGGAGGAGTTGGAGGACTTGCGAAGAAATTAATTAAGAATTCACTGACCGAGGAAGCTGCCTTCACTCCTACTTATTCAGGTACTGGAGAGATTTTCCTTGAGCCAAGTTTCGGCCATTTTATATTGATGGAACTGGATAATGATCCGATTATTGTAGATAAGGGAATTTTCTACTGCTGTGAAAGCGGAGTCAGTGTAGAAGTTTCGTCCCAGAAGAACCTATCATCAGGGTTATTTGGAGGAGAAGGCTGGTTTCAGACCAAACTCAGTGGAAAGGGCCTATGTGTTCTTGCAATCCCAGTGCCTCTAAGTGAGGTTTTGAAATATGAGCTCAATAATGAAAGACTGAAAGTCGATGGAAACTTCGTATTCCTAAGATCATCTTCTATCAAATTTACGGTTGAGAGATCTGCAAAGAAATTGGTTGGAAATCTGACCAGTGGAGAAGGAGCCCTCCATACCTATGAAGGCACTGGAAAAGTCTGGATGGCTCCCACGCAGTCCGTGTATAAAACACTTGTACAGTCTAACTATTCATCTACTGCAAATCGTATTGGAGACAGTAATGAAGGCTGATTTTAATTATCTTGTACTTACGGGATCCTGAGAGATTAAGAATGGCTCAAAAATAGGAGAAGATAAAAACTTAAAGGTGAATTCATCAAAAAAAGATTGGAGAATTAATATCTCCTGAAGTATTGTCTATTAAAATAAATTTCCTGCACAGGAGTTTTCTTTTTCTTTGTGGTATTTATCCCGAGAATGGCATAAGGAGTGCAGTGTCTCAGGATTGAGCTAACGAGTCCCATAAAAGCTATTGCCGCAACAATCCACTTCCAGTGAGATCTTTTTACAAGGCCTGTTGACAGTGCAAGAGTTGCAAGTACTCCATATATGGTTCGGAACAGGAGATCAAAGCCTCCTACATTTTCTTCCAGAAACAGTTTTTTGAGATTCATCGGACAAAAACCCCTTATAAGCCCTCTTACATACTTATAGGTCCTTCAATATATAGTATTATTCTGTTTGTATTCCCTTAGTGTTATGTTCACAGATGTTCGCAGTATGTTCGTACTATACTTACAATATATTTGTGTTAGATTTGTGTTAGATTTGCAGTATCTTTGCAATGTGCTTTTATTATGATTATATGCCCAAAAAGTCTGAAGAGAAATTATGTAAACCCCCGAAAAGGTTGATACCCGAAAAATCACAAAATATATAACAAGAGATGGAAGGTTTCTAATTATGCCTGAAATAAAACTTGACAGATCGATCTCATATCTCGAAGGCACACAGAGAGTATATGACGAAGCCACAACCCTGGAAAACACTAAAAACGAGATAAAAAAGATAGGCGTTACCCGAATTGCAGATATTACAAACCTTGACAGGCTTGGAATCCCTATTTTCTCGGCAATCCGCCCCAGTGCCGCGAAGGGAGCGATCAGTATTTACTCAGGCAAGGGCTCGACCGAGCAGAGGGCCCGGATTTCGGCGATAATGGAGAGCTTTGAGCGCTGCCTGGCAGAAAGGCCTAGCCTGAACGCAAATATTAAAGGTGAGATTTCCGCCCCGGTTCTTGTGGAATCCTATATCAGAGCCACAGAAAGCTGTACAGTGCTCGACCCGGCAACGCTGCTTCTGCCCCAGCCTTATCTTCCCCAATCTTTGCTCGAATGGGTTGGAGCATACGATTTGATGAACAAAGAAGAAGTGTTTGTAAGCTCCAATTCGGTTTACCATCCCTACGACTCGCCTGGACAGTGCCAGAAACTTTTCCTGAGCAATACCAATGGGCTGGCGTCCGGAAACGTGATTGAGGAAGCTATTCTCCACGGGATGCTCGAGGTTATAGAAAGGGACGCAATCAGCATAGCACAGTTTTCCCGCAATCTCGGGAAAGAAATCGTGCTGACTGAAGAAGATGGGTACCTGTACGAGCTTGCCAGCAAATTCAAAGATGCAGGAATAGAACTCAAAGTCTGGCTGGTTCCGAGCGATACCGGCATTCCGACAGTAATTGCGGCAACTGACGACTTAAAACTCAAAGATCCGGCACTTCTTGTCATGGGGGCAGGTTCCCACCTGAAACCCGAAATTGCGGTTGCGAGAGCTATAACCGAAGCTGCCCAGTCACGAGTAGTCCAGATCCAGGGAGCCAGAGAAGATACGGATAGAGAAGGTTTTATCCGAAGTGTGGGATATGACCGCATGAAACGTTTGAACCGATTCTGGTTCGAAGAAGGAGAAAAAATTTCCCTTTCAGAAGTACAGGACCTGTCCAGGAAAAGCCCTGCAGAAAATATCGATGTGATATTCGAAAAACTTAAGGGTCTTGCCGAAAGGGTTCTGGTAGTAGACCTCTCAAGAGAAGAAGTTAAAGTGCCAGTTGTCCGAGTAATAATTCCCGGATTTGAACTTTTCACTATTGACAGGGACCGGAAAGGAAAAAGAATCGGGTCCCAAAGGAAGAAAGAATTCTCCAGAAACAAAAATGAGAAGCCGTGGAAGAGACGATGAAAGCAAGGGCGGTAATCTTTACAGGCAACAGCATCAGCCATGAGGACGCAAGAAAAATCCTCAAGGCAAATTACCAGCCTCCTGTACGCAGGTTCCAGCTTGAAAAATTCGTCCAGAAAGGGTATAAGGTCATAGGAATAATAGACGGGATCTTTTTTGACAGGGCTGCTGTAGGGCACAGAGAGATTCTATCTGCTCTTGATGCAGGCGTAAAGGTAGTAGGAGGCGCCAGCATGGGAGCTCTCCGAGCTTCGGAACTGGATACCCACGGGATGATAGGAGTAGGAAAGGTTTACGAATGGTACAGGGATGGTGTAATTGAATCCGACGATGAAGTCGCAGTAAGCACAAATCCTGATACTTTCGAACCTATTTCCGTGCCCCTTGTCAATATAAGGGAAACGCTGGAAGCTGCATTCGCCTCAGGACTTGTGAGCGAAGAAGAGCATGAAGGTCTCCTGAAGCTTGCAATTGACACCTATTACCCTGACCGGAGCTATTTCGGGCTTGTAAAAGAAGGGGCTAAAAGAGGACTGATCCCGGAAGAGAAGAAAAAATCCGTTCTGGATTTTTGTATAGGCAATGAGGTTGACGTAAAAAGGGAAGATGCAGTCCTTGTGCTTGAAACCGTAAAAAAGCTGATCGAAGAAGCTTGAAACTTCAAACTTCTCTTTTCAGACCTCTCCCGATCAGCAGTTTCTAATTTTCAGACTTTTTTCAGCGTTTTCTTTTTCCGGCGTTTTTTTCAGCGCCTTACAATGTAAAGCCTGATGATGTACAGACTTGCAATCAAGACAAGGAAGTTGTAAACAGCCCTGAAAATTGGTATATATTGATACTCAAACCAGATTTCAATTACCTGCTCTATGGAGAAATAGAGCTGGAAAGTGGCTACAAGCAGAAGCAGCATTGAAATAAAGAAGATTCCTTTTTTGAAATTCTCCCGCAGGTCTGACACTTTTTCCGCTTTTGGCTCTGGTCTCATGTCTAAGGTTTCACTCACAAAAAACGCCTCCTGAGAATTGCTGCCGAACATAGCAGGACTGCAGATAAAGATAGACTGAACCCTGGCGAACTTTCTTTTTTAGCCGTAGATTCCTCCTCAGGAACCATTTCGGGTTCCACCGCATTTTCGAATTTACTTGTCTGGATTTCCCGAGCCTGAGTAGTATTTCTGTCTTTGACCTCAATTATGGGGCTGAGCTGAATATAACCTTCTCCACGCTCGACTATTGTGTCATTGTTCCAGATCAGAACTTCGACAATGTAATTGTACTGGTCAGGCATTGTCAGATTGACAGTCTGGATAGCTGTGGCTTCGGGTCTAATTTCTCCTGTGTGTGTCCAGACTTTATCCGCAAGGAGTCCGGCATCCATTTCGCGGACCTTAACGAGCATACGAAAATCCTTGCTGGTTTCCCTGCCTTCATTTGTCAGATAGATATCATTTTCAACAAGGACTTTCCCGCCTTCCACTTTTTTCACCCTGAAATCCATTTCGGGAATTCCAAGCCCTGTTTCCTGTACATCAGCAGGCAGAGCATCCAGATTGTAAACCTTGATTTCGCCATTGCCTTTCTGCATATTTTCCTCAAAAATAACACTCTGGAGATCGTATCCTCCGGTTTTCGGAAGGGTTAGAATCTGACTCACTGATTTCGTATCACCTTTCTTTAGCACTCCAAGTTCTATCTTCTTTTGTATTTCAAGCAGCCCACTTTCCTGGCTATAGGCTTTAAGGAGGAGCGAGGTATTCTTCGCACTGTCGCCCTGAGTTTTTTCGATATATGTTGTGACGTTCAGGTCTATGAAAGCCGCTCCTGTACGTTCTGCTGAGATGTCCATATCCTTAACATTGTAGTAGCTATCTTCTTCAAAACTCTTGACACAGCCACTTCCGAAGGTGAAAGCAATAATGAAGAATATTAAGAAAAAACTTTCCAAAAATAAGACTTGAGCCGACCTGGTTCCCAATTTTCTCAAACTCTGCCCTCCTCTTTAATAATTATATTTTAAAGTATATACTTTTTGCCTTCGTAGACACACCTCAATTTCTTTGGAAAATAATTGGATGAAAATTATTAATATGAATACATCAATATTCAAATAGGGAGTAATATGAGGTGGTCAGAGCATAGACCGTAAGCTTGAAAGATTCCAATTGTGATCTGTAGCTCTGTTACTGGAAAAATTTCAAAACTGTAAAAAGGATGAAAAGCCGAAATACTGGAATAGAATCCAGAAGTAAAATCCAGAAATATAATCCAGAAATACAAATCGAGAACATTAGGAGGAATATGGAAGAAAATATTGATATGAAATCTAGAGCACGAAGACGCATACTGATTGCTACCGATGGTTCAGAGACCGCAAATGAAGCCGCAGATTTTGGGATTGAAATGATCGGGTGTAGTGGTGCAAAAATCTATGCTGTTTACGTGATCGATACGTCGCCTTATCGCTCAATTCCACTGGACGAAATATGGTCAAAAGAGACGCTTGACGAATTTGAGAGAGCAGGATATGAAGCAACCTCATATATAGAGAAGATTGGAAAAGCTGCAGGAGCGGAAGTTGAATCTAGAGTACTTAAAGGACATCCGGCTGAAAAGATTTTGAACTTCGCAGAAGACAATAATATCGATATGATTATAGTAGGGTCGCTTGGAAAAAGCGGATACGAGCGCGTTTTAGTTGGAAGCGTATCTGAAAAAATCATAAGGCATGCAAAAATTCCGGTGCTGGTTGTCCGAGAAAGGCATAAGAAAGAGAAAAAGTTGATACAGGTATAATCCAGTTACATCCATAATCTGATCCTGAGCAAATAAATGAGACAACTTGATCCTTTTTAGAAACAATTTGTTTTAGAGCCGGGTCGCTAAATTAAAGAATCAGCTTAAAGCTGGGCAGATGGGGAGTAAAAGGACATGGAGAGAGATATTTACAAAAATATCCTGATTGCTACTGACGGTTCGCAGAATAGTGTGCAGGCAATAGACGCCGGAATGGAGATAGCAAGGCTAAGCAATGGGAAAGCATATGCTTTGCATGTTACTGATAAAAGCATATATATTTCAGGAAGAGAAGATCCGAAATGGATCAGGTTAATGGAAGAAAAGTTTAAGACTTTCGGACTTGAGATAACCGCTACAGTTGAAGAGGCCGCAAAAGCAGCAGGGGTTGAAGTGGAGTTCGTAATCCTTGAAGGGCATCCGGCTGAAAAGATCCTCGATTTTGCAGAAAAAAATGCCGTTGATATGATTGTGGTTGGCTCGCTAGGTAAAACCGATGTTGAACGCTTCCTTCTTGGAAGCGTATCCGAAAAAGTCGTCAGGAATGCAAAGGTTCCGGTACTTGTCGTGCACGGAAAAAGATCGTGAAAAGTACGGAAATCCAGAGTATTTAGCGAGCTAATACCAAAATTCGAAACTTTTACTTTGGAGCTTATTTTTTGAGTAATTAGTCAAGTTTCCGATTATCAGAGCAGTTATAAAAATAAAAATCGGTTAATAATAAGATTGATTCTAGTATTGCGATTCCGAAATAGGTTCATAAAACTTGATTCTTTAATAGATCCAAAGATCACGGATTTTTTCAGGAAATAAGGAATCTATTTTGGAATCGAAGCACTAGTATTAACTCAATTTTGGTATTGGCTCAATAGTAGGGCCAGAATCTGAGGGGAGTAAGTATAGAAGAGAGTAAGTATAGAAGAGAGTAAGTATGGAGGGGAGTAAGTATGGAGGGGAGTAAGTATGGAGGGGAGCAGTGAACTTAGACCCAAACCACAAAGACGAATTTTAATCGCTACTGACGGCTCAAAAGCCGCTGAAAGCGTAGTGGATTTTGGGATAGAAATTGCTAGGTGCAGTGGGGCAAAGGTCTATGCCGTATACGTCATCGATATAAGTTTTTTTGATTCAGTTCTGATGGATGAATCGTGGGTAAAAAATGCCTATGAGCAGTTTGAGAGAGTTGGCCGTGATGCAATCTGCTGCGTAGAAGGAAATGCAAAAGCTGTCGGAGTAGAAGCTACACCCATATTGCTTAAAGGAAATACGGCTGAAAAAATCCTGGATTTTTCAGAGAATCAGAAAGTTGACATGATTGTCATAGGCTCTACTGGAAAAAGCGGGGCTGAACGTTTCATGCTTGGAAGCGTATCCGAAAAAGTCGTGAGGAACTCAAAAATCCCGGTACTTGTCGTACGTGAGAGGTTTAAACCTGAAAGTTTTGTCCGTTGTGGTCAAGAAGATAAAAAAGTCTCAGCTAATATCGCATCTGAAGAGATGCAGTGAAAGCCGGAATCCAAAATCAAGACAGTTGTGTAAGGCAACCTTTTTGAGACAATCTTTTTCAAACAACCTTTTTGAAAAAAAGCTTGACCAAAAAGAAAAGGCTATGTGTGGATATGACTCCAAAAAGAAAAATTGTAGAAAGAATCTTCAGGATATACTCAGGAATGGGAGGGAAAATCAATGCTAAGTGAAAAGATGGAAGAAGCACTGAATGAGCAAATCAATAAAGAAATGTACTCGTCTTATCTGTACCTTGCTATGTCAGCGTACAGTTCGTCAGTTGGGCTTCCGGGCTTTGCCCACTGGTTTAGAATCCAGGTTGAAGAAGAAAATATTCATGCGATGAAGCTCTTTGATTACATAAACAATCAGGGTGGGAGAGTAAAGCTTAAGGAGATCAAAGAGCCACCTCTGGAGTTCGGGACAGCTATGGAAATGTTTCAGCAGACTCTGAAGCATGAACAATTTATCACCCGCTCAATTAATGAACTGGTAGAGCTTGCCAATGCTGAAAAAGACGAAGCTACAGCTTCTTTTCTGCAGTGGTATGTTGAAGAGCAGGTAGAAGAGGAAGAAAACGACAACGAAATAATTGCCAAACTGAGAGGTGTCGATAAGAATGAATATGTAATTCCCTCAGTTGATCAAGAGCTGGCAAAAAGGCTTCCTTAACCTGTCCAAGAAAAATGAAAAAAAACCGATTTAGGGAAAAGCTGTTAAAAAGACATCATGGAAGCCGTTAAAAAAGACGTTACAGAAGAAGACAACCTTTCAGTAAGGTGTTCGGTCAGGTATTAATATATGAAGCCTAAAAAGCACAATAAAATGTCAAGCAACCTGGAATTCGATATTGTGAAAAAAAGTTTTGAATGGCTCTCTGCCCAGCAAATTCAGTCCGTAAAGGAACTTTCAAGTACCTTATCCGCACATGCCCACTGGGCACTTCCGAACCCTTACATAACCCGCCTGATTGTTGAACAGGAAAACGATGGTTCCTGGAACTCTTCAATCAGGGACACTGCAAGGGCCTGCTCAGCCCTTTCAACAGAAGGAATTGTATTCATGGCTTCAGCAAGATGGCTGCTTGCCAGAAAAAGTGAAAATTCCTGGAACAGGGACGTTTATGATACAGCCTATGCCCTTGCAGCTCTTGCAGATATGGGAACTCAAGACAAAGGCGGATGCAGCTGGCTATCCGAGAACTATTGCCCTGCCTGGGAACAGGTTGGCACAACATCCCTTATAATTACAGCTCTCAAAAAGCAGGATAATCTGGCAAAGACCAAAACCTTTGAAACTTTTATCCAGGAAAAAGCCAGATGGATCCTTTCAAAAAAAGGGCCAGACGGCAGCTGGAAACATATTTCCACAAGCAACTTGGCAATTCAGGCCCTACTTCTTGCAGGCTTTAAAGATGAGGTTGAAGATTCAGTCCACTGGCTCCTTGAAAATATCCGCGAAAGTGGAGGCTGGGGAAATAAGGATGACGATATAAACGCTACTGCACTGACACTGAGTACATTGGGGCTTTATAAGAAGACTTGAAAAGAGGAAAGTTTGTCTTCGTTATTTTGCCTTCGTTATTTTATTTTTCCTTCTTTTATTTTCAGCGCACCCACACAACTGTTTTTTAATTTGATACTGCTTTTTTGCAAACATCGTTTTTGGCATTTAGATAGGACTTACTTGCTATTTCCATACTGCCTTCCATTTCAGCAATACTCATATTGAAAGTCCGGGCATAATTTAAGACGTTATTATCAAACTCGCTTCCTATAGAAATTTCATTACTGATTTTGACAACCTTCCGGTAATGCTTTCTCAAGAAGTTTTCATTGAAGTCAGAAGTGTCGTTAGATTCCGTTCTCATTTGTTTCCAACTGGAGGCCCACATAGGAGTCAGGTATATCATACCTGTACCGTTCCCACTCTGCATAACTTCGGCATAATTATCGTTGCCCCCAAGAGCTACACTGATACAATCATCCACAATCTCTCCTTTTTTATCTTTGAGAAAATAAAGAGAGCAAGGGAGATCTTTAAAGTCCTCTTCGGTGTTCCTTAGAGAGTGCCCACAGTTTCCATAAAAAATGAGAATACCATCTGAAAAAGCCGCCATTTTTCTAATATTCTGGTAGATTTCAGACCTTAAGAGTTGACAATCTGCATGCAGACCAAGCTTCAGAATATTTACAACTACAATAGTCTTTTCTTTGTTTTTTTCTTTATTCTTTTCTAGTATGTTATGAGGTGTTTTCTTAAAAAACGGAAATTTCAATAAAAATTTTAGAGGGTTCACAGATACAGAATTATTTGTCTCTTTTAAAAAAGTAGGTATACTGTCCAAAGGAAAAAGTCTGGACTGGCAATTTCTGGATTTAAGCTTTCGAACAAACCTGAAACTTTGCCTGTTTTCAACTACAATCAATTGATTTAAGTCATGGTCTTCTGAGAGGACATATGCCAGTTCGTCTTCAAGCATTTCGCAGGCAATTATGCTAAGTACAGGCGGCATCTGCTCACCATTCATTTACAAATACAAAATTTTTTCAACATTTTAATTTTTCCTAAATCTCCATTTTGAGTTCGTCATAGCAATCTTTAAAAATTTCCTGATTACCATCATCGAATTCCAAAATTTCGAAATCAAACAAATCTGCAAATTCCCTAATAGAAGCATCGAAATTTTCAGTGTATTTAAGGCCAGTATTAATCTTAGCAACTCTTTTGTAACCAATTATTTCGTGGGTCTTTTTCATTAATTTCAATGCTTTGGCAGGGTCTTTATTTAGCTTATTCAGGTCAAGTAATTCCTTCCAACCCTTGCTGTACATGGGAGTAAAGAGGTATGTTCCGGCATCACTAACACTTTTAAGTATCCTTAGATAGTTCTTGACTCCTCCCACAGTAGCCCCTATACAGTCATCTACAATTCTGTGATCTTTATCCTTAAGAATATGAACTGGACATGAGATAGAGCTACGTTCAAAATCTTTTTCAACATCTCCCAGTACGTTCCCACATAAACCATAAAAGAGCAAAATCCCCGACGAGAAAGGAGTAAGAGTCCTTATGGTCTCATATACCTTAATTTTCAACTCTTTAGGACTTCTATGAAGGCCCAGTTCCATCAGATGGATTAGAACCGTATATTTCTTACATTCACTTTTGATTTCGGAAAGCGAAGAAATCTCTTCTAGAGAAAGCATTCTATACTGAAGGTTTACTTTATCCAATTTTTCTACGAATTCCCGGATATTTCCATTGTCAACTACAATGATCTCATCAATGGAAGAGTCTTTTTCAAGAATCCAAATGATTTCATCCTGCATTATCTTGCATGAAATAATACTCATAGTGGGCATTGAAGTCTCTCCTCAGAAGTTATGCCAGAAAACCTAATTTTTTAGCAATAGATTGATTAAGCAATAGATTGATCGTAGTAATAGAATATACTTACTTACATATAAGTAAGTAGCGGCCAGGAAAAAAATCAGTCCTTCCACCCAAGGTCGGATTTAATTAGAAAAATGGATCTAACAAGCGTTTTTCTTCCTTTAATACTAGATAATTGTCTGGCACCCATTAAGGCTTCAACTACTAATTCTGCACGTTCTTCTACAGAACCAGAGAAATTAAACTCCCCTTGTTCCAGACCTATTTTAAGAACTCTGGAAATCCAGGTCAAGATATCATCCAACAGCAGCAGATTTTGCTTTTTAACTTTCTCTGGAAGTTCTTCAAAATCGAGAATTACCGAGCCTGGAGGGCAGATACTTTTGCCTTCATCAAACTCCTTCAATGCGTAATCAAAGTAGTATTCAAGCTGGTCACGGGCTGAGCCCCCAGATTCCACTATTTGAGCAATATTTGCAGCTAAATTCTTTCTGCTGTCTTCGAGCAAAGCTGCAACTAAATCTTCTTTTTTGGGATAATAGTTATGAATTGCTGCATTTTTTATTCCCAGTTTCTGAGAAATATCTTTGTAACTAAATCCATTATAACCTCTACATTGCAAAAAATTCCTTGCGTAATAGAGTATTTGTTGGTTAGTCTGGTTTATATCCTTCATAACAACACTTGTACTCATTAATGAGTTAATTGAATAGTGCTCATTCATATATAACTTGATTCCTTAATTTGTTGAAAGAAGGAGTCTGTCGTTTGTTTTTAAATATATTAACTAGAGATATATTTGATACTTTATGCTAAACTACTTTTATTCAATTAAATAATCCCTTCATTAATGTGTTTTTACAGATCCAAAAAGAGCTTCAAATTTCGCTCAAGGATATTAAAATTGCTGGGATTTTCACTTTCAACCTGTTACCATAGAGTACTTACTTATATATAAGTAAGCATTGGTTAAAGTAATTAATCACGAAATTAAATCTTGGGCAGAGCGATAAGAGCTCCGTCCTACCGAGATGGAACTCTGGGAGTAAAAAGGGCAGCATGCTCTCGAAGTACAAGTTGAGCCGCCCTCTCGAAGCGTCATTTGAGAGTTAGAGTACAGAATACAGCATTGATACCGTTCCTATTCCCAGGGGCTCAGCTACAAGCTGCACATGGTATTTTTTCCGAAGTTCGTCAGAGATTGCGCAGGGAATTCCCGGGGTGGAAAGCACGCAATTTTCCGAAAGTACGACTTCAGGAATCGTATTTGCACATGGGGTCGCCTCGAAAATAATGGAAAACTTTCTCGGATTTTCAGGGTCAAAAGAAATAATCCCGAGGTTTGAAACGGTTTTCTTAAGGAGGGTTTCGTCAGGATCATATCCGTAAACCCTGAAGCCTTTGTGCACTAAATGCGCTGCTCCGGGAAAACCTACTTTTCCGAGCCCCACAACAAGTACGTCCTTTGAATCGGCTTTCAGGTATCTCGAAGCTATCTCAGCATAGATCATACCTGTGCAGGGTTGATTGTTGGCTATTTTTCCGTTTTTGAGGTTATGCGCAAGGAAAGTATGGTCGTCTGCCATAAGGATGATTTCAGCTCCATTACGCACAGCTTCGTAATAGCCGCTAACATCCGGCATATCCGTAACAAAGCTATCAAATCCAAAATACTGCGTAATTGCATGTAGGGAAGACGAAAAGTTTCCTATTATCCCGTTTCCTGAAGTTACAGGCACGATGCCTACTTTTTCAGAGCCCGGAGAAGTACTGTAGAGAGCTTTACAGATGCCTTTTATGTCAAGCCCTGTTACTCTTTGTACAGCAGAGTCGGCTTCCTGAAGTTGCTTATTAATATTTATCAAGTCATGTGGGGTTAAAAGTGCCATTTTTATCGCCATTTCCTGTTTTGGGAAATTTAAACCTTGGATTCTTGAATCTGGGTTTTTTGAATCTCAATTTTTTTAAATTTAAGTTCTATGAATTTTAATCTCTTTTAAAACTCAGATTCTTTAAATCTGAGTTTCTTTAAATCTGAGTTTCTTCAATCCTTTTCAATTTCCTTTCTAGTCCTCGAATTTATTCCTTCACTCAACCGCTTCGACATGCTCCTTGAGAACCGAAAGTCCTTTACATTTTTTTGCCTCAGCTTCTTCCTTATCCTTACCCCAGGAAATCAGGGTAAATACCGGGTCATCTCCTCTGTAAAGTAAAATCTCAATGCCGGGTTCTTCATAAAATTTTTCGCAGTCACTACCCTTGGAAAGAACCTGTCCTCCCACAGGAACAAGAATCCCGTTTTTTCCGAGCATGAAGTGCTCGTAAATGCAGTATTTTTCGCAGATTCCTTTTATGTCAGGCCCCGTTACACTTCTGACAGCAGAATCAGCTTCATGAAGCTGATTGTTGGTATTTGTCAAATCATCTGGAGTTAAGAGTGTCATATTATCTCCATTTCCTGTTTTAGGTAATTCGAGTTTCTTTAATCCTTTTTAACTCCTTTTCCGGCTCTCTTATTTATTCCTTTATACAACCGCTCCAAAACGCTCCTTGAGAACCGAAAGTCCTTTGCATTTTTTTGCTTCAGCTTCTTCCTTGTCCTTGCCCCAGAAAATCAGGGTAAATACCGGGTTTTCTCCTTTGCAAAGAAAAATCTCAATGCCGGGTTCCTCATAGAATTTCCCGTAATCGCTGCCCATGGAAAGTACCTGTTCTCCCACAGGAACAAGAATTCCATTTTCTCCAAGCATAAGATGTTCATAAATGCAATATTTGTTTTCAGGAAAAGCCTTGATTTCCTCAATACCGTCAGTAAAGGCGTAGAAAAGGAGTTCTATCAGGTTGATCCCCGAAGAATAGTAAACGGCTGTCGGGGTCTGGCTTGGAAAACGGGCATCGATTTCGATTACCCTGAGCCCTTTTGGGCTGGAAATTGCTTCCACATCCATAATCCCTTTCAAGGAAAGATTTGCTGCAAGAGCATATGATATCTGCCTGAAAGAAGGATTAGTAGGAAGTGGAGTTACCATGTGACAGTCATAAGTTTCGTCTATATGAACCAGGGTCTCTTTTACCACGGCAAAATTACTGCCATCCCCTACAACTTCGAGAGAAACAACTTCGCCTTCCACATATTCCTCAACCAGCATGTCAGGCTCAAGGGCTTCAAGCTCTTCGTTATCGTAGATGATCCTGGCTCCCACACTGCTGCTTTCGCAGGGGGGTTTTACAAAATAAGGTGGTTCTGAAGGCCTGTCCTGCGGAGTCGGGACTCCTATGGACTTAAAATAATCTTTTGATCTTTTCTTATCCCTGCTTATCCGATAAGCTTCAAAATCGAAAAGTACCGGGCAAGAGAGTTTTTCTTTTATGGAACTCAGAAACTCAATGCAGGCGAGGTTTTCGTTTACAGGAAGCAGAGCATCAACACTTCTTGAGAGTTCAAGAAGCTTTTCAGGTTCATTTATTACATCAAAACAGTGAAATTCATCCGCGTAATTACGGATGAGGGCCTGCGGATCTTTATCTACCAGAACTACTTTCATTCCGGCTTTTTTAGATAGATATGCAGCTTCGAAGCCCTGGAGTTTCCCGCCCACAAGACAGATCGTTTTCAAGCTAGCACCCCAGGACTGCCTCAAAGTCAGCCTGCCTGGCAGGTTTCATACCCATGGTTTCAAGTCTTTGGATCACACTTTTTATGTCCCTGTCCCGTTCTTTAAGGCCACGGTCATAGTTTGCAACACCTTCCAGTTGGGAATCGGGAGGAAGGATAGAAGTAACAATGTTTGCCCCTGCGTTTAAGCGGTGAACCATGCCGTCAATGCCTTCAAGGTCAAGGGAGGCGGGGATGAGACGTTTAGGAAACATTAACCTGAGAACCGAGATTATTTTCAGTTCGGAGAGATTTGATTTATCCCTGAAACCTTCAAGCGGGGTCCCTTCCTGGGGCAGGAAGGTCATAACTCTGACCATATCAGGATCGTTTGTGCTCATTCCCCTTAAAGACAGAATAGTAGATTCGATATCGTTTCCAACGCCTGTGAGGATTCCATCTTCTACACAGTATCCCTGCTTTTTAGCAAAACGGCGTGCATTGACACGCCCATCGAACGACTGCCCAACTCTGAGTTTCCTGTAGAGTTCAGTGTCATATGTTTCCTGGTAAAGGGCAAGGAAATTTGCTCCTTTTTCCCTGGCTTTGAGAAGGGTAGCGTTGTTCATCAAGCCTGGAGAAATCATTATGGGAAGCCCAAGTTCCTCTTTTACTATCCGGACAAGCTCAACGAACCGGTTCGGATCTTCATAATAATAGGGATCTTCTCCCATGGTCAGGTCAACCATATGAAATCCTGCTCCTTTCAGGGTTTTGCAGGTTTCTTTTATTTCTTCTGTAGTCAGACGATAGCGGTTGATCTCATTTCCACAATTATAGTAGCAAAAGGAGCATTGATTTTTACAGTAAGTGGAGAAATAGATGAAACAATTAAGAAATACCCTGTTGCCAAAATAATAATCTCTTACTTTTCGCGCTGCAGAATAAAGTCTTTCCAGATCTTCTTCGGATTCAAGGGAGAGAAGAAACCTCAGGTCGTCGTCAGATAATTGATACCCTGCAATGATCTTTTCCCCTAAACTATCAAATTCACCAAGTGCCATTTTTTGGATCAAAATTTCACCCTCTCAGAGATTTTCAGATATTTACCGGCCCTACCGAGGCCGATTGCCAATTCAATCTCGCCGTTTAGCCTATTTTGTCATATTGAGTTTTTACCATCCCGTTTTTTGATTCAATATTGCCATTCTATTTTTGCCATTCGACGTTGCCATTGATACTGCCATTCGATGTTGCCATTCGATGTTGCCATTCAATATTGCAATTCTATTTTTGCTATTCGACGTTACCATTCAATACTGCAATTCAGTTTTTGCCATTCGCTGTGATATTTTAATATCTCTAATCTGTTTTTAGCTGCTCCAAGTCACTTAAAAAGGGTTTTCCAGCTTACAGGCTGGTAGAAATTCCATTATAGTAAGATTCGGATCGTGATGTCCTCTTAATGTTTTTGAAGCCGTGCATAACCTTGAGCAAGCGCTCAAGCCCGAAGCCTGCGCCGATCCAGGGTTTGTCAATGCCCCATTCCCGGTCAAGAGGAACTGGCCCGACGACTGCCGACGAAAGCTCCAGATCCCCATGCATTACATCAAGGGTATCCCCATAGACCATACAGGAATCTCCTACGATTTCGAAGTCGATTTCCAGATAGTCCAGAAACTCTTTGATAAGGGCTTCTAGATTTTCCCGGGTACAGCCTGAACCCATCTGACAGAAATTCACCATGGTAAACTCTTCCAGGTGCTCTTTGCCGTCAGACTCCTTCCGGTAACAGGGTCCGATTTCAAAAATCTTTATCGGATCTGGCAAAATCCTATCGAGTTTTCGCAGATAGTTGTAAAGAGTTGGAGCAAGCATTGGTCTCAAGCAGAGGTTTTTATCTATTCTAAAGACCTGTTTTGAAAGTTCAGTATCGCTGTTAATACCCATTCTCTCCACATATTCTGCCGGAATAACGATAGGAGACTTGATCTCCAGAAAACCCCGGTCCACGAAAAATTTCGTGATATCACGTTCGAGTTTTCCGAGATAGTCTTCCCTGTCATTGGCATAGAGCTGTTGAAAATCGTCTTTTCTTTTTGTCACCAGTTCGGACTCAAGTTCACTGAAAGACTTCCCCAAATTTAGAGAAGATTTATCCATTGGACTTAAGAGAGCCTCAACCCTATCAAGCTGGCTTCGTGTAAGTGCAGGAGCAGATGCTGATGCAGGAACAGACGAATTTGGAACTTCTTTTGCAGGTAAGGGTACAGACCCGGATGCGCTCGTTGATGCCTGTGCAGGCACAGGACTTTCCAGAGGTTTTGGAGCCCTTGAAACTGATTTCGGCATGGCTTTTTTGACCTTTGGAGTAGAAACTACCTTAACTTTTACACTGGTTTTGCTCTCGGTCGATTTTGTAAGGAAATTAGTGATATCCTCGTCCGAAACCTTACAGTATTTGCAGGTTTTCCTGTATTTGTGATGCCTGAATGCTCTGGCTGTTCTACAGCTCCTGGAATTGTTCACAACAAGATGGTCTCCGCACGCCATTTCAATATATATTTTCCTTCTTGAGACCTCGTGGTGCTTGATTTTGTGGAGCGTACCAGTCCTGGACATCCAGAGCCCGGTTGCAGATATTAAAACATCTAATGGTTTTTTGTCCATGGTGTCACCTCTGGTGTATTAAAAGCCCGGATGATTTCCAAGAAATAGTATTTCAGAATCCCAGCTTACTGAATATAAGCACGGAGCCAGCAATTTGCTGACAGCTACCCGGAAAATAGAAGCGATCCACACAACAGAAACTATATAGTCTGGAAAAAAAGTCTCCAGCTCTTATAAAAAAATTTCTGTGGAATGTTATGAATGTTATTGTATTGCCATTCCGGGATTCAGAAATATGGCGGAAACCCCGGGAATCTAACCCGGCTGAACGGATTTAGAGTCCATTCGATCTACATGATCAGGTTTCCTCCTAGGCAAAATAGATTGAACAAAGCGTTTTGCTTCCTGTGTGGTAATCTTAATTAGTAATATAAAATAATATTATTTAATATATATATTTGTTGGTGAAAATCTAAGAAAAATAGGTTCTTATTTATAAATTTATTGCCCGAGTCCCGTCTCGCCCGAATTTCGCTTCGGGAGCACGAAGCCCTTTTCGCTTCGCTCAAGAAGGCTGATAAAAGTGAGAAAATGAGGTGGGAATCCAGTTCCCACTATAGGTTATTTCGCTGTGACTTTCAGTTTCGTTATATCGATGGCGTTTTCGGGGCAGATGCCGACACAGCGGCGGCAGCTTGTTCCAAGGCATTTCTGGCTGTCGTATTTTGCGATTCTTTGGCCATCGGTTTCTACGATTTCAAGAGCGGTTTCCGGGCATTCTTTTACGCATTTTTTGCAGTAGACACACTTTTCCACCGGGACTTCGAGGATTATTCCTATTTCTTTGAGGATGGAAAGCCCGCCTGACCCGACCTCTTCTATGTCTTTGCGGACTCGCTTTTCGATGCTTATGCGCTCAAGAATTTTCGGGAGAGGAGGTAGGCCGTAGAGCTCAAGCATCTGGTCGTATGTCTCAAGGGGCATGCCCTGGGTCCAATAGGAAAGCTCGCAGAGGTAGAAATTATTGAAAGTCTCGCTGGTTGCCATCATAAGGTGGTCGGCAGTAATTTTCTTTGCAATCGCAATTACGTCATCAAGCCTTGATTTTTCCAGTACAAGTTTCCGGGCAAGCGCAAGCGAGGTATTTCCGAACTGGACAATTTTTTTTGCATACCCCGGCGCGGCTCCGAGCCTGCGGGCATCTTCAGCGTCCACATAGGCTCCGGAGGCTCCTGACATATACGCGTATTCCAGGTCTTCGTATTTGATTCCCGATTCGACGATCAGGGTCATATGGGCAGCCCGAATTGCCCCAATAGCTTTTCCGGCTTCTTCCACATCCGTCTCAGTGATCTCAATTCCAGGGCCCAGAATCAGCTTTCCGTTCGGAAGTTCAGGAGATTTCTCAATCAGCCCGCTTCTCAGTGCAAGGGCAAAAGCCGAAATAACTCCTGTGCCTGTGATCCCAACAGCCTCGCATCCATAGGACTCCTTTATCTCCCCCGTAACCGGATCGATAAGGTAAGCATTCTGTTTTTCCATTTCCCTGTCAAGAACCATAATTCTCCAGTACTGTCCTTCCGGTTTTACATCACAGATCGCGCCCGGGCTTGCGAGCATGCCTGAACTTATACCTTGACCTTCAATTGCAGGCCCTGCTGCCGCGCTTGCAGTGATAATTCTATCCCCGATTTTCAGAGCCATTTCGGCGTTTGTCCCGTAATCTGTGACAAGTGAGGGTTCGGGTTGGATAAGGAAATCGGTTTCAAGCATCATAGCCAGGGCATCGGCTCCAATCTCGTGCTTGATTGCAGGGGGCACGAGAATTTCACAGTTATGCAGGTATTTTTCCCCGAAAATCTCCGACGCAGGAAACACCCTGGCGTCTCTTTTTACATTCTGGACTCCAAGCATTTTCTGCTTATTTTCTCCTGCATAGGCCAAGTCTCTTATTTCAGAATTCTGGAAAAGGGAAAGCTGGATAGGGTTTCCACAGACTGCCAGTCGTCCCACCCTGGAAAGGTCAACATCGAACCGCAGGAACATTCTCCTAATGGTCTCGAGAATTACCGCATGAGCCACATCTTCACCTGTTGTGATTGCAAAGTCCAGGTGATCCATGACATTTCCCCCGGGAAGAGGATGACCCATGGTTATAACTGTCTTTAAGGTTTCCTTCGTTTCAAGATCAATAAGCTGGGCTCTAAAACCGCTGGTACCCAGATCAAGTGCTATTCCATACATTTTTCAGGTCCTCCAGGAGCGTATAATGTTTTTGAGGCGTCCGGCAGCATGGACTGCCCCATAAGAGGATGGGATATGATGATTTTAATTTTAGAATTCCTAATTTGACCGTAATAGGGATAAGACTATAATAATTTTAGAATTTATTAATTATATAGTTATAATTAAGGATTATATAAACTATTATTAATTACTATATAAACTATTGTTAATTGCTCGCTATAAAGTGTTAATAACTTGCTATCAAGCTACTGTTATTCTTTAAATCAGTTATTTTTCAAATCTGTTCTCTTCAAGCATATTATTTTTTACAAAGATAACCTACTGTAAACCCATCACATTTAACAGATTCAATACAAAACCCAGCGTTTTTTAGAAGCCCCTCCATAATCCAATCCAGTGTTGAAAATTCTTCCCTTATGTGGATTTCTGTCTCTTCAGCAAGTTTGTCCCCTGCAGATTTCCTAAGGTCATCTATAATTTTATTAAAGTAGCTGTCATAATCCAAAATCAGTGAAGAGAAAACAACATCACGCAAGTAGAATTTTCCGTCTTCCTTCAACATCCCGTAGATTCTTCTCAGAGCAATCATTTTCCAGTAGTCTGGAAGGTGATGTAAAGCTAGTTGAGTGACAATAACATCAAAAGGTTCATCGTAGTTCTCATATGTTAAAAACCCGGCATTATAAAATTCTATATTTGTTTTTTTCTGGCTTTCAGCCTTCNNNNTGAGTGCCAGTTCCCCTGTTCCCGTTCCGATTTCAAGAATTAAATCTGTGCCCTGAATTTTGATAAGTTCTCGAATACTATTGAATTCACTTTCAACGTTTCTCAATTTTTGCATACGTAGATCATAAGCCTGTACTTCTTCTAAATCTGCGTAATCTACGCCGATTTGTTTGAATTCATCATAATACCATTGAGGATGCTGGCTCATATTGGTTCCTTCCTTTAATACAGCCGATTACTTCAGTTCTTTGATATTCCAACTACCTCAATTTATACCCATGGTGAAAAGAATATAGCGTATGGTATTTTGCACAGGTCATAACTGTATGCAAACATTACACATGTAGATTTACAAGCATTTTTACAAGAAAATTAGGTATTTTTGAATAAACAAATGGAGAAATCGAAATGAGTGCAAGTTTAAAGAGTTCAGTTTCAGAAAACCAAATGTTGAAAAAGTCACTCCCGATAGATATAATAGTTCATTTGGAAAGTATCGGAGATCAATTCTTCCATGAAGGATAATTTGTAGGGACGTGTGGTCAATCTCGACGCTTAGAAGAGTTTCAACTTTCTTTCCATCCTCCACAGGATATAACTTGAATTCCCTTCTTTGAAAGATTTAAGCATTGAATACATGGCACATCTGCAAGACACGGGAGATACTCAATGGATGTCAGAAGGACAATTTGTAGGCACACGCGGTCAGAGTAGACATGTTGAAGGAATCTGTGTTAAAGTACTTAGAAAATAATCAAGTTGTTATAAAAACAAGACTAACTCTTTTTTTTCCATGCATAGGTTTAAACCTATGTATTAGTAAAAATGATAAATCCTTTTTATGGTGAAGCTAAAGTATAGAGCAATTTCGAATTTACAGAACTTTCAGCACAAGACCTGTCAAACTTCAGGAACAATAAAAATGCTCCTATTTGTGTTCCTAACTTCCAGGCCACAATCCGTATAAATCTGTGCAAATTTTTATAGTTTTTAATAATATAGTTTCTAACAATTGTCAACGCCGCAAATCCCCCGGCTATTTTAAGTTTTTCGTCCACCGCGTGTGAATAAAACAAATTTACTTGTTTTTAAGGATTTTTCAGCTTATTCCGGCTGTTCAATTGATAAGTTTTTATAACATAATTTTTAATTAAAGGATATAAATACATATTTATTAAATAGTATGTATTTTTAAGAATCCTATGCACCTATAAAAATAAGAGAGGGATTATAAATGGCAGAATATACCCCAAAAGAAAGATTGTACCGTGCATTAAGGAAACAGCAGGTGGACAGGATGCCAGCTGTCTGTTTCACTCAGACTGCAACTGTCGAACAAATGGAGGCTTGTGGGGCCTACTGGCCAGAAGCCCATGCCGACGCAGAGAAAATGGCGACTCTCGCGGAAGCGGCACACACTGTAGTAGGTTTTGAGGCTGTAAGAGTTCCCTTTGACATTACAGCTGAAGCCGAATTTTTTGGCTGCGGAATAAAGGCCGGCGACCTGAAGCAGCAGCCATCAGTAATTAAACCCAGTGTTAAGAACCTGGAAGATCTGGATAAAATAAGGAATTATAACCTGAAAGAAGGCAGAATTGCAGTAGTCCTTGAAGCCGTCAAGATCCTCTCCGAAAAGTATGGAAAAGAGCTTCCGATTATAGGATCCATGATAGGTCCTTTCTCTCTCGCCCAGCATATTAACGGAGACGCCTGGTTTGGAAACCTTTTCACAGGAGAAGAGATTGTCCCCTCACTTCTGGATTTCTGCTCGGATTTCAACGTAGCATATGCACAAGCAATGGTTGAAAACGGTGCAGATACCATAGCCATCATTGACCCGACAGCAAGCTATGAGCTTATTGGTGGAGAGTTCTACGAGAAGTATGCCCTTCCTTACCAGAAGAAAATTGCTGATGCGATGAAGGAACTCGACGTGGCGACAGTTCTTCACATTTGTGGAAATACAACTAACGGCCTTGGAATTATGGACAAGACCGGCGTAAATGGGATAAGTGTAGACCAGAGGGTAGACATAAAGACCGCAATTGGTAGTGTGAAAAATGCAATTATGGTTGGAAACCTTGACCCTGTAGCCGTGCTCTGGAACGGAACTCCTGAGAATATCGCAGAAGCCTCAAAGAAAGCACTTGACGCAGACGTCGGGCTGCTCACAGCTGGCTGTGGAATTGTCAGCATGACTCCTACTGCCAACCTTCAGAAAATGATTAGCTGCGCAAAAGGCCACAAGTACTGAAGATATTACTGAACATATCAGACACTGAGAGTGTACTGCGTTAAGGAAAACAGATAGCCGGTCTTAAAGCCGGCTTTATTTTTAAAGAATTATTAAGAAAACGATTTGTCCCAGGCTTATTTTTGTCCGTCTACCTGCATTTCAGGAGAAATTGAATATTCTGCCTGCTAATCTCAAAATTTTAATTAAAATATCTGTTTTAAAAGGAGTTGAAGCATAGAGTTTTGAGGGAGAAGATTGGATATATAAAAGAGATTGCAGTAGCTCAAAATTCACATATTTATACTTTTTGCTTTCATGCCCAATATTATTAAAGATCGTTATAAAAGAGATTTGCGGCACGCGGTTTTGAAGTTGTAGATTGTATATATAAAAGAGATTGCAGTGGCTCAAAATTCTAGTATTTATATTTTTTGCTTTCATATATATATCTTGAATTTTAAGAGAAAAATAGTGGGAAAAAACCTTAATTACGGCATTAGAAATTCCAAATAACCTCTATTTAAAATTTTTACGATTTTAGATTATAACAAATATAGTATTCGTTTATATAGTATAATTTTAATCTTTATTTAGGGATTAAGTCTGAATATTCAGAACAATCCCAGGCAGTTCCAACAGGTATACTGTTGGAAAATTTGGGATATAAAGCTAATTTGACTGGGAAATAAATTTGCAGTTTCCGGCAAGTAAATTCCCGGTAACAATGTCACGAGAAAGGAAATTATTCACAAAAGACCCGGACCTATTCGGGTAAAATGGCAAATGGCAGTGAATAATTTCGATTGTAGACAATTCGCATTCGTAAAGGCATTTCCTCGCGCCTAATGGCTGAAAAATAGAAGGCAGCAGGGATCTGAATCTAAAATGAGAACCCCATGCAAATGTTCTTTTTCTAGCTAGCGGAGCTTAGGTTTGTGTTTAATCATAAAGCCTTGCGAGAAAATGTCTCAGGAGACATTGTACCACCCAACGACACTGCGCAAAACTGCGAATCTCAGTGGAGGTTTACAAAAATGGCAAACCAAGAAATCTTTGATAAGTTACGCG
>NZ_DAVG01000062.1 GCF_002505485.1 Methanosarcina sp. UBA5 | reverse complement strand
CCATTTATTATCTCATCTTTATTTTCACAGTCTCGTGTAAACAGGTGGACCTCATGCCCCTCTGCTGCAAGAGCATCAGAGAGCTCGGATACATGAGGTGAAATCCCTCCTACACGTATCGAATACAAACTTTCCCAAGTAAACATTCCTATTCGAATCTTTTTCATAAGCTCACTTATCCCTTTGTCAAAATGGGAGTTAAGGAGTAAAGAAGAATGCAGGCTCCCCCTTGCCTTTCTAATATTACATTCTTTAGTTTGCTGAATTCAGACATATTAATGGTTTGTTATATTAATGAGATATATTAGTAATTTTATTTAATCGTTTATATTAATTAATAGTATTAATCTGTATATTAAAAGTATATTATTCAGTTGTATTATTCAGTTATACTAATCTAAAGTTCACTGAATCCAGCTTGCCACAATCTTTCTGTAATTCTATGCCCCCTAAGCCTTCAACAGGTTATATAAAGCAAAAGGGGTATGACCTTGATTTACATGATACGAAGATGGTTTTTGCGTTAAGAATTTGGTATTCTATACTTTACTAACTTTATTCCTTTTTAATGGTAGATAAACATATCTGTAAATTTTTGTTATAACCTAGACTGGAAATTAGAAGAGTCTGTTAAACCCCTCTTTTTCAGTTATTTAGGAGTCTCATTCTCCGTGCGTAAGGTCTTCCCTCAAATAAGAGGCTGCCCTTTCCGGAGAAATAGTATTGATATAACTTCCTGTATTGAGCTCAAAACCCGCATTAATAGAAATTCTAGGGAGCAAACGAAGGTTCAGGTGATATTCAGGAGCTTCGGAAAGCTGGTAAAACATATAGTTGAACGGTGGGTTTCCAAGAACTCGTCCATAACTTTTGAGAATGTCTTTCAGAATATGCCCCAGAGCAAAAAGAAGTTCGTCACTGCAATCACCAAGAGAACTGACATGCTTTCGGGAAAGGATCCAAACTTCAAATGGCCCCATTGAGGAATAAGGAGTAAAGGCTATCCATTCGCTGTTTTCAGATATCAAACGGGAAGAGGTTTTTTCCAGATTAAAGATAGCACAGTAAGGACATTTCTCTATTTTCCTGATAACTTTCAGTTCCCTTGCCAGAAGAGGGGGACAAAAAGGCAGGGCAAGAAGCTGGCTGTGGAGATGGTTAATCGAAGCCCCTGCTTTCTCCCCGGAATTTTTAAACAGGGAAACGTAGCGTATATTTTCACGAGATGTATAACTGCATGTACGGTCTCTATAAACCTGCATGAGTCCTGAGATTTCAAAATTAGAAAAATCCTCAAGCCTTCTCCCATGCAAAGGTGACTCTACGATAACTTCATGAAACCCATACCCGGGTTCAGCCTGCAGCCCATTTTCCTCATGCTTTGGGGAGTCAGGCACAGGTGAAAGAGCAGGATAAAGATTAGGAAAGCAGCGGAAATCCCAGTTGCGTACCCTTTTTTCAGGGGTATCGGAATAGATTTTCCCATTTTTATAGACAGCAGTGGCAAGAGGGGTATTTTCCTCGGCTCCTCCGCAGAAAAGGCAGCTTTCAGAGCCGTTTTTCCCGCGGCCTTCGTCCGCAACTGCAAAATCCGAAGGTCTTTTAGATCTTTCTTCGGCAATTATACAGTACTCGGAAAGAAAGTAATGTTTTCTGATTTCTGACATTTCAGGAAAACCTCATCATATCTCTTTTTGTTATTCCAGATACTTCAACTATCTTTTTATCCCCTACCAGCAGCATTTTCCTGTTTGCAGAACCTAGCCCCGCTTATCAGTTCATAATACTGTTCAGTAGGAGCTTTCCAGTCCATATCTTTTGCAAGGAGGAAGGCTTCTCTGCAGAGGAGTTTATACTTTACCCTGTCCTCTATGAAATTTCGCGTGAAATAGCTGACTGCCAGGGCGTAGTCAAGGACTGTTTCGTAATAGGAAAGATTGATATTGTCTACAACTATCACTCCCCCAAGCACTTCTTTAAGGGATTCAATTGTCTTTATCGCATCACTGAAGCCGCAGACCTGGCTGACCACGCTTGGGGTTCCTTCTATTCCGGCTTCAAGCCCTGTGAGCAGGAAGGGGTCATAGCGCGAGGGAAAAATGCCTGCACAGCAGCCTGCCATAAATTCCCCAACTTCCATGCCCAGTCCTCCATCCGAGCTTGAAAGAATCTGGGGATATAGAAGTGCTGCAACCGAGCGTTTTCCCCGTACCATTTTCGAAAAATCAAGCCCCTTTTCCTCGATCATCTGCTGGATTCTCAGCTCGTTTCCCACAAGCACTTCTTTTGGCAGGTTCACAGGAAATCCTGAGGGGAGATTTGTTTTGGGCCCTTCGGCCGTAACAAGGAAACAGATTACCCTGATTCCCTCCTGCATATGCCCTTCGAGAATACTGTTCTTTATTATATGCTCAAGCGCAACAAGGGAATCGAGAAGGTCAGGATACCCTTTATTTTCCACCTCCAGACGGGAAATTGTGAAAATCGGGATTATCTTTTCAGGTTCTATCCTTTCCCCTCCGTGGTACTTATACAGGTTTTCGGAAAGAAATTTTCGGATTCTTTCAAGGGAGCTTTCTTTCAGGTCCCAGTCTATCTTATCAGACTCTATGGTTATTCCGTTTCGGATAACAATCCCGTGAATCCCGTAAAAGAGCCTGGCTTCCTGGCGGGTCGATTCCCCGACTGCAGTAACCGTATCGGCATATGCAGCCAGAGCCTCAAGGGCAGCCAGGTTTTCAGGCACGCCTGAAGGCCATGTGCTGTCATTATTCCTTCTTTTCTGGATGGAGTTATATCCTGCATTCCTTCCGGGCAGAGTTGCGTGCAGGGTTGCAACCGTATTTACCGGGATTCCGAGTTTCTTGAGCCTGGCTGGCGCATAAAAAACCCCAAATTCATGGCAGTGCAGAGAGACACCTGGGCAGGGAATAGAACCCTGAGTTGAAGCTACACCAGAGGTTTCGGGATTTTCCGAAGCTGTGCTTATAAGGAGCCTAATAAGCTCGGAAATCGCATAGGACAGGCAGAGGTAATGGGTATATTCAAGCCCGTTTGACATATTTTCATATCTCAGGGAGTCAAGCCCAAGGTGCTCGTAGGCTTCAGCTTTAATCCTGCTTTCAAGGTTCATCTCCTTTCCCTGATATATGGAACGTATTTTCCCAAAATCTGAGGTTTGAAACTGCAAATATCCTATCTTCATTTTCCCTACGAATTTGCCTCCTGTAAACACCTTGATACCTGAGTTTTCAAGGGATTCAAGACTTTTCCGGAGTTCCTCGTCAGGGTTGAGGGATTCAAATTCCTCCATATCCGTAATCCTGTTTAACCCCCGATTCCAATCCGCACCCCTGTGCGCATAATAAGGGCCCGCAACGAGGATCTCTTTATCTTCTTTTGTATCTAGTTGCCCTGAATCGACAAGCGCGGCAAGGGTTTGTGCTTCTTCATGAATAACATTCCAGATCCCGCCCATTTTATTTGATTTAGGACCTGCTTCTTCTCCGGCAATTATGACAAAATGCTTTCCCAATTTTTAATCCCCCAGGGCCTTTTGCCATTCAGTTGTATGTTTATATTTAAATTCACGTATGAATATTAAAGTGTATCAATCGAAGAGAAGTTTGTAAGGGATGCAGGACGCGTGACGGAACGATTAAAATTTATAACTGCGGCCTGTTAGAAGAAATGAAGATAGACAATGTTAAAGAGAAAAAGGAAAAACATGAAAGTCGCAGAACCTGTTGAGGATATCGATAAAAAGCATAAATCAGTATCAGTTTATTCTGATACTTCAGAGTTATTGATAAGCCTGAACTGCTGATAAGCCGAGATTGTTAATATGCCTGACTGTTGATCAGCCTGCATTTTTAATATGCTTGCGTTAATTTTTCACTTTGTCAGCTCTTTTGTTTTAATTCATGCCTGATCCTCAGATGAGAGCCTGGTAGTAACCGTTCTTCTCCACGACTTCAACCGGAAGGGAAAACAATTCCGAAAGGTTTGCGTCGGTAAGAATTTCCGGCTTTTTTCCGTCCATGAAGATTTTTCCGTTTTTTATTAGAATCACACGGTTAATTTCGGGAATAATATCTTCAAGGGTGTGAGTAACAAGAATAATACTCTTTCCCGAGCCGGCAATTTTCCGAACAATTTCGCGGAAGCTATGAAGGGCTTTAAGGTCAAGGCTGTTTGCAGGCTCATCTAAAATAAGGGCTTCGGGGTCATGCACAAGGGCTCTCCCTATAAGTACCCTCCTGGCTTCTCCTGAGGAAAGTTCGGACATCAGCCTGTCTGTAAGGTGGGAAATCTCAAGAAACTCAAGCACTTCCCTTGCTCTGGTTTCCATTTCAGGGGTAACTTTATGGTTATAGTAAATTCCTATGCTGCTGAAAAACCCTGAGAGTACGACATCCAGCACACTAACCTGGCGATAGTAGATCTGCTGAAGGTCACCGGAGACTATCCCGAGCAGTTTCCTGAGATCAAAGACATTCCAAGTCCCTTTGCCCATAATATTCAGAACAAGCCCATCAGCCGCTGCAAGAGGGTGATATTCCTTTGTAAATGTCTTGATGAGAGAAGATTTCCCAGAGCCATTAGGCCCAATAATCGCAACATGTTCTCCCTGCCCAATTGATAGGGACACCGAATCAAGGATTTTTCTCCCGCCTCTGACAACGGTTACATTTTTCAGTTCCAGTAAGGAAGGAGAATCGGTCTTCCCTGGAAAGTCCATGTTTTGAGTCATTTTTATCATCTATCTGAAAGTCTAGAGTAAAAGTCTCGCTAATCCATGAATTTGAGATTACACTCAATTTTTCTGTGAGCAAACCAACCTATAATTTTAGATATAAGTATTTGCAGTTTAACTCTTTCAAAAGGTTACAACCAGAGATAATAAACCTTAATAAAACTATGAGTACAAATACCTAACATCGTAACAAATTAGCTGATATATTTACATCCGATTTAACGCATCTTATGCCCTGAATTGTCCAAAGATTCTTAATGGGACCTTTCTAAAAATTATTAGTCTCTATTTTAGTTTCTTGTCTTTGTTTCTTACGTATATTTAATCTTATAATATAGTTTTGCCTCTACCGAAAAACGGGTAGTTCTGGGGGGTTATTTGTTGGAAGTCTGCAGTGCTCGGGGTTCGTTCAGTTCCTACCTCTACGAGATACGTTTCATCATTCTTTTCTATGTAATAGGAGATTGGGCCTCTACTGTTTGTGCCTTACCTCAGGGTACGGAATATAATCCGGTCCCTGCAATGATTCTGGAAAATTACGGGATATATCACCTTTTACTTGTTAAAGTAGGTTTTATTCTCCTGCTTTTTTATGCAGCCCCTTTGATAAAAGCGTCGGGGGAAAAATGGGCTCTCACAAAACGTATTATAGAATCCGTTGGGGTCTTTGTAACCGCAAATAATCTTATGGTTGTCTGGTATGGAAACAGCCTTATACAGGTTATCGGGCTTGTATGACTCAGTCAGGCCTGCGCTGCCTGCATGTTTTCCGTCTCTAATTACAGGTTTACAGGCTGACCTGAATTTTTATTTTAATCTATTCCAGCCTGTTTGATTTTCCTTCCGGGAGTATATGATTTTTTTCTTTCGCCCTTCATTCTTCATTATCTGGTTTTCGCATAAAGGAAGCAATCGTAATAATCTTCCCCTATCCGATGGACTTTTTTCATTGTGCCTTCTTTTTCGTACCCGCATTTCTGGGCCACACGCTCGCTTGCAAGGTTCCGGGTATCCATAAGGATAACAATTCTCCTTAAATCCAGTTGCTCAAACCCGACCTTTTCAAGCTGTCTTACAGCCTCGGTTGCAATCCCCATTCCCTGATAGTCCCTGTCAATGAAGTAACCGATTTCTCCTATCCAGGGCCTGTGCTGGTCAATCCTTATCCCGCAGGCTCCCACAAGTCTTCCGTAATAAAGAACGGAAAAGTTGTACTCAAAGTTAGCCTTTCTTTTAGTTTCATTTAGTTCCAGAAAATACCTTTCTTCTTCAAGCGTTTTTATAGGAAACTCAATGAACTCGAGGTTTGTACGTGTAATTATGTCAAAGAAACGTTCGGCATCAAAGAGTTCTTGAGGGCGAATTTTTACTTTGGGCATAAATAGAGATTGAATTTCCTTATGAAAAATGTTTTCAGGCTCTATTTTATTTATCTACGCTTTTTATTTATCTGGAAGTGCTCAAAAACAAGATAGAAGTAGAATGTAAATAAATATGAATAAAATGTAAGTATATATAAATAAAATATAAGTACACCCCTTATTAAATAGAGAACTGTGGAACCTAATATTATATCCAGGATCAGAGAGGAGCTAGCCCTCAGCGTGGATGAGAAAACAAAATCCAGTTCGTCTCGCTTTTTTAAAGAAGAAGTCCGCTGCTACGGAGTAAAGACTGCGCTTGTGAGAAGAATTGCGAAAAGTTACTTTAATGAGATCGAGTCCGAAGACAAAAAAGAGATCTTTTGCCTGTGCGAGGAACTCTTTCGGTCCGACTACTGCGAGGAAGCCTATATTGCAGCCGAGTGGGCTTACCAGGTAAGAAATGATTACTCCGAAGACGATTTTCTTACCTTTGAGCACTGGGTTGAAAACTACGTTAACAACTGGGCGAAGTGTGACACTCTCTGCAACCATGCAGTGGGCTCTTTTATAGAGAAATTTCCGGCATATGTGGAAAAACTCAAGGTCTGGGCCCTGTCGGACAACAGATGGGTAAGGCGAGCATCTGCAGTAACCCTGATCCTGCCTGCCCGAAAAGGCAATTTCCTTGAAGAGGTTTTTGAAATCTCTGATCTCCTGCTCAAAGACAGAGACGACCTGGTACAGAAAGGCTACGGTTGGATGCTTAAAGAAGCCAGCAAATCCCACAGGCATGAAGTCTTCGAATACGTGATGAATAACAAAAAAGAGATGCCCAGAACCGCCCTTAGATACGCTATAGAGAAAATGCCCGAAGACCTGAGAGCCAGAGGTATGGAAAAAAACTGGAAAAAATAAGGCCGAGTCCAAGAAAAATCCGGGAAAAATAAGGGAAAAATAAGGGAAATTTTATAGAAACCCGAAAAAATAAGAAAATATTAGAGATTATAGACAAAAAAGTTAGAGGTAGAAGGGAGTAAGGAGCCTTTCCGACACAATACCCCCATATTGCATCTTTGTCCCTTACTCCCCGAGTGTTCCCCTCTATTCCTGTATCTTTTGCCTGCAACTCAATTCTGCAGGAGCTCATTCACACAATTTTGGTCTACGTTACAGTTAAAAGGATCTCTTCACAAGTATTTTGTTCTATTTACCCAGCTATGATACGAATTTAACACTTAGAGACGTTTTAATAATAACGTTCTCGCCAGCTTGATTTTTTAGAGATTTTTTCAACTGTTTGATATTTTTAAGAGATTTGAGCTTCATTTTTTGAGAAAAGATGTGAATGATCAGGGAGAAAAGTAAGAGAACAGGTTGTTGAGGGTTTTATCTGATCAAAAAAGGTGTTCCCTGATTGGTCTTCCACTAAAACAAGGATTGAAACGCTATCCATACCCAATCTACAGTTCCATTAAAGGTTCTCTAAAAGACTGTAGAACTTCAAAACTTCCCTCAACAAACTTAATATACTGATTACTGTTATTTTTATTTTAATTCACTTATTTTATGTGCTTCTGCATTTTCAAGCACAAAGTGGAAGGGGAACTTAGTTTAGGTTTTATTTATAATAATGCCGAAATTAGAACTCTTACGAGCTTCAATATCAAAAACGGATGGGAAAAATGATAGAAAATATTTGGATAATTATTCCTAATATAATAGCGTCGTACATGGTCATGGTCAATAAAGCATTCTATGCCAACGTGATTTACTGCTTCGGTTATCTTTTATTCATCTGGCATAATTATAATTCTGGTGACCGCTCACAAATGATTTATTTTACAATTTTAGAAGTAATGTCAATTGCTGGGGTTTTTTTATATCTATATACCACCAGAAAAGCGACTGGAATTAATGAAAAGAAGAACAACAGTAACGTGTGATCTAGAGCCAGGTAAGAGTATTGCAGTAGCTTATCTCTTGTACTCTGCAACCAAAAAGAAATTATGTTAGTTGTTTATGAGTTTGTGAGAAGAAGTAGAAAATTAATGAGTAAGCCCTTAAGATCCACTTCAAAATTCACTCAAAAAAATTAAAACATTTCGTTACTTATAATACTTTTATGCTTAGGCCGAAAATTCTAGGGCTGTTCCGCTTATTCCGTTTTGAACTACCATTTACTGCAGGAGTGTGCGTGATATTAGGGGAATTACTGGCATTAGGCGCACTCCCTACCACAATGGAAATTTTATTAGGGTTTCTAAGCATTTTTTTCATTTCGGCTACGTCTCTGATCCTTAACGACTATTTTGATCTCGAAATTGACAAAATAAACGCGCCAGAAAGACCCCTCCCAGCAGGCCTTGTTACTGAGGGAGAAGTCATTCTGCTCTCCATTGTTGTGGCAGTACTTGGACTTATCACAGGCTACCTGATTAGCTTAGAGGCTTTACTAGCAGTTATTCTGGTCTGGGCAGTGGGTTTTCTTTACAACTAGCGGTTCAAAAAGGATGGACTTATTGGAAATCTGATGGTAAGCTTTTCGGTTGGTATGACTTTTATTTTTGGCGGTATAGCAGTAAACAAACCATTTGAAATAATAGTCTGGTTTTTCGCAGTTATATTAATGCTTACAGATTTAGGAGAAGAGATTGCGGCAGACGCTATGGACATTGAAGGCGATAGTCAGGCAGGATCCCGTTCCTTAGCCCTGGTACTTGGTCGCGAAAACGCATTGAAAATCAGCGGAGCAATTTTCTTACTGGTAGTTGTTGCAAGTAGCTTACCGTTTTTGTTAGGCTGGTTAGAGTGGATTTATCTTTTTCCCATTTTACTAATAAATTTAGTTATTCTGTACTCAACAGGAAAATTATTAGACTCAAAAATAGTAAATCGGCGAATTTATATTCGCTGGATATACCTGACTGGATTAGTGGCATTCTTAATTTTCATAATCATTCGAATGGTCAAGTGAAAGTATGGTGGCAGTTTGATTCTAAGTTTCTCAACACCTCGTGCATCGGACAAGTACGGGAATTCGTCTACAACTTTGGGGATTATGCCCAACAGTGGATTCGGAGTCCGTTGTTTTTTCCGACCAAACTCCCCTTTAACGGTAGCGCCAGACATTGATCAGAAATTTATCCCGTCCAGCTGGTTGGTGAGCAAGATCCATTAAAACAAAGATTGAAACATCCATTCATCTCTTCAAACGTGTCTTAAAATTAAATTTGAGTCCTGCAATTGGGATAGGACTTACGCACTTGAAATTAAAAACATTAGCATTTAGCCGTTAAATTTCTAAAGTGTAATTTTAATCAATGATGGTTATTACATTTGATTTTATATATCGAGTGCGTAGCCATATGGGATGAAACAGCATCTTTAAAATCAATGTGTACCTGAATTGCCGAACAAATTTACGGTATGATTTTTAAAGTTTAACATTGCCATTACCTAATTGTATGAACGATTTGAATTTTAAGACAGCCTCTTAGATATTTATCAGTATCTCATTAGTGAGAAAAATTCATTAAAACACAGATTGACTACCAATCGTATAATATTCGCTTATTATACTTAATATTCACTGACCTTACTTATTTATTTTAAAGTACGATTCAATAAAGCAATGATTGAAACGGCTGTAAGATAGATTAAAGAGTAGATTAAATTGGATGGTATGTATGTTGAGAGAGATAATCAATACAATTTGGATGGATATTGTTTATACTGTAGCAGTCTTGGCAATTGCTGTGGTTTATATAACCCACTACAAGAATGCAGACAAAATAAATGATATTGTTTCTTCAGCTGCATCCAGGCTGGTAGATAATTTCGAATGATGGATGAAATATATTTTTCACTGGCGATAATAAGAAATAGGTATTCAAGAGTAAGATACATTTAAACAAGGACTGAAACTCTTATCCAGCAGATAAACATCTAGCTGAGCATATAACGTCCTAGCAGGCCAAACTTGTAAATATTGAAATATTTGCTCGGGTTATGCGCTTTCTTTCACATTCCATTATTGCTGGAAGAAATGTAAAAATAGTAAAACCCCTCTTTTTAAATATTTTATACACCATTGCAGGTGAACCGATGCTGCTGGATATGACAGAATTTTTACATCACGCGATAATGGCTTTTTCAGGGCATAATACTCAGCCCTGGAAGTTCAGAGTAAAGGAAAACCTGATTCTTATTTATCCTGATCTTTCAAGGAGACTTCCGGCTGTTGACCCTCTGGACAGGAAGCTATACATAAGCCTTGGATGTGTACTGGAGAATCTGGTAATAGCTGCCGGGCATGAAGGTTACAGGACACTGGTGGGATACTCTTTTCAGAATGGTGCTATTTCTGTAAATCTTGAGCCTGCAGATGGCAAAATCGATGATGACCGGCTTTTCAATGCTATCCCGATAAAGCAGAGTACTCGAAGACAATATGATGGAAGATCTATTACTGAAGCTGACGTGGAAAGGCTTGCATCACTGCCATTAGAGCAGGGAGTGTCGGCGCTTTTTGTGGCAAACCCAGAAAAAATAGAAAGAGTAATAGGGCTTGTTAAAGAAGGCAACAACATACAGATGAATGACCGGAATTTTATACAGGAGCTAGTTTCATTGATAAGGTTCAACGAGGCTGAAGCAAACCGATATCGTGATGGTCTTAGCTCAAAAGCCATGGGAAATCCTTCCTTGTCTCGCATAATAGGGAAACTGTTCATGAAATTCTTTTTGGACGCTAAGGGTCAATTGAAAAAGGATGAAAAGTACATAAGAAGCTCGTCTGCATTGATGATCGTACTGCCAGAGAAAAATGACAGGGATTCTTGGATCAAAACCGGGCGAAGCTTTGAAAGGCTAGCATTATGTGCCACCATTCTTGGTATAAAAAATGCCCACACAAATCAGCCATGTGAAGTACCGGAACTCAAAAAGAAGTTACAGAAATTATTGTCCGCAGGCAACATGCACCCCCAGCTTTTACTGCGTCTGGGATATGCAGAGCCTCTTTCTAAATCTCTAAGAAGATCTGTATCCGAAGTTATAATCTGAATATCGTCCGGTTTAGCGGGCAATCACTGGTTATTGCTACTCCAGAGAATTGGCCAATTTATTGAACTTGTGCAGCTATGGAGGTAATGGTTTCTATCTAGAGTAATGCTGAATAATTATATGGAAACTATTCGAGAGCATGATCCACTAAAAAGGATAAAGCAAACTACAACTACAAAAAGAGAAAACATAAAAGATTTTTACAAAAGATAAAGCATTATATTTTGGATTTTCAATGCTCGTAGCAGGAATAAACTGTTATTCCGTAGTTACTCCATCGAATTCCACTTCATTGGCTTCGGCTTCTTCTTTCGTTTTGCGCATGATTCCATCCTTGTGATGCGCCGGCGAATAGATCGTATAGAGTTTCAGTTCCTCCGTTTCCGAAGTGTTGATGACGTTATGCTGAGCGCCGGCCGGAACGACCACCGCAACGCCGTCATGGAGTTTGTATTCGTTGCCGTCAATTATGCACTTCCCCTTCCCCTGCTCAAAACGGAAAAACTGGTCGTTTTCCTCATGCACTTCCATCCCGATTTCTTCCCCGGGTTTGAGGCTCATAAGTACCAGTTGGCTGTACTTTGAGGTATAGAGTACCTTGCGGAAATTGCCATTTTCCAGAGTAGCTTCTTCGATATTTATAGAAAATCCTTTCATATATTTTCATTTATAGTTAGTTGTATATAAGAGTATTTGAGGACAACATTTACCAAAAATACACTTTTTGAGGGATTGAGAATATCAGTTGGCCAACTTTAACCTGAGTTACTTATTTATGTTCCTGAATAAGGTTCATTGAAACAAGAATTAAAATAAATATCGGATTCAAGAGTTTAATAAAAGTATTATAATATTAAGTTAAAGGAAAGAGATAAAGGCAGCATGACAGAAGCCCGCGAGATCCCTTCCCCCAAAAAGCAATTGAGAAAATATTACGCATGGGTTTTGATAATAGCCTGCTACTCAGTATTCGATCTGTATACAGATCCAGGAAGACAGTAGCCTCTAGCTCCTATAATCTTTATTTTGCTCTGATGGAGCTCTCCCTCTGCTGGTTCATCAAGAAGACAAATGGCACTATTAAAAGCAATGGGATAGATCCTGATGGGCCGTTCGAGTTAAAATTTAAAACTCAATCTCAGGCAAGAACCGCATTAATGGTTTTTCCTGTTTGGAATGCTTTCTTTTGCGAACCTCATAATTAATTTTACGGGGCCCTTTAAATAACTATATATGGATTGGTCGATTTATTAGAAGTGAGTTCGTAATGCTTGAAATTTATGCGAATAATGAAAGGACTTTATATAAATTTATTAAAAATAGTTCCCATCTGTTAGCCTGATCTGAAAATATAACAGCCTCCAATTTTACTTCAAAAGCTTAATATACTTGTAAATACTATTTTTATATATAAGAGTTTATATTTATGCTGTGCATTTTTATCATGCAAAGTGTGAAAAGCGCTTGATTTAATTTTTTATGACAACTAATATTCATAACTCATAGTTTAAAAATCATAGTTTAGTATTTCTACAAATTTGAAACTCTTGTATCTGCAAATCTAAGGTAGATTGCAAAAATCAAAGTCATTTAAAAAAAGGAAGCGAGGATTTTGGATACTCAAAAAATGATGGACCTTATTAGGAAATTTAATATTTTTATTGAAAGGAATAAAGACAATCAGGCTTATTCAGACTTTAAAGAAGGAGTTAATAAAGGCCTAGATATAGCTAAATACACTTTCGAGGATAATCTGGAAAAACTCTCTCTTTCCTACTCGGACGAAGACCCGGCTGAAAAAATAAGAGGCATGGAGGATAACTTTAACCAGCTCTTAGACGGCATTGACCTGTCAAAAAAGCCGAATTGCTCGGAGCAGCGCCTGGATGGAGTGCATACCGGATTTGAAAAATCTAAAAAAATATTTAAAGAATTCATAACCGAATCATTTCCCCTGGAGAACACATAAAAAGCCTTATGACTTTAATTAAGTTTAGGAGCTCTATCTTTGAGGGAATTTAAAGTTCTATTTTTATAGTATGAGTTTAAAGCCTCTATTTTTTGATTGAACTTAAAACCTCTATTCCTTTTTTACTGAGCTTAAAACCTCTATTTTTTATTAAGCTTAAAACCTCTATTTTATGATTGAACTTAAAAACGCTGATTTTTAAGACTATTACTGGCTTTTTAATCTCAACACTGCTCTTTTTCTATTGAAAATCAATAAGGGTAGATTATTGATAGACAAACGCCGCAACAGAAAACAAGGACAACGGTAATATGTCGACCGGAGAGAACTTGATAACCGAAGAAAACAAATAGTCTACATCTAGGAGAAGAATTAAATTTAGAGGAGAACTCGAGCAGATGAAATAGGTAGATTTGAACTCGCACCCCATGAGTCAGGGCACATTTAACTGCAGATGTGGAGAGCATCACACTAATCAGAGCCTTGCCAACAGGGAGGAAAAAGCTGAGGTTAAAAACCTCTGGTAGATAATTTACCTACGGAAATTACAGTCCTCCCAGAGAGAGAAAAAATAAGCCGGAAAATTAAAAGATTCGATAGCAAGAGATATAATAAGTGGGATTGAAACGATTTTCTTCCGAACTGCCCTGCTGGCGGCGCAAGTATTAAAATAAGTCTGAAACTCTTAAAGATTGAAACGTACCGAAAATGATAAAAAGGATGTTACATTATCGTGCTTTTAATATCATATGAAGGCAAATAGGAGTAACTAAGACGTCACCAATCGAAATACAAACCTCAGTATGTGCATTGTTGTTTATGTCTATCTGTGTAGCAACTTTGTTCTTCAGCTGTAAGCTTTTTGCCTGGAGATATTCAAATTACAACAAAGTTAACAAAGTTATGAAACTAATAAGTATAATAAAGTATGATAGAGTATAATAAAATATAAGGAAGAAATAAATACAGTTTTTCATTTTTTATAGCTGGCTTTATACAGCATTAATTCTTTCCATTTTTTCATTTTCTTTATTATTTTTATATTTTTAATTTTTTACACTCTCTGCGTTCTCCATATTTCATATCTATATATTCTATCAGGATGTGCCTATTCTATCAGGATGTGCCTATTCTATCAGGATTGCCATATTATTCAAAGAATTCGACAGTTGAACTTCTTACTCTCAAGCAAGGTCTATAAAATAGAGATTTAAACTATTCTGGAGAAGCATAAGATATAATTATCAGGATTCGCAAGCAAGAACAAATATAGAAAATGTTGAAAGCTAGGCAAAATAGATATATAAAATTGAGTATATAAATTTCCATGCAATATTTAGTTAAATGGAAATTTTTCAGTCGTAGGGGGAAATTATGAACCAGAAAGAAGACAAGACAATGTTTGGTGTCTGTCCGAACTGCGGAAAGCCATTCAGGATAGAATCAACTGGTGGCGGGGAAGAATGGCGCTACTGTGCAGAGGTTTGCATAAACCCTGCAGCAATACCAACAGGAGCAAGGTTGCAGCCCGATCAGGCTACATTACGCTACGTAGACGGAAATATGAATGAGTACATGCGAGAAGAATATATCAAAGTTCATGGCATTGATCCTCTGCCCATCTGGAGAGCAATGGAGAAATGGCGTGAAGAGCAGATAAGCAAGTGGAAAATAAAGACTTAACATTCCTCAGCCTAAATTTTTAATTTTTACAGATAAATATTTTTTGCTTTTTTACTCTTATTTTTTTGCTACTTTTTATTTTTTACTTATTATTTATTTCCTTGCTTTTATTATCTTTCAAGCCTCTTAATTTCAATTCAATTCTTCCAGGCATACCGAATTTGCGATCAAGATCTGCTAGCACATAAGTAAACTGTCTGCTGGGGTAGAGAATATGTATTGTATCCTGAAATGATCTCACAGATTCAAAACTATATAACAAATTATGGGTAGGGGGTTTTCAATGACCCCAATTAGCATTATCTGGTTGAGGAGAAAACGAAAGAAAGCATATAAAAATATGTAAATTAATTATCTGAAAATGAGATTAATTCAACAAAGAATTAAAACGCCTTTTTACTGCTATATTAGTTTTTTTTCGTTTTTAAAAATAAGGGAGAGGGTAGATTGTAGGGACAAAAAGCAAAAGA
Organism: Methanosarcina sp. UBA5; assembly: GCF_002505485.1. Taxonomy (GTDB): domain Archaea; phylum Halobacteriota; class Methanosarcinia; order Methanosarcinales; family Methanosarcinaceae; genus Methanosarcina. Next base: position 52,003 of record NZ_DAVG01000062.1, on the reverse strand, counting down.
TGCAGTCAGAGTGTTCAAGTAAGCTAATTGAGAGAAATAAGGAGACACAATCTTATTAAGACTATATAGAAGGAATAAATTAGGTAGAAGGAGTAAATTAGAGGCTTAAAATCTCCAAGGATGCTTTTGGAGAATGCGGAAAAGTTTGTTATTTTAATTCAAATAACTCAAGTGAAGATAGGGATGTAAAGATAAAGAGCTTACAGGGCAGATTTGACCTCCTTCTAGATATAATTATTGTCACCGAAAAACCGCGTTACACCAAACACCACTTGGACGGAATAAATGAAGGATTTGAAAAATAGAGAAAGTTGTTTGCAGGATATATAAAAGAATTTATATAAATCGGTTAAAATGTAAGAATCCTATTTTTGATAATAGACGCTTTTAATATATTTATCTATTATCATTTAAGGCTACTCCCCGTATTTCTAATAGCTCAGATAATCTATTCAAAGCGTATTTTTTTTCGTTTATCGAAATCTGTAATTTGTTAACCTCGGCTTCTAATTGCGCGATCTCGATTTTTAACTGTAGTATCTGCTCTTTAATAAGATCATTACTTTGCATTATATCCGCCCAATAATTATGTATTAACCCCTTAACTCAATAATATTGCTTATGTAAATTCTATATGTAAATCAATGCTATGTGTAAATCAACCTATATTATAGATCAATATCATGTATAAATCAGTACGTTTTCACTATTTAGATATTTACTTTTCTACATAATGCCATCATTACTTATTTTTCAGGTCAGCCTCAAGGCAGTTCAAACATCATCATTAAAAATTCGCTGATAGGGTCCACTAAAGCAGGAATTAAAGCTTCTAACTTAAGGCTTACATTTCTCTAAATAATTAAAAAATTTCTTGAAGCAGAGATTAGAATAAGAACTCCCTTGCCTCTGAAAAAGATTTAATAGTATTTAATCCGCCTCATAATGACCAAAACCACTTAATCGGCTGACTGCCGGACCTGTTAAAACGGATGTCAGCAGCGCCATAATAATCAAAGCCACAAATATGTGATCGTCGATAAGTCCAGCATCTTTGGCGACAGTAGCAAGTATCATTTCCATAGCACCCCTTGCATTCATGGCAATCCCTATGACGGCAGACTGCTTCAGTGGCAGCTTGCTGATCATCAAGCCAAGCGTCACACCAAGTATCTTTCCAATACATGCAATTATAAGGACTATAAGCACGATGGTGAGGTCAAACGATGCCGCGAAATCCGCTCGCAGTCCAATTGAAACAAAGTAGAGAGGAGCAAAAAAATACATGACGAACTGATGGATCATCTCATGCGCGTCATCACGTTTTTCCAGACCCTGAGAAAATGCCAGGCCAACCAAGAAAGCGCCAAAGACAGCGTGTATCCCGATAGCTTCCGCACAAGCTGCAGCTAACAGAATAAGGACTGTTGTTATTCCAAGGAACGAACCAGGCCGCAGATCTAATTTCAACCATTTAAGAGCTTTCTGCGCCAGAGTCCGGCCTACCGTGAGCATGAAAGCAAATAGCAGAAGTACCAGAATGAAAGTCATATAAGGCGGAATGTCCAGTATACTCTCAGGCGCGAAACTGCTCAAAATAAAGGCAAATAGCGACCACCCTACTAGATCATCAATGGTTGCGGCGCCGGTAATGATCATCCCCATATCTGTCTTCATCAAATCCAGATCCATAAGAGTTCTAGCAATAACCGGAAGGGCGGAGATTGACAATGCTGTTCCCATAAACATCGCGAAAAATAATAATCTACCCTGAAAATGCTCCCTCCACATATCTGGGAACACGAAAATCATTCCGAAACCCAATATAAATGGTATCAATATCCCCATTAAACTTGCCCAGGCTATGTTAAAGCTTCGTTTCTTAATTAGCCCCAGGTTCATCTCCAGACCTGCTGCGAATAAAAAAAACAGCATGCAAATCTGGATAAGGGCCTCCCTGCCATCGAAAATGGCCCCCGATCCTGGAAACAGCCAGTTATAAGTGCTTGGACTAAGCCATCCCCAGATTGTCGGACCAAGGATGATACCGCCAAAGAGTTCACCCAGGACCGCAGGAAAACGGAGCATACGCATTACATGCCCGCATAACAGTGCCATAAAGAGCATCACAGCGATCTCTAGGAAAAAGATCATCATATCCATCGGCGCCATAAAACCTTACCTCAACTTTTTACATTTATCCCGGCTACTTTCAGAATCATATTGCAGTGGAATAAATAAATTCTCTATACAATTATTATGCATACTTTTTCGATGGCAGCCTTGTATGAGAATACAAGGAGGAATCCATATTGGGCTTTATATAATTATTAATATAATATTAAACCGTTGGTTAGAGATTAAGGAATTTTCTCGCTTACCACTGTCGATTTTGAAGTAAAATTTTTGCCAGTTCAAACCCAGAAATGGAATTGATATTTCTCCAGCTTTATAAAAAGAAAATTTTGGAGACACTTATAACAGCAGGATAACTCCGCTTGCATCATAATTTAATAGCTGATAAAAAGCTGACTCTGAACCACTTAACCCACTAAAACCGCCGACAGTAATCGAGGCCTTCCGAGATCGGTGTCCGACACTCGCTATAGCTGGTACTCTGAACCATTCTGAGGTCCTGAGAGTGGCTGACCTGCTGTCAAACAGGTAAAGAGAGCAAAAAAATTATTGTGGCCGATACTGCGCATGTGCCAAACGTGGAAAAACCTGCAGAATTTAATCGGCTTGTGCTGGATTTCTTGAATTGTGTTATAGGCCTTAAATCCCGAAAGCCAGAAGCTTACAGTTCTAAGCCCACTAAAATCAGGTCTTGAATCTGCAAGATTGTAAGTTTTGTCAAAGGGAAGCCGCTTTTCGTCTATCTCTTCCGCCTCAAAAGTTTGGGTTTTTAGTTAGAAAGTCGAGCTATATATAGAAGGTCAATATAAGATTAATATAACGTTATAAGCAAAAGCTTATAAAAATAATTAAATTTGATTATTAATGAGCTTTTATTTTTTAAGTGCTCAGTCCAAATAGACATGCACATTTGAGGGGGAGTACTGTGTCAGTTAAAATCGAATGGCAAATTTTTAAAGCCGAAACCCAGAGCGACGGTACCTGGAGCTCGAACAGCCCTGCCCTTGCGGAGCTGCTCAATGCCATAGCAAGCCCGGATAAAATTAAGGAACCTGCTCTGGATATTGAGGACGCTATGGCCCATCTGGCCATCAAAGGGTTACCGTATTTCAGAATAATCGAGGTCACTTCTGGGAATACCAGGGGGAATAACAGCATTAAAAAGTCTTCCGTGACCATATGCTAGCATGAACTCTCAGGTAAAACCCAGTAAAAACAAGCAGTTTGTGTTCGGTCAAAACGCGATCTGAAGGAAATGTGTCATTTTCATTGTATTTCTGTAAATCTACAGCGTAGAAAAAGAATAAAACACTTTAATCTTTATATTAAATTACATTATTTTTATTTTATAAAATTGTAGAATGTACGTTTGATTTACAATTTTTTAATCCGATGCAAATGGAAAAAAAGTTGAACTGGACGATAAACTAAAAATTTGTTTTATTTCTAAAGGTACCTTTTTATAATCTCATTTATTCTCCATTTTGAGATAGCTGTAAGCACAGGATACTTTTAAAGCACTGAATGTTTCCTTTTACCCAGTCACGAGAGTGCCTTCAGCGCTGAATACCACTCGCAAGCTTCAACTGTTGTACGCGTGTAACTGAAAAAGTCCTCAGGATACAAGTATCAGTGATGTAAGATCAAAGAGCTTCTGATGAAGACCCCAGGAAGAGCGTACTGATTCAGCCATGGTTTATACAAAATCTTTTTAAAAAATAATCTCCCATATTTGTTGGGGGATAAATGCCATATAAAACTAATTCCGAACTGCCTGAGACAGTTAGGGAAAACTTGCCGGAGCACGGACAGGATATTTACAGAGAAGCTTTCAATAGCGCCTGGGAAGAATATAAAGAGCCTTCCGAACGACGGGGAGATAATACAAGAGAAGAAACTGCCCATAAAGTTGCCTGGAGCGCGGTTAAGAAAGTATACGAGAAGGATTCTAATGGAAACTGGGTAAAAAAATAAGGTTTTGATTTTAGAGTTCTGCCTGTTTATCTTTTGAGTCCTTTTTTATGAATGTTCTGTCCTTATCAGCAAGACAGCCAGCTTTAAGATAGCTGTGATGCTCTTACTGTGAATAGAATAGCAAGTGCCCTCCTATCAGCAGGATAACCAGCTTGAAGATAACTGTGATGTTGCTTAACTGTTAAAGGCCTGAAAATTGAGGCAATATATTTGAGGATATAAGAAAAACAAGAGAAACCTTACATTTTAAATAATTAGACAATGTATTTAATATAAGTGGGAAGGTGTAAAAATGAACATACTATCCCTTATAATAAATACTAAATGCGAATACTGTACTTCATGTCCGCATTTTCAGAGAGGAGGCAAATACTGTGAAGGATTGGACTACTGCAAGTGCGGGCTGTTTTTGAAAAGGAAAAGAGGAGTCTAAAATATTTAGATCTCGCTCTTGAAGTACTGGCTTTCTGTCATTATGCTATAGTCTCAAACATTTTAAGTTTATAGAGGTTGGAGCTTAGAAGTTTGAATATAGAAATTATTTTTAGAAGTTATAATTTACAAGTTATACCTGCAATCTTTTTCTAAAAATAAGATAGCTTACAAATTTATACTTTGCATGTTTATAGCTACAAACTTGTGTATATAAATTAAGACCTTATTTGTTCTGCTTATAATTTCAACTATATTGATCCAGGGAGTCGACAAAGTGATCAGGAAGAAATTTTTCAAGTTATTAGGTCTCCTTCTTCTTTTTGCACTTGTTTCCGAATGTGTAGATTATGCTGCTACCGATAAAATTCCTGTTTTAGATCTGAATCCCGAAGATCGGATAGAATATTTACAGAATTTAACACCCGACAAAATGGATATCCCTTTGCCTGATGAGACAGAGGCAGAAGAACAAAATAAGACAGAAGAAAATGAGAGCGTTGCATACCTGGCCGATTCTATTTCTCCTGAGATACCAGAGGTTCCGACTTATTCCGAAGAAAAAACAAATGTCGTTTATCCCAAGGAATACAGGCGATTGTCCCTGAATTTTCAGAGAGGTATCGGGTCAGGAAATGAGAAAATCGCATCCGAGGTTTTCAATATAACCGGAAAGACCTCAGGATACAATATTAAAGACGCCTGTGATGTTTTTGATTACGTGAACCAGCACTGGGAGTACCGTTATGAAAAAAAAGGCGAGTTTTTTTTCGGGGCCGCTCAGACTATAAACGAAGGTTATAAAGGAGACTGTGACGACTATTCAATAGTTATTTCTGCCCTTTTAAAAAATATGGGGTTCAATACAAGAATCGTTACTGCAACAAACGAGAGCTACGGGCACGCGTATCCTGAACTTTACATAGGAGATAATCAGGAAACTACATCTGAAATTATCAGGTATTTACAGGGTAGATATTCCTACGCCGAAAATATCTGGTACTCAGGCAGAGAGCTTGAAGGCGGGAAGCTTCAATACTGGCTGAATTTTGACTGGAGCGGGTCAAATGGATACAGACACCCTGGAGGCATATATTTTGAAGGAGCAGAGGTAATTTACTACCCTGATGGACTAATCGAGTTATGAGTCAAGAGTTAAATCGAATTTACCTTCAGAATCCGTTTTTTGCAAGGAAAAAATTAATTTTTTTCTTGCAATAGCTCAGAAGACAAACAAAAATGGGGGAAAAGCGTGTTTACTTCTATTTTCCATTACAAAACCAAGTCTTGAAACTAAGTTTTTATGATTTACTTTCTTTATATGCGCATACCTATACCCTTTTTTAGTAAAAGGCAACTCAAATCTGATTATACTTTAAAAAAGATTGTTAAGCGGGGGAATTTCATGGAAGTGAGTGATTACAGCGAACTTGTGAGAGGAGATCGGGTACGGGCTAATACGCCTCCTGAGATTAATCAGGCAATCAATATAGAGATAGCTGCAATGGTCAGGTTTTATGCTGGCAAGACCGACTATGAAATAGGTAAAAGAATTGAAAAGCTTAATAAGGAGTGGGATATAGGACGCATTATTGAAATCCGCGCATCTACGGCTTCTTTGATTGGAATAATACTTTGCTTAAAAAGAAGTAAAGTATGGCTCATTTTGCCCACAATAGCTTTAACCTTCCTGCTCCAATACGCTGTGCAGGGCTGGTGCCCTCCTGTATCTATACTAAGAAGATTTGGCTTCCACACTAGACAGGAAATAGATCTGGAAAAATATTCACTTAAAGCTTTGCGCGGAGATTTTGATGAAATCTCATATCAAGATAACAATACAAGCCGCGCAAAAAAGGTTATAACTGAGAGTAGAAGTATTTAGCAAATTCAGTAAATAACAAATGCAGTAAAATGCAGCCTTCTAATTTTGTTCTTAGATATTATTATATAAGTACAGACCATAATTCATCGAACGATATTAAATTGCCTAACAACATTTAATTTTCAAGCTTTGGGGGGAGTTGAAACGACTACGGGAGTAAAGAATCTTGACAATAGTATAGACTTAACCAATGTATGGCTCAGGGATATTCTGAGCCAGTTGAAATGGCAGAGCAAGGATAGTGCATATCAGGCACTGAGGGGTACATTGCACGCGATAAGGGACAGGCTTCCGGCAGAGGAAGCGGTTGATCTTGCTTCACAGTTGCCCCTTATAATTAAAGGAATGTATTATGATGGCTGGACTCTCAGGGATAAACCCGAGAAATTCAAAAAAGAGGAGTTTGCAAGAAGGGTGCACGCACAGTTTGAGTTCGATGACAATGTAAACCCGGCTGAAGTTATTCGGGCTGTCCTGCGGGTCATGTACAGGCACATGGGAGAAGGCGAACTTCGGGATGTAAAATTCAATATGCCAAAAGAGATTCAGGAATGGTTTCCGGAAGAAATCCCCCGAAAGGATGAAAACACATGCATTTAAACTGAAATTTTTCTTTGGAATCCTTTAACCTTTATATGTATTTCGGGTTTCTTTTTTCCTTCTCTTTCTTGTAAAAATATTTATCATTCAATTCCTTTAAAACTTTCTCTCGCTGTTCCTTTTTCAAAAGGATTATATCATATAAATCCTAACTATGTTAAACTCTTCATTATTACAAATCCGAACGATTGTGTTAAACCTGAACAGACAGAGATTGAGGTTTTAAAAATGACAGAAAAACTCGGAATTCTGGCCATAGGCCACGGGAGCAAGCTGCCTTACAATAAGGAAGTAGTCACTCAGATCGCAGATTATATAGCACGGAAACACTCGGATGTCGTTGTCAGAGCCGGCTTTATGGAAAACAGTGAGCCAACCCTTGAAGAAGCAATTGAAGGTTTTTCAGGCACTGGCGTGACAAAAGTTGCAGCAGTACCGGTTTTCCTGGCTTCAGGAGTTCATATCACAAAGGATATCCCTGGGATCCTGAGCCTGGATGAAAAGGGTTGTGGTACCCTAGAAATTGACGGAAAAGCGGTTCCTCTGTGCTATGCAAAGCCTCTCGGAGCCGATGAGCTTATTGCCGACCTTGTGTTTAAAAGGGTTCAGGAAGCCCTTTAAATTCATACTTGGGGTCCGGTTTTATCATGGACCTGTATCGGAAGAAGTTCGCCGTGCTCGACCTTACCCACGGCGGCATTCCCATCGCAAAAAGCCTTGCAGCCGCTGGAAATGAAGTAAGCGGAATAGATGTATACGAGACAGTCAAGCCTGAAATACTGCTTGAACTGGAGGAGAAATACGGGATACACTGCTCAAAAACTCCTCTTCCTGCCTCAGGATTCGACCGAATTGTAGCGCCTGTGCACCTTGATTCTGCTTATCCAATGCTTGTAGAAGCCAGGGCGCAGGAAAAAAACATTCTTTCGCACCATGAAATTGTTGGAGAGATTCTCAAAGGTGATTCAAGGCTTTCAGGCATAAAAACGGTCGAGGTTACTGGCGTAAAAGCAAAAACAAGTACTTCGTCCCTCCTGGCCGATATGCTCTCCAGGCAGTTTGAAGTAGTGCTGCACACTTCACGAGGGCTCGAATACTGGAAAGCGGGCACTTCTTCACTCATCCACAAGGGCTTGAGCATAACTCCTGGAAGCATTCTGGTTGCAGTTGAGAAAACTTTCGAGGCCGGGTTCATACCGGATTTTTTTATCTTCGAAGTCTCAATCGGAGGCACAGGCACTGCTGACCTAGGAATTCTTACAACCCTCTCCCCAGACTACGGGATTGCAAATAATACAACCCTTGCAAGCGAGGCAAAACTCCAGCTTGTTAAGCACGCAAAACCCGGAAGCACCCTTCTAATCAATGCAGGGGCCAAAAAAGCCATTAAAGCTGCAAAAACGGATCAGGTAAAGGTTTTAACCTTTAAAGATCCATTCAGCTACCAGATTTCCTTGATCCCAGGCCAAATAGTCGACTTTATTCTGGAAACCAGACCCGGGACTTTAGCCCTATCAGTTTCCTCAGATTTGATAACGCCTTCAGGTTTACCAAAGTCGACCAATCTATCAGGTTTATCAGGGTCATCCGGTCTATCAGGCTCATCAATCCCAGTAGGCTCACCCGAAATCCAGGCTTTCCCGAGATCTTCAGGTTCTTGCGTTCGCTTTTTGTACAGAGGAAAGGAAATTTTTTCCGCATCCCTCCGCCCAGGGTACAATATTTCAGCTTACAGGACTGCCTTTGTCGCAGCATCGGCAGCCGCCCTAGAACTTGGAATTGAACCTGAAGCTGTTATTTCGGCAATTGAAGGTTTCGGAGGGCTTTCAGGCAGAATGCAGGAAAAGGAAATGAACGGTATCTCCCTGATAGACAATTCCAACTCCGGCATGGACATTCTCTCGGCCGAAAAAGCCCTTGATTACGCTCTCCTTAAGAGAAAAGACGAAAAAAAGGAAGGTATTATCCTCATGCTTGGAGAAGAAGCTTCTCAGGTCTGTGAAGGGCTGCCTCCTGAACTCGTGCAGGACTTTGTAGAAAAGTTCGGTACAAAGTGTAAGCAGGTTATCCTGGTAGGAGAACGGATGAAGGCAGTAAATGGGAAAAACATTTCTTATGCACGGAATCTTCCTGAAGGGCTTTCAAAAGCCTTGGAATTTGCGGGAGGCAATGATATAATACTCTCTTCGGTAAAATGCTTTCGTTAAAATTGTATTAAAATTATATAAGGAGGCTCCTCGCTGAGGAATCGTTGAGGAATTGTTGAAGAATTCCCAGGCAATTCCGGCTAATTCCCGGCAATTAAGAGAGCTACTCAGGAATTTCTGCCCAAGATAACAATCTCGAATATAAAATTTGGGTCTGAACCTATCTCGGATACAGGCGAGAAAAAGGCTGCAGGAATTTGCCGAAATTTTTATGATAGAGTTTTATACAGGCTCTTTCAATCTGTATTCGTTTCCGTTACTTGCTTTAAATCCAACTGATCGTGTTTCCCAACCCCACTTGCGGTACAGGCAGTAGTTCATATCCTGAGGTTACAGAAATTTTCAGGGAAATGCGTTCTATTATTCTTATCAATATTCCTATTATCTAAATAAGAGGATTTGTCATGGCTGGAAAAGAGATTTCAATCATTCATCCCCGCCCAAGTTCCATAGTTGCGGCTCTTTACACTCTGAGAGACTTAAATGTCGATGTTGCTATCCTGCATGGGCCTCCCGGGTGTTCTTTTAAACATGCAAGGCTGCTCGAAGAAGACGGTATACATGTCGTTACCACAGGCCTTGACGAAAACTGTTTCGTTTTCGGAGGGCATGACAGGCTTGTACAACTTATTAACAAATCTGTGGAACTGTTTAACCCTAAAATTATCGGTGTGGTAGGAACCTGCGCTAGCATGATTATCGGAGAAGAAATGCATGACGCCGTGCTCGAGGCAAATCCTGATGTCCCTGTAATCGAAGTTGAGGTGCACGCAGGCTATCACAATAATACAAAAGGAGTACTTTTTGCCCTGGAATCCGCACTCGATGCAGGGATTATTGACCACAAAGAGTTCGAGCGCCAGGAGTACCTCCTTGCAAAAGCCACAGAAGTGGAAAAAAGGTTTGGGGCTGCAAGCAGGGAATACCTTGCTCCCTCCCGCGGAGATGTCAAATACAAAGCCGCACAGCGTGTAATTCAACTCCTTAAGGAAGGCAAAAAGGGCCTTGTCATCATGAATGCCAAAAAAGAAACCGGCTACATGTTTGCAGACATTACCCTTGCAGTCAACGAGGTTGCAGCAGCTCTCGGGAAAAAAGAAAACCTTATCAATATGGCAAATATTGACCCGAAGCTCGGACTTCCCAGAGTAAGGCAGCATGCCGAATATATAATGAGAGACCTCAAAGCACATGGAGTTGAGGTGCATGAAATCATTGGCGGCATGGACGAGTATCCAGTTGCAGGGGAAAAGGTCAGCGAATTAATAAAGGAAAAGTACAGCGATTTCGACTTTGCGGTCATTACGGGTGTTCCGCACGCAATCCCTATGGAGCACATAAAAGATATGGAGCTTATTTCGATCACTAACGGCCCGAGACAGGTCCTGCCCCTAAAGGAGATGGGGCATGAGTATGTACTAGTAGAAATTGACCTCCACCCGAAAACGCTGGGAGTCAGTGAGATTGTTGAATCCGAGTTTGGAGCTACCTTAAGGGAAGTTGCAAAGGAAGCCTGAGCAAAAAGAGTCAGGATAAAATCAGGAGGAAAATCCTTTGAAAAACCAGAAGATCATAGCGATCTACGGAAAAGGCGGCATAGGTAAATCGAGTACGGCTTCAAACGTTGCCGCCGCCTGCGCCGAGGCAGGAAAAAAGGTCATGATAATAGGCTGCGATCCTAAAAGCGACTCATCAATCACCCTTCTTGGAGGCAGGAGAATCCCAACAATTCTCGACCTTCTGCGTGAGGGTGTGGATGTAAAGGAAGAAAATGTAGTCTTTGAAGGATACGTAGGAGTCAAATGCGTGGAAGCAGGCGGCCCCGAACCTGGCATAGGTTGTGCAGGGCGAGGAATTATTGTTGCCATCCAGAAATTGAAAAGCATTTCAGGAGATCTCTTAAAAGAGCAGGATTTGATCATTTACGATGTACCCGGAGACATAGTCTGTGGAGGGTTTGTTGCCCCTGTCAGGAAAGGATTTGTAAATGAGGCTTATGTCCTGACCTCAGGAGAGTACATGCCCCTTTATGCAGCAAATAATATCTGCAAAGGCCTATCGAAGATAGGAATGCCGCTTAGCGGGGTAATCTGCAATTCAAGAAATGTGAGCAGGGAAGAAGAGATCGTTTCGAAGTTTTCTGAGGAGATCGGCAGCCAGCTTATGGCTTTTATCCCTAAGAGACAGACAGTTCAGGACTGTGAAAGGGAAGGTTACTCGGTAATGGAAAAGGCCCCCGAATCCGATATTGCAGACATTTACCGCAAGCTTGGGAAAGCAATCCTTGAAAACAAAAAAAGAGCTACAGCCGATTCCCTGAGTGATGAGCGGTTGAGGGAATTGACGAAATGAACCAGAGCGGCAATCATTGATGAAATTGCCATAAAAACTGAAAAGGTAAATTGACTATATAAACGTCGTGCAAAACACATTAGGGGTTTCAAAAATGCTTAACGACAAGCCAGCCTTAACTGGGAATATTCCCAGGGTTCTCATTTCCGCAGACCGTTCCTCCTCAGGCAAGACTACAATCTCTATGGGCCTGATGGCTGCTCTCGTTTCAAGAGGATACAAAGTCCAGCCCTTTAAGGTCGCCCTGGATTATATAGACCCGAGTTATCATACTGAAATAACTGGCAGGTTCTGCCGGAACCTTGACGGTTACCTGATGGATGAGAATGGGATTCTGGATGTCTATGCCCATGCCTGCGAGGCTGGTGAGAAGGCAGATATTGCGATTATTGAAGGGGTTCGCGGGCTTTATGAAGGCTTTGAAAGCTTAAGTGACCTTGGAAGCACTGCCCAGATCGCAAAGATCCTTAAATGTCCTGTAATCTTTGTAATCAATGCCCGGAGCATTACCCGCTCGAGTGCTGCCCTTGTCAACGGATACAGGAACTTCGACCCTGATGTAGAAATTGCAGGAGTTATCCTGAATAACATAGGAAGCCGCCGCCATGCCGAAAAAGCAAAAGAGGCAATTGAGTATTACACAGGCGTTCCGGTTATAGGAATTGTTCCAAGAGACCCCGCGATGCAGATTTCCATGCGCCATCTAGGGCTTATGCCAGCTCTTGAAGGCAGACGGCGGCTCGGAGATGGAGGCTTTGAAGCCCGCCTTCACGGAATTAAGGAAATCATCAATAAAGGAATTGATGTAGACCGCTTTCTGGAAATTGCAAAAAGCGCAAAGCCCTTGAAAAGCCCTGAGAATAGCGTTTTTTACTATGTTTCCGATGACGGAGTATCCAGGCCAAAAATAGGGGTCGCTCTTGATGAGGCTTTCAACTTCTACTATCGCGATAACATTGATCTCCTGAAACTTACAGGTGCAGAAATCGTTTACTTTAGCCCTGTTAAAGACCCCTCCCTGCCTGAGATTGACGGACTTTATATTGGGGGCGGTTATCCCGAACTCTTTGCATCCGAACTTGAAGCTAACGAGTCCATGCGCCAGGATATCAAAAAGGCATCTGCTGCAGGCATGCCCATTTATGCCGAGTGCGGGGGGCTTATGTACCTTACGGAAAAAATAAGCACAGGAGTCCCCGGAAAAGGCACCTATCACGATGCCTCAATGCCGGAGTCTACATATTCAATGGTCGGGGTGCTCCCAGGGCATACTATTATGGGGCAGACAAGAGTGGTAAGCTACAATATCGGAACCCTTAATAAGGACTGCCTTATCGGGAAAAAAGGCAACAGCTTCAAGGGACACGAATTTCACCATTCAGAAATAAGGGAAATTCCCGAAGACGCTGAATTTGCAATAACCCTGTCAAGGGGAACAGGCATAAAGGACGACAGGGACGGACTCATTTCTGGAAATACCCTCGGCTCTTATGCCCATCTGCATGGAGTTGCATACCGGGAACTTGCGAGCTCACTTGTAGAGGCTGCAAGGAAGTTTCGGGAATCAAGGCTTTTTCCATGATGTGTGCAGGCTCCTCTATGGACACATCTGTAGACCCGACTTTCTATAATCTGAGAATATACATTTATAACGTATGCAGATCTCAAATGAAGATGCACCTGTAGACAATTAGTTCACATAAAAGATTCCAGATTGCAGGCTCGAGCTTTGAGGGCCAGAGTCTTATAAGGTTGAAAAAAGAATATTATATTAAATCAGATTATAATAGGTTAGATTACAACAGATTAGATTATAAAAAACTCGGTTACAACTTATGTATCAGAATTCAGATTAAAAGAATTATGCTATAGCAGATTAGACTGCAGCAAGCCAGACTGGTAAAGAACTTATTTTTATTTCAATTTCTTTTCAGGTGAATCTATTGAAAACACAACTAAAAGGAGACCGGGTCCTTGCTGGAAAGGAAGCGGTAGCCGAATTTTATAAAACTGGTTACTTTGGGCGTCCTAAAGGCGATGGGCTTGAGCTCTCGCTTGTAGAAGCTGCTTTTCTACTGTCCAGAGGAAAACTCGAGATTGAACTCGAAGGCGCACTGCTTGATTTCAGAGCTTTTTTTGAACAGTCTTCTTTAAGGCAGCCAAATTTTGAGCTAAAATATATAGTTTATAAAGACCTTAAGGAGAGGGGATATTATGTCCAGCCGTCAGCTGCGGATTTCCGTGTATATCCCAGAGGCAGCCATCCAGGCAAAAGTGCGGCAAGCATTTTTGTTCATGTCCAATCGGAAAGGCAGCTCCTTCCTGTAAAACTCCTTCAGGACTCGGTTGCCTCGGCAGAGAACGTGCACAAGCAGTTTATCCTTGCTGTGGTGGACGAGGAAAGTGACCTTACCTTCTACGAAGTTAAAACCGCAGTTCCTAAGGGAGAAATGCCTGAACCGTACCCTGTCGTCAAAACCGATGCAACTTTCCTAGAAGACAGGGTAATAGCCTGGGATGCTCAGGCTTCAGAAACTCTTTATGCCAGGGGCTTTTACGGGAAAATGCTAGACTCCGAAAGGCTTCAGCTTTCCCTGGTAGAATCCCTTTACCTCTTTTCCAGAGGTGTAATAACAGTTCGGGACAGGAAAGGTAAAGTGTTTTCGTTTAACGAGTTTATCGAAAAAGCCTCAGAGATTGAGGGCTCTTTCCTGAGAAAGTACAGTGCATATAAAAATCTCAGGGACTCTGGGAATGTGGTCAAAACCGGTTTTAAATTTGGGACAAATTTCAGGGTATACCGAAAAGTCGAGTCAATAGAAAAAATTCCACATTCTGAATACCTTGTAAACGCCATTCCTGCGGATTTCGAGTTCAGGCTTTCGGTTATGTCCGGAGCGGTCAGGCTTGCAAACAGTGTCAGGAAAACAATGCTTTTTGCGGTAGAGAAAGGGGAAGAAGTCGAATACCTAGATATCAGCCGAACGAAAATGTAAATACCTGGATATTAGTTCGGATTTGACATAGAGGATACTCTTCCCTATTGTTAAAATTTTTTAATTTCATGAAAATCGGACTTCAGCCGAGGGTGAAGTATATGTGGGATATTATTGCAGTAGACATCTCTGGCAGGCACAGCATTAAAGGAGGGTATTATATGGTATGTGCGGCCGCAGCGCTTACGGTTTCGGCTAGCCATATTGAAAAGGTCAAGCAGATCAAAATCCTTCCCCTCTGGCAAAAAAGAGCTCCCAGCCTGTTGGACGTCGTGCAGCTAATCGAAGATACAGCTGACCAGCTTTCCTTTGAGGGTACGATTGTGGCAGAAAAAGGGGATATGTATAATAAACCCAAATGGGTGACCGAAAGTATGTTTTCCAGGGCTTTTAAGTATCAGGAATCGATTGCCGAGAGAAGGTCGATTGAACTCGTGCACCATATTTCCCTGAGCGCCCGCAATCTACTGATAAAAGAACTTGAAATTGAGGCATGAAAATTTCAGCTGAACATAAATCCGGTAACGGATCCAGTAACGGGAACAGGGTAATTCTCGTTAAAAGAACAGTTCCCAATTCGGACCCAGAACGTGAGGAGTATCTCTTACAGGAACTGAGAGAACTTGCAAAAGCAGCAGGTTACCTGCCGGTAAGTGAGCTCAAGCAAACCAGGTATCCCGACTCAAAGTACCAGCTCGGCAGGGGAAAGATCGAGGAACTTGCCGAACTTGTCAGGAGTACGGATGCAGAGAAAGTAATTTTCTATAACAAGCTCTCTACAACCCAGCTCTTCAATGTCTCGGAAATATGCAGATGCCATGTTATCGATAAATTCCAGCTTATCCTTGAGATCTTTGCAAAGAGAGCAACTACTCACCGCTCAAAACTCCAGGTCGAACTTGCAAGATTGAAATACGAAGTACCCAGGGCAAGAGCTGTTGTTTCCCTTCTTAAAAAGGAGGAAAGAGCAGGCTTCATGGGGCTTGGAGACTACGAGGATTCTTATGAACATGACCTGAAGAAGAGGATAACAAGGATTCAGAATGAACTCGAATCTGCAGAAAAGGATGATGAATCCCTGCGAGCTTTAAGGCACAGGAAAGGCTTTTCCTTAATTTCCCTTGCAGGATATACAAATGCAGGAAAAAGCACGCTTTTCAACGCTATTGCAAATGAAAGTGTCGAGGCAAAGGATATGCTTTTTACAACGCTTGTGCCTATGACCAGAGCTCTGGACCTTGGGGGACGAAAAGCTCTTTTGACCGATACCGTAGGATTTATAGAGGATCTTCCTCACTGGCTGGTTGATGCCTTCAAGTCCACCCTTGACGAGATTTTTCTCTCGGACCTTATACTCCTTGTCGTGGATGCAAGCGAACCCCCCGAAATGATCCTGCAGAAACTTTCGACATCTCACGATACTCTCTGGGACCAAATTCAGGGAGTTCCGATCATTACCGTGCTTAATAAGGCCGATCTGGTTGAAAAATCCGAATTTGACGCCATTATGGAACAGATAGGTTATATGGCCCCGAATCCGGTCTTTGTTTCCGCAAAAGAAGGCACTGGCATGGCTGCGCTAAAAGAAGAGATAATAAAGCATCTGCCTCCCTGGTGTTTTTGCTCTCTTTCTCTTCCTAATTCGGAAAAAGGGATGTCTATGCTCTCTTGGCTGTATGAAGAAGGAATCGTACACAGGATTGAATTCGGAGAGCGGATTTTTCTGGATTATGAAGCAAGAACAGAGATAATTAACAGGGCACATGCTCTTCTTGAACCTCAGGAAGCTCAAAGAAATGAGTGATCTTTATCAAATTTTCTTAAACGCCTAGATTTTGATAAAGGCTCCTTAAACGCCTAGATTTTTGATCAAGCTTTTTTATAAAAAGTTTGGATTAAACATTTTTAAAGTTTGTGCTTCAGGCCATGTATTATTTCCGGGCTTTTCTGAAGAGTATAAAGCTTTTTGAATTTTATAAAAACTGCTGGAATATTGCCATAGCGTTTTCCAATATCTTTTTCTCAGAGAGTTTTTCGTATGACCTGAATACTGTTCGCATATATACGAAAGGTATTTATATCCACAAGTTGTTAGTTTATATGCGAACGGGTGTCTACTGAAAACATCAGACCCTCCTAATATCCTAAACTAAACCCTTAAAACCAGATTTTTGCTATGTTTCTGCCCGTTCGCAGTTCCTCCTGAATTTTCATCTTATTTTCACCTTGTTTTTAAATGGTTTGTTCGCATGTAAACGAATTATTCTGCGGTCTGTAATAAACCCGAAAGCCAATGGATTTCCATTTCAAAATATATATAAATCCATTTCTCATTCTCCTGTTAGCATGAAATTTGATCTGCATGTACATTCCGAATATTCAAAAGATAGCAAATCGAGCCATGACGACATTCTTAAAGCAGCACGTAAAAAGGGGCTCGATGGATTTGCTATCTGTGACCACGACACTGTGGAAGGTGGGCTTGCCTGTGAAAAAAGAGCCCTGGAACTTGACCTTGGGCTTACGGTCATTCCAGGCGTGGAGGTTACTTCTTCAAAGGGGCATATCCTCGTTCTCGGAGTAAGCCAGAATATTGAACCTTTTTTGAGTCCGGAAAAAACGATTGAGAGAGCCCGAAAACTCGGAGGCACGGTTATTATCCCTCACCCCTTCAAGCGCAGTTCCCACGGGATAGGAAGTTTCGAAGGGCTTGACATTGATGCCGTTGAGGTCTTCAACTCCCGCTGCCTATTTAATAAAGCAAACCGAAAAGCCGCAACCGAGGCAAAAAAGCTTGGAATTCCGGGCGTTGCAGGAAGCGATTCCCATATTCCCGAAATGGTAGGCCAGGCATATACAGAGATCGATGCATCGGAAAATACCCTCGACGCCGTGCTGGAAGCCATCAGGGAAGGAAAAGTTTCTCCTGCGGGAAAAAACACGCCCACATCCATTATTCTTAAACAGATGTCAGGCAGTGCCAGGCGAAAAATTAAGAAAAAGCTATTTCGTAAAGCCTGAGGGATTCAAAAAGAAAATTTAGAGTGGTCTGGAACCTTAGCGGGATTGCAATTTTCTCAAGATTGTTTACTCACGATTGTTTACTGTCAGTTCCATCCCAACTTACTGAAAAATTTTACAATTATTACTAAAAATAACAATTATTACTACAAATATGATGGATATTATTACATTGAGTTCAATCGCTATTATTTCATTGACTCCTGTTATCTTACAGTACCCTATTTAATTTTCATTTCCATTTTAATTTAAAAAGTAGTCTCAAAATTAATACAAAGAATATAACAGATATTATTATGCTGAGCGCAAATATTATTTCAGAGCCACCTATCATCATCTTAATCCCCTCATTTTTATTACTTATAAATTAAAATTATACCGTGCTCTGTAGTATATTTTCTTACTACTATTATACTGTTTCCTGTAGTTCCTCTTCACTGATATCGGCGGGCAAAAGAGTTTCATAACCATTGGCCCAACAGTGTGGCTCAACAGCGTTTTTGTGATATTAAATGGTCAATTCTCATTTTTTGAGTAACTTGCATTTGTATTGTCCTATTTTTTCATAATTAATAATTGTAAGGAGAATATTTTCTATTCTTCTTATATATCTCCCAGTTATATGCATATACATTGAGCAGCAATCGAAATCTAGGTGTATTAATCTTAAAGTAGGACTAAT
The DNA here is from genome assembly GCF_002505485.1 of Methanosarcina sp. UBA5. Lineage (GTDB taxonomy): Archaea > Halobacteriota > Methanosarcinia > Methanosarcinales > Methanosarcinaceae > Methanosarcina. The sequence continues at coordinate 33,718 of NZ_DAVG01000062.1, read as the reverse complement.
CTAACCGAAATAGCTTAAAAAATTGCTGTGAATGCAATACATATTCAGAGGTTTAAAACATCAATCATATTTAGTGGATACCATGAAATCCAAATTAAATAAAAAGTTGGAGGGTAAAGAATGGGAAAACAAATATCTGAAAGAATAAGAAAGACACTGAGCATTCTCCTGTTAGTCGTTTTTATAGTTTCGCTAACTGCTTCGTCCGTAAGTGCAGCTGCATCTGTGAAATATGGAGACAAAAGCAATGACAGCTATACTCGCGGCTACTGGGAAGGATACTCAAAAGGATACAGTACCGGGTTTACAGATGGCATAGCCGGTAAAAGTCCGCGCATGTTCCTCATGATCTACTACGGGCCAGATTCCGGATACAATGGAGGATACTATAACGGGTTTAGAGACGGGTATGGTGCTGGATATAACGCCGGAAAGAAATTATATATTATCTGATCCAGCTAGCATTGTTATGGTCTCCCAGTAGTGATGCTTTCTAAATGATAATCCATACTGGGAGCAAAAACAATGGTCTTTTTATAACTCATTGAATAGAATTAATCAGCTCATAGAAGTATTTCGGTTCGTGAGTATAATAAAGATTGTACCATGAATCTAACGTTTGCAGTGAGAACACATCCAGTCTCTTCAACATTTGAACAGTGAATTCCAGTGGAGCTGTTCCGGAAGCAGTAATCAGATTTCCGTCAGATACCGCTGGTTCTTGTTTATAATACTTTTCTCCTGCATAGTTTGGGCATGTCGTTTTAAGAAATCCAAGATCATTGCTGGTATGCCATCTATTATTCAGCATCCCTTTTTCAGCAAGTCCCATTGTAGCGCCGCAAATTGCCCCAACAATTGCACCTCTCTGCAAACATTCTTTAGCCTTTTTTAAAATTGGGTCGTGAATTGGTTCTGTCCATGTATTTCCGCCAGGGAGGATCAGGGCTGCAGCATTTTCAATGATAAATTCTTCAGGTCTAATGTCAGGTAGTATTTTTACGCCACCCATTGTAATTACAGGGGTTTTGTCTACACCAACTGTCACTATTTTTAAAGGTTTTAGCCCTTTTCTGTAGTATCTTCCCGAGTTTAATTCAGCACTTAAATAACCGACTTCCCAGTCAGCCATTGTGTCAAATACGTAAAGATATACTATGCTTTTCATGCGTGATCTCTCTGTCTTAAAAATGTCAAAGATATCTAATTTCATATTTTGATTTCGTTTTATCCAATACTATCCTAGTCTTCTCATAAAATATCTATATCTATAGAAAGGGCTCTGAAAGGGCTCTGTGGAAATATTCGAGTGAAAAGTATCTGTTGATATAAGGAATAAAGGATACTATCCCAAGAACTTCATGCTTTAATTAGAGAAAAAAAATCAAAGAAGACCCAATTATATACCCCTTTAAGGTAAAAAAGAAAAAATAGGGAGAAAATATCGAAAAAAACTTATGATCAAAGGAACATATCAGAGACCATTTTCTGTAGTGAAAAGGAAATTTGAGAAAACAATTAGAGCAAGGAAGTTTTGTAATCAATTAAAGTAAATTAAATTCAAACTCATGGGATATAAAAATGAACAAAAATTGTAAAATAATTTGCATCAAATTAAGGATTTATATAGAACTCTAAAAATTAAATCTCATTATAATGAGCAATGCTTCTGTTTACCTTACCATCTTCTCCAAAAAACAGAATTTCTGCGGCAAGTTTTCCGAAAACGGCTTTATAATAAATTACCAGACTATTGACACTCACAAATACATCAAGCAACTCAAACCGAAGGTCAGGGACTCTTTCAAGTGCTTTTTCCCAGTATGGTTTCACATTCTTCTTGCCTTTGAGGGTGCCTGTTTGATCATTCATTACAAGGACTATCATAGGAGTAGTCATCTCGAAGTCTTCACTATAATGCTCGAGAATTCTATCAATGTTATGAGAGTTCCAGGCTTCAACCCATTCTGTAGCAAATTCCTGTGCTTCAAGTACTGATATCATTTAAACAGCTCCTATATTTCTAAAAGATCGGAACTCCTAAAAGTATTTAAATTTCGCTATCTGTTAGGGAGTTTCAGTTTACTGTAGTTCCAGGAAAAAGAAATATTCCGAATAAACTTTTATTCCGGATACCCTTTTGGAGACATTTTCACTTCTTATGGAAATGTAGAGAAATAGAGACTACGGGAGTTGATTTTCTCGAAAGAAAAGAACTTATCGCTTACGATCATATCCTTTCTATAAGCTCAAAACCTGTTAAACCGAACGAAACTGAACTGAACCGAATGTTTATAGTTGGGGGATAAACAGTGGCAGAAACAACCGATCAGAACAAAACTATGATCTGGAAAGAGCTCGTACTTGGATTTGCTGTAGTTGAATCATGTATATATCACTCGATTCGCACAATACCTATTGTAACTGCGAGCAGTGCCGAAGAAGTGCTTTTTACGGAGAATGTCACCAGGCTTACGAAACTGGAAGTTGATGAGACTGTAAAATGAGTACTTTCGGTCCCGTTCCCAACATATGAAGTAACAGGGTCCATGCCGACTGAAGGCGAAGAATTCAGCGAGGTGCTTCTTTTAGGGTATGAGTATCCCGGGGTACAGGCTCCGGATTGGATTGAGATTCTTAAAAGAGAGGTAGCGAACCCAAGAAAGTGTGTATAAATTGGGACATTAGATTATTCACATATCGATTTTACTCAAAAGGTAGATTCTAAAAAGCAAACTTTGAGTTACTGTATAAGCCCTTGATATAAATCAGTCACACTGATTGATTTAAGTCAATCAGCGTAGAAGTTTTTAGAATCACTTCCTCTGCTATAAACCTAATAAGGGGAATTTCCATCTTTAGTTGCCTGTCGTGTCTAAACGGCATACAAATGAATTTATTTCCTTTTTTACTGTGAACAATAGAATTTCTTACTTTATAGATTCTTTCAGCGATTTTTGATACTGTTTCTTTTGGACTAGCATTAAAATCTACAACATATTTTCCTAAAAATGGTACTGGTTGGCTATAATAGTCGAGTAGGTTTGAATCGTATCTGGATATATGGGTTTTCAAAGCATCAATATCTATGTATTCCTTCAAAGTAAGTCTTAAAGATTCTAATTCATCGTAATTATACTCTAAATCTCTCTTTTTGAGACTTTTTTCTATTATTTTTATAAGTTCAGATATATTTTCTGTTTTGTTATAGGAAAAACTTGGATCAGTTATTTTGTTCTTTATAGAATCTATAAGGTTTTTGCTATAGACTTCCTCAAAGGAATATTCTAGTATGTGGTAAAATGCAAGAAACTGAAGATGAGGATTTTCAGTAGATATTGCAGTCTCGTAGTGATAAACTAAATCTGAAACATAAGTTCTTTTTGGGCAGTCAATTTCATTGAAGGATAATTTTCTCTCTGTTAAATTCTGAATAGAAGGAAATAAACCATCTAAAGAGAGTTTTTTTGCTAAAGGAATATTTAAATTATATGTGATGTTAAATATATAAGCATCACTTAATTTACTAAACGTACTATAATCTAAAGGCTCTTTTGAATTAATTTGTAGTGTTACAATTCTTTTTTGGAAAAGTCTCATCCATTCAATTAAGTTCTTTGGTAGTGTCTTTTTCTCATGATAAACAAATAGCTCAACCCAAGATAGACCAATTAACAGATTGATAAATTTTTTTCTGTTTTCTTTGTTCATTATTTTATATACTGAAACTAAGAACAACTCCGATAAATGAGCTATTTTGTAAGTTAATTTATTGTAACCATCTACCTTTTCACTGTTAAAGACATCGTTAACAATTTTATTTTTTTCTCGGTCGTTTACTTCCAGATCAAAATTAATTAATGATTCAAAAAAGTAGTTATTGAAAATTATAGTTTCTCCTTCTGCTGATGTAGAAATCAAAGTAGAAAACAGTTGATCAATGTACTCTTTGTTTACAGAAGAACACTCTACTGAATCTGAGGTAAAAAGAATACGATCACTAGGTACTTCTATCTTTATCTCTTCTTCACTGATGTGTGCATACTTCCGAAAATAACCTTGAAAACAATTTTCTATACTTTCTGTTAAATCTAAAAAAAATGAATCACTGTCTTTCAATTTAGTCCTCCAAATAGAAATTACCAAGTTTTTTATTCTCATTAGTCAAAAAGATTTTGAAATTTTTGTATGTTTGATTTTTATATCAGGCTTATGTCAATTAGTCAGCATTTCGGCATGAAATATGTTAACTTCCAATCTGGAGGAAGTCTGTCTTCTGTAAAAATTAGTTAATTACTAATATGGAAACTCTTATAGGGTAAAAATTAGAGACTGATAGAACCATGGCCAGGGAAATAAGGATACTCCACACTGCAGACACGCATCTAGGATACAGGCAGTACCACAGCGAGGCCCGGAGAAACGATTTTTTTGCAGCTTTCGAACTTGTTGTAAACGATGCGGTTGAGATGCAGGTTGATGCTGTAGTGCATGCGGGAGACCTTTTTGATTCAAGGAACCCGACCCTTGAAGACCTCCTTGATACAATTAATCTCCTGTCCAGGCTGAAGGCGGCTAACATACCTTTTTTAGGAATTGTCGGGAATCATGAGAGCAAGCAGAATACCCAGTGGCTCGACCTTTTTGAAGAAATGGGACTTGCGGCAAGGCTCGGAAAAAAACCGCTCATGGTAGGCGATGCGGCCATCTACGGGATCGACAGTGTCCCAAAATCAAAAATTCCTATCTTCGACTACTCAGGGTTTGAGGCGCCGGACTCTTCCACTGTTTCCGATTCTGAGGAAAACGGCTGGAAACTGCTCGCGATGCACCAGATTATGAATCCTTTTCCATATGCGGAATGGGACTGTGATGAAGTGCTTGAAAACCTTCCTTTCAAGATTGATGCAGTTCTTCTTGGCGACTACCATGAACATGCAATAATTAAAAATAAGACCGGTGAGACCTGGATAACTTACCCTGGCAGTACTGAAAGAAACAGTATGTCCGAAAAGGAAGCCCGCTCCTACAATATCATCACGCTTTCCGAAAAAGGGCTTGAGATTAGCAAACGCACGATTCCGACTCGGAATTTCCTTTCCGTTCGGATAAATTTGGCCGGTGAAGATAAGCCATATGAACAGATTTTTTCTGCAGTGAACGAGCATCTTGAAGAAATCCCTGAATCCGTGGTGTTTCTGGAAGTTTCAGGGGACTCGGGGGCAGTCCTTTCACAGAGCGAGCTTGAGGAACTTCTGCTTAATAAAGGAGCTCTTGTGTCAAACGTTATAGACCGGAGGGCAAAAGAGTCACTTTCGGAAGAGAGTTTAAATGTAACCTTTTCCGATCCGGACCATGCCGTTGCAAGCGAGATCCGGAAAATGAGCTTAAACGACGGCGGGCTGATTATTGATGAAATTGTCCGGAGCCCGAATATCCCAAGGTCAAGGGTAGACGAAGAAACTGAAGGCCGGCTCTCGAAGCTTATTGAAGCTAAAGCTATGGACTTCAAAAGCCCTGATTTCAGGATAGAGGTTCCTGCTAATTCGGCCAGCTCTGATGGTCCTGCTTACACTTCCGGTTCTGCAATCTCGGCCCCCACTGCCGAATTTTTGGAATTTGAAGAAATAAAACCTGATAGTGCAGAGGAAGCCGGATTTGCCGGAAAACCCAGACTGGCTGGAGTAATTACCGACAATCTTGAAATTACTGAACTCTCCGGGATTCTGAGGACCTCAGACAAAATTAAGAATACTGAAAAAAAGAGTACTAAAAAGAGTAACGAGGCTTCAAAAAGTACTGAGACATCAAAGAGTACTGAGACGTCAAAGAGCGCTGAAGCTCCAAGGAGTATCGAGATTTCAGCCGCTAGTCCGGATAGTTCCAAATTACCCGCATCAAATTCTCAATGTTCATCTAATATGGAGCCTCCCAAGCTGCCTGATTCGGGATCAACAGAGTTGTCCAGTAAACCTGTAGCGCCGCCAGAATCGAATATACCGCAGGAAACTTCTAGGACTCCAAGGAAAACTCAAGAAACAGAAACCGAGTTCAGGAAAGACAAAGATAGCGAGCCTGAAATAAAATCTGAAAGTCACGCCGAAAGTAAACCTGAAGTTGAAAGTAGACCTGAAGTTAAATCTGAAAGTAAAACTGAGGGTAAATCGGAAAGTAATCCTGAAAGTGAGCCTGTGAAGAAAATTAAAAAGCTGTCTGAGCCAAGGGTTAAAGGCAAACCTGGAAAGGAAAAACCAGGTAAAGCCGAAAAGCTGCCTGAAGAGGAACCTGCCAGGGTTACGGAGCTAACCGAAAAAACGGGGAAGGCAGGGCCGAAAAAAGGAAGGAGAAAAACTGCTGTACCTCGACAGTATAATCTTGGTGATTACCTGTGAAGCTCAAAAATCTATATATTGAAAACATCCGGAGTTATAAAAAACTGGATTTTACATTTGAAGATGGAGTTACAGTTATTTCTGGGGTGAACGGGAGCGGGAAATCCAGCCTGCTTGAAGCATGTTTTATGGGGCTTTTCGGGAGCAAAATTCTTTCAAAGGACTTTGTGCTTGCAGATGTAATCTTCAAAGGGGCTGAGAATGCGAAAATAAACCTGGGCTTTGAGCATTTAGGGCAGGATTATCTTATCGAACAGGCTTTCAGATATTCCCCTAAAAGTGAGAACGCTTCGAATTCGAAATGCGTGCTCTATGCTAATGGGGAAAGTATTGTCGATCAGGCTACACGGACTTACGAAGAGGTCTGCTCTCTTCTGAACATGGATGAAGAGGCTTACAGGAACTGTGCCTACATCAGGCAGGGCGAAATTGATGTACTCATTAATGCAAAACCAAAAGACAGGCAGCGAATGATCGACGGCCTGCTGCAGCTTGGAAAGCTCGAAGAGTACAGGGAAAGGGCAGGCAGCGCAAAAACGGCTGTAAGAAGGCTTCAAAGGGACACAAGTAACAGCCTTTCGGGCGTAAAAGCCGAAATTGAGGGAATTGAAAGTACAGAACCACATGCCGTACTGAATGGGCTCAGGCAGAAGATAAAGGAAAGCGATGCCATCTTAAAAAAAATTAATGAAAATAAAGAGGCTGCAGCTGCCCAGAAAGAAAAATTCGACCTGATGATTACGGAGCACAGGGAACGTCTCCAGGAAATCCAAACCTTGAAGCAGGCCCTCGTTAAGTCCCAGGAAGACAAATCTGGCTGTATCCGGGAAAAAGAAGCCTTCGCCGGAGAAGCCCATGAACAAAGGCAAGCTCTGCTCGGACTGGGAGAAGAAAATAATCTTATTCGGGAAGAATGCGGCTTTGGAGATCTTGAGATTGAGGCTCTGAGCTTGCAGCAGGAAAAAGAAGAGTTTCTTGCCAGGGAAAAGGTAAACGCAATCTCAACAGAACTTGCTCTTCTCCTCAGGGAAGAAGAGGTTCACACTCAAGCTCTACGCGACTTTGAAAATGAAAGGGCTGAGACTGAACAGATTTTTACGCAGTGCCGGGCGGATATCGGGAATACAAACGGAAAAATAGAAGAAAACAGGAAAAGTATATTGAGAATCGAGGATGAGAATAAAAAGCTAAAAGAAGCTACAAAAGAGACTACAGGCTTCACGGACACTTATGAGATTCCTTTATATATAAAGGAGCTGGAAGAAAAAGAAAGCCTTCTGCGTGAACGAAAAAACGAAGCCTCAACAAAACTTGCGCTTGCTTTCAAAGAAAAAGAAACCGGAGATATAAATCTTCTCACGCTTGATAAGGAACTTCAAAATTACAGGGTCGCAGTTCGGAAAAGCAAAACCGAGATCGAAATCCTTGAAGAGGAGCTCAGGGAGAATGAAAAGGCAGTTCTGGGAGTCCAGGAGCAAAAATCCCAAGCTTCTGCGGGGTTAAAGGGACTTGGCTTTACCGGAGAACAGCTCGAGGATCTGGAGTACCTCAACGAACTTCTGCTGGAAAATAAAAACAGGCTGCATGGACGGGAAAAGGAGCTTGAAGCTACCCTCAGGGAACTCGATAAAGTCCTCCGTAAAAATCGGCAGCTGCTTGCCGAAGGAAAATGTCCTACATGCGGGCAGGATCTCAAAGGCTCTGAAATTGCATGCACAACCGGGGAATCTGAACAGAAGAAAGAAAAGCTTGCAGCAGAACTTCTCGATATAAAGCTCCAGCAGGCCGAAATCGAGAAAAAACTCAACCGGCTTAAGGATGCAAAAAAGCTGGAGAAGCGGATTTTGGATTACGACCTGGAAAACGAGAGACTCAAAAATAAGGCAAAGGATCTACAAGAAAGGATAGCGATTCATAGAACCAGGACAGAGGAAGATTCCCTCAAACTCGAAGATCTTAATAAACAAAAGGAGGAACTCGAGGCTAAAATGGGCAAGCTCCTTCCTGATATTAAAGCCCTGCAGGGCTGGGAGGTGGCGGCTCAAAAAGCCCATGGTGAAAGTGAAAGAGTGCTTCGGGAGGCAAAAACCTTTGAGAAAAAGCTTGCTGAAAACGCCTCGGAAATTGAGAGCCTCAATGGAAAAATAAGGACTTCCCTTGCGCTGATCGAAAATTATGGGCAGAGGCTTGGAGAGCTCAATGAGAAATTAAAAGAGCTTGCTGAACGGGAGACTCTGGAAAAGGAAAAACTCAAAACCTTGGGAGTTGAGCTTGAAGCCCTGAGGAAAAAAGAAGTCCTGGCAAAAGAAACCCATGAAGAGAGTGCAAAGCGTCTCCTGAAGACAAAAAAACTCGGGGCAAACCTGATCCAGATGGATAACATAAAGCACAAAATCTCCGAGCTTGAAGCTTCAATCAGGAACCTTGCCGAAAAAGTTGGCTTCTTTGACAGGGAAATCCTTGAAAGAAACGAGCGGGTAAAACAGCTTGAAGGAAAGCTACAGGGAAGCAGGTTCGAAGATTTTCAGCTAAAGCGTACCCAGCTTGAAGAGTATCAGGCAAACCTTACCGAAAAAATCCGGCAAATGACGGCTGGAAAAGATGCGCTTTTAAAAGAAGTCGGGATGGTAGAGAATAGCTTAAAACGCCGTAATGAGCTGAAAGACGAACTCAAAACTCTTGAAAACAGGCAGCAGTATCTCGAAGCCGTATATAGCAACGCTGAGGAGCTTGAGAGCATTTATATGCGTGTTCGGGCTGATATGCGGACAAGAAATATAGGGGCCCTTTCTACCCTTTTGAATGAAATGTTCAGCTTCATGTACACAAACAATGCTTATTCACATATCGAACTCGACCCAGAATACAACCTCACGGTTTACAGGAAGGACGGAACTCCCCTTGAACCTAAACTCCTTAGCGGAGGAGAACGTGCGATCTTTAACCTTGTCCTGCGCTGTGCAATCTACAGGCTTCTTGCTATGGGATTCGGCGGAGACAGGGCAGACGGGCTTCCCCCTATGATCCTTGATGAGCCTACGGTTTTTCTTGACCGCGGGCATATAAATCAGCTTTTGAAACTCATAGACATGATGCGCGGCATAGGGGTAGGTCAGATTATTGTGGTTTCCCATGACGAGTCCCTTATAGACTCGGCAGACCACGTTTTCCAGGTAGAAAAAGACCCTATTACCAATATGTCGTCTATTGTAAAGCTTTAATACAACCGTTGCGCTGGTTGATCACGCGATAAGGTTTGGAATAAGGTTATCAAACTCAAAGGCCGCCAGAGGGGTTTTCGCTCAAGCCTTTTTTGAAAAGGCTTGCGGTTCACCAGTATACCAGATAATTAAATAGCTCGTCAACTTCCTCTTTATATTCTTCAAAAAAGCTGTAGTTCTTTACAAGATAGCCCTCGGCAGGAAGATCTTCGAGATAGCCGTACCAGTAAACGACCATGCCTTCTCCGAAAATCTCTGCATACTCCCGAAACTGCTTCTTCGAATAGTGCTCGTGTTCAAAGTCGTCTCCGAAGAGTGCTTTGCTTTCAATCCAGTTGACCATTAGATTGTCTATGCGTACAGGATCTTCCAGGACAAAATCTGGAGTCTTGCCTTCTCCTTTAGCCCGAATGTCTGCCTCGGTACAATACAGAATTTCCCTATCATCAAGCCATTTCTGGATAAGTGCTTCTCCCATTTCGCCTTTCTTACACTGCATCTCATGGGCGTGAGGGGAAAAGAAGTGATCGACCTCAAGAGCTTTTTTGACTTCCTTTCTAAGGCGACGGTTTTCGATTGAATCCACATTTTTGAAAAGCCAGTTTATACTTTTCTTGGAAATTTGACAATTTTTCATAATAAGCGATGCCATAAGGGTAGGAGGAAAGCCTGTGTACTCTGCAAGGTCAAGAATCGTACGTCCCTGTTTCCATTTTAAAAAAAGTTCATTTTCCCGGGAATAAATTTTCCTGTGTTTGAACCGAGTCTTTTTTACGACCTTCTGGTTGAGGATTGTTGCAAGCATGCCTACGGGTTTGGAATATTCCTCTGAAAGGCGGAAAACATCTTTAAAGTCATGCAGTGAGCTGTAGATTATCTGGTATGTCTGGCGGTCCATCCTGAATCATCATATCCTTTTTTTGTTTCCTTCCCGAACATGCAAAATGAAAGTTAAGCAGCATAAGTTAAGCAACATAAGTTAAGCAGCATGAAAATGAGAATTTTACGATATCGAAATTTTCTCTCAGACGTATAGTTGATTTCCTCATAACTCCTTCTATATTCATGGTTTATAATTATATCAACGCCTTAAAACCAGAAAAATCAACTTCATAAAGGAGTCAAGTAGATCTACTTCAGAAACGCCGGAGCAAGGAAGATATTTTTCCTTCAAGGGTAAGAAACCCTTTCTGGAACGTCTCTGCCTTTGTGTCTGAGCTATTTTTTCGGGTTGAGGGCGGTTAACTGTCAACCCTTTTCAAAAAAGGCTTGACCGAAAAACAGCCATTTTCGGGCTGAGAGCGTTTAACTCCAGAAATCCTCATCATAAGTTTCAGGAAGGTCTATTTCCATCGCTTTATCAGGCTTTTTACGTTTTTCCCTATTATTAGGGGACTGTTTCGCTTTTTCGTCTCTCCCTGACAGGCAAGAGTTATCTTTTTTATCGGTGTCAAAAGGTGCAAAGATTGTCGTATGCTTATCTCTTGAAATTACTTTTTCCGGGGCCTTTGGCTTTTCCTGGACTTTGGGCTGAGTTTTTGCATATATAACCGGATTCTGTTCAGCTGATACAGTTTTCAATCTGGATTCCAGCCTTATGGAGGCTTTCTCAGCATCGCCGGGAGCATATCTTTCTCTCAGCCTTTCGTCATGATTTCCCTCGGACTTCGGATCAGGCTTCTTTACAGCCGTTTCCTGAAAGTACCGGTTCTGAGTAAAGCTTTTTTCTTTCCTTTCAACAGGTACTTCCTGAGGTCTTTTTGAGAGCCTTGAAGGGATCCAGTCTCCTTTTTCAGAGATATCTTTTCTTTTAGATAGGGGCTGCTTGCCTAGTTTCCGGAAAGTATCTTCAGCATAGGTATCCCTGTTACGGTCAGCTTTACCGGACTTAACTTTACTCGTTATGCTGTAACCTATAAGGCAGGTGGGTTCTTTTGTTCTCCACTCAAGGCAGAAGAGATGGCACTCCCGCCCTTTACATGTCTGGCTTTCATCAAGTGGACAGACTTCTGGAAGAGTCATAATACTAAAGACAACAGAATATAAAAAATAGTTAACGGTAATAAAATTAAACTATTTTAATCAGAGTCCTTTAAGGGCATCTGCAATAAGTGGGGCAACGCTCAACCTGCTCTCTCCTCTTTCAAGGGTGTCGGTTCCGATGATGTCCTCTACGCCTGCGTTGAAGAGTCTTAAAGCTGCGTTCCTTGCAAGTACTGGATGTACACAAGCAATGTGAACGTCTGCTGCTCCCTGGGCTCTGAGCATTTTGATAGATTCAGCCATTGTCCCGCCTGTTGCAATCATATCATCTACAAGGACAACATTCTTACCTGTTGCATCGAGACTTTTTGTCTTGATTACAACCGTATCACCGCTGAGTCTCGTTTTCTCCAGGTGATCGTAATCAAAGCCCAGACCTGACGAGACGCGCTTTACAAGCCCTTCAGCTCCCGAATCCGGAGCAATCAGGAGTGGGTTTTCCAGGTTAAGCCCTGCGATATACTCCCCAACAAGTTTAGCTGCGTCAAGGTTGTGCGCAGAGCCAGGGAAATGTTCAAGCACACTTTTTTCGTGGATGTTTATCGTAAAGACACGGTCAGCCCTGATACAGCGGGCAATTGCGCGGGCACTGATTGGCTCTCCGGGCTTGAACTTCTTGTCCTGTCTGGCATATCCCATGTAAGGAATCACGACATTGAGCTCTTTTGCCCCTTCACATGCATCGATAAGCTGGAGCAGGGAAACAAGGTCAGAATCAGTGGGCGTGCTCTGAATAAGGGTCACACGCTCGTTTTCAGTCTCTTCTGCGATTCGGAGATAAAGTTCCCCATCAGGAAATAGATTAAACTCGGAAAGTACAGGCTCTGTCCCTAAAGCCCGGGCAGTGCGGCTGGCAAGTAACTGTGATGCTGGTCCACCTATGATCTTCAAGATATATACCTCAGTCTGCCGTCTTGATATATCCCATCCTTTAAAAAGCTTATTTTTTATGGGCTTGCCCTGGGCTTTACCCTTTAAGCTTTTCGAGCACCCTGATATTTTGTATTGAAGTATGAGGATAATTCCCACTCTCATCTTTTTCCGCCGATTTCACCATATCCCATATAGTCAGCAGAGCAGCCGAAACCCCTGTGAGAGCTTCCATTTCAACTCCTGTTTTCCCGACAGTCCGGACTTCTACCTCCGCTGAAATCATCCCTTTGCAGATCTCGAAATCCACATCTATAGCAGTGATCGAGATCTGGTGGCACATTGGAATTATCTCAGGAGTTTTTTTAATCGCAAGCATGGCCGCAACCCTCGCAGTTGCAAGCACGTTGCCTTTTTCCACGTTTCCGGTTTTTATCTTCTCTATAGTCTCCCCTGAAAGTATAATTTCCCCTGCAGCCCGCGCCAATCTCGGAATCTCACGTTTTTCGCTTATATCTACCATATGCGCTCTGCCTGACTCAATATGAGTAAATTGTTTTTCCACAATATCACCGCGTTTTCTGTACTTAATATGACCTTGATCTATCTGGTTAGAGCCAATCTGGCTGTTAATCTCCCTTTTTTAGTATTTTAGGGTTTTTCTTGGCATTTCAGTGCTTTTTCTCGGATCAGTCGATTCTGACTTGCTTTCTTTGTGAATAGTCTTCAAGTACTTTATCGAGCTTTTTTCTAAGTTCTCTGGCTTCTTCAATGTTGAGTTTTATAACCTGTTCATCTTCCCCGTAAAAAATTGAAACTCTTATCCTGTTTCTTTCAATTTCCAGCTCGATTTTCCTTTCAATTTCATGTACCATACGAATTTCCTCCCCATTTTAGCAAATTTACAGTTTTACATTTAGACTTTTACAGTATTTTACATTTAGACTTTACTTTATCTCCTTTACCCGATCTCGGCCTCTTTAATGATTTCAGGAATTTTTTCCAGAACATCCGTTGCAAGCAGCCCATTTCCTGCCTTCTCAAAAGCTAAATCCCCGGCTGCCCCGTTAATATGCGCAGCACAGGCTGCCGCGAGGAATGCAGGATTTCGGGAAAAAAGAGATCCTGTAAGCCCTGCAAGGACGTCTCCTGTACCCCCTACGGTCATGCCTGGGTTTCCTGTCCTGTTCAGTAGAGTCTGTTTTCCATCCGAGATAATATCGATTTTTCCTTTGAGAAGTGTTACAACCCCTTTTTCCTCCGAAAACTCCCTGACAGCTTTAATACGGGATTCCTGGCTCTCAGGGGTCTCCAGATTTCTCAGGCGGGCAAATTCTCCGGCATGCGGGGTTACTATCAGTTCACAGTTGCCTGCAAGGCTTTCAAAAATAGCGCCTGAGAGAGCTGAGAGGGCATCGGCATCAAGAACCGCTTTCCTGCAAAAAGGCAGGATTTTTCGGACAGCTTCCAGGGTTTCTGCCGCTCTCCCAAGCCCCATTCCCATCACGACCACGTCATGGGAATTTATGAGGTCCAGAAGGATTGAAAGATCTTCCGGGCAGAGAACATTTGAAGAGAGTTTTCGGACGATCAGATTCGGAGAATATGATGCCACAATTTCGGCTACAGGTGCAGGCACTGCTACGGTTGCAAGATCTGCTCCAGCCTTAAGGGCTGCAAAGGCTGCAAGGGCTGGAGCTCCTGAGTACGGGCCGCCTCCTATAACAAGGATTCTTCCAGAATCCCCCTTGTGTTCCCTTGACTTCCGCCTGTGTAGCATCATCAGGTCTCCGGGACCAACATACTGTTCGGCGTCAGCACAAATTCCGATATCTGCAACCTTTATCACGCCAGTGTATTCTTTTGCTTTCTCGCCCAAAAGCCCGATCTTCATATGGTGAAAAGTGACTGTAAGCCCTGCATGTACAGCTTTTTCAAAATCTCCGCCATCAGGGTCAAGTCCTGAAGGGATGTCAACCGAGATTACATTTTTTCCGGCTTTCCCTTCCCGGTTTATAAAGTCGATAACCGTTGACTCAGGCTCTCTGAGCTTTCCTCTTATTCCGGTTCCGAATATTGCGTCTACGAGCAGATCAGCTTCCTGGAACCATTCCAAAGCCGCAGCTTCAATCTGGCTCGAATCCGTTATTTCGAACACGTCCACACGGCTGAACTTCAGGAGGGAAAAGTTATGGAAAGCTTCTTTCGTTCCTATATCCCTGGCTTTTCCAAGTAGCATTACCTTTACAGTGTATCCTGAAGAGCCTGCAAGATGCCTGGCTGCAACAAAAGCATCTCCTCCATTATTTCCTCTACCTGCGAGAAAAAGTACTCTGCCGCTCTCAAGCTTTTCCCGTATGTGCTGTGCAATAACTGCCCCTGCATTTTCCATTAACTGGACAGATAGAAGCCCAAGGCATTCGCAATTTCGGTCTATCGCCTTCATCCTCAAAGAATTGATGCACTTCATAACTATTCCCTGCCGGCCTATTTTATCTGGTCTCTTGTTACCCGTTTAATCTTTCAAATTTTTTCTGCAAGCCTTAATTCTCTGGCTCATATGAATTCTCCGGTTCATATGGATTTTCTGTCTTATAGACTGTCGTAGAAATTATTATATATATCAAGAGCAATTGAGGTAATTTATTTCTTATATTTTTACACCGAGGAAAACCTATTTGATGTTATTAAGTATATATGTTAAATTCCGATATAACATAATATACCGGAATTTCTGAGTTTTCCATAAAAAGCATATTAATTTCTTAAGAGTATGATATATAAAACGCAGTTTCGTAAGAGTGACTAATAAGCAAGAAAAACAGTCCAAAAAACTACAGTTAGCCTTACAGTTAACTAACTGCAGTAAAATGTGAATAGGCAGGATTCTGATCAAATGTTTGCTTTCCTTTGCACGTGTCTGGACTTATATAAAAAAGGGAGGACTATTTTTGCTTAACTTTCCAAAAGATGCGGATAGCAATCTTAAAAGTACAGTCAAAGCCAGATACCTTGTTCTGGGCAGTGGAAGTGTCGGTTTTGCGCTTGCAAAAGAGCTCAGGGAAAGTAATAAGCTCGTAATTATTGTAGATAAAGACGAAGCTAAGGTTGAGACTCTCAGGGAGGAAGGCTTTGAAGCGATTGTAGGAGATATCTCCGATCCTGAGCTTGTCGATAAAATTGACCTTAAAAATGTTGTTGTTATACTTTTCCTGACTTCCAATAACGAGGCTAACAGAAAGGGCATTGAGAATTTCAAAAAGGCAATTAACCCTGATGTTCAGCTCTTTTCCCGGGCCTCAGATATTATAAATAAGGAAAAAATGGAGGACCTTGGGGCAGATTATGTCTTTATGCCTTCGAAGCTTGTCGCAAGTTCCCTTTCCCGTTCCCTTGAGAGAGCCGAGTCTGTTCATAGGGGTAACAGGCTTGCGCGGTGGCTGAAAGGAATAAGAGATAAAAAACTAGCTATTGTAATTCACGATAACCCTGACCCGGATGCCATTTCTAGCGGGCTGGCCCTGAAAGAGATTGCAAAAAGTATAGGGGTTGAGGCAAACATCCTCTACCATGGCAGAATCGGACATCAGGAAAATAAAGCCTTTGTAAACCTGCTCGGGATTGACCTCGGCAAGATGGAAGAGAACGGCCTCAAAGGCTTCGATGAAATCGCCCTGATAGACTGCTCTGTTCCCGGCGTTAACAACATGGTTCCCCCCAATTCTTTTGTGGGTATTGTAATTGACCATCACCCACCAGGAGAAACCGAGATAAAGGCTGAGTACATAGATATCCGGCCTAATTTCGGGGCAACGGCTACTATAATGACAAAGTACCTGCAGCAACTCAATATCAATATCTCCAAGACGCTGGCAACAGCCCTGCTCTATGGAATCCGGACTGACACCCAGGATTTCAAGCGGAAGACCGACCCTGCAGATCTTTCAGCTGCTTCGTACCTTTACCCACTTTCGAACCATGGGATTCTTGACCAGCTTGAACAGCCTTCAATGGCCATTGAAACCCTTGAAGTACTCGGCGAAGCCATCAGGAACCGGCAGGTGCTGGGAAGTTACCTTCTCTCAAATGTCGGGAATATAAGGGATAGGGATACGCTCCCTCAGGCTGCAGATTACCTTTTAAGCCTTGAAGGGATCTCTACAACCGTGGTTTTTGGGGTCACTGAAGACCGCATCTATATCTCCGGGCGAAGCAATGATATCAGAATTAACCTCGGCGAAGTTATGCGCCAGGCTTTTGGAGAAGATGCAGGTGGACACGCAAACGCAGCAGGAGCCCAGATTCCCCTTGGAGTTTTCAGCGCTACAAAAGACCGGCAGACATTACTCAGGCTGGTTAATGAGGCCGTAGTGAAAAGGTTCCTGAGCGCCGTAGGAGTCGAAAGCACGGGAGAATGAAATTTTCAAGATTTTTGTTTTAGATTTTAGGCGCCAGCCCCACAACTAAAGTATTCTTCTCAAAAATTGAGTAAAGCCGTTTCAAGAAATAATAAAAGGGGAAGAGGAAAAAGAGAACGGAAAGAGTTCTTTTCCTCTCTTCATTTTTAAAAAGATTCTAATTTCTTTTTTCATTTTAAAGATCCGGTTCAGAAAGTCCTCATTTTGAGTCTGGGATTTTCACCTCTACCCTGTTCCCTTCAAGGACATCCTTTTCCGTTACCTGGACTTCTGAGACTGTGGTATTTCCTCCTGCATTCAGGGAGTAAGCCGACAGAGCTTTGACTCCACCTGCCGTATTTTCGGTCGAGTAAGGTACGGTTATTTCAAATGAACCGTTTTTATCTGACACTGCTTCATTCTGATATGTGAATTTTCGGCCCGTATTCGAGCTGAGCTCAAGAGTCGCAGTAATGTTTTGTCCTGGGTCTGCAGTACCTGAAAGCCTGGCCCCGGGGACAAATTCGAATATCTTTACGTCACTACTACTTGTGTCATTATTTCCCTCAGGGGCAGTACCCTCATGAACAAGCCTCAGGTTTCCAAGATTTGATCCGTCAAGTTTTTGAAGCCTGTATAATTCGGTTTTCGTATATTTCTCTTTAGCAGTTGCAACAGTCTGAAGCCCGCCATTTCCGTTGACGGTTTGAACATTTAGATACTTGCTTATATCCCCGCCTGCAAGCTTAACAATAGACCCAAACTTGCCTCCTGCCATCAGATCATCGGTTATTACGTACTTTACTTTGAGCTTTTCCATAATCGCCTTTGCTTCTGCCTCGGAATCCGTTGTAAAGAAATGTGCAGAATCATCTATGCCGGTCTGGAAATTGTTTGAGACTGCAGGTCTTTTAGCTTGGTAAACGACCCAGTTTCCGTAGTCCCACCAGCTCAAAACTCCATATTCTGGAGTTCCAGAAGGCTGAAGGTAATAAGAAGTCTCAGGACTCGAGGCTCCAAGCCAGGTGAGTGAGTCCTTCCATACAGGATCAATCAAGCCATCATCTTTTGCAAAAGCAAATCCTGCCCATATGCAGGGTATAAATACAAACCCTATAAGTACCAGGGATGAGACGATTTTGAAGTAGTCGGGTTGAGAATTCTTTTTTGAGCCTGAAGGATTATTTGTTTTTAGCTTTAATTTTGTTTTTGATTTTGTTTCTTTTTCTGCCTTTTTTGACCTTGTTTCTTTTTCTGCATTAGATGTAAAAGTTGTATTATTTCCGGGAATCGGGACAGATTTCACCAGCTTTCTTACTTCAGTCTCAAAGTTAAAAGACTCGAGTAAAACCCAGAGGAAGTATGCGGTAAGGATTGAGACGTTTACTGCGAACAGATATGAGAAACGCCTCTGAGATAGCATTAAATATGCGAAAAAGACTGACCATAAGAGGAAAAACACTCCTTCAGGCTTTGATTTGTCTCCCTTCCACTCAAGGACGAGCAGGAAAAATCCTCCCAGAGCAGCAGGGAAGCAAAGCCCAAGACTTCCCAGTATTGCCGAAAACGTAAGTTTTCCGTCTGCGGTTAAAAACATTGGCAGAGCTTCGGTAATCGTGCTTGTGTATTCACCTTTTCCGAGGAAGAACCTCATTCCTTCAACTACAAAAGCATAGGTTTCGGCAGAAAAAGTCCTCAGAAACAGAAGCCCTGCCACAGAGACCAGTATTAAGATGGCTGGATAGTACTTCCAGTCCAGATCTTTTTTCGAGATATATAAGGAAAACCCCCAGATAACTAAAGTTCCAGCTAGCATGCTGAACACATAGAATACCTGGAACCAGGAAAGGTACATTGCGCTCATTTCCAGACCCAGACGCACGGAACCTGCTGATAGGGGGATGGTAAAGAGAAGCGTTGCAAGCAGGGTTGTAATCGAACAAATAAAGAGATAGTCTGAGTTTTTCCCCGCTTTAAGGTCGATTATTGTCTGTATGAATGCGTAAAATACGATAAAGCTTATAAAAACTAGGGCCCCTATCCATGTGTAAATCAGAAGTGCAAAGAATAGTCCGGATACTCCTGCGAGAGCTAGCGATTTAATTAGTTTCTTTTCGGAAGAGATAGTTTTAAGAGAGGTCAGGGAAAGGGAGCTCTCTCTTGCCCATTTTAAAGCAAGTATAAAACATGCATAAGCTGAAGTTGAGAGGAGAGTCTCTGCTACGTGATGATCAACTGCTCCAAACCGGGATATGTAGACATGTGCTGGAATCACTGCAAAAATCAAGGCTCCAAGAAGTGCGTTTTTCCGGTCAAATACCGAGGCAGCTGCTATATACAGTGGAATTATTGTCAAAACTCCCAGAAGCACTGGCAGCAGGGCTCCTGCAAATTCGGTAGTATACAGGTTTGGATTGCCTCCTCCCAGAACTTTTGCAAGCAGCGCGCCCAGGAAGTCAAAAAAAGGAGGCCACCCGACTTGAAAACCTCCGGGATAATTAATGTAAGAATCAAAATTAAGGGAATGAGGAAAATTGGAAGCTGTATATAAAATGCGCCGCATATGGTAGAAACTATCATATCCAAAGAAAGTTATGCTTCCGTTTGCAGTAACCGTGGAATATGAGATCATGCGCATGAGAAAAGCAACTAACACAACTGCGGTCAAAGAAATAATACCGAATTTTAATCTATGAGCGGGCCGTTTTGCCACCGGACATCCCATGCCTTTGTTCGTTGTAACCATCTCTTTTAGTTTTTAACTGTCTACTTTCGTTGCACTTAAAAGTAACTAATCTTTGATAGTAGTTGAATTAATATAATAACTTTAAGGTTTTACGATCCAGGTGATAACGTGAATAACCTTAACCTGTATAACCAGAGGTTGTAACTATAGACTGAGTATTGGATTCGTCCTTTTCAGACCAGTGTATTAATGAGAGTAAATAACACTAAAGTGACGTTTAAAATGATGTTTAGACGAAAATTAACTCTTTTTAACAAATAGGATGAACCGTCTAATCTCGTAATCTAATGAACCACTTCATCTGGGAAGTATTATATATATCTAATGAACCATCTCATCTGGAAAGTATCATATGTCTTTACTGTTGAAATACAATTTTCAATATATTTATAACCGTTGAGCTTAATGAATTATAGAAATCTTGCAGGAAATAGGACACTATTAATTGGAAGTCAGGTGCCACTGATAAAATTTTGTATTACTAATTAAATGATAGATCAGGAATTACAGAATATAAAAATCTGATACTGTGTTCTTCCCACTCACGGGGAACTCAAAGTTTACATTTACAATTTTATTATCCTTTTATCTGCATTTGTTTAAACCCCTGAAAAAAGTGAGAAATCGATGAAAATAGCCATATTTCATGATTATTTTGGAGCTATTGGCGGCGGAGAGAAACTTGTCCTCATGCTCGCAAAATATTTCAATGCCGATGTTATCACTACTGACTTGAATATGGAGTCCGTAAAAAAGATGGGGTATCCCGACATACGAATAATCAGTCTGGGAAAAACCCCAAAAGTACCTCCTCTGAAGCAAATCTCTGCATCTTTTCACTTTGCGGCCTGTGATTTTTCAAAGGAATACGATTTTTTCATTTTTTCAGGCAACTGGGCACATTTCGCGGCAAAGAAACATAAGCCCAACCTGTATTACTGCCATACTCCTACACGAGCTTTCTATGATCTTTATGAAACCTTTATCAGTAGGCAACCCCTCTGGATTTCGATTTTCTTCCGGATCTGGGTAGGGCTCCACAGGCCAATTTCCGAATACTACCTTTCCCACATCTGTAAAATCGTAACTAACTCTAAAAATACCTCAACAAGAATCAAAAAGTATTTCCACAGGGATGCTGAAGTTATCTACCCCCCTGTAGACACTTCGAAATTTACCTGTAAAGAGTACGGAGACTTCTGGCTTTCAGTAAACCGGCTCTACCCTGAAAAAAGAGTGGAAATTCAAATTGAGGCGTTCAAGAAGATGCCTGAAGAAAAGCTTGTCATTGTTGGGGGGTATTCCAAAGGAGATCATGCAAAAAGTTACGCAAAAAATATTCTTGACAATTTACCTGAAAACGTAAAGGTTCTTGGTGAGGTTTCTGAGACGGAATTAATTGACCTTTATTCCCGCTGTAGAGGTTTTGTCTGCACTGCTATGGATGAGGATTTCGGGATGACACCTGTAGAAGCTATGGCAAGTGGAAAACCTGTAGTAGCTGTAAACGAAGGTGGATTTAAGGAAACGGTAATCGACGGGAAAACCGGCATGTTTGTGAAAGCAGATGTTCAAAGTATAATCAGGGCAGTGAAGATTATCTCGAAAAATCCGTCAAGCTATGGAAATGAATGTTTTAAAAGAGCAGCTATGTTTGATATCTCTATTTTTGAAAATAGCATGAAAAAAAATATTGTCTGCGAAAATTGTTTTTGTGATAGATGACTCCGGTAATCAGATTATTTCTCGAAAAAAATATAATATTCTTTCATCCCGACGAAGTAATAATCAGGAGATATTAATTTGAATATAGGTTTAATTCTTGAATTAGCAAAAAGAGATATTACTGAAAAATACTCTGGATCTACTTTAGGAGCTTTGTGGAACTTTATTTATCCGCTTGTAGATATTTTCATATTTACTGTCATATTTGCTAATCTTATGGGATCGCGTTTACCGGGCTCTTCTTCGGTATACGCTTATGGATTTTATCTTACTTCTGGTGTAGTCGCATGGAACGCTTTTTCAAACACGGTCTTAAGAACGGCTACTGTTTTCTTAGATAAAAAACATATAATCACCAAAGTAAAGGTTGATCTTTCTTCATTCCCTCTTTATATTGCTATTTCAGAGAGTATCACTTTTGTCGTGACAATGGGAGTATTCCTGTTTTTACTTTTAATTAGTGGATATGGCGTGAAACCTCTGGTCTTATTTGTTCCATTAATATATCTGGTACAGCAGCTCTTTGCCTATTCCCTTGGATTTCTTATAGCAATATTTGTTGTTTTTGTAAGGGACTTAAGAGAAATCATAAGAATCGCACTTCAGTTCTGGTTCTGGTTTACACCGATTGTATATGTTTATGATATACTTCCAGAATATGTCAAAAAGATTATGATCTATAATCCGGCTTTTACATTCATTCATGCATACCATAGTGTCTTTATATATGATCAGAGTCCAGATTTAAAAGCTATCCTATTTCTGTGCCTGTTGAGTTTTGCAATTCTGCTGTGTGCAGGTATTACTTTCAAAAAGCTTGAAAGGGATGTTCGGGACTTTATTTAAGAAATTAAAAGTTGTGAATAAAAAATGATGCGAGTAACAGGTATTTCAAAAAGGTTCAAGTCATATCAATCCCCGGCTGACAGGCTCAAGGAAATCTGTTTCCGAAAGAAATACCATCGTGATATCGTTGCACTGGAAGATATTTCTTTTGAGGTACAGGAAGGTGAAACCCTTGGGATTGTCGGACAAAATGGTGCAGGTAAATCAACAATATTGAAGATTCTTTCCGGAATTTTGCTTCCAGATGCCGGCTCAATAGAGATCGATGGGAAGATCACAGGCCTGCTGGAACTCGGGACGGGTTTTAACCCTGAGCTTACAGGTATTGAGAATATTTATATGAATGGAACTTTCCTAGGAATGACAAGAGCAGAAATTGATGAGAAAAAAACTGATATAATGGATTTTGCCGAACTTGGAGAATTCATTTATGAGCCAATTAGAACTTATTCATCAGGTATGTTGATGAGACTGGCCTTTTCAGTTGCAATACACGCAGAACCTAAATGCTTCCTTGTCGATGAGGCTCTGTCGGTAGGGGATGCTTATTTCCAGCAAAAATGCATGAGAAAAATCCTTGAATTTAAAAACACAGGCGGATCCATTATTTTTGTATCACACGATATGAACGCCGTGAAAACTTTATGTGACTCGGCAATATTGCTGGATAAAGGTCGTGTTCTTGACTATGGTGATCCGAAAACTATTATTGATTTTTACTACGGAATGATTTTAAAGAAATCGCATATGGGAAATGCGGAAGTTGAGGTTGTAAAAGTTAGTGATAGAAAAGGAGGAGAAACATCAAGCACTTCAACAGGTGAGGTTAAAATCCTTTCTTTTAATATATTGAATGAACGAGATGAAAGGATATCTTATATTGAGAGCGAGCAGACAGTAAAATTTGTTTATGAAATTAAAAGTCTTAAAGATTTATCTGAACCTCATTATGGACTGCATGTAAGAGACAATCTAGGAGTATCGGTATTCGAGACAAATACTTACTGCATGGGAATAAAGACTCCACCACTGAAGAAAGAACAGGTTGCTAAAATCACTTATAAAATGAAAATTCCTTTATCTGCCGGAAATTATTCCTTATCTGTAGGAGTAGCAAACAAAGGATATGACAGAGGATCTTTTGAAGAATATTTATTAATGGCTCACGATGTAGATATTTTAAAAATTATCTCTCGAGATGATTCGATCATTTATTCGGGTGTTTTCAACATGAATCCTAAGGTGTCAGTTCAATAAAAGATCGGTCCTCATTTCGACAAATAAGTATTATACTTTAGAATATCAGGTTATAATCTAAAATTTCAATAAAACTTAAAATATAGTTAGTTGATTTTGGAGACCGAAATATGCTGGATGAATTAATCTCTATCTACAATAATACTGATTATGATTTCAGAGATTACGTATTTCCTAGTGATGAACTATCATATCTCTTTAACGAATGGGTTGATTATTATCGTATGAAGTATGCAATTGCCAAAATGATTCAACCCAAATCAATTTTAGAAATCGGCGTCGGATATGGATACAGTGCAATAACTTTTTTAAAAGCATCTAAAAACGCAACATATCTGGGAATAAATGATTCTGGCAATATTGATAGAGCTGAAAAAGAAGTAAATTGGGCTAAGAAACTCACGAAAGACTATAATTCAGACTTTTTATTAGCGAATAACCGGTCAATAACTGCTTTGCCAGGAGATTTTTATGATCTGATTCATGTAGATGCCAAGTACGATGGAGACGAAACATTTCACAATCTCGAGCTGGCATTGGAAAAAGGAAGCTGGATTCTGGTAGACAGCCATTTTTGGTCCAATGAAAACTTATTCAGTGTAACTTATTTCCTAAATAAATACAAAGATTTCATTGATTTTTCATTTACAATCCCTGCATGTGCAGGCGAATTATTAATTAAAATAAAAGATTCAGCTAAACATATTTTCACAAAATATGCTGATAAAAATTATTCAAATTTAAAATCTACTTATAATTCAAATTATTTTTTAGGTGACTGTGGAGGATATAATTCTTTCAAAAAATACCAGGGCAAGAAACTTGAAGATCCCAGATTAATTGCGGCATGTTGCCTTGTTAATCCAAGAAAAGATATGGAAATACTGGATATCGGTTGTGGGAGGGGTGAACTTTCCTATGTATTATCTCAGTCTGGAGCTAAAGTAACCGGAATCGATTATTCTTCTTCTGCAATTCAGATTGCCAAAGCCACATATCTGGACAATAATAAAATAAATAACCTGCAGTTTATTGAAGAGGACTTTCTAAATTATAAATTTAATAATAAGTTTGATCGAATCATTGCTACGGATTTTGTTGAGCATATTGAGGAAAATAAACTTGAATTAATGATTCAAAAAATTACAAGCATTCTTAAAGAAGATGGATTATTTATTGTTCATACTTTTCCTAATAAATTATATTATCAATATGCCTATGAGGAAAAAAGGAAAGTAGCAAAATCTATAGATGTCTATATTCCACAAAACCCCAGGACATTTTATGAGGACTTAATGCATATTAATGAGCAAACCCCTCAAAGTCTCTCTTTAATGTTGAAAAAATCTTTCCCTTATGTAGTCACATGGGTTAACAATTATCCAGATTTCCTTGGCTCTTTGATTCGTCCTTTTAGCCCAGAAGAATGCAATAATGCCAGAACTATTTTTTCTGTAGCCTCCTTAAAAAGTATAGATAAAGATACAATTTTTAAAGAGTTAAATCCTAAAAAACTAGACACCAATGGAATAGACATAGAAATTTTATCGGAAAAGGAAACTCTTACTATTTCTACAAATGAAAAATTCCAGTTATGTGTAACAATCAAAAACAAAGGAAAAGAACGCCTTGTATCACTATTTCCTTATCCCGTAAATATTTCATATCACTGGCTGAAGACTGACGGCACTTATGAAGTTTTTGACGGATTCAGGACTGAAATATTGCCTGCTTTAAATCCTCAAGAACAACGTGATTTTCAAGTAGATATCATTGCTCCTGAAGAAAACGGAGAATATCAGTTGCAAATTGACCTTGTGCAGGAAGGCTGTTTCTGGTTTCAGGAAATTACTAATAAGCCTTTACTCAACATTAATGCAAAAGTAGAGCAAAACCCGGATGAATGCAGGTTAGAGGAATCAAAAGTGGATACATTCGAGATAAAAGACGATGAAATCAATGTTGAAGAGATTATGGAAAAAATTCGTGAGAATATAAAGGAAAGAAAAGAAAATGAGGATCCTAAGAGTACTGAAGAAATAGAACAGGTATTTTCAGAGATCTCCTCAAAAACAAGAAGTCCTCACGAATCCGGAATAATCAGTTCGGATTGCGATATTTGTAACAATAACTATTCAATCAGTTCTCATCGTCCATTTTTGGGGACCTTTTTGATAAAAGGTAGAAAATTAGTTCATGGGGAGGTCAGACGTTATGTCGATCCCGTATTCCAGAAGCAAAGTGAACTTAATTATAACCTTGCCGGCGTTCTCGGTAATGCAAAGGAAGTAGCAGACTCCTGTTCTGATAAAGTGGAGCAATTAAAATCGGGAATTAAAGAACTCGAGGACGAAAACAGATTATTAAAATCCAAAGTTGAGCAATTAAGTAGTGAAACTGAAAAGTTAAAAGTTGAATCTGAACAGCTGAAATCTGAAGTTGTCAGCAGTATAAAGAAAGAAGTAGAATCCGTAGTTTCTGCTATTAATCTGGACCTTGAGAACAAAGCCTGGCTTAATAAAGTACTTGAATCCAGAATACAAAAAGGACTCGAAAACCAAGGAACAGATTCCTCTGGAAAGGCTAACCACCAGATTAATGCCTCCGGAAAAACTAATGCTCAGATTAATTCTTCAGGAAAGGCTAATGCCCAGAATAATTCATTCGGAAAGGTTAATGCCCAGAATAATTCCTCTGGAAACGCTAATACCCAGATTAGTTCCTCTGGGAACGCTGACTCCCCGATTAATTATTATATATTTGAAGAAAGATTCCGCGGTTCGAGAGAAAATATCCTGCAACATCAGACAAACTTTATAGGCTATTTTGAAAATTGTACCAATGTGCTTGATATTGGATGTGGACGGGGAGAATTTCTGGAATTAGCAAAACAGAAAGGCATCAATGCTCGAGGAATTGATGTCGATGAAGATATGATAAACTTCTGTAAGTCTAGGGGTTTGAATGCCGAACTAAAAGATGCTATAAAAGCTCTTGAGGAGATCAAAGACAAAAGCCTCGATGGAATTTTCATAAGTCAGGTAGTTGAACACCTCAATCCCAGGTATCTCGTTAATATGTTGAACCTTTGCAACAAAAAAATGAAATACGGTTTTTACATAATTGTCGAGACAGTTAATCCTCTCTCATTGTTCTCCTTAGCGAACTTTTACATAGACCTATCTCACGTAAAACCTGTGCATCCGGAGACTCTAAAGTTTTTAGTCAATACTGCAGGTTTTCGGGATATCGAAACGAAATTTTTGTCCCCTGTAACTCCTGAAATGAAATTGAAAAAGCTTCCAAGTCTCGAGGATGCAGAAGGGGATAAATCAATGATTGAAATCTCCAATCAAAATATAGACATGATAAATAATGCCTTATATGGAGCCCAGGATTATGCAGTAATTGGGAAAAAATAAAGAGGTTAGTAACAAGAAAAATCGTGAATAAGTAAAGATTTTGATTGCTTTTTACTTTCTTTAAGTTTGTGAGATAACTTTGGAGCAGTGTTAATGAAGATTGCATTTGTTGTTCCCTGGTATGGAGAGATTCCAGGCGGTGCAGAGAGTGAATGTAAAAACACGGCTGAGAATCTTTCCAGAAATGGGATTGAAGTTGAAATCCTTACTACCTGCGTGAAAGAGTTCAATTCGGACTGGAACTCCAATTATTACGAAGAAGGAGTATCTCAATTAAAAAACGTCACAATTCGAAGATTTAAAGTCCGACAAAGGAATATCAAATTATTCGATCGCGTTAATTCGAAATTGATGCATAACCAGAAAATCTCGGCAAAGGAAGAACAGATATACATCGAAGAGATGATTAACAGCGACGATCTTTGCCATTATATTGATATTCATGGTTCGGACTACAACTATTTTTTGTTCATACCTTACATGTTCGGAACTACATATTACGGGTCTCAAATCCATCCCAAAAAATCATTTTTGATACCCTGTCTTCACGATGAGAGCTATGCATATATGGACATTTATAAAAATATGTTCCAGAACGTGGCAGGGCTAATATACCATGCTGAACCCGAAGCAAAACTGGCAAACGAGATATTCGATATTAAGGGCAAGCAAATAATTCTTGGAGAAGGAATAGATACCAATATTTCCTTTGAAGCAAAGAGATTTCGGGAGAAATATGGAATACACAGCGATTTCATTCTTTATGCTGGAAGGCGGGAGCCAGGTAAAAACACTCCTCTTCTAATTGACTTTTTTTGTAAGTATAAACTGAGGAATCAGAATGAGCTTAAGCTCGTCTTGATAGGAAGTGGAGAAGTCAGTATTCCGGAAAAGTTTAAAAAAGAGATTCTTGACCTGGGTTTTGTTCAAAAGCAGGATAAATATGATGCTTTTGCTGCTGCAAGTCTTCTTTGTCAGCCCTCAATTAACGAAAGCTTTTCAATAGTGATTATGGAATCGTGGTTATGCCTCACACCAGTTCTGGTTCATTCAGGATGCGCTGTAACAAAGAATCACTGTATTAAAGGTAGGTCTGGATTGTATTTTAAGAATTTTGAAGAATTTGAAGGATGCATTAACTTTTACTTAAATAATCCTCTATTAAGAAGAAAAATGGCTATAAATGGGAAAAAATATGTAGATGAGAACTTTAACTGGGACCGGATTGTTGAAAAATATGTACGGTTTCTTGAAGAGGCTTAAATATGGAAATTCATCAAATATTGCCGACCTTTAGCCCTGGTGATGCAATAGGCAATGAGGTTATTGAGATTAACAAAACCCTTAGAAAATGGGGTTATGAATCAGAGATATACGCTGAAAATATCCACCCTGAAATGAATGCTAAAAAACATCTTGAATATGACAAAGTCTCTTCAAAAGATAACGTTTTAATATTTCATTTCTCAATAGGCTCCGATGTCTCTCATTATGTAAGAAAGTTGCCAGATAAAAAAATAATAAGGTTTCATGGAATTACGCCTGAAAAATACCTTTATGGAATCAACGATTACATCCAGTATTTACTGGTACAGGGAAGAGAGGAGCTCAATTTATATCCAGAGATAACAAACCTGGCATTGGCAAATTCTCGATATACACAGCTAGAGCTGAATAACCTGGGATTTAAAAATACTGAAATTTTTCCACTTTTACTGGACCTTAATATTTACAATAAAAGTCCGAATGAAAATACCTTGTCGAAATTTGATGACGATTACGTGAATCTTCTTTTTGTTGGAAGGATTATTCCTCAAAAGAACCAACATCTTATTTTGAAAATATTCTCATATTATAAGCTTATAAATCCAAAATCACGTTTGTTTTTGATAGGGAATTTTGAAGGTTGCGAAAATTATCTAGATCAACTGCAGGAGATTATTCAGAAGCTAAAGCTAAAAGATGTTTATATTCCTGGAAAAGTCTCAATGGAGGATCTAATTTCTTACTATAAACTGGCTGATGTTTTCTTGTGTATGAGCGAATGGGAAACCTTTTGTGTCCCGCTTGTTGAGAGTATGTACTTTGACACACCTGTTCTCGCCTATAATTGTACTGCAATCCCGGATACTCTTGGAAACTCGGGAATTCTGATTAACAAACTTAAAAGCGATGAGATTGCAGAAATGATTAATCTTGTAGTAAAGAATGAAGTTTTCAGAAAAAAAATAATCCAGAAACAAAGAGAAAGACTAAAAAATTTTGAAAGACCGACCATGGAAAATTCATTAAAAGAATATATTCAACAGGTGATCGAATGAAAATCGCCTTCGTTGTCCAGCGTTACGGCCTGGAAGTTAACGGAGGGGCCGAATTTCATTGCAGGCTCTTAGCTGAACACTTATCAAAATACTTTAAGATAGAAGTGTTAACCACCTGTGCGGTAGACTACATAACATGGAAGAATGAATACCCTGCAGGGATTGAAACCTTAAACGGAGTGAAAGTCAGGAGATTTCGCGTTGATTACGAAAGAGATTTACTGGAATTTAATAAATTCTCTGAGAACATTTTTGGTAATAGTCCCACCTACGAAGACGAAATTAAATGGATGAAACTGCAAGGCCCGTACTCAACACATCTTTTAAATTATATAAAAAATGCTGAAGATGATTATACTTGCTTTATCTTTTTTACTTATCTTTACTGTACTACCTTCTTTGGCCTTCCGCAGGTAAAAGAAAAAGCTCTGATTGTTCCTACGGCACATGACGAACCGCCTATCTATTTGTCAATATTCGACTCACTCTTCAAATCCCCCAGGCGGCTTATTTTTAATACCGAAGAGGAGAAAAATTTTGTCACCTCAAAATTCAGAGTTTCGAATATACCTTCTGATGTTGTGGGTGTAGGTATAGATATTCCGGATAGAACTAATGCAGTTTTTTTTGCCCGGAAGTATAACCTGGATAATTTCATAATCTTTGTTGGAAGAGTAGATGAGTCTAAAGGTTGTCAGGAGCTATTTAAGTATTTTCTTCGATATAAAAAAGAAGAGAAATCTTCTGTTAAACTCGTATTACTGGGAAAACAGACTATGAAAATCCCCCAAAGCCCAGATATCCTTTCCTTAGGTTTCGTCCCCGAACAGGACAAGTTTGATGGGATTAAAGCGGCAAAACTATTAGTAATGCCCTCAAAGTACGAAAGTTTGTCCATGGTCCTGCTAGAATCCTGGCTCTGTAAAACTCCTGTACTTGTAAATGGGAAGTGTGACGTGTTAAAAGGTCAGTGTATAAGAGGCAATGCCGGCCTGTACTATGAAAACTATGAAGAGTTTAAGGCATGTCTAGATCTTCTCCTGGCAAGGGACGAAATGAGGAGTACTATGGGTAAAAATGGTATGGATTTTGTTTTGAAAAATTACTCGTGGGAAAATATAGAAAACAAGTATATTTCAATATTGCAGAAAATTGAGAATCCACCCTTACCTGATTGAAATTTTAAAAGATTTAGTGCCAGGCTTCTATAAACCTTATCAAAAAGATATTACTATCCTCAATGGTCTCAATTATAACTGTAGAAATTCTCTAAAAATAGATAGAAATAGATTAGATTCAATATTGAGATCCAGCTCACGTATTGAATCACAGGTGTTCGAGATTCCTCCAACAACAGGATTTTTACAGAGCCACAACTATGGGATCGATAGTGAAAGCAGGCACTCAGATAAGTATAGTGAAGCAAAATTAC
The DNA here is from genome assembly GCF_002505485.1 of Methanosarcina sp. UBA5. Lineage (GTDB taxonomy): Archaea > Halobacteriota > Methanosarcinia > Methanosarcinales > Methanosarcinaceae > Methanosarcina. The sequence goes on along the minus strand of NZ_DAVG01000062.1, from coordinate 3,046 downwards.
CTGTCTCAGAAGAAGCCCCTGGCTTAGAAAAAAGGCCTCAGAAATAAATGCTTTTCATAGGAAAGCACTGTTTTTAGCTATACTTTAGGGATGACTGTAAATTATTACTGCATTAGTGAAAGGGATTACAAACCTTCTCTCAAATAGAGAATTGGAGAGGAGGATAAACTCTAGAAGAACCTGAAATTTTGGAAAGGTTCAACAATCAGGCTCATAAAGAATATATTTTATTTAAAACATGTAACCTTTTAAGAGCAGTTATTGTTACTATAGAAGAAACTAGCATAACAAGACTATAGAGAATTGGACAATTAAATATAATTTCATTTATATTAAAAGGGTTACATATAATATCGAAGATTACTACTGGCACAAAACCATGATACAATAAAATAACAATAGAATATTTTCCAAGGTAAACAAGTGTTTTTGTTAGGAATGTTTCTTTTTTGCTGATATTTTTTGCGAATCTTATGGTTAAATAAGTTCCTAATAAACCTGCAATACTAAAAAAAAGCAAGTTAGAATACAATCTTGTATTCATATCCACACTCCCATTAGCTGAAATTATAACAAGAAACAGTAAAATGAAGCTGAAATCATAGAAATTATTTTTAGATTTATCAGGTAACCAATTTACCTTGCAGTTATGTAGCCAATTTACCTTATAATTATGTAACCGATTCACTTTGGAATATTTAAATAAATATCCTGGGAACATAAAAATCATTGAAACACAGGCAATATCAAAACTCCAGGGAAGAAAAACCGATTTACTGATTTTAAAACCAAACAATATAACTAAAAAAGAAAGAAGACTGCTGAAAATTAATCCATAGTGTTCATGAGAATAAGCAATTATGTATAGGATTAAAGAAGCACAGAATAAACCTAATAAAAACCAAGATGGAACACTCAATAAATTTGTAAATTGGGTTGGTGGATTTAAGGGTGCTCCGTTTCCATAAAAAACTCCGATTAAAGGTTTTAATGCAGAGTTGCTACTAAAAGAATTTAGTTTAAAGAAAGAGAGCAAAGTGAATGTACACAGAATAATAATATTTGTTACAAAATATGGCACTACAAGTCTCTTAAATTTTTGAGAGATAAAATAACTTGGCTGCCGTTTGTATTTTTCATAATGATATAAATAACCACTAATAAAAAAAAATAATGGCATATTAAATGCATGAATTATTGCTAAAAAAGATTGATCAAAATTACTATGTCCAAGTATAACTAATAGAATACCTATTCCTTTTGTAACGTCAATCCATTTTTCATATGCCATGACGTGAAATTCTGTATGTTTTTATATATAACTTACGAATTTTATGTAAAAATCAAACATAATAGCCTTTCTAGCGAAATCTGAACTTCAAACTTAGAGTCCATTCCAATAAGCGCAATTGAGAAATGTTAATGAGAAATTTTGAGAAATGATCCTTTTACTATAAGAACAAGTTTAGCTCCATTCGGTCCTGAAACTAATTATATTAACCAAAAACAGAGCAAAAGCTGTTGTACCCAGCAGAAGATTACGCTTTTTCCATTCAATTTGATTTAGGTTATACTATCAAGGTCTACAAAAAATTCGAAAGCACTGTTAGAGAAAATAAAGGAGCATAATAAATAGAAAGATAATAAAATTTTATAAGTATTAAAAGTTATAGAATAATAAAATAGAAAATGTTGGAAAAGTAAGAAATTGAATAAGATGAGAGTTATAGAGGACTCAAATATTAAAAAGAGCGGATTGCGAAGAATTACTGAGCCTATAAAAAAGGATAAAACATAACAGTAGGAAACAAAACATAAAAAGAAAGAAAAATGAGGAGAAGTTAAAGCTGCTGCTTCAGCCTCTCAGGCCGTAACATCTTTTCTAAGGATATAAGCAACCATCTCAGGATTAAGTTTGCTTTCCCTTGAGATCTTTTCCTCAATAGCCTCAGTGGATTTACCTTCAGTTTTCAGCTCTCTTATTTCTTCAATTATTGAGGAAGGAATACGGTAATACTCGTTTATGTCTTTCCTGTGGCCCCAGACATCGCCTTCGATGAGCTGGATACGCTGCATTTCAAGGAACATTTCTATAGATTTAGAAACGGTACGCCTGTAAGATTTCGGAAGCTGTATGACCTCAATCTTCGGACAGTTCTCAACCAGTGAAAAAATATCCTTGTTTGAAGGCCTAAAGGCCAGATGCACTATTCTCTCATTTGGATTCAGTGTAAAGATTTCTTCTCTAGAACTCACAACCCTTATTTTCAAAGTTTAACCTCCAGATTTATCTATTTTTTCACTTGATAGTAAAAAATTCTTCATTAAATATTTTTCTATAATTGCCTGAATCATTTAAAAAGAATTTTTATTTGCGTTTTTTTAGATGTTTTTGCAAGAATCCAATCTAAATAATAAAAATCAATATGTAGAAAAGTGTTTTTTGCAAAACTTAAAGAAATATTTAAGAGATTTTGCAGTCGCGTAAAGAACAAAATTCATAGAAAAAATAGAATTTTGTTTGAGATAATTTCATTTTCGTCGGGTCAGGGCAATTTTAGGAGTGAGGACATTAGAAGAAAAGACGATAAATTTTTAAGTACTATGAAAAATTAATAGAGTATTAGATTTATTGAAAGAATGTTTTATTCCTTATATTCAGAAGAATTTCTAAAAGAATTAAACTTTCAGCATAATTACGGGCTTCTTTACTCATTTACTAGATACAAAAATAAGTAACATTATTAAAAAGAAACGCTCCCAATGTAGTAAAAAAGAAGAATACGTATCCTCTTCAAATTGTATGGGTAAAAAGTGAGTTTCACATATTTGGTAAAAAGTTGAAAATGTAATTAAGTCATAAAAACGTATTCACAAGACACATTCAACTTTATAACCGTACGACAAAATTGTTTCATATTTTTCAGGTTGGAAAATTTTCCTTTGAATTTGAAGAGGATACAAGAATACACCTGAAATATGAAAGTATTCGGCAGAAGAGAAATCACTCCGAAGAGAACTTAATTATAGACTCATAAGCCTTACT